>NZ_JBSWVF010000011.1:0-172701 GCF_056159445.1 Pseudomaricurvus sp. ABR4_320 | reverse complement strand
CCCGCTATCTGATTCAATACAAATCGAAGCAAACCTTACACAATTTGATATTCTCAAAGATTTTAAACGCACCTCTGCATCAAATCCAGAATCATCGAGCTATACACGGGAAGGTCAGGTTCAAGACTATCGAAACAGTGGCTGGAAAACATCGGAAATTAAGATAATCGCTGATAACGTTGCGGAAAATTGGGGGGCTCAAGGTGTTCAATGGATAAACGGAATACGCAAAGAATGGTACGAGCTTACATCCCAAACTCAGATTTCGATTGGAATTGATAATATTACCGACGAACGTGCCTATGTTGCACATCCCTGGCCAGGGCGAACAGCTTACTTATCGTTTAGCGTAGATTTATAACGTGCTGTTTGTTAGGAGAGGAAGATGACGACCTATCGACAAACAAGCATTTATCGACTGGTGTGGCGTTGGCATTTCTATGCTGGCCTAATGTGTTTACCTATTGTTGCTCTCTTGTCACTTACAGGAGCCATTTATCTTTTTAAACCACAACTTGATACTTGGCGAGATAAACCTTATTCGAACCTGGAAATTACGGGAGCTTCTTTATCCCCCAACATTTTAATCAGCGCTGCCCTTTCGGCCTCACCTAATGGTGCACGCTTTCTTAGTTGGGAACTACAAAAAACACCAGACTCCGCACAAACTATAACCGTAATGTCCGGAGAAGAAAAACTACGCGTTTACCTAAACCCCTACAACGCAAACGTTCTAACAATTAAAAATGCCGACGACGATATAGCCTCCTTTGCCAAAATACTGCATGGAGAGCTTCTAATCGGCGATCGAGGATCGCTCATTGTTGAGCTGTCAGCATGTTGGACAATCGTACTTATTATTAGCGGACTCTTTTTATGGTGGCCACGTCGACCGGGTTGGGCAGGCGTACTCTACCCTAGGATCAATCATAAACGATCTCTTTTCTGGAAGGATCTTCACAGCGTTATCGGCTTTTGGTTTTGTCTACTTATCTTGTTTTTGCTAATCACCGGCCTACCCTGGACTACCGTATGGGGTGGGGCTTTTAAAGAAATTCGTTTGTGGTCCCAACAACGCGTTGAACAAGATTGGACGACCAACAGAATTGATCAGGTACGAACGTGGGGAGCGCAAGCGAGCGATACCGCTAATTTATCCCAGGAAGTTCTCACTACCGCGCTAAGCCTCGATATCGCACTTCCAGCGGAACTGTCCGTCGCTAGCCCAACCAATCTTGAACATAGCAGTCATTCCATAGATCACCCATCAATGACTCAACAAGCAACTGGAGGCGAATGGAAATTAAGTTCACTAAGCCAGAACCGATCAGTGCGCGACGACTATTGGATTGACCAAAGGACTGGAGGCATCAACCGTCATTTATCTTTTTCGGACAAACCTATTGCAGATCGTATTATCGGGTTGGGTATTGCTGCTCACGAAGGCCATCTATTTGGCGTAACAAACCAGATTCTTGGACTGATAACTGCTGCGGGAACAATTTTGCTCTGCATAAGCGGCGGCATGATGTGGTGGCAAAGGAGACCTTCAGGGAGACGATTCAAAGCACCCTACACGCGCCCTGAAACACCACTAATTATGCCCGCAACCGTTATTGCATTACTGGCTCTCTTGCTACCAATGTTGGGATTATCATTAATAGTTTTACTCAGCACTGAGCTATGCCGAAAGATGATTTCTACAATGCTGGGTCCAGTTTTTCGTTAACGTGTAACGTAAAACTAGGACACCTTAAAACATCAGAATGCCATCTTCGCCATTTTACGTCGCATATAGGCAATCTGCTGAGCCAAAGGAAGGTTTTTCGGACAGACATCTTCACAACCCAGCAAGGTCATGCAACCGAAAACACCGTCTTCATCACCAATGACCTGGTAGAAATCACTCGCCTCTCGCGTATCTCTCTCATCGAGATTAAAGCGGGCTAATTGTACCAGCCCCACCGCACCGACGAAGTTTTCTCGCATCTGGGCTGTTCCACAGCCCGCGACACAGCAGCCGCACTCGATACAACGCTCCAATTCGTAAATCGACTCCGCCGCTTCGGGCTCCATCACCGGCTCTAGCTTCGCTAGATCAGGACGAGATTCTTGTCCGTGAATCCATGTTTCCAGCCGCTCCGACATAGATCGCATCCATTTACCGGTATTAACCGATAAGTCACCGATCAGCTCAAAACCCGGTAAAGGTGCCAGAAAAATCGTATCCGGCAGTTCGCTGGTCAAAGTACGACAGGCCAGGGATGGCTTGCCGTTGATCAACATGGCGCAACTGCCACAGATACCTGCACGGCAGACAAAATCAAATTGCAGGGTTGGATCCTGAGTTTCACGAATTTCAGTCAGCACCGTAAACAGTGTCATAAAATCCGTCTCTTCAATCGTGTAAGACTGGGTCGTGGGCGCCGCGCCAGTCTCCGCAGGATTGTAACGAAAAATATGAAATGTCAGCTCTCTCGGTGCTGACGTTGTCGGAATGGTTGCCTCATGATTCCGAGTCATACCTCTTCCTCCAATGTCTGTTGATAGTGATAGCGCTGATTACCGCTGCGCAGGTTTTCCGGCAGCATACTTGCGTAAGGCATCACTCGTTCCTGTGTTTCTTCCGCGCTCAGGCCCTCTGCGTCAGCACGTATTTTTCTCAGATCAGCCTCTCTCAGAGGGGTTTGCTCATGCTCAATATGATCTTTACGGCCGTATCCTCGCCATCCCGGTGGCAACTCCATACTTTCAACGGACAGAGGTTCGTAAGCTAAATTCGGCAATTCACTTTTAGCGTCTGGCCAGACAACCAAGG
Source organism: Pseudomaricurvus sp. ABR4_320 (assembly GCF_056159445.1). Taxonomy (NCBI): domain Bacteria; kingdom Pseudomonadati; phylum Pseudomonadota; class Gammaproteobacteria; order Cellvibrionales; family Cellvibrionaceae; genus Pseudomaricurvus; species Pseudomaricurvus sp. ABR4_320. Next base: position 169,883 of record NZ_JBSWVF010000011.1, on the reverse strand, counting down.
TGCGCGACAGCCAATCCCGATCATTTCGCTTTGGAAAATCCTCACGGAAATGCGCGCCACGGCTTTCTTCACGCTGCAATGCACCCTGGGTGACACAGAGTGCGAGTTTCATCATGCGCGGAGCACGATACGCCGCCACTAATTCAGGGTTTGCACCAGCACCGCTGCTCTTAACGCCAATATTCTCCATGCGCTTTTGAATACTCAGCAAGCCACTAATCGCCTCTTGCAAACGTTCCCCGTGTCGGAATATCGCCACTTTCTCGCTCATAATGGTCTGCATTTCGCGGATCAGATGAAACGGGTTTTCGTCACCCGAAAAAGACGCGAGATGAGATTCCTGAGAACGCATAAAGTGTTTAATTAAGCCGGTTGAAAAGCCCCGATCCTGCTGCTGATCTGCGATAAACTCGGCCATATATTCACCGACGATCATACCGGCAACGACCGTTTCTGCGACGGAATTCCCCCCGAGTCGATTAAATCCGTGCATATCCCAGCAGGCCGCCTCTCCCGCTGCAAAAAGCCCCTTTAAGGTGGGCGACTCCCCGCGATAATCGGTGCGCACACCACCCATGGAGTAGTGTTGGGCGGGCCGTACCGGGATGAGGTCTTTCGCAGGATCAACGCCGAGAAAATAATGACAAATCTCTTTGACTTCGCGTAATCGGCTGTTGATGTGCTCAGCCCCTAGCAGCCGGATATCCAACCACAAATGCTCACCAAAACGAGACTGAACACCTTTACCTGCTGCGATGTGTGTCTCCATCCAGCGCGAGACAACATCCCTAGAGGCCAGTTCCTTTTTCTCTGGCTCGTAATCAGGCATAAAGCGATGCCCATCAGCATCCAGTAATAAACCGCCATCACCTCGACAGCCTTCTGTCACGAGGATGCCCGCGGGAAAGGTCGCCGTAGGATGAAACTGAACCGCTTCCATATTCCCCAACTGAGCGATGCCGGTTTCAAGCGCAATTGCTGCGCCCATACCTTCATTAATCACCGCGTTGGTGGTATTGCGATACACACGCCCAAAACCGCCGGTGGCAATACATGTGGCTTTGGCAAGATAGGTAATCAGTTCTCCAGTCATCAGATTGCGGACGACAGCGCCAACACACTGCCCATCCTCATGAATGAGCGACAATGCCTCCATGCGCTCGTGCACGGCGATGTTTTCTGCAATCGCCTGATTGCTCATGGTGTACAGCATGGAATGCCCAGTGCCGTCCGCAACATAACAGGTCCGCCACTTGCGGGTGCCGCCAAAGTTGCGGGCGGTAATCAATCCGTGAGCGCCCTGCTCTTCTGTTAATGTCACCGACTTTCCATCGATCACACTTTGCATTTGCCCCGCTTTTACGCGATTCCAAGGGACCCCCCAATGTGCCAGTTCACGAACCGCTTTGGGCGCCGTGTTAACAAACATCCGCACAACCTGCTGGTCTGCCCCCCAATCACTGCCGCGCACCGTATCCAGAAAATGGACATCTTCGTTGTCGCCGTAGCCTTTAACGCTGTTGCCAAGGCTCGCCTGCATGCCGCCTTGAGCAGCAGCCGAATGCGAACGTTTGGGTGGCACCAGGCTCAATACGATGACATCAAAGCCTCGCCGCTTTATGCCAATAGCCGCGCGCAATCCTGCCAGCCCACCGCCGATAACCAGAGCATCGGTATAAATCACCGTCATGATATATCTCCTGCAAAATGTAACCGCAGACTGCCGAGATAAGGTATTGCCGTTGGCCGCGGATCTTCGGACATCACCTGTGGTGCATAGCGCTCACCGACACGATCAGCATGCTCTGCACCAATTTTCATATAGGCCGCCAGGGTTGCGAGACCCAGCAAAAGAAAAAATACGGTAATACCCCATTTAGCGAGAGTTAAACGCCGACGGTTACGACGCGGGTTATTACCCAGAAAGAGCCCCCACTTGACGGCTAAGCGATAGATCCCGATACCACCATGAATCTCAACCACAAACAACAGCAGCAGATAAAGGGGCCACATGCGCCCGCTCCAAATGCGATCCGAAGAGGCATAAGGGCCAATATTGTCCGGGTGCATTAAGAGTTGATACAAGTGAATGGTCGCCAGAAACATTAACGCAAATCCGGTTAGCACCTGCACGTACCAAAGCCACGTATCCATATGGTGAAAACGCCCCATATGCCGATGCAGGCTGTGATATTGGCGATAACTTGAAGGAAACTTGCGCAGCGCAATGATGGCGTGAATCAACAGCAGGGAAAGAATCGCGACAGCCACCAAGCTGACCAGAATGGGATAGGACTTACCGAATATGGGTTCGCCTTCAAACATCCGGGAGACAAAGTACATAGCGTCTTTGCCCAACAGGATACTGGACACAAAAAACATGTGTGCCCACATGAACAACACCAAGAACAGCCCTGTAATTCCCTGCAACAAATCGAGCCGCGCAGGCCATGGGTTTAGCCGGGATACCGTTGACACTTAACAACCTCCTGCTGTCTGGTCAAAACTAAGCGCGGGAGCCGCGCCGTTAGGCCGTCTCCACACGGTCAGTATGAGAAAAACCCAGGGAGAGATAAAGACTTTATATTTACCAGACAAATATGACGTCACTGTGGCTGATGCAAATCAAACTTTCGACGCCAAAGGGATGTCTTCAAGCGACACCCAGCGCACCGTTGGTTCACAACCTGTGTCTCCTTGACAAAAGCCCTATCATTATGACTTTTGTCAAGGAGACACGTTGAAAATAGCTCTACAGTGAAGACTCAACGAATGAGTCAACTGAATGAAAACGCCAAGGTTTATTACCCTTAGACTACCATTCAGTGACGAGGCGAAACTCTATGATTTCCTGCCATCACGCAGGAGAGGCGCGACTTTTATGCCTGACCAACATTCCCGCCGCAAGCTCATGAAACAGCTGGCAACCAAATTTGGCGCAGCGACACGAAGCGCTGTTCTCGCCGCCGCAACGCATCGCTTACCCAATACCGGCGACGTCGCTCCCCGCGCACTGACCATCATGCAAATACAATTGATAAGCCGTCTTTGCGAGTTAATGATTTCCAACACACAATCCCAGGCGCATCAAGCCAGCAAAGTTACCGACTATATTGATGCTCTCGTCACAAAAATGCTCAGTCGAAAATATCAGTCGGCCTTTGCAGAGGGCCTGGATACACTGATTGAACACCTAGATAACCTCGTGAATATGCCTTTTATGCAGACCACTCGCCAGGAGCAACAGATCGCCTTGCGCAAGTTGGACACAACAGCATATTCCGACGAGTTAAACGCATCAAACTGGGCATTTTACAAAGAACTAAAAACACTCGTCCTCTTCGCAATCTTTCACTCAGCATCAGATAGTCCAAGCCTTAGCACTCCGTCTATTTCCCTCGATAATACGGCGTTTTTGCCACTAGACTATCAATTTCTCAAAAGCCGAATGAAAACAGCCGAACTCTGACTTTGCCAAGCTAACGGTGTCCGCTACTGTAGTCTTCTGTCGACCACGAGTTTGACACAAGGCTACATGGAGGAACCCACAATGCCATCCAAAGCAAAAGGAAAATGTCTCTGCGGCGCGGTCGAAGTCACCGCCACACTTCCTCACAACATCAGCTTATGCCACTGTGATATGTGCCGACGCTGGACGAGCGGTCCGATGTTTGCGGTGCACTGCGGTAGCGATGTTGAATTCTTCGGCGTACCACCAAAAACCTTCCAATCCTCAGATTGGGCAGAGCGTGGTTTTTGCTTACACTGCGGCTCACACATTTACTATCTCTACAAACCCAATGGTGAATATGCGCTGTCTTCAGGCCTTTTTCAGGATGTTCCATTTACGTTGCAAAGGGAGATATTTATCGATGAAAAACCGGCTTACTATGAATTTCAACAAGATACCGAAAAATTGTCGGCTGAAGACGTTATCAAACTCTATAGCGCGGACACTTAACGCCGCAAACAAACATCCAGCTTTGTAAAAAACCATCAACGTCCTGGTCTTGCTCCCCAAACAGGACGTAACTCCCTTCAGAGACCGCCACGACACACTAACTGCTTGAAGTTACAAGCGATCGTCAATGTCGGCCCTTCATCACGATTTAGTTGAACTCAATAACCGCATTACGACCACCACTCTTCGGCCGCAAGCGAAACCAAAAACCGGGAGCTTTATGATGTCTAAAACCGTCTCCGAAATTATCACTGAAACCCTGATCGATGCGGGAGCCCAGCGCTGCTATGGCATTGTTGGCGATACCATCAATCATTTTACCGACGCTATTCGGCGGTCAGAACTCGAGTGGGTTCACGTGAGACATGAAGAAGCCGGAGCATTCGCCGCCGGAGGCGAGGCTTATATGACGGGCAAGCTAGCGGTCTGCGCAGGAACCTGTGGACCGGGAAGCCTGCATTTCATCAATGGCATCTTCGAAAGTCATCGCAATGGTGCTCCCGTTCTGCTCATCGCCTCAAATGTCGATCGTCAGCAGGAAGGCCTGCAATTTCCTCAAGAACTCGATCAGACACAGATTTACAAGGAATGCTCGGTATTCTGTGAGCGTATTTCTCACCCCAATCAGGCGAGACGCATCGTGGCCATGGCTGCCCAAGCGGCCATTAATCGACAGGGTGTTGCCGTCGTCGTCGTTAACGGTGACATGTTTCTCGAAAAATCCGACGATGCCTACGCGTGGAAACCCAGTTATCCCAAGCCGGTATCCCGCCCTGACGACAGCGAGATGGCAGAGCTGGCGAAACGACTTTCCGGAAAATCCAAGGTAACGATTTACGCGGGCTATGGGGCGCGCAACGCTCACAATCAAGTGGTGGCACTGGCAGATCGGCTACAAGCTCCCGTTGTACACACGTCTAAAGCCAAGGAATTTATTGAACCCAACAATCCATTCAATGTGGGCATGACAGGCATTCTGGGCAACGCAGCTGGATTGCATGCCGTCAACAATGCCGAGGTTCTTTTATGCTTGGGTTGCAACTTCGCCTACACCCAATTCTATCCGAAAGATGCCGACATCATTCAAATAGACTTGGATGCCACAAATATTGGCAAGCGCAGTCCCGTCGATTTGGGACTGTGCGGCGACATCGCTTTTACGCTCGACACCCTGTTGCCCATGCTGCCAGAACAGCAGGACAAAAAGCACCTGTTGCAATCCCTTAAGCAATGGCAGAAAGATCGCCTCTCTTATTTGGATGAAGCCGAATCCAACAAAGACCTGATTCATCCACAAACTCTCACACACCTGATCAATGAAATGGCAGCGCCCGATGCCATCTTTACCGCCGATGGCGGTTCCCCCATGGTGTGGTTATTACGTCATCTCGATGCCAATGGTCGCAGACGCTTTTTGACTAGCTTAAGTCATGGAACCATGGCCAATGCTTATCCGCAGGCAATGGGTATTGCGAAAGCCTATCCAGATCGACAGGTTGTTGCCCTCTGCGGCGACGGGGGCATGACAATGTTGATGGGCGACTTGCTGACCCTGGTGCAGGAAAAACTGCCCGTAAAACTGGTGATTTACAACAACGCGTCCCTTGGGTTTGTTGAGATGGAACAGCGGGTCGAAGGCATGCTTGATGCATATACGGATCTGAAAAATCCAGACTTTGCCGCACTGGCCGAAACCTGTGGGCTGAAAGCATGGCGGGCAAAAACCCCGGATGAACTACCCTCCGCGGTCGAAGAATGGTTACATGCTTCCGGGCCAGCTTTACTCGACGTCAGCGTCAGCCGTATGGAACTTGTTATGCCACCGGAAATTGAAGCCAGTCAGGTCGCGTCAACGGCGCTATTCGGTGTCAAAGCGGTATTGAATGGCCGTACTAGTGAAGTCGTTTCCCTGCTAAAAGACAATTTTATTCGCTAGCAGATGGCTAGAGCGCTAAGAGATTCATTACCTGCGCCAATCTGCACTTTCGGCGGTTGTAAATGAGAGATTTAATTATGATGACAAATACGCTGGGCATATGCACCTGGACACTCGGAATCAACGATCTTGATCAGATGATGTCGACCATCAAAGAGATGGGACTAAATGCCGTTCAATATTGTGAGCCAGCTGACAAGTGGGAACCTCACGAGGTTACAGCAGCAGCCCAAAAATACGATCTACAAATACTGATCTATGACCCCTTTGACTGCTCACCGCCAAATGCCTCCGCAGCGACTGAAGAGAATGCTATCAATTACTATAAACGAGCTATTGATTTCGCTAAAGAACTCGGCGTGGGTCAAACACTACAGGGATTAAGTCGCTGGACAATAAACGCTGAATCAAGAACTAGCGCCTGGCAAGTGCTGGTTAAAATGACAAAAGCATTGGCTGAATATGCAGGTAAAAAACAAGTTCCGCTCGTTTACGAACCCTGCAATCTTTATGAAGTCCCACTGATTCACACGGCGACAGAATATCAGCAATTGGTCGACGACAGCGGTTGCAGCGATATCCAAATTCTGATGGACAGCTTTCATATGAATATCGGAGAAACAGACCCGATAAGTACGTTGAAAAACTATGGTACCAAGAACGCCATATTTCATGTCTCAGATTCCAATCGTGAGGGCATCGACCAGGGCAACATTAATTTCGAACAATGGCAGCAGGTGCTCGTGGAAAGCGGCTTTAAAGGGCCAACCGTTTTTGAGTTTGTACTCAAGACCAATCCCGTAAACACGCCACCGCGCAATGAACAAGAAATGTCAGAACTGCAACGACAAGTTAGACATAGCGTTCAACAATGGAGAAGCTATTTACAACAATAAGTCGCAAGCAAGAACGCTGGAAACCTCTAAACACAATGACTTACATACCTTTTCTCCGAATAATGCCAGTCGGAAGACGAGGGGTCACAACCAGCCCGACTCGCTCAATGTGCGCATTGACTTGAGCGACTCTAGCCTCAGTTTCCACTTTGATAATCCCCGAAACTAATTCATCGGCGTTAGCGGGTATCTCATTCCCATAGGAATCAAAGACTTCTTTAAATTCAATACGAACTTTCCCTGGGTCTGCCTCACCATCACCGGATTGCCATGACATTGTTGCATCCACAACGACCCGACCATCCTCGAGCGGCAGCTCGACATGGTTGGCTCTCAGTCTTACATAAGGCAAGTCAATTTTTTTCTGCAACACATGAATTTTGTCGAGTAAAGCCTGTCGCTCAGCAACCAGGCTTTCGTTGAGGGTAATTTCAGTTCCCCCTTGGCAGTAGGCGCAACTGACCCATTGCCAACCGGAATTCATAATATCCTCAGGTATCACAAAAGCTTCAACATTCTTTCGCAACTCTTTATTCAGCGAACGCAAATAAGAGATAACCGCTCGCGCTTCTCGAGACGCGAGCGCAAGGTCTGCGGAAGACACAAATAAGGGCTTATCGGCAACATTGTCGACGAGCGAAACACCCACCACAAAAGATGAAACACCGCCGAGTTCGTAATCGACAACATTCACCACCTGCTTGTGGGCATCCTCATTCGGAGAGGAGGGCTTTAAATGTATCAGCGCCCATTGTCTGGCCAACAACTCTTTATCAGAAAACGTCCTATGAGTCCCATCAATATAGGTTTCTGCATAGGTTTCAGAATAAACATTAAATGTCACCAAACAGCAAATTAAAGTTATAAAGCACTTAACCCAATTTTCCATAACACCCTAAACATCCATTTAATTTTCTAGACATTCCTGATCCGCTTTTTAGCGCAACGTTGTACTAATCCAAGGTTTCAAACCGCCCCGCTGCGCGATTTTTCTTAACGTGTCCCGCATCAAATACTTGGCCATTCATCGCGATATAAACACCTGATGACAGCGCCTGTACCATAGCAGATGCAAATCCGATATTGAATATTGCATCCGATGATCGGAGGCGAGCTGGCTGCATGGCTCCCACCAAGACGATGGTTTTACCCGCAATAGATGACAGCACCTTGGCGGTATCAGCCATGGTATCCGTGCCGTGGGTAATCAGAATCCGACTCTCTTCACAGTCGGTAACTTTTTGGCAAATCAACTCCCGGTCTGCGTCGTTGATTTCGAGACTGTCTTTGCGCATCAGCGGCTCGACAACATGCTCAAATGCAACATTCGCTTCGTCGAAAATATCGTGCAGAGCGGTCTCCCCTACCTGGAATTCGCTCAAGGCATCAAAGTAAACTTTGTCAATGGTGCCACCTGTGGTAAATATTCGTACTTTCATTTGGTTTCAACTCTGGCGCTATGACGCCAGCTCTACGACTGTATTGATTTGGAAACTATGGACGGCCACTCTCACTTTCTTAATGAGCACCTGCCCCCAGGCAACCTTCGGAACTACGATCCGAAAGCGCTGATCTCTCGCCCCGACGATCGAGACAATCGAGTTTTTGCACTGGAACAGGGAGAAGCTCGAATCTGCCTGTTTGGTGCCGCTCGTGAACAAACACTGGGATATCTTCAAGTAGGCAGTATCTACGTGACGCACACCTCGGCCTGGGTCGAAGCCCTGACTCATTGTACCGTTCGCAGCTGGCCAATTCATGATATTCGTGCGCTCTTTGCCCAGCACCCGGAAATGGCGTTAGGCACCTTGAGAGAGGTGGGCAAAATGCTGCAAAACGCCATTAATCTGGTGGAGGATCTCGCTTTTCGGTCGGTCGAAAGTCGTCTGGCGCGCTATCTACTTACGGAGTCTGAACAGCAACAGAGTACAACTGTGCGCCTGATTGGCTCCATAGAAGTTATGGCCAGCTTACTGGGAACATCCCGGCAGACCTTATCCACGCTCATCAATCGGCTGGCCAAGCAAGGTGTTATCTCACGGCCTGATCGCCACCATGTGACGCTCATAGACCAAAATGCCCTCGAAGCCCTAACCGATAAAATGTCAGCCAGCTGACAGACATAAGATCGCTCTCGTCGTAACGTCCACCGGGATCATCACACAACTCACGGGGGAAGATATGGAAAACTCAGCGGATCGTTACGTCAGTTTTTGCGGCATCGAATGTGACTTGCAAGCAAAGCGTTTGATAAAACACGTCAAAAAAGAGATTTCAGCATTGGAGAAAGACAATCGCTGGCGCCTCTATTTTGAGCAAAAATTCGAACAACAAGAAAAAATGCGCCACGACGATCTGTTCTACGTGGGGGCGCAAATGAATACGCTCTACGCTTTCTTTGACGAAATTAACGATGAAGGCGCCAAATCCATGCTGTGGAAATTGGAAATGGAGTGCTGCTGACGCTCTTGGGTTTCTGAAGCGGAGGCGACTACCAAGGAGAGAATACGACAAACAAAAAAGGCCCACCCGCCGGGTGAGCCTTTTTTGTTAAATATGGTGGGTCGTACTGGATTCGAACCAGTGACCAATTGGTTAAAAGCCAACTGCTCTACCGACTGAGCTAACGACCCAAAATCGTTCTAGAATTCGAAGAAGGTTTCTAAACACCTTTTTGCAAGCGGGGCGCTTGCCCAACTGCTCTCCCGGCCGCCAATCAAAGATTGTCGTCGTTCATCGGCTCGCCGCTGCGCGACTCGAAATCCCGATTCACCCAACTGAGCTAACGACCCAAATCAGGTTGCGTCCTGAGGAGGCGCACATAATAATGATTTGCTCTCAAAAGGCAAGTAGTTTCTTTGATTTTTTTAGGCTGAATTCGTGAACCAAAACAACAGGTTAAGATGCGTAGAGGGTCGGGTCAGCAAGCCCTGCGTCCAGAAACCCCTGTCGACGCAAGCGACAGCTGTCGCATTTGCCGCACGCTCTCCCCTCGTCATTCGCTTGGTAGCAAGAGATCGTCTGGCTATAGTCCACACCAAGCTGGGTCCCTGCCAGGACGATATCAGACTTACTCATTTGCAGCAGCGGCGCCTCGACTGACAAGTGCTGCCCTTCGACCCCAGCCCGAGTCGCCAGGTTCGCCAAAGTCTCAAACGCCTTGATAAATTCAGGGCGACAATCCGGATAACCCGAGTAGTCTACCGCGTTGACACCGACGAAGATCTTGCTTGCGCCGAGAACTTCGGCCCAACCCAAGGCAATGGATAAAAACACGGTATTGCGGGCTGGGACATAGGTGATCGGAATGCCTGGCGTCTCCTCTTCGGGAACGTCAATGGCCAAATCGGTCAAGGCAGAACCACCGATGCTACCGAGATCAAGAGCAACCACTTTGTGGGCTTTGGCGCCCTGCGCCAATGCGGTTTCGCGAGCAGCACGCAACTCGGTTCGGTGGCGCTGACCGTAATCAAAACTGAGGGCGTAGCATTCCAGCCCCTGGGCCAGCGCCATCGCTAATACGGTTGTGGAATCCAGGCCACCAGAGACCAATACCACGGCTTTTTTTGCTGTCATAGTTCAATCTCCGACGCCAGACTTATATGAAAAGAGTGAATGGAAGCTCAACGGCCCGGCGCGTCTTCCCAGAGAATTTTATGCAACTGCAACTGGAATCTAACCGGCAGATTATCTGCGACAATCCAGTCGGCAAGATCGCGCGCCGACACCTGTCCAAAGCTCGGCGAGAACAAGAGCTCACAGCCAATATCCGTCAGCTGATACTCATCGATTTTCAATCGAGCCCATTCGTAATCTGAGCGGTCACACAATACGAACTTAATCTGATCCCGCTCGGTCAACAGCGGCAAGTTGTTATACAGATTACGACTGACTTCTCCAGACCCGGGGGTCTTTAAATCCATCACTCTGCTGACCCTATCATCGACCTTGTCGACGGGCATAGCGCCACTGGTCTCCAGTGACACGCTATAACCCGCGTCGCAGAGCTGCGTCAGCAGCTCAAGACAACCGGGCTGCGCCAGAGGTTCGCCCCCCGTAACACAGACGTACTTAGGCGAGAATCCCGCAACTTGATCGAGAATGTCGTCCAGGGTTCGTTTGCTGCCGCCATAAAATGCGTATTCCGTATCACAATACTGGCAGCGCAATGGGCAGCCTGTAAGACGCACAAATACCGTGGGCAATCCCAGCGTGCGGGCTTCGCCTTGAAGGGAATAGAAAATCTCGGTGATCCGCACTTGCGTGACCACTGACGGGTGACTAGCTGACATGGAAGGCCGGAATTCGGTAGAGAAAGGCGTATGATAAACGCCGCAGCGGGCGCTGCAAGCACCCCGCGATAGACGGAGTGCAAGCGGCGGCGCCGTTATATCAATTCATAGAGCTGGAAAGGTAGTTCGATGCCAGGCGAGCCGCGTTGGTATCGCCTTTTGCAACCTCTTCGAGAATTTCACGTGCTTTGGCATCATCGCCAAGGCGATGATAAACGGTACCAAGCTTAAACGCCGCGTCAGGCGCCTTGGAGTGATCGCCATGCTCATCGAGCAAGCGACTAAACCAGTCACGAGCACTCTCCAGGTTTTCTTCCAACAGATAGATTTCACCGAGCCAATATTCACTGTTAGCCACATACTGGCCTTCAGGATATTTCTCTAAGTAGGCTTTGAACTGCACGATGGCTTCTGAATAATCTTTCTGTCGCAGGACAAGATCGATAGCCGAACGATACTGCTCCACCTCACCCATAGCGGGTGCGGCAGCGCCCGAGGCATTGCCTGCGCCAGCCGGATCGGTAGATTCGGCATCCATCGGAAGATTGCCACCACTGGCCGCCTCTACAGCACTGCCACCAGAGGTGATGGCACTCAAGCGGCGATCGAGGTTCACATAGTCGTCGAGCCGCTGCTGCTTAAGTCGACGCAACTCATAGGCTTGCTCTTCTACCAGCCCCCTCAACTCCAGAACTTCCTGCTGCAACAGCTGGACCTGGTTGTAGAGTTCCGCAGAGCCACCGAGACCGCCGCGACTGCGGGAAGCCGAAGCCGCTGTGGAAGGCGAAGACGTTGAAGGGGTTGCATCGCTGGTGGGGGCCTGGGCCAGCTGAACATTGGCGTCGGCGGATTCCTGGGAGCGATTAGCCGCCTCTTCCAACAGTCGGTTTTGACTATCGACGACCTCGACCTGACCTTGCAGACAGGCACTCAGTGAGACACAAACCACCGCAGTGATGGCGGCGGATAACGCAGTTTTTTTACTCATGGAAATTGCTTACCGGATTCGGGGCAGATGAGGCAGCAACACGCGCCACCTCACCTGAGTTCAGTTACTTGAGTTCTACCCGACGGTTCATCGCATAGGCTTCTTCGGTAGAGCCATTAACCGCCGGATACTCTTCGCCGTAGCTTACCATTTCAATCAGGGTCGCATCCACGCCCTGCAATACCATAAAGTCACGAACGGACTTGGCACGACGCTCGCCCAGAGCCATGTTGTACTCACGAGTACCACGCTCATCTGCGTGTCCCTCAAGGCGCACAGTGCGAGGATTCGAAACCAGATTGGCCGATTGGGCAATCAATGCTTCGCGAGAAGAGGCGTTCAATGTGGATTGGTCAAAATCAAAATAGAAGACGGTATCCAGCTCACCAGCCACATCACCATCTTCGCCCAGCTCTTCACCATAGAGCCCACCGGTTTCTGCGCCGCCAGTGCTGACGCCGCCATCTGCGCCGGCTCCGCTGCCTGTCCCCACCGATGAATCAATCTCTGGTGGCGCTTCCAGCGATCCCGTGCTGGTACACCCCGCCAGTACCGCCAACATGGCGCTGATGAGGAAAAACCTGTTGAAAGACAAACTGAACATGTCCCGACTCCTAAGGGTTCAATTGGGTGGCGCTTCGACAGACACCGGCGAGCCATACGTGGCATCTCCCGGTTTTCTGACACTCTTTATAGGATATAACGCTATGGTTTCCCAGCATTTTACCGAAAAGTTCTAAAAATAGGGTGACCAACTGGGCTCGCGCACGTCGCCCTCTTTCGATGGCAGACGATATTTCACTCCAGCATCAAGGGAAACGGCAGCAAGAATGCCCTTCTGTTGGTATTTGGTGGCGTAGAGCAACATAGCGCCATTGGGTGCTAAAGACGGAGACTCATCCAAGCTGGTTTCCGTCAAAATACGAATGTCCCCATTCTTAAGATTTTGGGTCGCGATATGAAAGATCCCGTTGCGACGGTGAACCATAACCAGGGTTTCGCCGTCTGCGGAGAGGCGCGCCCGAGCATTATAATCACCTTCAAAGGTCAAACGCTCCAAGCGCTGACTGTCGACATTAACCTGATAGATCTGCGGCTTGCCGCCCCGGTCGGAGGTAAAAATGATGTTTTCACCATCATTGGTCCAGCTGGGTTCAGTATCAATAGCAAAGTGCCGCGTAATTCGGGTGAACTGCTTACTGGCAATATCGAGGGTATAGATCTCCGGATTGCCGTCTTTCGACAACACCATCGCCAGCTTCTTGCCGTCTGGCGACCAGGTCGGCGCGCCGTTTAATCCGCGAAAATCGGTTAGCTGTTCACGTTCACCAGTGGCGATCACCTGACGAAAAATTGCCGGACGCGATGTTTCAAAGGACACGTAAGCGACTTCTTTGCCATCGGGTGACCAAGCGGGAGACATGATGGGCTGCTTGGATTCCAGCAGTTGTTTTTCGCGCGCACCATCGGCATCGGCCATCATCAGGCGATAACGTTCATTGCCAAAAGCTTCAACGTAAATAATTTTGGTAGAAAAGGCACCGCGAATATTCGTCACAGCTTCATAGACAGCATCGCTGACATAGTGGGCCATATCTCGCAGCTGGGTTTCGCCGCCACTGACTCGACGCTTGAAGACTTTACGCTGGGAGGGAACGTCATAGAGTTCGAAGTCCAATGTTAACCGATTGTTTTCCCCTTTCGTCATCTTGCCGATGACCAAATAATCAGTCCCAAGAACGACCCAATCGCGGAAGGAAACTTCGTCTCCAGTTTGCGGCAATGACAGCATGTCGCTTTGGGGGATCGGGCGAAACTGACCACTGCGCCGCAAATCCTCTTGGATAATGTTGCTGACGTCTTCTGGTAGTGCCGGACCACTCCAGCCCATCGGCGACACAGCAACGACCGTCGGGTTATCCACCCCCTGGGTAATTTCAATGGTGAGTTCTGCTCGCGCCAGAGACGCGCAGCACAAGAAAACCAATAACAAAGATAGACGCTGAAAAATCATAATGTCTGGATTGTCCAATTATTCACGGGGATCACGCCTTAAAATACACACCGGCCGCATTTACTGACGCAAATCCCGAGGATTAAACACCAGTGTCACCTGGCGAAAATACTGTTCAAAAATTTCTGGCGGGACATCCCGCAGAGAATCGAATTTACCTACTTTGCGTACGGCCGATTCTGCAGAGCGATCAAAGGCCGCATTACCACTGCTGCGCACCACCGTTACATTGATCACTTCGCCGGTGGGAATCAACTGAATCTGCAATTCGCAGGTCATCCCCATGCGCGCCGATGGCGGCCGACTCCAATTTTGCTCGATACGCTGAGCCATTTGCGCGGTGTAGCTTTGAGCCGTGGCTTCTGACTCTATCGCCTGCAGCTCGGCTTGCTCAGCGGCCAGAGCATCGGCCATAGCAGCCTCCTGTCGGCGCTGCTCCTCCTGGCGCCGGCGCTCCTGTTCCTGGCGCTCCTGCTCGCGACGTTCAGCCTCTTGGCGCTCGGCTTCCTGACGCGCTTCCTCTTGTTTACGCTGCTCTTCCGCCTTGCGCTTCTTTTCAGCCTCGGCTTTTGCCTTAGCATCGGCCTCTGCCTTGCGCTTCGCCGCAGCTTGACGTTGACGCTCCGCCTCGGCAGCTTGACGCTCTTGCTCGCGGCGCTGCGCCTGCACATCGATCACCTTGGGCTGCGGTTTTGCCTTGGGTTCTGGTGGCGCTTCCGGCTGCAACGTCACTAGCTTGGCTTCAATAAAGTTCGGTGTTACCCGCTGCCTGGGCTCCGGTTGAGACTCCCACCCCCACAGCACAAACACCACCAACAGGCCGTGCAAGAGGATACTGACAACCCCTGGCAGAGTATAACTTTCTGGGGAAAACAAGGGGCCACCCGCCATTACTGAATCTCTGGTGGCTCGGTCACCATTCCGACCGATTGGGCGCCCGCACCCTGTAACGCCGTCATCAAACTCACCACAACACCGTACTCGACAGCTTCATCGCCCCAGACAAGTACGGTTGTGGAAGGCTTTTGACGCAAAATTTTTGTCACGGCTTCGGTAATGTCAGTAAGCGGTCGAGGTGCTTTTTCATCCTGGCCGATGTTCAAATAGTACTGCCCGGATTTATCGACAGAGACGATCAGCGGCTCATCTTCGGAATCTTCCATCGGCTCCGAAGGTGCGTCGGGCAGCTCCACCTTGACCCCCTGCATCAGCAGAGGCGCGGTCACCATAAAGACAATCAGCAACACCAACATCACGTCGATATAAGGCACGACGTTGATTTCGGCCATGGGTTTCTTTTTGATTTTACGACGGAAAGATGATTCAGCCATGACACACCTGCCCGCTCAAAACATGGATACTCACGTGAAGGTCACCCAACTTACTTGCCTTTGCTGTAGGCTTGACGATGCAGAATCGAAGAAAACTCTTCCGCAAAGGTCGCGTAACGATTGACCAGAGACTCCGCCCTTGCAGAAAAGCGGTTGTAAGCCAGTACTGCGGGAATTGCTGCAAACAGTCCCATAGCCGTGGCGACCAGGGCCTCAGAAATACCGGGTGCTACGGTCGCAAGCGTGGCCTGATGCACATTCGCCAAGCCGCGAAATGACGACATGATCCCCCAAACCGTTCCAAACAGACCGATGTAGGGACTGACCGAGGCGACGCTGGCGAGGAACGAAAGGTTGGCTTCGAGCTTATCCTCTTCCCGCGACATGGCGACACGCATTGAGCGCTCAGTACCTTCCATAATGGCTTCGGGATCGACACCCCCCTGCTGACGCAAGCGATTAAATTCTTTGAAGCCCGCACGGAAGATGTTCTCAACACCATCAACGGTTTCACTGCTCCCCTGTCGATACAATTGGTTGAGGTCAATGCCCGACCAGAAAGTCTCTTCGAACTGCTTAAATAAGGATGCTGCCCGGCGCTGATAGATGCCCCGCTGCAAAATCATCACCCAGGAAATCACTGATGCCAGAAACAGAATGGCCATGACCGCTTGCACCAGCAAACTGGCATTCATAATCAGGCTGATAATCGACAGGGATTCAGATTCTGCCATTGAGATACATTCCTTATTGTTTCGACCTGAAAATTTCAGGCAACTGAATTACCGAGGTTGGGTTTCACGGGTTGCGTCACATATGAAGCTTTCTAGCGACGACGACCTTAACTGAAACGCAAGGTCCCGAAAAATAACACATTTAATCGCTGGAGTTTATGCCCATGGGATGACAAGCGTATTTACCTGGGCAGTCACTGGCTCTGACTGACACGGAGCGATCCTCAGATGCCGATTAATTTTTCAGCGTCGATTTGATCGCCCGGTATACGGCGGGCGGCATGGCCATCGGTTTCATGGTTGTACGTTCAACACAAGCCACTTTGATTTCCCCCTCACAAATGGGTTCCCCTGCGCGTATCACACACTGGGAAAATACCAAATAAGACCGCGCCAGTCGCAGTACGTCGGCGCTCACAAGCAGCGCATCGTCCAGCCTTGCCGGTTGCAGATAACGGACATTCGCCGAGTGAACCACCAACATGGCACCGTCCAGCAGCGCCGGCTTATCAAAGCCAAGCTTACGCATAAACTCTGTGCGTGCGCGCTCCATAAACTTCAAATAATTTACATAATAGACGATTCCTCCGGCATCTGTATCCTCAATATAGACACGAACCGGCAATTGGAATTGTTCCATAGAAATACTTCCTGAAAGGCACGTCCACCCACTGCAGACTGGTCACAGGCTCCAGCAGTTCATTTTAAGAGGGGCAATTCTCTGTCAAGGATCAAGATGGATGCAAGCCAGCACAGAGGCAAACTCTACCTGCACTCCTTTGAACTCACCAATGAGGTCGCCTACTGACTGCCACTTCGAGGAAGGCCAAAATGGGTGTAGGCAAGGTCGGTCACGGTGCGTCCCCGGGGCGTTCGAGCGACATAGCCCTGCTGGATCAGAAACGGTTCTAGAACATCTTCGATGGTATCCCGCTCTTCGCTGATCGCCGCCGCCAGACTGTCCACCCCTACTGGCCCGCCACCAAATTTTTCGATAATGGCCAGCAACAGGCGTCTATCCATATGATCAAAACCACACTGATCTACGTTGAGCATATCCAACGCCTTCGAAGCTGTCTGACTGTCTACGACACCATTGGCTTTTACTTCGGCATAATCACGCACTCGGCGCAACAGCCTGTTGGCGATACGCGGCGTCCCCCGCGAGCGACGCGCCACCTCATGGGCGCCTTCAGACTCCATCGCAATATGCATCAGGCGTGCAGAACGCGACACAATGTGGGCAAGATCGGCAACGGAATAGAATTCGAGCCGCTGAACAATGCCGAATCTGTCACGCAAAGGTGATGTCAACAGCCCTGCCCGCGTGGTTGCACCAACCAGCGTGAACGGAGGCAGATCCAGCTTGATGGAGCGAGCCGCTGGCCCCTCCCCAATCATAATGTCGAGCTGAAAGTCTTCCATCGCGGGATAGAGAATCTCTTCAACGCTGGGGTTCAACCGGTGAATCTCATCAATGAACAAGACATCGCCCGCTTCCAGATTGGTCATCAACGCGGCGAGATCACCGGCCTTTTCCAGTACTGGTCCAGACGTCGATTTAAGATTGGCCCCCATTTCGTTCGCGATGATATTTGCCAGCGTGGTTTTACCAAGACCGGGAGGCCCAAAGACCAGAGTGTGATCCAAGGTTTCACCTCGACCACGGGCGGCACTGATAAAGATCTCCATCTGCTCTCTAACAGCAGGCTGACCGACATAATCTGTCAACTTCTGGGGACGAACCGCTCGATCCTGCTGATCTTCGCGCCCCTGCACTTCACCAGTAATCAGGCGCTCACTGACTACAAAGCTGTCTTTTTCGATCATTATTCACAGTCTCTATCAGTGAAGTTAAACAGGCATCAAGCTCTTGAGGGCAAGGCGCAGCAGTTCTTCGCTGCGCTCACAGTCATGCTCGTCGAGAACCGCTGCCACCGCACGCGAGGCTTCAACCGGTTTATATCCCAACCCCACCAACGCAGCCTCTGCCTCAGCAATAATATCGCGCCGATTCACTACCGCGGGATTTCCTGCAACCGGAGCGGCATCGGCATCTGCCGTTGCCAGCGCATCCATTTTTTCAAATTTGTCACGCAGTTCGATCAGCAATCGCTCTGCGGTCTTTTTCCCCACGCCAGGAACCTTGGTCAGCACCGCAATACGATTGTTTTGAACACAGTCGACCAGTTGCTGTGCATCGAGTCCAGAGAGAATCGCCAGACCAAGCTTCGGCCCAACCCCGTTAATGCGAATCAGCGTGCGAAATAACTCTCGAATTTCACGGGTGTGAAAGCCGTAGAGGGTCTGCGCGGTTTCTGAAACCGCCAAATGTGTATAGAGCGTGGTATCGTTGCCAGCGATGGGCAACTGATAAAGAGTGGTCATCGGCACCAGCACTTCATAGCCAACGCCATTCACATCGAGCAGAACTTCGGGGATATGCACTTCCAGCAGCTTGCCGTGCAAACGGCCAATCATCGGCAGATCTCCAATCGAAAATAGGCATGTTTCAAAATGTTATAGCTCCCCTCACAAACCCCATAAAATTTACACTAGGCGACCGCGCCGAAAGCGAGTCGCACTGGCAATACGTTCAAATTGTTGTTGAGAATTGGCGTGGCAAAGGGCAACACCCAGGGCGTCAGCTGCGTCAGCGGGAGGCTCTGCAGGCAGCTTCAACAAGTGCTTAACCATCGCCTGCATCTGCCCTTTGTCGGCACCACCGTGCCCCACGACCGACTGTTTTATTTTACGCGCTTCGTATTCAAAGACGTCGAGTGAGCGCGACACGCCAGCCACAATGGCCGCCCCACGTGCCTGCCCCAACTTTAAGGCCGACATGGGGCCGCGAGAGATAAACACCTGTTCGATCGCCATCTGCTGAGGCTGGTATTCATCGATCAACTCACCAACCGACTCAAAGATGACTTTCAACCGCGCCGGTAATTCCGTTGGCGGTATACGAATAATGCCACTGGCCACATAACCATGGCGGTGGCCATCACTATTGATAAGACCAAAGCCGGTTTTTCGGGAGCCGGGATCAATGCCCAAAATCAGCGCCAACCCCGCCTCCTACTTGCCACTGTTGTTTCATCCAGTATCAGTCTCCCAGTTCCCTCAGGCCAGGTCAAGAAAGTGCCTGCTCAGTAAATCCAAAATCTGCTTTAAAGACTAATTATAAGAGGCGTGAGCGTTTTCGTATCGTTAGATTACACAGCAGGCTTTAAAGGAGACGTATTTGATAACGCGAGTTAGGAATAGTAAAGTGATGCCTCACTTATGACTTGGGGCGGGCGTATGGCGCACCGAACAACGTCGTTGCTACTCATGGTCCAGCTGATCTTATTCAGCGCTGGCACCTGGGCGGCATTGCCACTGACGTTGACGGCAAGCAGTGACGTTGCAACGGAAGGTTATCTCTCATTTAATTGGGACAAAACCACAAAAGGCGACAGCAAACTGCTATTAGAAATTGCCAGTGACACCGATTTCAGCGAAGCGGTGCAGCGCTATCCCCTGGCCAATCAAAATAAGGTCAGCATCAGCGGACTCGGTGACGGCTCCTACTATGCTCGCCTGGTCAACGACGCAGGACATCCTCAAAGTGCCACAGTAGAATTTCGCGTGGCACATCGTAGTCTGCTTCTCGCCTGGACACTGTTCGGGATCGGCGCATTGTTGTTTACCGCTCTGATCGCAACCATCGCCCACCTGAACGCAAAAAATAACGATAACCGCTTCGGCTACGGACGCTAACTTGGTTCAAATATCTATTCCGACGGCACTGGTCATCCTGTTGCTCTTCGGCGTGCTATGGGTCGTTTTCGGCTGGTGGCTTGGCCGCAGCAACCGCACCGCTGACGACTTTATGCTGGCTGGCCGCAGTGTCGGCATGGCGCTGGCGTCAGCAACGGCGATGGCAACCTGGATAACAAGCAACACGACTTTGGTCGCCCCGCAATTGACCTATCAATTCGGCATCTGGGGTATGCTCGGCTATTCCATGGCTGCTCTCGGCCTCATTCTGTTTGCTCCCATGGCCCAACGCATCAAAGCGCTGATGCCGCAAGGGTTCACCTGCGGAGACTTTATCCGCATGCGTTTTGGCCGCGCCGCATGGGTTGTGTTTCTGATCGTTTCATTTTTCTATGCCCTCGGCTGGCTGGTCAGTCTCGGCATGGCAGGCGGCATTCTACTGAACTCCCTCAGCGGTCTGCCCTACGCCGTCGGCATGTCAGCTATCCTAGTGATTTGTATCGCCTATACTTTGTTTGGCGGTCTTAAAGCTGTCATCGCAACCGACTATATTCAAACATTAATCATTCTGCTGGGAGTACTGGGAATTGGCTATGTCTGCCTGCAAGAGGTCGGCCTCGAGCCGATTTACGATCAAGTTGCCCAGACACAACCCCAGTTGCTGAACCTGCTTTTCCCCGCAGCCATCATGTTTCTCTTCAACAATATATTCTTTGGCCTCGGGGAAATCTTCCACTCCAATGTCTGGTGGTCGCGCGCCTTCGCGTTTCGCGAGGGTATCGGCAAAAAAGCCTATCTGCTGGCAGGACTCCTGTGGTTTCCAATTCCAATCGTAACGGGATTTATCGCACTGGCTGCGCCCTCGTTGGGCATCTTCCCTCCGAGCCCCGACATGATCGGCCCGATGGTTGCCGCTCATTTGTTGGGGGGCATCGGCGCCATTGTCGTGTTTGTCGTTGTCTTCGCCGCGTTGGCGTCGAGCCTGGATTCTTTGCTGGCCGCCACCAGCGACCTGCTCACCGAAGACATCTACCGCGGCATGATCAACCCCAAGGTCGATCGGGAAAAGCTGATGCGCGTTGGACGCCGCACCATCATCCTGCTGGGTTTATTCACCTGGCTGTTGTGCCTGCCTCGCGTAGCCACGCTCGGCGCCCTGCTTAATCTGACCGGTGCTTTTGTCGCCAGCACCATCTGGCCGATCGCCCTCGGCCTATTTCACACGCGCCTCTGCGGGCGCTATGCCGCAGCTGCCATGGCAGCCGGAACTCTATGTGGCCTGATCGCCTATTTTGCGATTGGCTTCTATGTCGCAGCCCTAGCCTCTTGCCTGGTCTCCTTTGCGGTATGCGGTATTGGTCTGCTGAAGAAGGATGCGCGCTTTGACTGGCGCGCTCTATCAACACCGGAGAGCAAAGATGCAGCTTGATCTGGCCTGGTTTCAAGGACTGATATACATCGCAATGGCGATAACCTGCGTATCACCCTGCGTTCTGGTTGGACTGTTAATCCACGACTATACGAAAGGGAAACTGTGGTGACTAATCAAAAGAAACCCGCTGAAAAACTGGTTTTCGATCGCAAAAAGCCGGATGTCTATGGCGATGCCCATCCAAAGGCGCTACTCAAGGCGATCCACGAAGATGGCGATCTGCTGAAACCACTGACATCGCAACATGTGGTGTCCTGCAATCAGTTTGATCGCGATCAGGTGCTGCAACTGTTCCGACTGGCGGCAAAATATGAAAGTAATCCAGATCGTTACAGCTCTCCGCTGAAAGGCAAGATACTGATCAGTGCTTTCTACGAGCCCAGCACGCGCACGCGCCTTTCTTTCGAGAGCGCCTGGCACCGGCTGGGTGGCAACATCATGTCCATCACCGATCGATCGACGACAGGTATCGCCAAAGGCGAGCGCCTGCAAGACGTTGCCGAAATGTTCAACAACTACGGCGACTGCGTGGTATTGCGGGATACTCACGAGCAATCCATACATGAAATGGTCGAAGCGTTACGCATTCCAATTATTAATGCGGGCAACGGTATCGACGAGCATCCGACTCAGGCTCTGGCGGATCTTTATGCGGTGTTTAAGTGGCGGCCAGAGCTGATCACCGACCCCGATTGCTCGGTCAAAATCGGCATCATTGGTATTCCTAGCCGTATGCGTACCGTACGCAGCCTGCTGAAAATGATCGCCATTTTTCCGGATGCTTTTAGTGAAGTCGTGATCGTACACGATGGTGCTGAAGATGCCTGTTTTGATGAAGGGCAGCGCGAGGAACTGGAACAAGCCGGCCTCAAAATCAGTATGGGATCGTCCATGGAAAACGTGCTTCCAGAGCTGGACGTGGTGTACATCAACGCCATCGCCTGGGTGGGCAACACCTATGAATCCTATGGCGAGAAGTTCGTACTCAACAAAGCATCACCACTGAAAGAAAATGCCATTATCTTGCACCCCCTGGCGCGCGGCGACGAACTGAGCCGTGAGTTGGATGAAACCCACCACAACTGGTATTTCTCACAGGCACGAGGGGCGGTATTTCTTCGCATGGCACTGCTGACGTGCCTGTCGCAACGTGCCGAACGGGTCATGGACGTCGTTTAAACACACTCGGCATATCTCGTTTTTTCCGCTGACGCGATTCTGTTTTCGCGTCGGCGCCTACTTCAGGAGTTCTCTATGTGTGGTATCGGCGGAATTTTCCACCGCAACCGACTGCAACCTATCGACAGCCAACTGCTGGTGAACATGGCGGCGATTCAATATCACCGCGGCCCAGATAACTTTGGTTATTACAATCCCGAGGGACTGGGCATGGGCATGTGTCATGCCCGCTTGAGTATTATCGACCTCAATGAAGAGCGTGGCCGCCAACCCAAAGTGACGCCAGAAGGCGATTATGCCCTGGTGCACAATGGCGAATTCTACGATTTCCAGAGAATTCGAGCGCGTCTTACAGCCGAGGGTGAACGTTTCAGCAGCAAGAGCGATTCAGAAATTATTCTGCACCTCTACCCCCGCTATGGCCTGGAAAAGACGCTCGAATACTTGCGCGGCGAATTCGCGTTTGGCCTCTACGACCGCGGTGAGGATAGCCTGTATCTGGTACGAGACCGTTTTGGTATCAAACCACTCTACTGGACAGAAACGGAAGACGGGATTGTCTACGGCTCCGAGCTCAAGGTGCTGTTCGCCCATCCATCGGTTAAGCGCAAACTGTCTGCCACCAGCACCTACCACCAGTTAATTCAGGTCATGGTGCCCGGCACCACGGCATTTGAAGGAATTCATCAGGTATTACCTGGGCATGTGGTCAAAATTCGCCGGGTTAACGACGAACTGAAAGTCACCACCCACAAATATTGGGACATGGACTTTCCTGTTGCCGGTGAACACGTTAATCACCACGACGAGCAGTACTACATTGACGGCGTCAGAGAAAAGTTACTGGAAGCCGTTCACCTGCGCCTGCAAGCCGATGTTCCTGTTGGTTGCTACTTGTCTGGCGGCATTGACTCCTGTGCGATCCTCGGTTTGTCTGCCGCCGTTCGGCAGGACCCTGTCAAAGCCTTTACCATTGGTTTTGACAGCACCGATTACGATGAAACGCCGATCGCCCGAGAAATGGCGGAGATGACCGGTGCCGATCAGATCGTTCTCAATTTGAATGCCGACCACCTCTACGACAACTTTACCCGCACCATCTGGCACACCGAGCGCACCATCTACAACACATTAGCCGTCGCCAAACTGCTGATGAGTGAAACAGTGCACGCCAATGGCTACAAAGTGGTACTGACAGGCGAAGGATCCGATGAGCTCTTCGGCGGCTACCCTGCCTTCCGCAAAGACATGTTCCTCTACGGCATTAATGACCTGCCATCGGCTCTTCGCAAAGAGTGGCAGGCCAGCCTTGAAGCCAACAACAGTTTGTTCAAGGGCGCCATGCTGCCACGGGAAGAATTCGTTTCTGACGCCATGAACCAAACCGTCGGCTTCACCCCCAGCTGTTTGCAAAACTGGCTCCACTGCCACAATTCAGCGATGCCTTTGATGCAACCCGAATGGCGCGAACACCTGAAAGACTATGACGCCGGTGCCGCCATCGCCGCCACCTTTGACAAGAGTCAGCTCGAAGGTCGTCACCCACTGGATAAAGCCCAGTACGTGTGGATTAAAACCATGCTCGAAGGTCAGATCCTGACCTGGGGTGGTGATCGCGTCGACATGGCCAATTCCATGGAAGCCAGACCCGCCTTCCTGGATCATCACCTGGCCCGCTTCGCCACCCATGTGCCACCACAAATGCGCATTAAAGGTGCCACGGAAAAATACGTTTTGCGCGAAGCGATGAAGGGGTTGTTACCAGAAACTCTCTACAAACGGCAGAAGTTTGCGTTTATGGCGCCTCCCGCCTATACCGATGATAAGAAGTGGCGCTCCTTCCTGGCGCTGTTTGACACCTATGCGAACAAGGAAAAAGTTGAATCGGCTGGCCTGCTCGACTACAACGCCATCCAGGCCATGATCAATCGCCACGACGACCCAAGCGTCGACCAGTCCGAGAAAGTACAAATGGATGCTGTGCTAAATCACACCCTGGGTGTACAACTGTTGCATCATCACTTTGTTGCCCAGAATGTGCCCGCGCTCGCAGCCCAAAAAGCAGCGGAACTGGGCTGGCAAGCCTAGAGACATTCACAACAACTGAGCCAATGAACCTCGCGGAGTCACTATGAACACCCTGTCGATTGATGTGGACCGTATCGAAAAGGATATCTACCGCATAGCGGAATTCGGCGCACGCCCAGGCGAGCGCGGGGTCTACCGTCAGGGTTTCAGCAAAGCCGATTGGGATAGCCGCCAGTGGTTACTAAACTATTTTCGTGAACTGGGACTGGAAGCACGTATCGACGGCGCGGGCAATGTCTGCGGTCGTTACTGCCCAGATCCAGAAATGACGGACAAGCCCGCCGTTATCGTAGCGTCCCACCTCGACAGTGTTCCTGCCGGGGGGATTTTTGACGGCGTACTCGGTGTAGTCGCAGGCATTGAATGTATTCGCATCATCAAACAACAGGGCATCAAGCTCACCGCGCCCATTGAAATTATTGCCACCAGCGAAGAAGAAGGTCGTTTTGGCGGTATGCTGGGTGCGCAAGCCTTAACCGGAAGTCTAACCCTGGATTGGCTGGAAAACGCCCGCGACCCCAGCGGTGAAAAACTGACAAAAGCCATGGCCGATTGTGACCTCGATTACCGCCAGGCTCTGAATGCGTTTCGCGCCCCCGAATCCATGCGTGCGTTTATTGAATTGCACATTGAGCAGGGACCGGTGCTGGAATCCATCAACAAAACCATCGGCGTGGTGGAAGGTATTTCTGGCGTTTATAAGTGGCTGGTAAAACTAATCGGTAAAGCCGATCACGCGGGCACAGCGCCTATGGATTTGCGTAGTGATGCGTTTATGGGGGTGGCCGATTTCGCTCACGAAATCAAACGTATTATTGCCGAGAACGGCACCGACAAATCCCGCTTAACAATCGGCCGTGTCGAACTCAAACCTGGTTATGCCCACACGGTCCCCGGTGAAGTAGAATTCACGCTGGTAGGCCGGGACATGAGTGAAGATGTGATGAAGGATCTGGCGGACAGTTGCCGCAAAGCACTGTCGGCAATCGCCCGCTCCCACGGTTTGATGTTTGAATACGAGCAGATGAGCTGGCTGGCTCCGAAGGATATGTCCCAGGAAGTCATGAGTACCATCGAAAGACAGACGAAAAAGCTCGGTTACAGTTACGAGATTATGCCCAGTGGTGCCGGTCACGATGCCCAGTTTTTCGCCAACCTGACGCCTTCGGGAATGATATTTATCCCCAGCGTCAAAGGCGTCAGCCACGCACCGGATGAGTGGTCCCATTGGCCCGATGTCGAGAAAGGCTGTACCGTACTGTTGCATTCGCTATTGGAATTAGCGGGCGCAGACATCGGCTGATCGATACCAATCATCACTGACATTGCGACTTTCCAGCAAACACCTCAATAACAGCAAACTGTCTGTTACGATTGTGCACTAACGACCCCAGATCGTTTGCCATCGCCCCCTTTCTGAGTCTACGATGGACGCCCTTTTCAACTATACCTGCGAGGTATACTGCATGGAGTTGAGGCAGCTCAGGTACTTCGAGGCCGTCGCCCGTACGTTAAATTTCAGTCGCGCCGCAGAAGAACTCCATATTGCTCAGCCGCCATTATCGCGGCAGATACAAAACCTCGAAGAAGAGCTGGGTGTCTTGCTGATCGATCGCAGCTCGAGACCTATGAAACTCACCGCAGCAGGTTCATTTTTACAGGATCAGGCCAATCAAATTCTCGCCAAAGTCGATGAAGTCGCCCGCGCCACCCAGCGCATAGCAACGGGCCATAAACGCTGGTTGGGTATTGGTTTTGTTCCCAGTATTCTCTACAGCGAAATTCCCAGCGCGATTCAATTCTGGCGAGAACAGCATAAAAATACAGAAATTGCACTGTTGGAACAGATGTCCATGCAACAGGCGGAATCTTTAAAGAGCGGTAAAATTGATATCGGCATTGGTCGCCTAGCCATCAACGATGAAAACATCAAGAACATTCTTGCATATGAAGAAAAACTGGTATTGGCAAGCTCCGCTTCTCACCGGCTCACCCAATGCAAAGCTATACAATTAGAGCAGGTTTTAGAAGAGACATTGATTCTTTATCCCTCTGCACCAAGACCGAGTTTTGCGGATCATATCGTGCGGCAATTTCAGGTGCGAGGCCTTGCGGTCAAGCAAACCTTTGAAACCAACGGGCTACAATCTGCCATTGGGTTTGCGGCCGCAGGAATGGGGGTCGTCCTGGTTCCCGAATCCGTAATGGTGCTGCGCCGGGAAGATATCGCCTACCGACCTCTGGCGGATGTCAGTATTACAGCGCCTTTAATTATCTCTCATCGAGATAATGACGAATCGCCCCATGTCCACGATGCAATTACTTTCCTGATCGCTCGCCTGAATGGCTCTACAAGGCACCATTTTCAATAAGGGGCCATTGCTAAGAATTTCTCAACACCTCAGGAAACCTGCCCCACTCAGCAATGCCTGCATCACCCTCTCGCGACCTCAACACTATACCTTAGAGGTATCATCTCTTACCCAAATAATATTGGACGCTCGCCCCGACTTGCCGTGATTATGGCACCAAGAATTCAAAAACTTAGATGCCAATAACAATAGAGTGAGGATGCTTCTATGGCGATGACTGGCGTACTACGCCCCGGGCATGCCCAATTGCGCGTTCTGGATTTGGAAGAATCCGTAGACTTTTACACGAATATATTCGGCCTGGTAGAAACGGGTCGTGATGATCAGAATCGGGTTTACTTCAAAACTCATGATGAACGCGACCACCATAGCTTTATCATTCGTCAGGCGGATTCCGCAGGTATGGACTTCTACGGCTTCAAAGTCCTGGACGAACACACCCTTGACCAGCTGGAGAGCCGACTCAACGAGTACGGTGTTCCCACCCAGAGAATTCCGGCAGGCGATCTGATGGAAACCGGTGAACGCGTCAGATTCACCATTCCTACGGGACACGTGATCGAACTCTACGCCAACAAGACTCACGTGGGCGACGGCCTTGGCTATGTGAATCCGGCAGTTCACAACTTCAACAAAAAAGGAATTTCACCCGTACGCATGGATCACTGGCAAATACACGGTGAAGACCTCGACGGCAGCAGGGATCTTTTCATTAATGTCCTCGGTTTCAGACTGGTCGAAAAAATCGTGACGGATGACCACAAAACCGACCTCGCGGTTTGGTTAACCTGTTCCTGTAAGGCCCACGACATTGCGTTTGTTCGCGATGAGCGTAGCAACACCCTACACCACACCGCCTTTTTGCTCGAATCCTGGGAGCACGTTCTGAGAGCGGCGGATATTATGTCAGGAAGCAACACCTCTATTGATATTGGACCTCTACGCCATGGCATTACACGCGGCACAACTATTTATGCCTTTGACCCTTCCGGTAATCGCTTTGAAACCTTTTGTGGTGGCTATGACCACTACCCGGACATGAAACATTACACCTGGACCGAAGAAGAAATGGGCACAGCGATTTTTTATCACACCCGAGCCCTCAATGAACGTTTTCTCACCGTGGTGACCTGAAAACACTTTTCGCTCTGCCACATCACCAAAATTGTCCCACTGAGGTTACCAAACAAAACTATGCCTATTGCTCACATCTACATGATTGAAGGTCGCTCCGAAGACGTGAAAGAAGACATGATCGTCAAAGTTTCAGCCGCCCTGGCAGAAAGCACCGGCGCCCCCATCGAGGCCATCAAGATTATTGTGCAGGAAGTCCCCAGCACCCATTGGGGCACCAAAGGTACGACGGCGAAAGCGCTGGGCCGTTAACACTCAGCCTTTCAAACTCTCCTAAGCGGCGGTAGCACCCGATCCAGTTTTTATAAATTCCGACGACCGATTCAAACAAAACTTTTACAATAGCGCCAGTTATCCAAGATGCGCGCTTTTCAATGTCTCCAATCGGTATTTTTGACTCTGGCATCGGCGGTCTTTCCGTCGCCAAGGCAATCCGACAACAGCTTCCCAAGGAAGATTTAATTTATATCGCAGATTCACGGTATGCTCCTTACGGTGAAAAGAGCGCCCTAGTCATACAGCAAAGAGCGGCAGCACTGACCCAATTTCTACGGTCACAACAGGCAAAGGCCATTGTGGTTGCGTGCAATACAGCGACAACAACCGCCATCAATTGCTTGCGTCAAAACAATCCCTGTTTGCCGATTATCGGTGTTGAGCCGGGCATTAAACCGGCGGTTAATAGCAGTCGAAATGGGAAAGTCGCCATACTGGCAACACCTCACACACTAACAACCGCCAGCTTCAAACGGCTGGCAAAGCGCTTTCAAAACTCTACAGAATTACATATCCAAGCCTGCCCCGCGCTCGTCCCCAGCATTGAAGCTCTGCAATTGGACAATGACAAGATTCAGGAGCAGGTAGACGTTTATCTACGCCCACTAATTGCCAAAGATATCGATACTCTTGTGTTGGGATGTACTCACTACGCCTGGATTAGACCATTGATCGAAAAGACTGTCGGCAAAACCATCACGGTTATCAGTACAGAAAAAGCGATCGCCAATCAGTTGCAACACCGTTTGCGAGAAGAGAATGTGTTGGCGACTCAAGAACAGAGCCGCCTGACGTTTTACAGCAGCGGCCCCCTAAAGCATTTTCAACAGCAAATTAAAACTCTTTGGGGACCATCAGCCAATGAAGCGAGTATTAATAGCCTCCCGCCATTGGATTGAAGGGCTGACCGTTTACCAACATCTCACCTTCTTCAAGCTTAAGACTAGACTTCAAGACACTGCCGTCACGAGTAACAAAGCCCATCTCAACCATAGAGGCGATTTGTTGCTCCATCATGGCTTGAGTTTCTTCGGGACTTAATCCCATACGAGCACCATTGTAACTTGCTGCGAATGCAATCATAAGTGGTTCAGAAATCGCTACAGAACCCGCCGCTTGCAGCTGCGTAAACAAAAACATGGGGTTGGCAAGCAAATCGGGATCGACATCACCAAGGCCCAGAGTGAGATCCATATCAACATCCCCTTCCGGAGCGGTAAACGCCAGCTTACTGACTGAAAACTTAGGCTCGAAATTCAGCAGTTCTGCAGCCTTGGATTTCAACGAGTCCAAAGCGGGATTTGGCGCGAAAGGATCCGCTGCCATCATTTGCTCTGGATTATTGTACAAATCCATGTATTGGCCATAAACATCAATCAGTGTTTCTTTGTGCAAATGGTTAAAGCCAAAGTCCAGGGCAATCGGCCCATAGGTAGTTTCTTTTGTCTGAGCTTCACCGACAGCAATATTGACATCAATATCGACGTATTCGTCGGTCGCAGGCATGTGCACCGCAGAGGTTATCGCCTGCATCACCAGAGACATATTCGCCATCTGATTATCAATGGACACCTTCTCAATCGCGAAGCTTTGATCACCGCCGTAAAGCAACGGCTCACTGGCATCGAGGCGCGACTGATCGGCATCAAACGTCAGTTTTTCCATAACCAGAGATTGACCTTCTGCAGTCATTTCAAACAACGGCAGCCCACCTTCCCAGGTGATTCGATCAAGATTCTTATCAAAGGTCATTGAGGCGGTCAGTGCATCCCAATTAAACACAACTGGATCCGTTGCGGGATCAACCGGAAGCTCAAAAGAGGCCGCCTGTATTATCATCTCGCTAGATCCACCTCCGCCAAAACCAAAAACGGTATGGGCAGAAATCAACGGTTTGTCACTGCCAGATTCGGCCAGAGTAATGTTCACAGACTCGGGCAAAACCATCTGCGAATCCATAGATGCCGCCCCCAGCGATGAGAAGCCAGGAAGAGGTCCGTGCTGAATCGTAGAATCAAATGTCAAACGCACAGGCTCCATGGCGCCACTGCCGTCGGTTGCGGCTACCGCTTCGGCAAGCCCCCCCAGCAACTCGATGACGACATGCTCTTCGGAACTGAAAACGCCGCGCTTAAATTCACGTTCAACGATACGAAAGTCGGATTCAGCCTCATAGATTTGATACTGAGATGCCAAAGTGCTATCGACCACACCACCTAAAAACCAAGCTGTCGCAGGATAGGCAACAACAACGGCAGCGCCGGCGAGTAAAATTCCCTTTTTCATAGGACTCCTCTGAGAAATTTACGAGAGCTGTACAAAAGCTCTGGGGACAAAAGTGTTCATCATATCGAATTAGACGGACGCAAAATGTGATGAGTCACACCAAACCCCTTCGATACCGTTACATCTAATGTAGTTTAGACTGAAAAAGCTGGATCTGAATAACAGGGGGCAAGACCTCGCCCCCTTGATAGGAACACGCCCGGTGTTTTTTATGCCTCAGGCGTTTTTTTCTTTAAGCGAATGTTGAGATCACGCAACTGCACATCGGTTACCGCACCCGGCGCATCTGTCATAACACAGGCCGCAGTCTGGGTTTTCGGGAAAGCGATCACATCGCGAATCGCATTTGTGCCGGTCATCAACATGATCAAACGATCGAGACCGAAGGCCAGACCGCCGTGGGGAGGCGCGCCATATTGCAACGCATCCAGCAGGAAGCCAAATTTCTCACGCTGCTCTTCCGCCTCGATACCGAGCACACGAAACACCGCCTGCTGCATATCTCCCTCATGTATACGTACAGATCCACCACCGACTTCATAGCCATTGAGCACCATGTCATAGGCACGAGACAAGGCATTCAGCGGATTGGCCTCAAGCTCTTCAGGTGAACATGAAGGCGCCGTGAACGGGTGGTGAAGAGAGGTAACGCCCCCCTCTTTGTCTTTCTCAAACATGGGGAAATCAACAACCCACAGTGGCGCCCAATCACAGGTATAAAGATTGAGGTCGTCACCCAGTTTGGAGCGCAGAGCCCCCAGGGCTTCCGATACCACGGAACGCTGATCGGCACCGAAAAATACGATGTCACCATCGGCAGCATCGAGGCGCTGCATAATGTTCATGGTGACGTCATCACCGAGGAACTTGATGATCGGCGACTGCAAACCTTCGATCCCCTTGGCCAGTTCATTCACCTTGATCCAGGCCAGACCTTTAGCACCGTAGATACCTACGAACTTGGTGTAATCGTCAATTTGTTTACGCGAAATGCTCGCACCACCAGGCACTTTTAACGCGGTAACCCGGCAGGCCGGATCGTTGGCAGGCCCGGCGAAGACTTTGAAATCGATGTCTTTTAATAGATCTTTGATTTCTACCAGTTCCAGCGGAATCCGCAGATCCGGTTTGTCGGAACCGAATTTTTCCATGGCATCGGCGTAAGTCATATGCGGGAAGCTGCCGAGATCGATGCCTTTCAGATCCTTGAAGAGTTTAACCACCATACCTTCGGCGACAGACATGATGGCGTCTTCATCCATAAAGGATGTTTCGATATCGATCTGAGTAAATTCCGGCTGGCGATCAGCGCGCAAATCTTCGTCGCGGAAGCACTTGGCAATCTGGTAATAACGATCGAAACCCGCCACCATCAACAATTGCTTAAACAATTGGGGTGACTGAGGCAGCGCAAAAAACTTTCCTTCGTGGGTTCTCGACGGCACCAAATAATCACGGGCGCCCTCCGGAGTCGCGCGAGTCAGGATCGGCGTTTCAACGTCGATAAATCCTTCTTCGTCCAAAAAGTTGCGAACTGCGCTGGTGACCTTGGCACGAAAGCGCAGACGTTCCTGGTTTTCCAGACGTCGCAGATCCAAAAAGCGATACTTCAAACGAACATCTTCCCCAACCGACTGATCGTGCATCGGGAAAGGCGTTGTCTCAGCGCTGTTGAGGATCGTAATGTCGAGACCGTAAACCTCGACTTTACCCGTCGCCATGTTGGGGTTTACTGTCGCCTCTGAACGGGCGCGAACCCGGCCACGGACCTGCAGGACATATTCACTGCGAACCTTGTCAGCTATGGCAAAATTGTCTTTTACATCGGGATCGAAAACCACCTGCACGATGCCTTCACGGTCACGCAGGTCGATAAAAATCACACCACCGTGATCCCGGCGCCGATCCACCCAACCACACAGGGTGATTTCTTTGTCGATATACGAGCTATCGATAACGCCACAATAATCGGTTCGCATAAGATTCTATTTCCTGTTTCTATATCAATGGCGCAGAGACGGTCGTCCGCCCCATCGGTTTCCTATTATCAGGTAGCCGACGAGTTCGAGTTCGAGCTGGACTTGGTTCCAGAATCGCCACCGGTTGAGGAACTTGAGGACTTGGCATCACTCTTAGTATCACTCTTGGCAGACGATTTATCGTCTCCACCGGCAAGGTTCTTTTTCTTGCCACTGTTTTTAAAGTCTGTTTCATACCAACCACCACCGGTCAGGCGAAACCCGGCCGCTGAGATCTTTTTGCTCAATTCAGGCTTATTGCAC
Organism: Pseudomaricurvus sp. ABR4_320; assembly: GCF_056159445.1. Lineage (NCBI taxonomy): Bacteria > Pseudomonadati > Pseudomonadota > Gammaproteobacteria > Cellvibrionales > Cellvibrionaceae > Pseudomaricurvus > Pseudomaricurvus sp. ABR4_320. Next base: position 136,920 of record NZ_JBSWVF010000011.1, on the reverse strand, counting down.
TCAGGGCAGTCTGTCAGTAACGGATCGCTCATTTTCTGTAGGACTTCCATCTCATGCCCACAGGAACGGCATACGTATTCATAAATCGGCATATCTGCACCTCGTCTTCCAATGCACCGACCAACGAAAAAAAAGGGCGCTAGTATACCCTAGGCCCCAGCCTCCGGTAAGTCGTGTATGGCCGCGGACTCAACTTTTCAACCTCCCGAGGTAAAAAAAGTCCTCCCAGGAGACCAGTCGACACCCATTTCGAAGGACAGAGGAGCAATCAATGCCCGTAATTCCGCCGTGGTGACGGTAAAAAACGGCTCCATAACGCTCATTTTCATCCTGGCCCCATAGATTTAGGTCTTTTTAAGGAATGCCGATAACCTCGCCCCCAGTGTTTAAGAGCAAGAGGTTTCAAACCTACTTCAGCTCAGATGCAACAAAAGCGGCCGATAACAGAATCGATAAGAATGAAAGAAAGCGTTTTTATCTGCCCGACAAGACATCAACCACGATCACACGCAAGCCTGCATCGCCATAGAAAGATTCACCGCAAGCGCAATCGGACCGACGAAAAATCACCTCGTAAGAAAGTCCTTAGTGCTTCACCTGCTTACCATCAAAAATCGATATCTCTTTCCCGAAACCGCCATTTTCGCCACAAAACGACAGTAGTCGGTCACCTTGAAAATTTATTTCGGCCAAATTTAAAAAAAATTTTCCTATTTGGAGGTTTTTTTTCGCAAAATTGTAGCGTCGGGCTATATTATCCTTATTATATAGGGCCAGCGGCACCCGCCCCGCTTCTGACTCTATAAAAACCGGGGTTTCGTAAGATCCCCCTATTTGAAAGTCGAGCCATACTCAAGTTACTGGAAGGAAGATTGATCTATGCCAGCTCCCAAAGCTACCGCCCGCAAAGCACCTGCAAAAGCATCTACTGCTGCAGAAAAGAAAGTGAAAGCGATTAGAGATCGCTACACAAAAACTCAGATTCTGACTCAGATTGCTGAAAACACGGAACTGTCCAAACGTCAGGTTCAAAGTGTTCTGGATGAGCTCAGCGACATCATCGAAGGCCACATCAAAAAGCGCGCAGTTGGCGAATTTGTTCTGCCCGGCCTGTTGAAGGTTAGCGCGGTGAAAAAACCGGCTCGCAAGGCTCGCAAGAACGTCCCCAACCCATTTAAGCCAGGCGAATTAATGGACGTTGCTGCAAAACCAGCCAGCGTACAGGTAAAAATCCGTCCGCTGAAAAAGCTTAAGGATATGGCCGAGTAATCACCCTTCGGTGATATCTCTGCAAAGGCAGGGGTAAAACTCAGTCAAAAAATAAAAGAAGGGGCAACGATGAATCCATCGTTGCCCCTTCTTTATATAAGCTATATATAAGCCGTTTAATACAGTAACGCGGAGGCGACCTAGCCCTCGTAACTGTCCGTTTCCCGAAAGTCATCTCCCGCCAAAGCGCTGCGCAAACGCGACACCAAGCTGGTCAATTTTTCAGGCTCGTAAGCGGCAGCGGGATGCATACCCCAGATGGAGCGCGGCCAGGCCTTATCATTGTTAAAACGCGCCACCACATGCATATGCAACTGCGGCACGCTGTTGCCAAGGGAGGCAACGTTCATTTTCTCAGGGACAAACAAATCGGCCATCACTTCGGACAAATGACAGACTTCATTCATCAATTGTTGTCGATCCACCTCTGACAAATGGTGTAAATCGCGCTTGCCGGGCCGTCTCGGCACCAGAATACACCAGGGATAATTGGCGTCGCGGCTCAACAGCACCAGCGACAAGGGCATTTCACCGAGAACCACACAGTCCTCGGCCAATTGGGGGTGCAGTACAAATTTTTTTTGTACATCTAGTTCTGACATTTTTTATCCTCCTTTCCCCACCATGACTTCCACCGTAGAATACCCCTCTTCCAGTCACCCAGTCGAGAACCACGTCTCTATGCGCTCCAGCCGTTTTCTCATCGCCACCCTAAAACAGAACCCCTCGGATGCCGTTGCTATCAGCCATCAATTGATGTTGCGCGCCGGAATGATTCGTCAATTGGCCTCAGGCCTTTACACCTGGCTGCCGATGGGTCTGCGGGTCATGCGCAAAGTTGAAACCATCGTGCGGGAAGAAATGAACCGCGTCGGCGCCCAGGAAGTCCTGATGCCCGTTGTTCAGCCTGCCGAGCTCTGGGAGGAATCCGGACGCTGGAATCAATTTGGCCCCGAATTACTGCGCTTTGCCGACCGACATGAAAATGGCTTCTGCCTCGGTCCGACCCATGAAGAAGTGATTACGGATATGGTGCGCAATGAGCTCAATAGCTACAAACAACTGCCGGCGAACTTCTATCAGATTCAAACCAAATTCCGCGACGAAGTTCGCCCACGCTTTGGCGTTATGCGTTCGCGAGAATTCATTATGAAGGACGCCTACTCCTTCCACATCAGCGACGAATCACTGCAGGCAACCTATGCCGATATGCATGGCGCCTATTGTGCGGTTTTTGATCGTATCGGCCTGAATTACCGCCCTGTACTGGCGGACACCGGCTCGATCGGCGGTTCCGGATCCCATGAATTTCACGTCTTAGCCGACAGCGGCGAAGACGATATCGCCTTCAGCACCGACAGCGACTACGCGGCGAACGTCGAACTTGCTGAAGCCCTGGCTCCGGCTGGCGAGCGCCCAGCGCCCAATCAAGAATTAAACGAAGTTGCCACCCCCGGCCAACACACCATTGCTGCAGTTGCGCAGTGTTTGCATTTGCAGACTTCCGAGGTGTTAAAGACGTTGATCGTCCTTGGCGAACCCGATGAAGATGGCAAGCAGGGGCTCGTCGCATTGGTACTGCGAGGCGATCACCAACTGAACGAGCTCAAAGCCGAAAAACTGCCGATGATTGCTTCACCATTAAAAATGGCGGGCGAACAGCAGATTAAAGAGACCTTGGGTTGCAGCATTGGCTCCATTGGCCCTGTCGGTCTGGAAATCCCCATTGTTGTCGACCGAGCCGCCGCCGCAGCCGCCAACTTCTGTTGTGGCGCCAACCGCGACGATTATCACCTCACCGGCGTGAATTGGGAACGGGATCTGCCCCTGGGGGATGTCGCCGACATCCGCAACGTGGTTGCCGGCGATCCCAGTCCGTGCGGAAAAGGCACCATCGACATACGCCGGGGAATTGAAGTTGGGCATATTTTCCAATTGGGTACTAAGTACAGCAGTGCTTTGAATGCCAAAGTTCTCGATGAGCAGGGCAAAGAAAAAGTGCTGTCGATGGGTTGTTACGGCATTGGCGTGACGCGCGTGGTAGCCGCTGCCATTGAGCAAAACTACGATGACAACGGCATCATTTGGCCGGAAGCCATTGCTCCCTTTCAGCTCGCACTGATCCCAATCAATATGCACAAGTCCGATGCTGTGCGCGAAGCCTGCGAAAAGCTCTATACGGAATTGACCGAACAGGGCATTGACGTTCTGTTTATGGATGAAGAAAAAGCGCGCCTGGGCGTGCTGCTTGCCAACACAGAATTAATGGGTATTCCACACAGATTGGTGGTTGGTGATCGAGGCCTAGAAGGCGGCACGATTGAATATAAAGGCCGTCGCGATGCTGAAAAACAGGATATTCCACTGGCCGATCTGCCAGCGTTCCTGCAAGGAAAATTACTCTGAGTGCCCCCGAGCCGGTTGCTTGCTCATCAGAAAATTACGATGAACACACGGTGTAAACAACACGCCGTAAATACATTTATAGAAACCCTATGCAGTACGCCTGCTGCATAGGGTTTACGACACAATGTATTCATTATTTCAACGGGTTAGCATACCGGCACATTGATACAACCCTAAAGGACTAAACGGTATTTCATGAAGCTGAATACACTGGCTCTGGCGATCATCATCGCCAGCGCAGGGAGTCTTACCTTGAGCAGCTGCAGCACGAACGACCAAAAGTCACAGGACAAGCCGACGATGGATGAGTCCCTTACCGACACAGCAGCAGCCCAACAACTTGATATCGTCATCGACAAAGCTACCCTAGAGTTCCTGGAACAACAACCGACACTGTCAACCATGTTGGCGCTGGAGCCCGATGCCGCGGGCGGTAGTTATAATGACCGATTCCCCGATTACTCTGTCGCTGGCATGGCGAAAATGCAAAGCACCATGGGCGATGCTGCAGCCAAGCTACAAGCGATAAACAGTGACAAACTCTCGCCAGAGCAACAATATCACCAACAGATATTGATCAACATTTTCGATTACTTCCGCGGAGATGTCTCTTTTCCCGGCGGCTATATCGACACCTGGGCGGGACACCTGCCCTACATCATCAACCAGATTTCCGGCCCTTTGATTGATGCTCCCAAACTGATGCAAGTACAACAGTCCGTCACCTCAAAACAAGAGGCGCAAGACTATGTAACACGCCTCGACCGTATGGGCGATTTTGTCGACGGAGTCATCGCGAAATATCGTGCGGATATGGAAAACGGCATTGTCCTGCCGAAAAAACTGCATCCGAAAACTCTGGATTTCTTCGATGCCTTTCTCGCCAGTGATCCAGCCGACCACGAACTCGTGCGCAGCTTTGCCGAAAAGCTCGCCAAGATCGACGACATAACTGACGAAGATCGAGCGCAACTGATCGGCGATGTCACGGATAAGGTGGCAACCGTGGTCTATCCCGCTTACCAAAGAGCGCGTGATCTCATGACCCTAAGCGAGTCTAAAGCGAGAGACGGTGACGGCATCTGGGCCCAACCGGGCGGTGACGAATTCTATCGTCATGAGATTCGCTTTTTGGGTGATTCAACGCTGACACCGGCGCAAATTCATCAGCTTGGGCTTGACGAAGTGGAACGCATTTCCACTGAAATGGACAGCTTGTTAAGCGCGAACGGCTTCACCGAAGGCTCGGTCGGCGAACGTATGATTGAGCTCGGCAAGCAGGACGGTCAAGTCTATCCGGCTACTGATGAAGGCCGCGCTGACCTATTGAATTACCTCAATGGCGAAATCAAAAAAGTCATGGCCAAGGCGCCACAATTCTACGGCACCATTCCAGATCAAGCCGTTGAAGTGCGCCGCATTCCGCCAGTAACAGAAGCCGGCGAAGCGGGCGGCTTTTACACGCCACCGTCGCTGGACGGGACCCGTCCAGGCATCTACTGGATCAATCTGCGAGATATGGAAGCCGTGGCCAAGTTTGGTCTCAAAACCTTGACCTATCACGAGGCGGTACCCGGACATCATTTCCAGATTGCCCTGAACATGGCGCAGGACGACATCGGCCTGATGCGCCAAAATGCCCCCTACAACGCTTATGTAGAAGGCTGGGCGCTCTACTCTGAATACCTGGCCAGTACCAAATTGGGCATGTACGACGACGATCCCTTCGGCGATCTCGGCCGCCTGCAAGCGGAACTTTATCGGGCCGTGCGCTTAGTGGTCGACACCGGCTTGCACGACAAACACTGGACCCGCGAACAAGCCATCGACTATTTCCACGCCACCGCAGGCTCGCCTCTGTCTGACGTGGTACCGGAAGTCGAACGCTACATGGCCTGGCCAGGTCAGGCTCTCGGCTACAAACTCGGCATGTTGATGTTTGTGAAGTTGGAGCGCGAAGCGGAAGCCGCCCTTGGTGACGACTTCGATATTCGTGAATTCCACGACATCATCCTCCTGCCCGGCGCTCGCCCGATGGCCATGGTTAAAGACGACGTCGAACGGTGGATTAAGGACAAACGGGGCTGATCCTCGCAAAACCGGGACGCAGTCACGCTCTTTAGAAGCGCGATGGGCTAGACTCAAAACATAGTGTTTTTTGATGTCACCCCATGACTGCAGCCCCTCTAAAGTGTCGCCAACAGCGAGTGCGTGGTTTTCTTTGCTGCGCGCTGAGCTTGCTGTGCCTGATACTGAGTCATGTGAGTCACGTGCACGCTGATAACACCCTCGCCATGATCGACCCGACTCCGGAAGTCGATCAGGAGCTGCGCCAGTTTCTAAAATCGACGATTGAGCGCAGCGACAGCTTCGTCGATCGCTTCGATGCGGAAGTCTGGTTGATGTCAAAGCAGACGGCCCTGGAGCGCTTCATTAAAGATCCCGCGCAACGATTGGATATTCTGCGGGAAATTCACCGCGCCGCCTCCCTGGTCGACATCTCGCCTGAAATCGTCCTGGCCGTCATCGAAGTGGAAAGTCATTTTGACCGCTTCGCGATCTCTCGGGTCGGAGCCCAAGGCATGATGCAGGTAATGCCATTTTGGAAAAATGAGATTGGTCACCCGGAAGATAATCTCACCGACATCGCAACGAATCTTCGCTACGGTTGCGCCATTCTCAAGCACTATCTTGAGCGAGCGAACGGTCATCTGCCGGAAGCGCTGGCGCGCTACAACGGCAGTTATGGCAAGCTCTGGTATCCGCGGCGTGTTATGGATGCCTGGGAAAGAAACTGGCGCTAATCAATCAGCTTGGGCACCTGTTCGGTCAGACTGGCCAGTGTTTGAGGGCCGACCAAAGTGGTGATGGGATCACCGGCCGGATCAAACACCAACGTTGCAGGTAGCATTTTGGGGCGCTCATACCCGAGTACTTCAAACGGATCCTGCTGCAATAACTCAAATTCAATGCCGAGACTCTCTGCCTGGCGTCTTAGCCCTGCGGTGTCTGGACGGTCAAAGTTGACCCCCAGCACAACAACGCGCTCAGGATAGGTTTTCTGCAACGCATTGAGTTCCGGGATTTCTTCCCTGCACGGCTTGCACCACTCTGCCCAATAATTGATAAACACGGTACTTCCACGCAGCTCACCCCAGTCGACATCACCAGAATCCAAATAGACCAAGGTTTTTTGACCGCAGCCGGTCAGCACACTGGCGAGAATAAAACTCACCAGCAACCCCATTCGGTTCATCGAAACGCCTTGCGCAAGTTGCTCGCAACGGAATTCTCTGACGACGGTGAACTGGGTTTGGGCGCGGGTAACTCCGGAGGCGCCGATACGGCGGGGCTATCGCCTGTCACATCTAACAGCTCATGCAGACTGACATCCAATGCTGAGTTGCGCGTTTCCTCAACTTGACGCAGCCTCGACTCAACGCCATCGAACCACGCTTGCTGTCGTAGATGATCATCCGCGCCATCCAGTTCAGAGTCTCCTCCCAACATATGAGCAAGCTGCCCGAGTGTCACCGTACGTAAATCGCGACAGAGGACAAAGTCATCCTGGTGGGTGACGGTAATCAAATTGTTACTGGTAAACACCTCGCGCAACCGATGCCACTGGTTTGGCTCCACCCCGACACCCAACAGCTGGCTGGTACCGACACTTTTGCCCTCCCAGTTTTGAGCCTTAAACTGCGCCAGCGCCAACAGAGCGGCCAACAAATCGGAGTAGCTGTTTACCGCCGAATCTTTCTGAAAGCTCGACAGACAACGAGTCAATAAGCCCCCCGCCAATACAATGACCCACAGAATATAAATCCAGATCAGGAACAGCGGCACAATCGCAAAAGCACCGTATATCGCAGTAAACGTGGTATGACGAATGATGGCACCGAACAAATCTTTGATCAGCTCAAAGAAAATCGTTGCCAGCACACCGCCAATAATCGCGTGTTTAAAAGGAACATGGCAGTTGGGGATCGCCGCAAATAACAGCGTCATGGCGATGGCGGTCAACAACCAGGGAAACGCACTGAACAAGACAGAAATACCCGCAATCTCAGCGCCATCGGCAAACAGTTGCAGCGACAGGACATAGGTACTCATGGCGAAGCCGACACCCAACAGCAGCGGCCCTAAACTCAGCACAGCCCAGTACAACAGAAAACTCGGTAAGCCTTTGCGGTCGTCCTCTACCCCCCAAATGCCATTGAAGGTGCCTTCGATGTTTTTGATCATAAAAAAGGCCGTGCAGATCAACAGCAATACCCCGGCCAGGGTTAAACTGCGAGCCTGCTGGGTAAATTCTTCCAGATAGGATTTGATCTCCAGTCCGGAATCCGGCATTAAATGCTCGAACATAAACTGCTGCAGCTGTTGTTCCACACCGGAAAACGCCGGGAACAGAGAGAACATGGTAAACACCACGGTCATCAAGGGAACAACCGCGAACAGCGTCATGTAGGTCAGCGCCGCCGCTTCTTTTTGACAGCTCTTGGCCTGATATTCCCGCACCAAGTACTTGCCGAAGCGCAACATCAAATCGCGATCTATCCCCTCTTTAAAGGATGAGGGTAGAGTCATTTTGGGAGTGAACGAATTTTTTAAAGCCATAGAGTAACCAGAAGCCGATCAATAGAGTTACTTACGTATACCGATTACAATAACCCAGTTTTTAGCGTTCCACATCCAGGAAATCAGGGAATGGTCACCATCTATCACAATCCTCGCTGTTCAAAATCCCGTCAAACCCTCGCTCTGATCGAGGAAAAAGGCGTCGAACCCGAGGTTATTCTGTATCTTGAAACACCCCCCAGTGCTGCTCAGTTAAAGAAACTGATCAAACAGTTGGGCATTACACCGAGGGAGCTGTTGCGTAAGGGCGAAGACGCCTACAAAGACAACAATCTGAAAAACCCGGATCTGTCTGACGCCGATCTGATTGCCGCCATGGTCGCCCACCCCAAGCTTATCGAGCGGCCCATCGTGGTCAAAGGTGAGCAGGCCGTGCTCGGACGCCCACCGGAAAATGTGTTGGAGCTGCTGTGAGCGACGCCTACGTTCTGGTGCTCTATTACTCCCGCCACGGAGCCACGGCAAAAATGGCGCTGGAAATCGCCCGCGGCATTGAGCAGTCCGGGCAAATGACCGCTATGGTCCGCACCGTTCCACCGGTCTCAACGGTTTGCGAAGCCACGGAGCCAGAGATTCCCGCAGAAGGCGCTGTCTATTGTACCCAGGAGGATCTCGCCAACTGCAGCGGTCTTATCCTCGGCAGTCCCACGCGCTTTGGCAATATGGCCGCCCCTCTTAAGTACTTTCTCGACGGCAGCAGCGATACCTGGCTGAACGGCCGCCTGATCAACAAACCCGCGGCGGTATTCACCTCGACCAGCAGCCTGCACGGCGGCCAGGAAAGTACACTGCTGAGCATGATGTTGCCATTGCTCCACCACGGAATGGTCTGTGCCGGCCTGCCCTACTCGGCAAGCGATCTGCTCCATACCACCGATGGCGGAACGCCCTATGGCGCGTCACACCTGGCGGGAGCCGACAGCAAGCGTCCGCTGTCAGAGACGGAGACTCGTCTCTGCCAGACGTTAGGAAAACGCGTGGCAACCTTGGCCCAAGCGCTCAGCGTAACGACTCCTCAGGCAACTCACTAACAGGATCGGCATGCCCAATAATCTGCGTTATTCCCGAATTGCGACACGCGTTTCCGTTTATCTACTGCTTGTCCTCTATACTTTGGGTTTGTTCATCAATGGCTTACACACCTGGATTCTCTGGCTGATCCCCTGCCTGACGGTAGCGGCATTTCTGCCGGGAATTCATGCAGACCATGCACGCACCTGCGATTGGCTGTGTTTTGTTATTCTCCTGCACTTTACGGTTGGAGTGTCTAACGCCATGGCGCCCAATGGTGACTGGCGGGACATTGTTCAGGTGTTTTTGAGCGTCGCGATATTTATCAGTGCCATGTTCAACAGCCGCTGGCTGAAAGCCTGGCAATACGAGCGCTCACAAGCGACAACAGACGACGCCCACAGTGCGACTTAATTTGAAGAAAAGAGACCAACACACATGAGTATTACCGGATTCTTCCGAGGGATTTTCTCGTTTATCTGGCGTTTGATCACCTGGCTGCGGGTCGGCCTGGCAAATCTGCTGTTTCTCCTGGTTATCGTGGTCATCGTCGCGGCCCTCTGGCCTCGCGAGCAGCGTCAAGTGCCTGAAAATGTCGCCCTGCGCGTCGTACCCAGTGGTTTTCTGGTCGACCAATACAGCTATGTGGACCCCGTTGCTCAGGTCATGTCTATTGGCTCAGAAGCCCAGGGCGAAACCCGTGTTCGGGATGTCGTGACCGCAATCAATCGCGCCGCCGACGATCCCCGCATTACCTCATTGGTATTGGAACTGGATGAACTGCTCGGCGGCGGCATCAGTAAGATGCAGGAAATCGGCAACGCCCTGGAAAACTTCAGCCGCAGCAACAAGCCCATTTACGCCGTCAGCGACAACCTGACTCAGGATCAATTGTTCCTGGCCAGCTACGCCGACCATCTGATCATTCACCCAATGGGAACGGTAATTCTGACGGGCTACAGCAGCTATCGGCAGTATTATCGTGACGCTCTCGACAAACTTGAACTGAACATGCACGTCTACCGGGTCGGCACCTATAAAGACGCCGTAGAACCTTATTTGCGCGACAGCATGTCCGACGCGTCAAAGGAACACAACGGTCGCTGGCTCAATGAGTTGTGGAAAAACTATACCGATACCGTGGAACAGCATCGGGCACTGCCCACCGGACGCGTGAATGATTTTATCAATCGTCTGGATGTCTACCTCGAAGCCAACGGTGGTGACACCGCTCTGGCAGCGCTTAACGCAGGATTGGTTGATGAACTCGCCGACCACACGGAGCAGCGCACCTACTTCCGCGATCGAATTGGTGAAGACCAGCGCACTGGCAGCTACGCCTCAGTGGATTACCACGCCTACCTTGCTCTGACAAAACCAAAACCCGCTCTGAATCAATCTCAGGTGGGCTTGATCGTCGCATCCGGTATTATTTTGGATGGCGAACAACCGAAAGGAGCCATCGGTTCTGACTCCCTGGCTCAGCTTATCCATCAGGCCCGCAACGACGACAGCATCAAGGCGTTAGTTGTGCGTGTCGACAGCGGCGGTGGCAGCGCCTTCGCCTCGGAGATCATCCGGCAGGAGCTGCAGGCGGCACGGGATGACGGTTTACCGGTCTTTATTTCTATGGGCAGCATCGCCGCCTCCGGTGGCTATTGGATGTCCATGGCATCAGACCAAGTCTGGGCGACCCCCACCACGCTGACCGGTTCCATTGGTGTTTTCAGTGCCTTCCCGACGCTGGAAAATACTCTCGGTAAACTGGGCATCAACACTGATGGTGTCGGCACCACTAGCTTGTCTGACGCCCTGCGTTTGGATATGCCCATGACGCCCATGGGTGACAAGATTCTGCAGCAGACGGTTGAAAGTATTTACAGCCAGTTTACGGGTCTCGTCTCCAACTCTCGCCCACTTACCCGCGAAGAAGTGGATCAAGTGGGACAAGGACGCGTATGGACCGGCCATGCTGCTCAAGAGCTGAAACTGGTGGATAACCTTGGTGATCTGCAAACGGTGATCGCTGCTGCAGCCAGTGCTGCGGGTCTGGATGACTATGGTGTTGTCGAAGTGGAACGTCCGCTTACCCCAGCCGAGCAGATCGCTCAACAATTGGCTGGACGTTTGGTTCAAGCCGGTGCGGATTTCCATTCACCCGCCACCTCCTTGCAACAGACACTGGCCACGGTTGAACATTATCTGGCACCACTGGCACAGACATTTAATCCATCAGCGAAAAACGCGGTCATGGGTGACCCGAGATCCGTTTACGCGCAATGCACCGAGTGTTTAGCGCCCTAAACGCCGCTCGATGCATTCATCACGTTAAGCCGGGCTTAGGCCCGGCTTTTTTATGTCTGGTGTTTTGTTTTGCTGTTTTGTGGGTGTTGATTCCGCATCCCGTTTTTAAATTGGATTATTTGATTGCCCTCTGTCGCCGGACAGGCGAGTCCCTTTTCTTTACACCAAGAAAAGGAACCAAAAGAGGCGTATTCAAAGCCTGCGGCTTTGGAAGGGAATATTAATCTGTGCCAGTCCAACATCAAACGTATGACGATCGACCTTTATCCAATTTAATTTTGGCAACTGGAAGGTCATTTTGTAACTCGACGTTATTCAATTCTTTTTTAGTTACCCTTTGTCGCCGGGCGGGCGAGTCCCTTTTCTTTACACCAAAAAAAGGAACCAAAAGAGGTGCCCTCAAAGCCTTCGGCTTTGGAAAGGGTATGGGTAAGTACCAAGACGGAAAATTAAACGCTGTTTCTGAAACCATTAAGCGTTTTTGATTCCTACGTCCAATCAAAGGTGATTAGGGCAACCTGGTCTTTGGGATCATAAAACAACAGCATATCCGCTCCACCACAGTCCAAATAATCACAGGACGGTACGACATAGTGATCTGTCGTTATGGTGCCGATGTAAGAAAAATGGCGACCGTCTTCTGTCAGCGGGTAACACTTATCCCAGGCATCGCCTTCGTCATCCCTGTAGTAACCGGCCTTGGCGATAGGAAAGTTCGCCATATTAGACCAGTTGCCATCCAACGGTTCTCCGCCCAATTCAGCCACCAAATCAACGCGATCCTTATCAGGATAGTGGCCTAATTCATCGGGCTCAGCCCAAAGATGGTGGAGGCAACCGTGGGTTTGAAAATGTTCGAACCGCATACGATAGGCAGAATGGACCTTATCGTAATAGGCTTTCATGGCATCTCGTTTAAAAAACTGAAAGTCACACGCCAATTGGTAGCGTCCATCTTCGATGTGAAAAGCAACCCAATTTTCTCGGCACAGGTGGTTATGGTATGGCTCACGATTTTCGCCGATGACGCCACTGTACGGCTCAATGGGCATAACGAAATGAACAGGCCCCTGCCACTCGGGGTTTATACTGGCAAGGTCTACCGTGGCTAGCGGTAAAAAGTGTTGGGCATGTTTTTCGACTTGATTGGCGAAAACATCACTCGGATTCGGAAAAGGTCGAAAATGCGGTGTCGACCGATACAAGGTTTCTCCATTCATTGCGCGCTCGTCATGTACATTGTTGTTCACTCAACACATTAGACGGACACGAATGAAGGCGTTCTCGCGGCAACTGCAGCACGGGCCACACCAGCAGAAAATCTAAAGATTGAGAATTTCTTTGACGAAAGGAATGGTAATGCGCCGCTGCTGCTCCATCGAAGCCTGATCCAATTGCTGCAAGCTACTGAAGACTCGCTGGGGTTCACGGGGAATTCGATGCAGGATAAACCGCGCCACGTCGTCGCCGATATCCAGCCCCCGCTCCCGGGCGCGCAACTGTAACGCGGCGACCATTTGCGAATCATCCAAACTTTGCAAACGCAGCACCAGCCCCCAATTGAGTCGGGATTTTAGATCAGCCAGTTTGACTTCAAGCTCACGGGGTCCAACACGGCCACCGAAAACAATGGCCCTGCCACGATCGCGCATGCGATTAATGAGATGGAAAAGCTGCGCCTCCCACTCGCCGCGCCCAGCGACCAACTGGACGTCATCCAAACAAACGAGATCCAGCTCATCGAGCCCGTCCATCAGCAGGAAAGCTTCATTGGTGCGCGAGGTTTCTTCAGTAATAAACGCCGACAACGGCAGATATTGCGCGGATAATCCCTGAGCGTCCGCCGCCTGACAGACGCCTTGCAAAAGATGGGAAACACCGCTGCTGGGCGCGCCCCACAGATAAATGGCGGACTCCCCGGCACCGGCGGCCATGTCTTTCAGGGCATTCAATGCCTGCTCGGATGGGCTGCCCGCTTCGGCGTAAAAATTGGCGAAGGTCGCGTCGTCATCCAGCCGGATGGGCAGAGAGAGCTGACGCGGCGCCTGCGATGCAGAACCTTTGCCACGCGCGCCCTGCTTGGCAACATCTGCAGACTGAGAAGACTTGTCGTTTGTCATTGTAAAAGAAATAACCTCAACCGTTATTGCGTCCAGCGATACTGTAGAGGATTGTCGCGACTGCCTGGTTCGCTGAACTGATTCGCGTCATTGTCGCTTAGAACCCGGGTCTCTGTCGCCTCTCGCGCTGTCGGAGTCGCAACCCTTTGACCATCAACTACGCTGCCCGTTACCACCCCCGAAGGAGCTGGTGCCATTACATCAAGCTTGCCGGACATCACCTCATCGGTAAAAGACATGGGGGCTGGCGCCTCAGAATGCCGAGGATTTTCCAGCCGCGGCAAGGGCTCTGGGCGTTGTTGCTCCGCAATGGGCAACAGGCGACGATCCAGATCGATGGCGTCACGCAAACTGTCGATACCACCTTCCAACTCCAATTCGACCCACAGCTGGTTATTGGCAACCGCTTGTACGTGAATGTTGCGAATCACCTCGACGTTATCCAGATACTCTTGCACAGCGATATATTCGGCAAAACCACCCACGTCTTTCAAGACGAGAAATGCATTTTCTTCAGACATGCCTGGCACAATCGCGTACATCCGCGCCAGCACATCGGCTACCGCAGACGTCCCTTGAGCCAACAATTCGTCTTCGCTGGAGGCCTCGACATCCAAAACTTCTCGCTGACCGCGGTGCAACAAGGTCCAGGTTCCCAGCCAGCTACCGCTGGACATTTGGCTGTAACGCCCCACCAAAATGGCATCCGGCTGATAGCGAGAAGAGGCATCAATGATCGTGGACTCATCCAACCGCCAGAGCTGATTGGCGCTGATGCTGACCTGATCTTCCAGATCCAGCAACGGCAGAATCACCGGCAGCCCGCGATTGTCGGCGGTTTCTGTCACCGCCTCTCGATTATGCTGCGCCCGTTCGGCGCTGGAAATCTCGTCTTGATCGTCTCGTCGCGGATCAAACCGTGGATCGTCCTGGCGTTCGGGCGTTTCATCCCCCGCTTGCAGGGAAACCATCTCACGACCGTCACGCAGAGAATCCCGCACCAACCAATAGAGCACCGCCGGGCGATTGGAAGACCACAGATACTGGCGCTGCTCTCGCAGAACCTTTTCCACACCGCTGCGGGAAAAGCTCAGCACCAGTCGAATCGCCGTCTGCTCTTTACCTTTGACCTCGATGGTTTCATCCGTCGATTCATAGCGCCAGGCATCCACCAGACGCTCGGCGTTGGGGAAGGCGTTTTTGTCCCGCAGGCGCCGCACCACACGGGCATCACCGGAGACCCGCACCATCACATGCTCCAGGGCACGGGTATAGGCAGCCTGCCGCTGACGCACACTCTGGTCCGGCAAGAGTTCGCTTTGCACATACAGATCGCGAATCACTTCGGCGCGCAGGAAAGGAGGCCATGCCAGTAACACCAGCAGCACCGGCAACAAAAGGCGTATCAACGTCGACTCTCCAACAGTCTTTATAAAAAGAGGTAGTGAATGAGGGCGCTATTATGCCCGTCTGCCCAACACTCCACCAGCGCCGCGGCCAACTCTCCAATCTGGACGACCAGAGTCAGCGAGGGCTATTACGATTCTGCGGCGGTTACTGCTAGAATAGCCGCCTTTTCAAATCCACGGGTTCCTGGCCACTATGAGTGATAACGCAAATCCCCCATCCCTCAGCTATAAAGACGCCGGAGTCGATATTGATGCCGGTAACGCCCTGGTGGAACGCATCAAAAGCGTCGCCAGCAAAACCCGCCGTCCCGGTGTGATGGCCGGACTCGGCGGCTTCGGCGCCCTCTTCGAACTGCCCACCGGCTACAAAGAACCCGTACTGATTTCTGGCACCGACGGCGTCGGCACCAAATTGCGACTGGCGTTGGAACTCAACAAGCACGACACCATCGGTATCGATCTGGTCGCCATGTGCGTGAACGATCTTGTTGTTGCCGGTGCAGAACCACTGTTCTTCCTCGACTATTACGCCACCGGCAAACTCAGTGTCGACACCGCCGCCGATGTGGTCACGGGCATTGGTGCCGGCTGCGAGCTCTCTGGCTGCGCCTTGGTCGGCGGCGAAACCGCTGAAATGCCCGGCATGTACCAGGGCGAAGAATACGACCTCGCCGGTTTTTGTGTCGGTATCGCGGAAAAATCCGAACTGATCGACGGCAGCAAGGTGCAGACGGGCGATGTCATTCTAGGCCTTAAATCCAGCGGCGCTCACTCCAATGGTTACTCTTTGATTCGAAAAATCATCGAAGTTTCCGGCGCCGATCTGCAACAGCCCCTTGGCGACACCACCCTTGGTAACGCCCTGCTGGAACCCACCCGAATATACGTCAAACCACTGCTCGAGCTGATCAAAGCCAGCCAGGTCAATGCCATGGCGCACATCACGGGTGGCGGACTGCTGGAAAACATTCCCCGGGTACTGCCTGAGGGCAGCAAAGCCGTTATCGACATCAACAGCTGGGAAATGCCCCCGGTCTTCCAGTGGTTACAGCAGGCTGGCAATGTTGAAGCGCGGGAAATGTACCGTACCTTTAACTGCGGCATGGGCATGGCGGTGGTCGTTCCCGCTGCCGAGAAAGACAACGCCATCAAACTACTGAGTGACGCCGGAGAATCCGTCTTCGTCGCTGGGCATATTGCCAGTGCAAGTGAAGGCGAAGAGATGGTGGAACTGGTGGGACTGACCGCGTGATCAATCTGGTCGTATTGATCTCCGGTGGCGGCACCAATCTGCAGGCATTGATCGATGGCTGTCAGGATGGGCGTATTGGCAACGCCAAAATCGCTGCGGTGATCAGTAATAAAGACGGCGTATTCGGACTCGAGCGCGCCCGGCAGGCGGGAATTCCCGCGCTGACCATCAACCATCGGGATTTTGCCAGTCGTGAAGATTTTGACCAGGCTCTGGCCAAGAAGATTGACCAATACCAGCCAAACTTGGTGGTGTTAGCCGGCTTTATGCGGATTCTCACCGCAGCATTCACCGATCGCTACGCCGGTCGTATGCTCAATATTCACCCCTCTTTGCTGCCCAAATATCCGGGCCTGCACACCCATCAACGGGCCTTAGATGCCGGCGATAATGAGCATGGCGTAACCGTGCACTTCGTCACATCAGAACTGGATTGCGGCCCCCATGTGATTCAGGCGCGGGTGCCCGTGTTGGAGGGTGATGACGCGGATGCTCTCGCCGGGCGCGTACTGCAACAAGAGCACATTATCTATCCCATGGCCGTCGACTGGTTTGCCCGGGGGCGATTGAAAATGAACGCCAACCGCGCACTTCTGGATGGCAGGCCACTGCCGTCCGCTGGTTATCAAATCAGCGCAGCCAATCAAGACTAGGGAAAGCGATAGACGTTAATGGGCGGTGTTTTTGCGCTGCCCACAGCGGGTACATTCGTAGACCGTGACCAACTTACCCTCCTTCACATCGAACTTCTGCTCAGTGATCACCTTCCACTTGTGAAAGCCACTGCGGCACAGGGTTTTGCCCTTGTGTTTTTCAGTGGGAGTGGGTCGTTTGAATTTGATGACGTCGCCCATGGTGGACCTTTTTTAACGCTTGTCGAGGGAGTCTGTTTTACAGAGTAAGTGTATTACTTTTAGAGGCGGCTCACCAAGCTGTTACCGATTTACGATAGGTAGCTTAATACAGCTAATAACTTGACCACTCGAATAGATTCTTTCGTTTTTTTAAGGTTTGCCCTCTATCGCCGGGCAGGGCGAGTTCCTTTTCTTTACGCCAAGAAAAGGACCCAAAAGAAGCGTATCCAAAGCCTTCGGCTTTGGAAGGGGGTATTTGTCGTGCCAAACTCAGGCTTAGTGCTGCTGTATCGAGTAAAAGCATATCTTCTCGTTTAGATATGACTCACCAAGCTGTTACTGATTTGGCGGAATCTAGACTTGGTAGATTTAATATCGCCGATAACCTGGCCATTGGAATAGATTCTTTTGTTTTTTTAAGATTTGCCCTCTATCGCCGGGCGGGGCGAGTTCCTTTTCTTAACACATAGGGAGGTTCAGGAAGGGGATATCTGTCGTGCCAGTCTCAGACCTAGCGCTGTTGAATTTTCACTCTTTAAAACATGCGAATACAAAAAACAGGAAATAACGAGAGCCAAAATCGACACGGAATAAGCGCGTTTTAGCCGTTGTGGATAATCGTCACCCAGCCAAATCCCATTTGGCGCAAAAATCACTGGACAATTTTCGCGACCACCACATATAGTGTTTGTGCCATTTGGGCACCACCATATAAATGGTCATAATTTTGTCGAAATTTAGAAAAAAAAATTATAAACCGCACCCAAAAAAGTTATCCCAAGGCAAACCCACGCGCCACTAGGACAGTTACGTTAGCGCCCACTAACACCACAGAATACTCACATTTTATCCACAAATAATCAAAAGGTTTGCTTCCTTGAAAACCCCCAGATACCGCATTATCTTGTAGTTAAGCATCACACAAAGACCCATATATTGGGTTTCGCTCTTTACTCAGAGACACCATCTGGGATCTGGAAAAGCGGGGATAACCCGCCACACACCAGCCCTGACAAGGCCTCAAACGATATTACCCAGCCGGACACACCGTTTTTGCACACAAGATCTTGTGTGTCAGGCCAATGACACCCTGAACACTGCCAGCGAGTGGAGTACTCAATGCAAACCGACTCTGATCTGAAACCTGCCCCTACTACCAGACCAGCGCCAAACAGTCCTGCCGATGAAGGCAATCTGTCTGCCGTTGCTCCGGGCCAACTGCGCGTGATCAAGCGCAACGGTACTGTCGTCCCGTTTGACGAGAGCAAGATTACCGTCGCCATGACCAAAGCGTTCCTGGCGGTAGAAGGCGGTCAGGCGGCAGCGTCTCGTCGCGTTCACGATGTGGTTGCCTCCCTGGCGAACCAAATCACCAAAACCTTCAAGCGCCGCATGCCGTCCGGCGGCACCGTTCACATTGAAGACATTCAAGATCAGGTGGAACTCACGCTGATGCGCTCCGGCGAACACAAGATCGCCCGCGACTATGTGATCTACCGTGAGGAGCGCGCCCGCATTCGTACCAACTTGCAAGAACAGCAAGGTATCGATGCCGATTCCAGCTCTCTCGAAGTCGTTATGCCAGACGGCAGCCTGCAGCCGTTGGATCTGGTACGCCTGCGCACCCTGGTGGAAGAAGCCTGTGCCGGCCTGAAAAACGTCGAAGTGAACAAGATCCTCGACGAAGCCATGCGCAACCTCTACAACGGCGTTTCCCACGAGGACATCAACACCTCGCTGGTGATCACCGCTCGCACGCTGGTCGAAAAAGAGCCGAACTACTCCTTCGCCACCGCGCGCCTGCTGCTCGACAAACTGCGTACCGAAGCCCTCAACTTTATGGGCCTGGCGATGACTGCCACCCAGAGCGACATGGCGCTCTACTACCCACAAGCGCTGCCTGCATACATCCAAAAAGGGGTTGAGCTGGAACTGCTGTCGCCCAACCTGCTGGACTACGACCTGAATGTTCTGGCCGATGCCCTGGACGCCGAAGGTGACCTCAAGTTTACCTACCTGGGCCTGCAGACTCTGTACGACCGCTACTTTATCCACTCCCAGGAAGGCACTCGTTTTGAACTGCCGCAGATCTTCTTTATGCGTGTCGCCATGGGCCTCGCCTACGAAGAAGAGAACCGCGAAGAGCGCGCCATCGAGTTCTACAAATTGCTGAGCTCTTTCGACTACATGTGCTCCACGCCTACCCTGTTCAACGCCGGTACTCTGCGCCCGCAACTGTCTTCCTGCTACCTGACCACCGTGCCCGATCACCTGCACGGCATCTACGGTGCGATTCAAGACAACGCCATGCTGTCCAAATGGGCTGGCGGTCTGGGTAACGACTGGACACCCGTACGCTCTCTGGGTTCTTACATCAAAGGCACCAACGGCAAATCACAAGGTGTTGTCCCCTTCCTGAAAGTGGCCAACGACACCGCCGTCGCCGTTAACCAAGGTGGCAAGCGTAAGGGCGCTGTCTGTGCCTACCTGGAAACCTGGCACTTAGACATCGAAGAATTCCTCGAGCTGCGTAAGAACACCGGTGACGACCGTCGTCGTACCCACGATATGAACACCGCCAACTGGGTGCCCGACCTGTTTATGAAGCGCGTCTTCGAAAACGGTAACTGGACGCTCTTCTCACCGGCCGACGCACCGGATCTGCACGACCTTTACGGCCTGGCCTTCCAAGAGCGTTACGAAGAATACGAGCGCAAAGCCGCTGTTGGTGAAATCAAGCTCTACAAAACTCTGAAAGCCATCGACCTGTGGCGCAAGATGCTGGGCATGCTGTTCGAAACTGGCCACCCTTGGATCACCTTTAAGGATGCCTGTAACCTGCGCAGTCCTCAGCAGCACGCTGGCGTGGTTCACTCATCGAACCTGTGTACCGAGATTACGCTGAACACCAAAGCGGGTGAAGAAATTGCCGTGTGTAACCTGGGTTCCATCAACCTGGCACAACACGTCAACGAAGACGGCATGTTGAACGCCGGCAAACTGGAGCGCACAGTACGCACTGCGGTTCGCATGCTCGATAACGTGATCGACATCAACTACTACTCGGTAGAAACCGCGCGCGCCTCTAACATGCGCCATCGTCCTGTCGGTCTTGGCATTATGGGCTTCCAGGATGCGCTCTACAAAATGGGCTTTGCCTACGGTTCGGAAGAGGCCGTGGAATTTGCCGACCGCTCCATGGAAGCGATCAGCTACTTTGCCATCAACTCGTCCAGCGATTTAGCGGTAGAGCGCGGCGCCTACTCCACCTTCGAAGGCTCACTGTGGAGCCAGGGCATTCTGCCGATTGATTCTATCGATCTGCTGGCCGAAAACCGCGGCGTCGAGTACACCGAAGTGGATCGCAGCCAGGCCTTCGATTGGGCCAGCCTGCGCGGCAAAGTCCAAGAGCAAGGCATGCGTAACTCCAACGTGATGGCGATTGCACCAACGGCAACCATCGCCAACATTACCGGGGTGTCTCAGTCCATCGAGCCGACGTATCAGAACCTGTATGTGAAATCCAACCTGTCCGGCGAATTCACCGTGGTGAACCCCTACCTGGTGCACGAGCTGAAAGATCGCGGCCTGTGGGATTCGGTCATGGTTAACGACCTGAAATACTACGAAGGCTCTGTGCAGAACATCGATCGCATTCCGACCGACATCAAGCGCAAGTTCGCCACCGCCTTTGAAGTAGACGCCAAGTGGATCATCGCCGCGGCCAGCCGTCGCCAGAAGTGGATCGATCAGGCTCAAAGCTTGAACCTCTACATCGCCGGCGCTAACGGTAAAAAGCTGGACGAAACCTACCGTTTGGCCTGGCAGCAGGGTTTGAAAACCACCTACTACCTGCGCGCACTGGCTGCGACCAGCACCGAGAAATCCACGATTTCCACCGGCAACCTGAACGCGGTGTCTGCCAACGGTAATGGCAACGGCAGCATGCAGTCAGCACCGGCCAAAGAAGATACAAGCGCGGCCAAAGCCAAACCGGCCAAAAGCGCTGCTGAAGCCGTCGCTGAAAAAATGGAACCCGTACAAGCGGCGCCTGTGCCACTGGCCTGCTCTCTGGATGACCCAGACTGCGAAGCCTGCCAGTAAGCGCAACACGAAAGACAATACAAAGAAGCCGCGCTCACGAGGCGCGGCCGACACACTGAATCGATAGAGAGGAACACATTATGCTGAGCTGGGACGACTACCACCACGACCTTCCCCTTGCCAAGCAGCGTTCGACCAACCCCCCAGTGTTTAACAAAGCACCGGTCGACAACAACGATGACGACGTCGACACCGGCGTTGCCGAACCCGCCGCAGAATACCGCACAGAAGAAGCCTCTAGCGTCGAAACACCCGCGGTAGAAACCCCTGAGGTTGTTATCACGGCAGAAGTCTCCCCTGCCCCCAAAGCAGAAACGCCAGCCGTAAAAGCCGAGGCCCCAACCGCCAAAGTGCAGGTCGAAATTACCGCACCCAAGCGCCCTACTGCCGATACTGGCACACCCGTTGAGCGCGCCTTACAAGCGGTTGCCGAAATGGACCCAACCCCCGGTTTTGAAGAACTGGACATGGGCGCGCGCCGCATCGAAGTCGACGAAAAGCGCATGATCAACTGCCGCGCCGACCTCAACCAGTTAGTGCCGTTCAAGTACGAGTGGGCCTGGCAGAAATACCTGGATGGCTGTGCCAACCACTGGATGCCCCAAGAAGTGAACATGACCGCCGACATCGCCACCTGGAAAAGCCGCGATGGCCTGACCGATGACGAGCGTCGCATCATCATGCGCTCTTTAGGTTACTTCTCTACCGCCGACAGCCTGGTGGCGAACAACCTGATTCTGGCCATCTACCGCCACATCACCAACCCAGAAGCTCGCCAGTACCTGCTGCGCCAGGCGTTTGAAGAAGCCATTCACACCCACGCCTACCAGTACTGTGTCGAATCCCTCGGCATGGACGAAGGCGAAGTCTTCAACATGTACCGGGAAATCCCCTCTGTCGCCAAAAAGGCTGCGTGGAGTATTGCCCACACCCAGGGTATCTCTAACCCCGTCTTCCAGACCGGCACGCCCGAGGCGGATCAAGAACTGTTGCGCAACCTAATCGGCTTTTACGCCGTGACCGAAGGCATCTTCTTCTACTGTGGCTTTACCCAGATTCTCTCCATGGGTCGCCGCAACAAAATGACCGGTGTTGCCGAACAGTTCCAGTACATCCTGCGTGACGAATCCATGCACCTGAACTTCGGCATCGACGTCATCAACCAGATCAAACTCGAAAACCCACATCTGTGGACCGCTGAGTTTAAAGACGAAGTTACCCAGATGATTCTGGAAGGCACCCAACTGGAAATCGAATACGCCCGCGATTCCATGCCCCGCGGTGTACTCGGCATGAACGCCGCCATGATGGAAGAATACCTGCAATTTATTGCCAACCGCCGCCTGGTTCAGTTAGGTCTGCCTGAGCAATTTAAAGGTGCAGAAAACCCATTCCCATGGATGAGCGAAATTATGGACCTGCGTAAAGAGAAGAACTTCTTTGAGACAAGGGTTATTGAATATCAGACTGGCGGCGCGTTGAGCTGGGATTGATTGCTAAAAATGATTACTCACCACCAGAAAGGAATCCGGTTGGTTTTAGAGAGTAAATTTGAAAAAAGCTGGCTCCGAAAGGAGCTGGCTTTTTTTATAGAAAGGTATTTTTCAATTACAAAGAAAGATGACAGGTATCATAGGGTTAGCGAACCATAGAGATTGATATAAGGCATGCATGTTTATTGAAGAAAACACGCATGCGCGTTTACACCTTAATGTAATTCCTATGAAAAACAATTGCTTGGTTTTAACGCGCTAATGGAAACCGCGCATGCCTCATATACCAATGTTAGTCATATCAGATAGAACTCATGTCGAAGAAACCTGGCAAGGAATATGAGAAAGAGATAGCTGAACTACACCGCATGTTCGGCGATAGCTCTGAGGTTATTACAAATCATATATTAAAAGACTCTGATGGGATTTCTAGAGAGTTCGATGTGGTTGTAAAAGCTCAGATTAATCGTATGGAGATGCTCGGACTAGTAGAATGCAAGGATTTAAAAAGAAAGGTGGATATACAAGTATATCGATGCCTTTGCCAAAAAAAGCGAAAGTGTAAATGCCAACTTTAAAGTGATTTTTTCCCGCAATAGGTTTACGAAAAATGCTGTTAAGAAGGCAGCATCTTATGGGATAAAAACTCATTCCCTCGTTGGGGATAATGACAAGGGTTTCTCGATTCAAGCCGGCTGGTATTTATATAGCAAGAAGTATAAGTACATATTTAAAAAAGGGTCATATGATACAGTCAAGCCTGTAAACCATTTGTCGAAGGTCAACTATCAGGATATGACCTACAGGAAAAGAAGTGTTTTTGAGTTGTGTATAAAGGCGCTTTGCAAAGAATACCCTCGATGCGACATGCCGGTGGGGAATTACACTGTATCGGTAGAGGTTCCAGACGGGATGAGGAGGTATGTCTCGATAAAGGAGCGGCGCTTTCAACTTGAAAAACTGTCGATAACCTTTGAAGTTGCAGCTGACATTAAGAACAAGTTGCTTAGAATTGATACAAAAGGTTTTTATGATTGGCATTCGAAGAAGGTTACAGCTGCTCAGGGCGAGAATATCCACACAGAGTTTTTCACAGTGGGTGATACGGAAGGTTGGGATAAGTGTAAAGCAATCCCTGATGATGATGCGTTTAAGTTGATTATGACTGAAGGAATGTACCCACAAGATTCATATAAAGAAGAGCTTGGCATGCTAGGAAGCGTGGAGGTAGTAAAAAATGACTAACAATGTGGTCAAGTTCACTCCGGCCGCAAAAAGCGCGGCCTACGCGGGACAACCTACACTACGTTTCGGTTGCCCCTTACCACGGCGTTATGCCTCTTGAAGGTGCGTGACTAATTTGAGAAGAAGTTAAAATGGATTATGGCGCAATATCAATAGATACATCGATATTTGACGAGAAGGGACTCAAGCTTGAGTCTGGTATTCTGAAAACATTGGAACAGTTCAATGGTAAGCCTTCACACCTAGTCTTGTCAGAGATCATTGTCAGGGAAGTTCATGCGCATCTGAAAAAGAAAGCAAAGGATGCTAGAGCTTCTGCTATTAAAGCGATACGTGAAAGCAAGTCAAGTTTGTCAGTTTCTGACGATGATGCTGAAGTCGCTTCTTTAGCTCTAGTGCCTGAAATAGATGATTCTGAAGTTGCGAAGAATAGAATAGAGGCATTCGTTAGGAATACGGGGGCAGAAATAATTCCTGCAACTGGTCGAGTTGAACTAGATGAGATTATTAAAAAGTATTTTAACGCACAACCACCCTTTGAAGAGTCGGGAAAAAAGAAAAACGAGTTTCCAGATGCAATAGCGTTGATGTCTCTAGAGTCTTGGGCTAAAGAGAACAACACAAAGATTCTTGCTGTTGCTAAAGATGGGGACTGGAAAAGGTTTGCAGAGGAATCTGAATATATCGATGTAATTGAAGATCTAGCTGAAGCAATTTCTAAGTTTCAGCCGCCTTCATCAGCCATGGAGTATTGCTCCAATCTTGCAACGCTTTTATCTCAAGAGCAGCCTGAAGAATTATATCAATTAATTGGCGACTACTTATCCGAACAAGTTTCCGAAATCGAGCTATACCCCGAAGCAACATCACAATTTTACTACGAACCTGATTATGTTGAAGTTGTGTTAGATAGTTTCGAATTTGTTTGCGAAGAAGGCGGCAGCGCCATATTACAGCCTGTACAAGGGCAGAATAATACTCTAATTGTTGAAGCAAAAATCGTTATTTTGGCTACAGCATCCTCGTCTTTTTCTCTATCTGTACATGACTCTATCGACAGAGATTATGTATCTATAGGTAGCTCATCAGCAAGCACAGACATTGAGTTTGAAGCTGAAGTCCTGCTTACATTTGAAGGTGATTTCGAAGAGAGTGACGAGCAAGTCGAATTGGTAGAGTTCGAGCTTTTATCTTACCCTAGTGATGTTGATTTTGGCGATATTGAACCGGACTGGTGGCATGAAGAACAGTAGGCATAACAAACGCAATCACGCGGAACAATTTTCCGCTGCGCTCCAAATTGTCCGGTGTTGCGGGCGTTATGTTTCTATCATCACGGAGTGATCACATTGAGCCAAATCTGTAGTATCGATGACTGCGCACGAGAGGTTTTTGAAAGCACAACTGAGTGTGTCCTTCATTGCAAGAAAAATGACTACTCTCACGATTTCCAAAATAACGGCATTTTGAGAAAGTTTTATGATGCTTTAATTGAGTATATAACTGAATCAGCTTTTGAATGGCAACATCCTGACAACCCAGAAATAGTAAATGCAGAGTCATTTAAAACCTACCTGAAGGAAGGTGTTGGCAGTGATGAGGTTGTCAATTTCTGCAATAATGAAATAACAGTATTTACCTTTATTTTCTTTCCATGTAGAGATAGCAGGGATAGCTTTGATTACCTTAAACTTTTAAGAAAAATTAAAGGTGCACATTTTAACTACTGCAAGTTCACCGCGCACTCAGTCGAGATTCCTAAAGTCGAAGCATTTTTTCAAGATTGTGAGTTCTTTCAAAGGTGGAGTATCACCAAGTCCAAGCTGCTTGGAAATGTAAATAATGTCTTATATCAAAACTGTAAGTTTAGAGAAGATGTCAACTCATACCTGGATGATGATCATAGTGCAACGCTAGATATACCATTATTTAACAATTGCTCATTTGATAAATGCCTATCGTTTGGAAGTGTCAGTCTTAAAAAACCTGTATTTAATAATACAGATGACGACCTAATAAAAATCCATAAGTTACAGATTGAAAATTGTAAGATAGATGAAAAGTTTGTACTGAATAAGCTAAACGCTGAATATATATTGATTGAAAACTCTGAATTTAAAGCCAAGCTTGAACTAAAAGAAGGTTTGATTGATGAAATTGAATTAATCAACACCAATTTCAACGGACTATTCGACTCTTATTCTACAGAGTATGGTCGTTTTTATTGTTTTAAGAGCATATTCAGTGATTTCGTAGGCTTCGAGAAATGCAAATTTGCTGCCCTACAAGGCGATAATGAATTAAACCAATTATCAATATTTAGATATGCTACATTTTTAAGTTTTACAAACTTTAGGAATTCCACATTCGTTCAGGGGATTGACCTAGAAAACACAAATTTAAAAGAAGCTCCCAACTTTCTGAATATAGATGTGTTATCAAACAACACAAATAGGGAGACTCTGAGAATAATAAAAGATTCTTTCGATAAAATTGGAAATCATATCGAAGCAAACAAGTTTTTTGTTCTTGAAATGGCTAAATATAAACAAGGACTATCTGATAAGCCTTTCAATCAAGAGAAGTTGATTTTCTGGTTAAATGAAAAGACCTCTAACTTTGGCCAGAGCTATTTATTGCCTACTTTATGGATAGTGATTTTCTCAGTCATTTATTATTTGTTAATTCTTGGTCATGAGAGCAATCTGCTATATAGCTTAGTACCGTCTGCCAACGAAGCAATAAGTTCAGTATCAAATGTATTCAATGGAATAGCAGCAAATATAATACCTTTCAAAAAGCTACTTCGAGAAGGTATGGAGTTTACTAGTCTTGTGTTTTATGTCATTTTCGCTAGTTTGATATGGCAAACGATTGTAGCTGTAAAAAGGCACACGCGGCGTTAACGAAACATAACAAGGGCGTGCAATCTGACTCCGCAAACTGTCACGCTTTTTGTTCCAAAAAGCCCGCCAGCTTGCTACGCAGTTGACGCCGGCGTTAGGGCTTAAACTAAATCGGAGTCAGTAGTAAATTGAAAAATTCAGTAATCGGGATTATCGCGCTGGGTGCAACGGGAAGTATTGTAGGCAGTATCATTCAAGGGTTTGCGACATCTGAAAATAATTACACCGGCATAGAAAAATTCTTTGCTTCAAGTGTCACGATTCCGTCTTGGTCATTATTAACAATTATCATGCTTCTTTTGTTGATGGTTTATGTATGCATATTAGTTAAAAGAGATGCAGAAAACTCGGTTACGAAGAAAAGAGAAGAGCTGGAGTTAGAAATACAGAAAGTTAAAGATGCATCTAAATCTCCTGATCTATTTATAGAAGAGCAAGAGTTAAAAGTAAAAAGATTTAAATTGGCAAAGCTACTAATTAGCTATTTGAAAGAAGATTCTCCAAGGCGCTCTGATGAGCTTTGTGAGCTAGCTTGTGAAAATGGTACTTACACAAAAGAGTACGTATTAGAAATCATTTCTGATCTTGTTCATCACAATATATTTGAGAACTATATTCAGGGCGGGTTTAAGTTGGTTTACTCGCACGAACATAGTTTAATGAAAAACTTCAAGCCCTAACAAGTTGCTTAAACTGTAGAAGTTCAGACCAGATCTGACACATCATCTTGAAAAAGAGAGAGTTACCCGTTTTGATAAAGGTGTCGAATCTTTAACTCAAAACAAAAGGTAACTCTCATGATTCATACTAACAATCCCATCATTAAAGTAACCGCTCATTCTACGGAGTCATGACCGATCAGTCTTCGCGCGATAGTCTACACCCTCAGTTATCGAGGAGGCAGTATGGCAATTCAACGTCGCACCATGGAACAATGGCAAACGATTATTCAGCAGTGGCAATCCAGTAATCAGTCAGCCGCACAATTCTGTAAGGATCAGAGTCTGGGATACGCCAGCTTTTGCTCATGGCGTAAGCGTCTGACCAGAGAGGTATTGCTTGAGCCATCCGAAGCTCCCGCTCAATTCATTCGTCTCGGGGCACTTCAGAGCGACGCCACGGGCTGGACCATTACCCTGAGTCTTGGCAATGGTGTGGAATTGCGACTGGCGCAGAACTGATGTTTTCCCCGGCCACACAATCCAGTATCTGGTTGTGTACCGAACCGACGGATATGCGTCGGTCGTTTAACGGACTGAGTGCTCTGGTGAAAAACCAGCTGGGGCACAATCCGTTAAGTGGACAATATTTTGTCTTTATCAATCGTCGCAAAACGCAGATGAAGATCCTGTACTTTGAGCCGTCCGGGTATTGTCTCTGGTGTAAGCGATTGGAACAAGGGCAGTTTCAACCAATGGGGTCAGAGTCATTGATTATTAGCCTTGCGATACCTCGCAGACTTCCTGTCACCACCCCGTCCCTGTGGTTTTGCCCTTCTGCCTGTTTTGGCTTCAATTTGGGCTTTGAATCGATCACTACCCAAAGCCCAGGACTTATTAGTCGCTTCCCGGATAGCAGTCAGATCACGATCCGGCATTCTTCCCCGAAATAATGCCCTGTACCCTCGATGCCGCTCTTCCGCTGTCCTGCCCAACTCAATGTACTGCGAGTGTGGTGTAACCAGTTCGATAGCCTTGCCTAAGGCGTTATAGCGATAGCTGGACCACGGGTATTCGGAGGCATGAGCAACCATGCCAGCCCGCACCGGATTTAATTCGATATAGCGGTACACCGTCAGCAAGTAGGTCTCAGCATCCACCAAGGTAGACTTGTATCGCCCTTCCCATAAGGTGCCGGTACGTCCATAGGTATGATTAAAGTACTGCACATATTTCCGCCCTTGCGCTTGCATCAGGCGACTAACCCCCTGTTCAGCATCCGGCGTCACCAAGAGGTGCACGTGATTCGTCATCAGAACAAACGCATGAATCGCGACCTGATACTTAGCTGTAGCATCCTTGAGAAAGGCTAAATAGGCTTGATAATCTGCTGTATCGTAAAAGCAGGCCTCCCGATTGTTTCCTCGTTGGATAATATGCTGGGCGCAACCGGGTAAATAAAGCCGGGATAAACGGGCCATCGACACAATCGCCTATCAAGATAAGACTCGGTGAGCTTAATCCCTCAAGGAAGGAAAATCAATGACTCTGACCCCTTTGATTCAGAAGGCGATCTATACCACCAATGCCGTTGAGGCGGTTCACTGGCAGTTTCGCAAGCTCACCAAAACCAAAGGTGGCTTCGTTAATGAAAACAGCTTACTGAAGCTGCTCTACGCCGGTATACTCAAAGCCACTGAGCGAGGGCTCCATCCGATTCAGCATTGGAACCTGACGCTGTCGCAGCTTACGATTCACTTCCTGGGTTGTTTGGAAAGTACATCAGTTTATGATGCAGATGGCTGACACAGAATTTTGAACATCCTCGCCCTCGCCCTCGCCCAGCCTGGATTTTTTGAATGGCCGATAAGGTATAAAATACTGAGGAATATATATTACGCAGTACCGACTTCTTTATATAGACGCTACTGCTCTAAATTTTCGTTCACGTTATTCAGGCTATCAAGATAGAAAAATGAAGGAATAACTAATAAAAATCCCGATAAGAAGGCTATTCCAGCAATAATTGACTTCAAAAAAATAGCGCTAACCAGGCCTAAAATGGAAAAAAATATACCGCTATTTACTAAGACACTATATGCCCAGTGCGAGCCATCCTTTTCAAATCTATGCCTGTATTTTATAACAAAGGAATTGAATGCAAGGGGAGGGACTGCCAGACAGAATAGCACCAATGGAACTAAGTCGCATTCAACCTTATAAATTTTACATGTAGAAAAATCCCTATTTAAAAATGCAACTACGAGCGCCAAGCTAATAGCTAAGAAACCACCATTAATTAACTTTTCTTCTTCCAAACTAGCTTTTCTAATACTCATGAACATTTCACCCACATTCTATTTGGCCGCTTTATAATACATCAATAACATGCAACAAAAGAATGCATGTACGCATCTCAAAAACATATCTTTTAACTAACCTGCTACTCATCAAGATTTACCGAAAACTCCCCCCCTTTTTTCGAATATATTCGTAAAGATACTATCAACAGCACCATCAAAATAGACGCACTTTGAAAAATATAAAGATGGACAACCGCCTAACGCCCCAATTATTTAATGCAAAAGCTAAAAGTTTTACATTCAGCATACACTGTATTTTCACGAAGAGAGGAAAATCGAAATTTGACTCTCATGTAATTGAAAAATTAACTTCAGAATAGAAAACTTGCTAACACCAACTTTTCCAATTAAAGCAGCATACTGCAACCACTTCTAGCTAATATACTAAAATCAATTATTGCAACTCATAATTCATATCCTGGATTGAATGGAGAAATACATCAGTTTATGATGGTTCTGTTTGAAATACTGCTTGAACACTTAAATATAATCGAGCCTTATAATTTTCATACGGCAACATAATAGGCAAAAGTGATAACTGGTTTATAGCGATCGATATTTGCATAGCAATCGCGCATTCAATGCAAACTTTTTAATGGATTAAAGTTAATTAAAGGAATTTAGCAATGCTTGAGGCACTAAAATTTAATTCCCCTGGTAAATTTTTTATAGCCGTCGGAACTACCTTAATTGTTTGGAGCGTTTCTTTTTACTTTATATTAGTAGATAAACATTTACCTTTAGAGTTTGATATATATAAGGAAAAGTATATCGCTGACGCAAACTACAGAATTGAGCTTGCCAAAGAGAAATCCAACTCTGAAAATTTGATTCATTTAAAAGCAGAATTAGATGCTGCTAAATTCAAAGTGAAGGAGATGGGAGGTGTAATAAAGTATGCGACATATGTCCAGAATTATGCTATTAATTTTGGAGGTATTTCGATAATTTTGGGGACTTTTATCTATATTCTGGAGATATTTTCCATTTTACCACGTAAAGCGTCAATTCAGACAGCTAACAAACCTAACTGAATTTTATAAAGTTAATGAATTTCTTAGACCCTAGCGCGGAAATTAAATAGCTGAATATTGCCGGTTTTTTGGTCTCGGTATTCTATGAAAACATATCAATCAATTCTAAATTTGGCAATTTTCTTACGTATGTACAGCTAGAGAAAAGATGCAGCAGACATTTTGCAATGCATTAGATTTATCATAACGAGACCACTCTCTACTAAAAGTTAGCCACTTCTGAAAAATTGGGGAGTTAACATCTCACTATTCAAATATCATACGCCATTCTTTGCCAAAGATTTCTTCTTTAGCAATTCTTATAACCAATGGGGTCAGAGTCATTGATGGTTGGCCTTGCGATACTTCGCAGACTTCCTGTCACCACCCCGTCCCTGTGGTTTTGCCCTTCTACCTGTTTTGGCTTCAATTTGGGCTTTGAATCGATCACTACCCAAAGCCCAGGACTTATTAGTCGCTTCCCGGATAGCACTCAGATCACGATCCGGCATTCTTCCCCGAAATAATGCCCTGTACCCTCGATGCCGCTCTTCCGCTGT
Organism: Pseudomaricurvus sp. ABR4_320; assembly: GCF_056159445.1. NCBI lineage: Bacteria > Pseudomonadati > Pseudomonadota > Gammaproteobacteria > Cellvibrionales > Cellvibrionaceae > Pseudomaricurvus > Pseudomaricurvus sp. ABR4_320. Next base: position 105,311 of record NZ_JBSWVF010000011.1, on the reverse strand, counting down.
CCGGCCCAACCCAATGTACTGCGAGTGTGGTGTAACCAATTCGATAGCCTTACCTAAGGCGTTATAGCGATAGCTAGACCATGGGTATTCGGAGGCATGAGTAACCATGCCAGCCCGCACCGGATTTAATTCGATATAGCGGTACACCGTCAGCAAGTAGGTATCAGCATCCACCAAGGTAGACTTGTATCGCCCTTCCCATAAGGTGCCGGTACGGCCATAGGTATGATTAAAGTACTGCACATATTTCCGTCCTTGCGCTTGCATCAGGCGACTAACCCCCTGTTCAGCATCCGGCGTCACCAAGAGGTGCACGTGATTCGTCATCAGAACAAACGCATGAATCGCGACCTGATACTTAGCTGTAGCATCCTTGAGAAAGGCTAAATAGGCTTGATAATCTGCTGTATCGTAAAAGCAGGCTTCCCGATTATTTCCTCGTTGGATAATATGCTGGGCGCAACCGGGTAAATAAAGCCGGGATAAACGGGCCATCAACACAATCGCCTATCAAGATAAGACCCGGTGAGCTTAATCTCTCAAGGAAGGAAAATCAATGACTCTGACCCCTTTGATTTCCTCGATGCTGGCTCAATACGTTTTGATCCAGCAAATACCCAAAACGCGATGTGGGTTCTTATTTGCCGCTGACTTCAGAAAACGACGTCACTCGATAATTCGTCATCGAAATCTTCGGGCACATTCAGCTCACCGGCAAGAACACCAATTTTTTTGGGGATTACCTGACCCATTTGACTCACCGGGGCAAGCATAGCTTGGGCTTTGCCATTGTCCCCGATATATATGGTTTCGCCATTTAATGCCTTATTAACCAGCTGTGATAGCGCACGCCTGGCTTCGAGAACCGATACAACCTCCATAGCACTTCTCCACAACACGGATCGAACACAGCCAATTTAGCCAGAACTTAGTCAACTATCAATATTCAGTGACTGTGGCACAACTGCAGCTATGTTTACGCGCGCGAGCAGACCGCCAAACCGCGCCCTACCTCGGACTTCCAGTGCAAGGTAAATTTGCAGGGTCAGGTACACGACCTCCTTTTTCGTTGCAACGAGGGTGGCCCGCCCTTAACGATTCGCTGTTACGTGCTGAACCCAAGCCTGCCCATGCTCTTCCTCGATCAACGCACGCAACCGAGCCGCCGACAATCGCTTAATGGGTTTGCCGTCGGTACTGCTTTTCCCAGTAATTTTGATTTCATTAACGGGATAAACAGACAGTTCCACCGGATATTCCAGATCCAGGTAAACATGGGTATATTCGACGAACTGATTGCTGCGACGAATGCAGACTTGTTTTGTGTCGAATGGCCAGCCCAGAAATTCTAAATGTTGGAACAGCTCTTCGAGATGATCGCAAAAGACATGAATGTCGATATCACTACCATGACGAATGCGCCCAGTGCTCACCGACCCGATTAGCCTGGGGCGGAAGGGATGGAGCTGCTCCAGAACGTCCAATGCCACCAACCGCATGTCAAACAATGTTGAATGAAAGGTATCTGCCAGCTCGATACGGGTGATGCGATGGACTTCATCGGCAATCTCACCATTCGATGGCAGCAGTTTTGTCTCTTTCCCCAAAAGGCGTTTTGCCGCGAGGCGTTTGGCATCCAGATATTGCTCAACCCCCTCCTCAACCATCAGGCGTGCCGCTTCTCGAATCAGCAGGCTGCGGATCTCTTTTTGTTTCTTTCTCATGATATATGGGCGCGTTTAGCACCAATGCAGATTAATAGTCTGCCTTTTGCAGGCCAACTAGGACGATATCAAGTGCAGTATCTAGCGGTGTAACTTCCGCAAAGGGAGACCGGCCACCGAGATCCCAGCCTCGCAATTGAGTGAGATCTCCGAGTTGCTTTGTGCCGGCTAAAGCCCTTCGCGTTTTACGTGGATGGATCAACAAATCAAGATGATGCTCAATCAGCCAGATCACACGCTGGGAAAATATACCGGCGACCATTTCAGCACCGACACGGGCATGATACTGCTGGTCTTCGGCTTTACCAACATCATGAAACAATGCAGCCGCCCATAATTCAGGGTCATTAGAGTCATGATAAGCTAAATCGAACACCTGTAACGAGTGATACAGAGTGTCGGATTCTGGATGGTATTTCGGGGATTGCTGCACGCCATCAAGGGCGTCGAGTAAAGAAAGAAGATAATTGCTGTGGTGGTAAAACGAATTTTTGCGTTTGTTCCTCAATCGATTTCCGGTTAAACCGGCTGTCAGGTTGTGAGAAAGGCCAATTATAAGCGTATTGTTTTTAAATCCGCTACCGCTTTATCAGTCGTTTCATCAATTAACGACCGACTCATTTACCGATGATGATTGAAATTGTTTCGCTTTAGCACTTGCAATGGCTTGCCGGCCATAACAAGCAACCAAGTTTTCGCAATTAAATTTGGAGAAAGATCACCCTGTTTGATCTTTCCTTTATGGCGACCAATCGTGTGTGATTGAGATTCAATGAAGATAACCGACTTCGCTTCGCACATTTCGATGTGCGATTAATAAAATCGAATTAGTTAAGCCCCAGTACTTCTTGCAGCTTTTCTAATGCCTGCTGATGTTTTTCATCGGACATTTTTGCCAAATTAATCTGTTTCCATTGAATAGCCGGAAGCTCACTGACTCTGTTCAAGTCAAGTAACGACCAATCTGGCTTACGATTTTTAAACGACACTAAAAACGCCCTTTCTTTATCGGTTAGCTCTTGATGAATAAGCTCTACCAAACGCGCCCTCACCGCCTCCAACTCCTTTAAGGGAACCTCTGTCTCGGCCATGTCGGCAAATTCACCCGTATAAATGGCCGAGATATTCTTAAACTGCGGCTGGAGTAATTCGGCCATAGGACGATTGTGGCTTGAGAGGTACACCAGCAGCGCCTTGCGTATCGCATCCGTCAGGCCTTCATTATCCAAAAGCCACTTAACATCGAATAAATCCCTCGGGTGCTGCCTGTCCAATGCTGCACATATTTTTCCAGCATAAAGATCCGCCAGATCGACGACCGGCACTTCAACATAACCGAATTCGTTTTCCACAGCAGCGCACACTTCCATGAGCTGTGGCTCATACACGGTTCCGCGCAGCACCGGTGATAACTCCACTTTAATCTGCACACCATTACGTGCAACGATAAGTCTGAGTGCATCGAGTTTTGACTTATAGGCTTCGGTTAACTCAATGTCATTAAATGCGGCTCTTAATTCACAACTAATTGCGTCTAGCGCAGTGCAGATTTCTTGCAAAGCGTCATCACGTCCTTTCATGGGCAGATAAACCAAATCAATATCCACCGACAAGCGCGGAAACTCTCTGACAAAGAGATTGATCGCCGTACCACCTTTGAGCGCAAAACATTTCTGCTTAGCGACAAAAGGTAAAACCTGTATTAACAGCTGCACCTGTTTGTAGTAGCGACTGTTTCTATCCATCCCTGAACTTACCCCTCAGTCGCCGATGCCATATGCGACGGTATGGTTATTAGGTACTCCCTATCCAGCTTTCCGCCGTGAGCAATAACGCGCTTACCTGAACCTAAGTCATAATTTTCTACGTTTAACTTACCAAACCAAGGGTAACCCTGGCGCTGCGCGAGCCAGAAGAACAAACGCTTAACCTTAACGTTTTTACAGGCCCCCAAAAGCGTATCAAGTTTTCGGGGCGACAAGTTCACCAACCCTTGCATCAGCTCATCTGCGTGCTCAAACGACACCCGTTCTGGTAAGTCTATCAAGACTTCCAAGATGGCTTTCTCAGGACAGGAAAAGTACACAGGTGGTAATTGCGGCGCCCACTCATACGTCTTCGCAAAGCCTTTCTCCGCGGATAGGCTATCAGGCCATAATTTATGGGTACTGTGCCCTTCAAACTTAACCGGCAATGACAAACGCGCCAGCCACGTTGGTAACTTTTCCCCCGTATATAAGTGAATATGCGGCGTACTACCAAGCGATAAATATTGCGACAAGCCTGAGAGGGAAAGCGCAGAAAGTCCACCAACCACCACAGGCGGTATCTGCTCACCCTCACCGCTCACCATACGCTGCAGAGAAGCTACTACCCCCTCCCAACTGACCGAGTGGGAATACTGGCTATAAACACCGGTCGCTAACGATAATAACGTGTCGGATTTGACCGCATTATCCAGCGCATGGGTACTCAAGCCCTGCTTCGCCAACCACTTCTTGGTGGCCAGCATGCCATAGGGCAAAAGCGTCTTAAGTGACTGCTTATAGGCACCTTTCGCTGTACCAACCTGTTCAGCAACTCTCTCACGCAAGTGAATAAACCTATCGATAGTTTATATTTTCAAAGTTTTACGGCGATTATCGCCGTGAATTCCAATAACTATAAACTAGCACAACCAAAAGCGGTTTGCCATATTAACTATTTACGGCGATTATCGCCGTAAAATCAACACCTGTTAAACCCGCCTTACTTAAATCGACGCGTTATCGGGGAATTCGATAAAAAACCCCGGCAAAAGCCGGGGTCTAAATCGCTTACAACTTACTGAATCTGTTAATTAAAGCGATTCAAGAAAGCGCAACACCGCCTGCTTATCAGAATCACTCAACCCTTGGTACGCCGAGTTTGATGCCTGACCTTCACCACCGTGCCACAAAATGGCTTCTTCTATGGTGCGGGCACGTCCATCATGCAGGTAGGCGTGATGAGGAGTACAGATTTCATCGCCTTCGTTTCCGGTCGGATTGGTAACGCCGCCGGTGACGCATGCAGATAACCCTAAGCCCCACAGGGGTGTTGTTCTCCACTCGCTGCCGCTGGCTTCGCCTTCACCCAGGTTGTCCGCCAAACCTGTCCCCATATCATGCAATAGAAAGTCTGAGTATGGGTGTATCGTTTGGTTGCGGTTTTCCGCCATTGGGTGATTTGCACTGGTGTCGAGGGTTTCCGTATGGCAACCGGCACAGCCGATATCGAGGAAGGTCTGCTTGCCCGCATCGACAGTGCTATCGCGACCCTGCCCTTCTTTAATGCCACGTTGTGGACGTACGCCTAGGGTCGACAGGTAAGTCACTATCTTGTCGATCTTGTCGTCGGCAATCAATGCGGCACCACTGTCACAGCCGCTCTGGTTTGAGCCGCAGTCAAGATTAGGCATGATGGAAGACTTAACGCCCATGTCGGTGTTGTACGCAGACGCCACTTGGTGACGAACGCTCGAGGTCGCGGCCTTCCAACCGAAACGACCAAGACGCACGTCGCCGGTTTCCGGGTCTAAGATTTTGTTAACACGGCCCGAAATACCATCGCCGTCGGCATCGTTAGGATCGGCCATGCCAATGATCGTGCTCTCTGGAATTGCGTCAATCAAACCCAGCCCCACAAGCCGAGGCGCGATACGTGCCGAGAAGGTTTCCGGTGGCGTGCCAGTAAACTGGTAATTCGGCGAGCGCAGGCCATCGCTTTCAGTCCAGGATGCGATAGAAACATCCCCTTCGCCCGATGACCCTTTGGGTTGCAAGACACGTCCATAGTCTGGATGGGCGTCTCCGTTGGCATCCCCGACTTTAAACACCCAGCGATCCAGCAGCTCACCATTGGCCACAACAGGCGCCGCACCATTGCGGTGGTGGCAGCCGGTGCAGCGCTCGTTGATGTATCTTGGCCCGGTCAGGCCAGGCATTCCGTCGAAGACGCCGTTCGCAGCATCTTCATCGTGTGTACCATCGATGGTCGATGAGTGGTGAACCCGGCGGCCTTCCAGAAATGTTTGACCGTTACCATAGCCGAGGTAGGTCGCCATCTGCATAAAGTGATTATCTGGTTCATCGGTATATTGATAATGCAAAGTGGAGTGCAAGCCGCCCAACCAGTAGTCTTCTGGAATTTCTCGGCTGTCTTCCTGGAAGTCTGCTGCCCCTTCAACAAATTCACCGGTATTCTCGGTGTACCAAGGCACCAAACCTTTTCCGACAATATACAGGTAGGTAGTACCGTAATAGTTCTGCTGACCGGTCAGTGCCTCACCAAAACGCGTAGCCGCGTTAAATTGGCTGATCTCAAATTCAAGCTGGTCGCCCATTTCAATGGCGCGGTCGTATTGCCGGTTTACCGTATCCGTCTTAGTGTAGTTAAAGTAAGCCACACCATTTTCAACCGACGTTCCCAAATATTCCATGGTGCCGTTACCCACATAGTGCGCCACGGTGTTTCGGCCGAGATACCACCAGCGGTTTTCTGCCTCTGTGTCATCCAGAGGCCACAAGGTACGCACGTTCATGGTGATGGAATTGCCACCGGCAGGAATGGTGTCGATGATTTCTACGTTGGTCGAGCGATTTTCAAAATACAGTTTGATGTAATGATCGTAAGACTGAAACTGGTCCTCTCTCGCATGGCGCGTGCGCGGGCGATCGGAAAAACGGGTAATCAAATTGCCACTGTCGTCATACCACTGAGAATCTGGCTCTTTCTCTGTCTCGGAATTGTACAGAGGTACGATATCACCCAACTCTGCATCGGAAGAATCTGAATCACTGGCGTCGCCACCGGCTGCGAATAATTCGAACTCTGCCAATTGCATAATGTTCGAGCTGTTGTTGTTCATATTAAATCGGTAAATCTTAAAAGACTGTGTATTGTCGATCTCAAACGAACGTGTTTGAAATCGACTTGAGAAGTCTTCACCTGAACGGGTATCCAAAGCCGTCCATGTGTAACCGTCGTTGGAACCTTGCAAGTTCCAGTCAAGGGGATCGCGTTCCGGTGCATCGTTGGCCGATGTCATGGTGTAACCTGTTACAACCGCGGGCGTATTTGCTTCAAACTGAATCCAACCGAGCGAGTGAAAGGTCAGATATTTGGAGTTCACATTGTCATCGGTTAAGTTGGAATAGGCTTCACCAGTGGGTGAATCGGTGTATTGCGCCGAGGTCACGCCCCCCTGCCCGGTGATATCCGTCTGTGCAAAGACATCTGCAGCAGTTAGTGATGCGCAAACACCTGCAAAGGTAAACGCGACTTTTTTAAGATGAGTGGGTGTCATGCTCTTTTTTCCGCTCCTTAGAAAAAGGCAATACCAGAACCGCACCGAACGAGATAAAACCGCTCGATCACACGGAACAAAAAATGCTTTTACCTATGAGTAAAGCACATTTTTAATTGGGTATTGCCGGCAGTTGGTTTGAAAATAACGTCATCGCCGGCGCTCTTTATTAGAGCAACCAGCGGCTGAGTTTCAGGCTGATCCGTCATAATTTTTATGCATACGAATAACGGTTAATCTCTCGTTTGCTTACGCTTCAGATTGGATCGGTCAGATATTTTTATCGGAGAATTCCGAAAAAGAGGGGATGGTTTCTCGGGGCCTATCTTGAAGACCTTTGCTATCAAGCGAAAGGCCAACGCCATACAACGTCCCTATCTGCCTCCATTCTCGACACGCGGGGCTTCGACCTATCAGAGACTTATAAGTTCAAGATATAAAACACTTTGGCTTTTTTTGTGAGGAGCATGATGAACAGAGGAAGGAGAAATGACTTTCGGAAGAAAGGTTTCTATTAAAAAGAAGAGTGCTGAGAAATCGTCAGCACTGGAAAAGATTTCCCGGTCGCTTCAAGCAACCGGGATTGGCTTTTACACTTCGCCCCAGATTTCTTCTGCGACTTTAACCACTAACTCAAGCTTGCGGCGCTGGATCTTGTATAAGCTCATATCGACTGCAGCCTCCCTACTGCAGGTAGCTACAAGAGCAGACAGGCCACGTTTATTTGCCAAACGTTAGACAAACAGCCCGCTATCAAAGAGGACTACCGTCACTTACTTGGCCTTAAGACACTCGGCGCCGCAAGGCACTATTGGGCCACCAGAGTTTGAGACAAAGTGGCAATATCCCATAAAAGAACTCATCACACTCACAGAAACCACTTGGGATGAGGCCTGTGTTAATTTTTGCTTATTACATATATTTCGTTTATTTCGTTTGTGCTATTCTTTCTAGATGCTATTGATAAGCACCGATACAGTTGGAAAACGAGGGTTGAATTATGTCTGCTCAAAAAATAGTCCATTTGCCCACACCGGCAGAGATAGAACAGGCCAAAGCGTCCAGCCGCACCCTTTCAAAATATGCCGATGTTGAGAGGGTTCAGCTGGCTCTAAGGGGCTGTAATGGCGAATCGGATGATTTGGTATTACCGGGGCACGTACTGCAAATTTTGCTGGATGTGCTTTCTGAGATATCCAAAGGAAACGCCATTAGTCTGATTCCTCATCACCAGGAAGTCAGCACTCAGGAGGCAGCTAGTTTGCTAAATGTCAGCAGGCCCTTTCTTGTAGGCTTGCTCGAGAAAGGCGAGATTCCGTTTCGAAAGGTTGGCGCGCACCGCAGAGTATTGTTAACAGATATCCTTGAATACAAAGAACGTTGCGACCACCAACGCGCGGAAACTTTAGACGAACTGGCTGCGTTTTCTCAGAAAAACGATATGGGGTACTAACTGACGTGGCCAAATTCTCTGTTGTGTACGATGCCAATGTCCTATACCCCGCCCCATTGCGGGATTTGCTTATGCGCCTGGCGCTGACCGATCTTTTTAAAGCCCATTGGACTGCAAAGATTCACGCTGAATGGATTGAGGCATTGTTACGTCAGAACAAGCATAAACGCGAACAACTGGAACATGTTAGAAGCCTGATGGACTCACATGTGAGAGATGCATTGGTGACAGGTTATGAGCCTTTGATTGACGGACTGTCACTACCCGACCCGGATGACCGGCATGTGCTTGCAGCCGCCATACGCTGCGGCGCAGATGCCATCGTAACCTTCAATCAGAAAGACTTTCCAACCAACGCGCTCGAACCTTATGCCATTGATGTGATCCATCCGGATGATTTCGTGTACTATCAACTCGATTTGTCTCCATCGGTCTGCTGCAAAGCGATACGTGCGCAACGCATGGCACTAAAAAATCCTAAGGTGGGTGTAGAGGATTTTCTTTCTACGCTACAAAAACAACAATTGCCGCAAACGGTTTCAAAATTAAAAGAATTTATCGAGTTTCTTTAACGCACCTCTAGAAATAGATGACGTTTTCGGCACCTCCTCCGCTAGATAAAACACTTTGGAGAAGCTTCAGAAGCTAAAAAGTTTCCCGGTCGCTTCAAGCAACCGGGATTGGCTTTTACACTTCGCCCCAGATTTCTTCTGCGACTTTAACCACTAACTCAAGCTTGCGGCGCTGGTCATCGACTGTTAACTCGTTCCCGTGCTCGGTCGAAGAAAATCCACACTGAGGCGCGATACCCAGCTGGTCGATATCCACAAACTTGGACGCCTCTTCAAACTGCGCTTTCAGTTTATCCATAGGCTCCATGTCTGGGAACTTGGTGGTGATAAAGCCTGGGAGAACTCGCTTGTTACCTTTAGGTAATAACCGCAATGGCTCCAGCCCACCCGCGCGGTCTGTGTCGTATTCCATAAAATAGATATCAACACTGGTCTTGTTAAAGATGGCATCGGCTGCGGCATCGTAACCGCCGGTGGCCACAAAGGTCGATTTGAAGTTACCGCGGCACATGTGCATACCGATTTTCATATCTTCCGGACGATCTTTGATGGCCTCTTCCAGCATCCAGGCGTAGCGGTCGATCAACCAATCCGGGTCTTGCCCCATGGCAGCGCGAATCTCACGTTGCTTGTCATCGCCCAGGTAGGCAAAGAAGATGTCATCCAATTGCAGGTAGCGACAGCCAGCCTCATAAAAGCCATGCACAGCTTCCCGCATAACACGGGCGATATCCGCCATGTAGACGTCCTGATCGGCATAGGGCGCATGCTGGATGTTTTCCGGGGTTACCCGGAAGTGAATGGCCGATGGCCCGGGAATGGAGATTTTCGGGCAAACATTGGTGTGATCCGCCACAAATTTGAAGTGCTCTAACATGGGGTGATCTTTGGGAAAGCCCAGAGCACCGGAGATCTTTGGCTCCATGGGGACAATCGCCCCTTGAAAACCGTGAGAGTCGGATTGAGCGGCGACGATATCCAGACCATCCAACATGCCCATAAAGTCGTAATGCCAGTAAGCGCGCCGCGCTTCACCATCGGTGACGACCTTAAGCCCCGCCTCTTCCTGCATTTTGATCAGTGCCGGGATTTCTTTGTCTTCAATGGCTTTCAGTTCCTGCGGCGACTTTCCCGCTGCCCGCGCTTCAGCGATCGCGGTAGGCCGCAACAGGCTGCCCACATGGTCTGCACGGAAGGGTGTGCAATACTTCGACATAGTCTTTCCTCTGGCTTCTGATTCAAAGACCCGATCATCTCTACCGGATGCATCGGGGAAGCGGCGTAGTCTAGCCAAGAATGCGTTTGAATGCAGGTGAAAGATAAACGGAGTGTCGGCTGGCTTTGGCTACGAAAGCGTCACCATAGGCTTTATTCAGCAGGTATCTATCGCATAGGCGATACCTATGCTAGCGAGCATGCCATCAGCCCCTGCTCAATCTCCGTCTGTCGATGATAGGTCACCAACAGGTGATCGGTCGCTCGGGTAAAGCCAACGTACAAGCGCCGGATGTCATCAGCGACCTCCTGCCCAGAATATGTCGGCATTCGAAAGGTCGCATCGACGACAACCACGGTATCGAATTCCAACCCCTTACTGCTGGGAATGGCGAGAACGGTGACTTTTTCTGCCTGCGGGTCGTAAGCTCTTTTCTCGTCAGAATTCATGGCCAAATGGCAGGGAATACCATGCTGCAGCAGCGCACTGGCGACCGCCTTACCGGTTTCCTTGGTGGGATAAAGGACGGCGATATCTCGCCACGGCTTTCCACCGTTATGCCACTTTATTAAGCAACGCACGAGGAAATCGACTTCGCCTTTTAGAGATGCATGCTGCCGAACGCAAGGCTGACTGCCATCTTTGCCGGCAGCTTCCGGTTTAATCAGTGGGATCTCGGTTTCCCCGGTAGAGGCGAACGCATCTTCCGCAAATCGATAAGCGAAATCCAAAATCTGCCGGGTATTGCGGTAGTTTAATTTTAGGATTGTGGTACGCCCTTGGGCTTGAATACCGACACTTGAAAGCGAAAAATTCAGCGCAGATTTCTTTTTGTAAATGGATTGAGCATCGTCATACAGCAACAACAGGGAATTGGTTTCTGGATCGACCATTTGCGCAATCAGAGACAACCACTCGGCTTCAAAATCGTGCCCCTCATCAATCAGCAAAGCGCCGTATTGTCCGCGCGGAATCAGTCCCTGCTCCACCCCTTTGATAACGCTCGCCACTTTACGCTCGTAGGTCGGCGCTTTACCGGGAATAAGATCGACATGATAGGTGACCAGTTGTTCACCACACCAATCGTGAAAATGCTTAACCTGAACCTTACTTTCGATGCCTCGCTCGCGAATAAAACCTCGCAAACGTGACGCCAGCGTAATGTTAAAACAGAGAATAAGAATAGGCTTATTCAACGCCTCAGCCAGATACAAACAGCGATAGCCCAAAATCAGTGTTTTACCGGAACCCGCCACACCGTGAATAATGCGATGGCCTTCCCCTAAACTTCTTGCCAGCAGCTCCTGTTGCACATCCATAATCTTGATGATATCCGGCACCACACTCGGAATGTCATCCAGCTCTTCCTCCTCCGACTGAGGGAAAAGCGATTCCTGAGTATCAGCAATGCGGATTTCTGGAAACAGATGCCAGCGGATACGATCAATCTGCGGTAGGGTCAACGGCTGGCCAAAACGATAAGTGAACATATCCCACAGGCGAGTTTGAAAGACTTCCGGATCGGCACTGGCCGTCATTTCATCTTTAAAGATCACCAGATGATCTGGCAGCACGCTTTCGCGCGCATCCTCAGGAACCATTTTCTCCCACTGCAGACGCGTCAGATCCGTAAAAACGACACCAAAGCCATAGGGAAAACACAATTTCCCGGCGTGACCGCCCTCCGGCTGTTTAAGCAAAGCGTCGGCTTCTAACTTCCGCAATCCTTGAAAACCGCTGTGACGAACCTGCTCAAGAGGATTGGCAACGGTTTTTAAACCGGTTTTGGTTAACAATTCGACGGTCTTGGCATTGATGTGTTTGATGGAATCGACTTTCCAGTCTTTGACTTCAAGAAACAAAAGACCACGGGACGGATGCAAAATAATGAAATCGGGATAGCGGCGACGCCGGCCTACCGGAATGTCATACCAGCAGAGATAGTCGTCTTCAAGCAAGTCTTCCAACCGCCGGGCAAAGCGCTTTTCACCCGACGTCATCTTTGACAAACACGTGTTTAGCGAGGGTATCAGCTTGGCCACAGGATTCACTCCCTATGCGCGCCTGGTATCAGGAATATGGCGCCGTGTCATTCCGTAACGGCTTAGTGCATGCTATCAAACATTACGCAGCATACTGTGAGCGGTTTATCACTCCGTAGTTCAGAATTAGGTCAGCAACAGCCTTATCAAACCTGACACACTATTCTTCCTAAAACGCCAGAAATGGCGAATGTGCCAGCATAGCGGGAAACCTGTCCGATGGTTTAGGCTAATACTCCGAATATCACAAGCGTCTGAATAGACTGCAGATAAAATGAATTACCAATTTAAAAAGCATTGGCACAGATCGCTGAAAGACAGCCGGCCTAATCAACTTTACGAATATTTAGATCGCTGAATAAAATCGAAAAACTACCCGAGGCATTAGCGGTCTGTGACAAAGTCGCACTGAGCATAGAAATAACATTCGAGTTTGCCTCAAAATTATTTATAACCAATTCAATTGGAATATTTTTAGCTTTAGGAGGAATAGACCAACGTATGAAATTTCTCTTCGAATAATCAGAGTTATATACCCTAATTTCATCTGGCGTATAAACATCTAAAGAGTCTGTTTGGACCGCAGACTCCTTCCTAAACAACATGAACTTATCTTTTGTTTCGTTTGAAAGATTCGTGACAAGAAATTTTACCGTTAGAGTACCACCTGAGGTTAGAGTGCTTTCAAGGTAATCAAATTCGAGATCATCCTGACGAACATGATCTACCGTTTTTCCGTACCGAAAGCCATCGACAGTTTCCTTAAGTTCGGTATTTTCCGCCTCTAAGACTTTGACACTATCCTTGATTGGCTCGACATATTGAGTCATACCAATAACAGCGGTCGCAACTGCACCGGCCACAGCCCCTACCACAGAGGCAATTGTCTGCGATTTTACACCTTCCAAGATATATCCCTTCTTTCCACTTCATCCATAGAAATAAAAGAGTACAGTCTTCAATAGCATATTGCCAAGTCAACAAGATGATTTAGTGGCGTCTTAAGCATCACCTAACAGCCTTCATTATTAGCACGACTGACAGCAATCACCGCCCTCTGCAACATTTCTTCCATTACCTCCGCACTCGCCGCGCCTGATATAACCTCACCCCCTATCTGAATAGACGGTACACCTTGAATGCCCCCTCGGACAGCCTGCTGTTCTAACCGAACAACCTCTTCTTCACCTTCTTTACTCTGCAGAAAAGCAAGCACCTCATTGGGATCAAGTCCTACTTCGCTGGCAAGAGCGGCCAGGATTTCTGGCGATCGCTGTTGAACATACTGAATTAGCCGGTGAGCAGAGCGCGAATTCGGGGTAAATTCAATACGCTCGTAATTCAATGTGAGCGGATCATTTTGAGCCGCCTGAATGGTCGCGGCATCCAGCTGGCAGGAGTACTCCCAGCTACCGAATTTTCGCGTACGGTACGCTTTGCGGGATATACCGACTTTCGGCATATCTGGATTCAACTCATAGGGCTGGTAAGTGATCTGTAGATTTATGCCCAGATCTTGCGCCACCTTGCCAAGACGACGCTCGGCAATAAAGCACCAGGGGCAAATAAAATCCGAAGTAAAAATAACCGATACGGAATTTTGATTGGCAGAACTCATTTACTTCTCGCTCACATTCATTTTGGGTAAACCCACACTGTTCTTTTGCAACATCGGCTACTGTTTTCTAGGCCCGCGTATAGAAGATCACAATCAGACGATTGCTTGCGTCGAATCGCACTTTAAGCTTATGGTTCTTACGTTCCCATACACAGGTATTGGAAAGTGAGTTGTTTTTATCAGGCGCCCCCAACACATCAATGGCCTGATCTTTCATCATTCCAAATTGAATACCATCCGGAATTAGGAAGCTCAACTCCTCCACAAGACTTGCGTTTACATAGACATTCAAGCTGGATAGCGTTATCACTTGGGTATACAGATCCTCGCGACGAACGTTGTAATCGATACCCAAATCTTCAATGGTGTACAACCCCATATCAGCGCTTTCGTCATAGGTGACGACCGTCTTAGGATCAAGACCCAGTATTTTCATGAACTGCTGATGGCAGGGATGATCAATACTGTGTTCAAACAAGATAGATATGTCCATCAATTTTCTCTATCCGAATATTGGTTTATGCACATATCGCCATTTTTGATGATCAACGTGATCACTTTTGGGAAGTGCTTTTCTCATTCCTAAATTAACCGCCGGTTCTCGCCTTCTCAATTTAACAAGCTGATTCTGAGGAGCACTTTCGATGTCACCTTGGCGCACTTATCAACAACTGGACTTTTCCTGCCTACTACCATGCCCGACGGATTGCCAAAGCGAGTTTTCCAGTGCTATCGTGCAGTTGGCACAATGAAACTGATGTTAGTGCCAACTCGAGATCAGTGCGTCACGCAGCATCACATTGATAGCAGACTGTGGATTTAAATGCACACACAAGCATTGGAAACTGGCTAAATGGACTTAGTCGTCAACGTCTTTTCATCATTAGCCTCAGATTGTCGATACCACTTGCGTTCAAAGTACAGCCTCTGCCATCGCCACAAGCCAGCCCCAAAGCGAACACGCTCTGAACTTTTCCGTTCACCCTCCACATTAAATGGTGTTCTTATGAAAACGGTAAACGTTCTAACGGCCAGTCTACGATCAATCTATACCGCATTTGGATTCGTTGCATTTAGCGCATCTGCGTTAAGCTCACCAGTCATCTATCCCATCCAGAAAATTGTCGACACTCAACCAGATGACTACGCACTCTATGGTTCAACGGTGGATGCAGACGGTAATAAGTTTATCGCGTCGGATATACGTTACTTTGATAGCGGTCAAGTCGATTATTACATCAAGAATAATCAAGGCACGTGGGTAAAACGATCTGACATCCCTGCTCCAGCCATCGTAAATGATCATGGTTACACTGACGTCGCCCTATCAGGGCGGCGCGCTGTTTTCGGATCATCTTTAGCCTGGAATCATTCGGGTGAGGCATACTATTACTCTCGGGATAATAGCGGGAATTGGACTCTACAACAGTCAATGGAAGCAACAAATGACTGGAGCTCAGATTCCCACTTCGCCAACGCACTGGAGATGTCGGGCAATAATATGTTGATTGGCGCGCGCGCTGCCAACTCTACAGGTAACTGGCGCAGCGGATCTTTATATTTTTATACATTCAGGAATGGGCTCTGGGAATTATCGACACATATTAACAACCGAAATGATGGCGCCGGCAATAACACCTTGTTAGGCTGGGCAGTTGGTATATCCGGCTGGCACGCCATGGCCACGGCAAGAACCATAGGGGATGACCGAGGCTCCTCGCTATTTTATGGAAAAGGAGGCACTTATTTTTTTGCTAGAAACGGTGCTGGGGAATGGCGAAGAACCCAACTGATTGAACCGACGGATCACACGGCTGAAGATCCAGGCTCTTACGGTGAAACCGCCGCGATGGCTGGCAACTTTGCTTTCGTTGGCGCCAATACGACCGACTCAGGAGAAAATCTGTATGTCGGACAAGTACATGTTTATCAACGACAGTCTAATGGTCAATGGCAGGAAAGCCAAATTATTGAATCTCCTGTGCAGGAGCGAAACGTACGTTTCGGCACGTTGATTGAAGCCAAAGGAGATACGCTATTAATTAGCGGCCCAGGCGCCAATTCGATTTACGTTTACAAACCGGATAACCAAGGACAATGGCAGGAGGTCGCTACTCTGACCCTTACCGAAGAAGACCACCAGGGACGTCAAAACAACTCTGATCCCTCTTATAAATTTGGGAGCAATTCCGGTAGCGTAGGCGAAGAAGTCTACTCAAACCTCTCGATCTCAGGAAATTACGCCATTATTGGCGATCCGTACTACGACGTCACAACAGCAGGTGGAAGAGAATTCCCCTGGGCTGGTGCCGTTTTTATCTTTGATCTAAGCAGCATCAATTAAGCCTCTACATAAACAAGCACCACCACTCCGAGCTGCGCTGCGGCTCGGAGCCTCTTTATCACTCAAAACTGCCCACATAACCGCGCTAGGGGTTATCAAGAAGATGAACCTCATCCCCCACGGAAATACTACCCGCCTGCTCAATCAATCCATATCCGCCTAAAAAGCGCTCCGTCATTGTTGCGATTGATTTTCCTATGTTTGGTTCCGGGGATAATCCGTAGGACTCCTGTCCCCGAGACGGCATCGAACAGCGCACGGTCTTTCCATTAACCATCACTTTAACGCTACCGATTTGTAACGACTTGCCGACCCAATCAAACTCCACCGGACCGCTTAACTCTGCAACTGTATCAATGACAAAAGAAGGCCGAAAACGGCGCACATCGAAGGCAATACCGGTCTCTTGCTCCATATACTGTAGGGATGAACGGGTGATAAAGTGCAGCGGAAAGAGATCCAAAAACGTACCCGGCGGTGCGAAATGCTCCATCATTAATGCCATATGATCACGATCATAAATCGATAAATCTGGAACAGCTTCGCCCGATTTAATCCCCAGCATCTTACGGATCGCCGTATCATTCAGTGGGCGGGCTCTTTTGAAGAAATCGATGTTTTGAGGTGGCTCAACGGGACGTAGAACAATCGGCTTGCCTAAATAATCTGAGAGTCTTTCTTCGACATTGCCAGCACCATTGACGACATCACCATTCGGAAAAGTAACGACAATATCCGGCACGTCACTCGCATACACCCGCTCAGAAAGCGGATCCTGCTGGTATCGAGCAGAGAGATTGAGTAACGCAGGTAGGCCCTTAGCCCAGGCGATATCTCCAGTGTCCCGGTGCAACGCTGCCCAATAGCGATCTCCAATCATACCAAATTCATCAAGCTGAGCAGACGAACACTGCTCCCCGGCCATACTCTTCACTGGATAACGCCAAATTTCTGCAATGGTTCCAACCAACATCGTGTTTGCCTCTTCCTAGCCAAAACGTTCGTGCCTGTAACATTAGCGCTATATTTACTGCCGTTAAAAGGTCGCCAGATGATCGATCGCGACACTTCTCTCCATTTCATACACCAGACCGGCGCCTTTTCCCATAGCGAGTGACTTTCACCCGATTGTGAATATACTCCTATAAATTTAGCCAAAGAGGACAGCATTAATGGATGTAGCGACCAAAGCAGCCATTGCCGACTATCTCATCGCATTAGAAAATGCGGGCGCTGCTACAGCAGACGTCGTTATTCCCGGAGATACCGCAGCAATCGAATCGCTGAATCAACTCATCGACGTGACACTACCAGAGTCATTAGCAACCTATCTGTCTATTGTTGGAGACTACGACCAAAAGAAATGTAGTGAACTGGATATTTTCGAACCCCACTTCGCCTGGGGAATGTTTGCCGTTCCGGTCAAATACATTAAATCCCAATATGATATTGGTGCTGGATGCGGAGGTGATGAAAACCCCGATTACTGGCCGTTCGGCTTTGTCCCGATTCTTTCGGAAGGAAGCGGCAGCTACCTGATCGTCAACTGTTTAGCGAGCTCAAAGACCTATGGAGCCGTTTACGATATGAGCGAAGGTGTGGGCTGCAATCGCATTGCCGCCTCGCTCGCCGAGTTTTTCCAGGCAGCGAGTCAAGAACTTAACGAAGGTGTCGTCATTTTTTCAAGCCCAGATTTTTCAGAATATGTCCACAGAAAAAACTACCTGGCTGATGCAAAACGCTACTATGGAGAAACACCCTATTTCACCAGAAAAGGCAGAATGGACGAACAAATCGTCGACTGGAAATAAATAGATCACCCCTACAGTAAGACAACGCCGTTAAAACGGCGTTCTTGCGGTATAGTTGTCGGTCAAGGTTTTAAGGTACGCGACCAACGCCTTCTCTTCATCATCGGTCAAGCCAAGGTTCCCGATAAAAACCGTACCTCTGGCAGATCCCTCAGGAAATTCAGCTTCTGGCCAACAATTGTTCGCCAGGGCGTCTTCCTCCCGAGTAATATGACTCGGGCAGGTTGTGACATTATGCAGCTTTGTTTCCGGAAGAAAGTCCTCTTCAGCTCTGGTATCAGCGGTATTATAAAAATGCACTAAACTTTCCAGGCTTTTAAACCACCCGTTCGCGGTATAGGCCTTTGCAAAGGTTCTCGCAGGCCTTTTATCAACATTACGCAACGTCGGTGTTCTACGATAGCCCAGATAAGTCGCATCGCCCAAGTGCCCCGCCAGCCCCTCACTGCCGATGGACTCAGGATTTACAATGTCATTGTTTTTAGGAACACCAATATTATGATAACTGTCGTCCCGAAAAAGCTGCCCTTCTTCTGTTCCGTCATCACTACCGGGGTTATCGGTATGACAGACAGCACACTGCGCATTTTTACCCGTTGGGTTTAGCTCTGATGTAACACCGTAAAATAAATCGTGCCCCAGATTTTCCTCATCGGAAAAGAAGCCCAACGGGAACTGCCCCGGGGTTCTGTCTCTTAAAAACCGGCTTGAATCCAATGCCAAAGCACTGTCAAATTTCGAGCTAAAGGAATTTATTTCTGAAGAAGACTGATAGGCGGCAAGCGCGATCCCCAGCCGCTGGAAACTCACCTCCAAATTATTTCTGCAATCAATACGCTCTCGCCAGGCGAGGGTATAAAATATTTGATAAGCAGATCTGGCCACATGTTGGCAGACTGCGAGCGCCGAAGAGTTATGCTCAACAGGGTTCAAAAACGGATTGAGGGCTTGATCCGCCGTCGGGCCAAGATACTTAGAATAACGCGAAAGGCGATCCGGAATAACATCAGGCCCAATGATTACCGTACTGAATGCCTGAATTTCGCCGCCAAAACCAACGGATCTTCCATTATAAAAGTTGCCACCACACCAAGGCGTCGCCATATCAGTGCAGGCATGGAAAGGCGCGGCAAAACTGGCATAGGTATTCGATGGCGGTTTTAATCCGCCACTTGTACCTGCAACAGCACCAGGGGCACCGACTTGGCCTAGATTCACAAACTGATTGGGATGAGTTCCCCCCGTTTCAGGGGCATGACAAGAGGCACAGGAAATTTCGCCCTGAGGTTCAGAAATCTCGTCAAAAAAGACAAATTTTCCGAGTATTTTTAGATAAAAGTCTGGATCCAAAATGCTAAGCGGCCTGGCCTGAACACCAGAACACATCAAAGACAGCATCACACTTACACCAATTGTTTTCCTTAACATACTACTTCCTTTTTTTCGGATATCGATTTCAATGCTATGAAATCATTAAGCGTCGAAACGACGCTCAAAAGCACACACTTTTCAGAAGAATCTGATTAATTTTAAATAGATAAACAGGCACTAAATCAACGTTGGCTAAACCGTATTGTAGGCAGCCACTAGACTTTCATCTTAATCCTAGAGCCGAATCGCTAAGAACAAATCACGGCAATATTGTTACAGCGGAATGTTTACAGCAAGTCGTCAATGCAGGGGAATGCCAACGACACGGGACATGTCGAATAATGCATAAAGTTAAAATAAATTTCCACAAATTTATTTATAAAACGAAAAAAAATAACAATCTCAGATTTTTTATGGAAAACAAGTTTAACTTGATCGCGTGCTGGCAAAGGGGTCTTTACTCAAACCAGTGACGAGTCCGGTTCGCAAACCAGACCAGTGACAACATCACTGGCACCTCGACTAAGACCCCGACCACGGTCGCCAATGCCGCACCGGAATGGAGTCCAAACAGAGATATTGCGACAGCAACCGCCAACTCAAAAAAATTCGACGTTCCAATCATGCAGGCAGGCGCTGCAACACTGTGGGGTAAATGCATCTTCTTCGCAAGAAAATACGCGATGGCAAAAATGCCGTAAGTTTGAATCAGCAGGGGAATTGCAATGAGCACGATTGCCTGAGGCTGAGCCAAAATTGTTTCTGACTGAAAACCAAATAACAGAACCACGGTTGCCAGAAGACCAATAATTGACCAAGGCTTCATGGTCGCCAAAAACTGGTTGAGCTGCGAATGGTCATCCGCCCTGTCCAATTTTTTTCTTGTCACCGCCCCTGCAACCAAAGGAATCAGAACATAGAGCACAACCGACAGGAACAAGGTATCCCAAGGTACAGCAATATCCGTAACACCCAACAACAAACCGGCAATAGGCGCAAACGCGAAAATCATAATGATGTCGTTAATCGACACCTGTACCAGCGTGTAGTTGGCGTCCCCTTTGGTCAACTGACTCCAAACAAAGACCATGGCTGTACACGGAGCGACGCCCAACAAAATCATTCCCGCGATATATTCGGTTGCTGTTTGAGGGTCTACCCATTGAGCAAACAGGCCTTTAAAAAATAGCCACCCCAAAAAAGCCATGGTAAAGGGCTTAATCAACCAATTAATAATCAGAGTTAACGCCAGCCCTTTAGGCTTGCTACCGACGTCTTTTAAGGATGAAAAATCGATCTGCACCATCATGGGGTAGATCATCAACCAAATCAAAACGGCAATGACCAAATTGACATGGGCATACTCAATACCGGCAACCACAGCAAAGGCTCCTGGTAGCAAGCTGCCCAACAGGATACCGATAAGAATGGCTATGCCAACCCAAACTGACAGATAGCGTTCGAATAATCCCATGGTAACTCCTTAAATAGAGCGCTGATTCACCCGTTCACTGAGTTGTTCCGCTGATTCGACGCGCTCGGAATAACGGTCAACAAAGTAGTCTGTATTGCCTCTGAGCAATAGCGTAAACTTCATTAACTCCTCCATAACGTCGACTATGCGATTGTAATAAGCGGACGGCTTCATCCTGTCGTTTTCATCAAATTCCAAAAACGCTTTTGCCACACTGGACTGATTGGGAATGGTCACCATCCGCATCCAACGACCAAGCACCCGCAGCTGATTCACCACATTAAAGGACTGAGATCCTCCGCAGACCTGCATAACGGCCAGCGTTTTACCTTGCGTCGGACGTACGCTACCCAAACTGAGCGGCACCCAGTCAATCTGACTTTTAAAAATGCTGGTCATCGAGCCGTGGCGCTCCGGTGAACACCACACCTGACCTTCTGACCACATCATCAAATCCCTCAGCTCTTTCACTTTGGGGTGATTCTCATCTTCAGTGTCCGTTTGAGGCAGACCTTCTGGGTGAAAGATTTTCACCTCTGCCCCAAATGCAGTAAGCAGGCGCGCGCACTC
This sequence comes from Pseudomaricurvus sp. ABR4_320, assembly GCF_056159445.1. Taxonomy (NCBI): domain Bacteria; kingdom Pseudomonadati; phylum Pseudomonadota; class Gammaproteobacteria; order Cellvibrionales; family Cellvibrionaceae; genus Pseudomaricurvus; species Pseudomaricurvus sp. ABR4_320. The sequence continues at coordinate 83,790 of NZ_JBSWVF010000011.1, read as the reverse complement.
CTCGATGACCAAGCGGCTGAAAGAACGTTTTCTCAAAGAGCCGTAAAGAAGCAATATTCGAGGGGCATGATCAAGCGGTTTCCCCTGGCACTTCTCAAAACTCGGAATATCCAGAAGCGATTCGTCAAGATTTGGCAGTGTTATGTCAGTCATTGTTTAATAGGCTCCCAGAGCGGCGAGTTCATCTTTTAGTTCTGCGGGGGTCAATTTTTTCTCTGCGATAGGAATCAGCTGCTTAACTCGATCGGCGATCTCATTGATACAATCACGAAAGGCCAAGGCTTTTTCGTCATCGGAACCCTCAACCTTTGAGGGATCAGAAAGCCCCCAATGAACTTTTACCGACTGACCAAACCACATAGGGCAAGATTCCCCGGCGGCAGAATCGCACACGGTAATTACCACATCAGGTTTGAAGTCCTCAAAGTCGTCCCAGGACTGGCTTTGCAAACCATCCACGGGAATCTTTGCCTCTTGTAAATAGTGAATCGACAAAGGGTGAACCTGGCCTGCCGGTTGGCTGCCTGCACTTCTGGCCATAATTTTTTTACCCGCCATGTGATTGGTAATGGCTTCGGACAATATGCTGCGACAACGATTGTGCGTGCAGATATAAAGAATTTTCATGCCAGCTCCCCAGATTAACAGCTCGTGTTATGTTCTTTGGATGCATTCAATCGCTGTAATGCATCAGCACAGTAAGGCAGATTTTGATCGGCCGTTTGTAAGATGACCGCCCTCGCCCACTCCGGCAAATCCGGATGCAGCCGGTAGTACACCCACTTGCCGCGCCGTTCGTCGTGCAGAATATTGCACTTGCGCAGTTCCGCGAGATGACGGGACACTTTGGGTTGATCAAGTTCTAGCGCTGCCATCAAATCGCACACACAGGCCTCATCAACCTGGCTGATCATCAAGACCGACTTCAATCGGGTATCGTCTGACAGACACTTAAAGAGTTTTAACGGGCTCATACTTATATACGCCTAAACACATATATGAAATATAATATATGTTCTCACAAAGAGTCAATCAACTCTGCTCGTATTATGAAAAATTAGGGTATCGGGCCAGTGTTACAGATTTTGGTCAGAGTAGATGACGTAACTCGGAGTATCCCGGGCAAAAAACTAGCTTTCTGGCATTTTAGCCTTTTTCAAGCGATACGCCATCGCTGGACGCGTCAAGCCGAGCAAACGCGCGGCTTCCGCGACATTGTCGTTTGCTTCATTCATCGCGCGCTCCAAAAGCGCATTTTCGACGTCTTCCAGGGTAATCTGTTGATTAAAGATTTGATCGCACCAACTTTCTGCAGCGGGCGCCGTGTTTTCAACGACCTGTTCTTCTGAGCAGATATGATCTGCCTCCAAAACGCCAGCGGGTGGCGGTATACGCACAAAAAGCGATTCAAGAGAAATCGAATGATGACTGTCGGTTAAAATGACGCCGCGCTCAATCACATTTTCCAACTCGCGGATATTACCAGGCCATGTGTAATCTCTCACGAACTCCAGTGCCCTGTCAGATAGCCCAAGGGTTCTCTTGTTATATTCATTGTGAAATTTGGTAAGAAAATGCTCGACCAGAAGTGGCAGATCCTCTACTCGCTCTCGCAAAGGTGGAATATGAACGGGAAACACGTTGAGCCGGTAATAGAGGTCTGCCCTAAACTTTCCATCTTCAACCGCGCGCTCTAGTGATTCGTGAGTCGCCGCAATCACCCGAACATCGATAGACTGTACAGAGACTCCGCCAACCCGCTCTAACTCACTTTCTTGCAGCACTCGCAGTAGCGATGCCTGAGCCCGCGGTGACAATTCAACCACTTCATCCAGAAATATGGTACCGCCATTGGCCCGCTCAAAGCGCCCTGGACGAGACTGGTTGGCTCCGGTAAACGCGCCTTTTTCCACACCAAACAATTCCGCTTCGATCAACTCCTGTGGAATCGCCGCACAGTTAACAGCAACAAAAGGTTGATCTGCGCGCTTGCTGCGAGAGTGAACACTGCGGGCGATCACTTCCTTACCAACCCCTGTCTCACCCAGCAAGAGAACAGACACTTTGCTGTCTGCCGCACGATCAATTTTCTGACAAACATTGCGATATTGCGGAGACGAGCCAATGCCATAGTATTGCCCCTGCTGACGCGAAAGGCACGACCGCAAGGAGGTCAACTGCGACTGCAAATCATAAAGCTCGTTGACGATGGGTTCAGCCGTAAAGTAACGGCGAAAAGATTCCAGATTTTCCCACTCTTCAGCGGGCTTGCCGACAATCACACAACGCTCATCGCCGCAACCTCGACAGCTGACTTCCTGGTAGATGATCTCGCGCCCCATAAATGATGACGTAAAAGCGCAGGCATAACCCAATAGCGACCAACAACAGGGCTCATCCATCTGCCCCAACTCCGTGTGGCAAATATCCACCTCAAAAGAATCAATCCACTCGAACTCACCGTAAAAATCTCCAGAGCCCACATCAAATGCCAATTCCAACGGAACTACCTTCACCATGCCTTTGAGGGAATGCAATTGTGGCCCCGCAAGGAAGCACTCGATCTGGCTACATTCGGGGCGGAGTTTTCTGGCGAGCTCTGAATCCCGCAACCCAGTTTGATATCCGAGACGAAGAAAGAAACCTTTTGCACGCTCGATACCGAGACTGTTTACCAGTTCTCGTCGAAAAGCGCCTAACGCGGACAGCTGCATTAACAAAACGCGCTGCTCATCAAACCAGATTTTCCCTTCGCAACTTTGAAAACGAATTTGCGCAGTTAAATCCTTGATGACGTTCTGGTTCATTTGAGATTGTGCAACAGACATAGATCACTCCCCTTCCCCGAAACGATAACGGGGAAGTGTCGGTGTTATTGTTTTAATGGTCGGAATAAAACAACCTTTGCCGAGAAAAAGCAACCTTTGAAAATGACGCTAGAAGGCCACATAGACGAATGTGACCATTTGAGCAGACGCTCCTGAAGATTGATCAAATGGTTAGATAAACCGCCTCTAAACCCTAGCACTTCGCCTTTAAACCTTCTTAAACCAAACCGAAAAAATAGCGATTTTATATCTATTTTTCAATAATTTATAAAATATCCTACGCAGCCTTGCGTGAACTGGCACAAGGGTTGCGAAAGGCTAGGTAAATCCATAAACACAACAACAAGGGTCTATCTCATGAGTGAACATAGCTCACAACCTAGCCATTCATTTGGCACAACAGCCTGTCCTAATCGTACCGATATTCAATCGGCACCGAATCCCCAAAAAGCAACTTTGTCATGCTTTGTTCGCATCCGGGCTGGTTTAGATCCTCGTTTTGTCGAATTTGATTTTGCCATCGGAGATCCAGATCTGTTTGTTGAACTCATCATGCCGACCGATGCTTTTGATCAGTTTTGTTATCAAAACAACGTTGAGTTTATCGATCAGGAAACCGCGCAACATATTGATCACCAGCAAACCCGCTGGCGCTACAGCGACCTTGCCACGCTTTAGGCCAACCTCAAAAACATAACGAGAACCTCTATGACCATAGAAATAAAAACCGATTCGGTCGATCCAATTCGCCACACATACAGCAACATTCAGCGGCGCTTTGGCGATAAGCCTGCCAGTCGCTACCAAGAAGCCAGTTTCGATGTCGAGGCTAAAACCAACTTCCACTACCGACCACTTTGGGACGAACAATACGCACTGAATGATCCTACCCGTACGGCGATCACTATGGCGGACTGGTACGCCATAACCGATCCGCGGCAGTTCTATTACAGCAGTTACGTCAATGGTCGAGCCAAAATGCAGGAAGCGGCAGAGTCAAGTTTTTCCTTTTGCGACAAGCGTCAAAGCCTCGCGCAATTGGATGAGGAAACTCAAGACATTTTATGTCGTTTTTTGCTGCCCTTTCGTCATACCAACCTTGCCGCAAACATGAACAACAGCGCCATCGCCGGGGATGCCGTTGCGACCACCGTCACCCAAGCGCACATTTTCCAAGCCATGGATCACTTGGGCATCGGACAGTATCTCTCTCGTATTGGTTTGCTCATTGATGGCAATTCGGCAACGTCTTTAGAGACGGCTAAGCAATTTTGGATGGATGATCCCTGCTGGCAGCCGCTGCGACAGCTTACTGAAGACACCTTGGTAATCAAAGATTGGTTCGAACTGACACTGGTACAAAACCTGTTGCTGGATAAGATGCTATTCCCATTTTGCTATCAGCTATTGGACGACTGGTTACAAAATAGAGATATCAGCCTGCTGACCGAATTCATGCGGGATTGGAATAAAGATACGACCCGTTGGATTACTGCAGTCGTAAAAACCGCCGCCAGCGAATCAACCGCGAATCAACAACAGTTGATGCGGTGGGTCGAACACTGGCAGCCGCGAATCCTTAAAGCGCTCACGCCGCTCGCAGAAGCTACCGTAGGTGTGGCGAAACTCGGCACGCTGGAAAGCGATATGCAGTCACTGCTTAAGAAATCCGGATTGCAGCCCATGGAGAAAGCCGCATGAGCCAGCCAGTATTTATCGCGTTACAAGACAACGACAATGCTCGTTATATCGCGAATGCCATCATGGCAGACAATCCCAACGCGAGCATTGATCATCAACCCGCCATGATTCGCATCCAGGCAGAAAAACAACTGGTCATCAACCACGCCACCATCGAAGAACTCTCAGGCCAGGAATGGGATGTCCAGGCAATGTTGCTCGATGTTATCAGTATCGGCGGCAATGTCGAAGAAGACGAAGATCAGTTTGTACTGCGTTGGAACTAAGAGGAATAACAAAATGCGCACAGCCAAAAAACTCAACATGAAACAGAAGTATCACGCACTCACCCGCAGCATGGAGTGGGAGCCCAGCTATCAGGATAAAAAAGATATTTTTCCCCAGGAAGATTTTGAAGGTATCAAAATCGTTGACTGGGACAAATGGGAAGACCCATTTCGCTTGACCATGGATGCCTATTGGAAATATCAGTCGGAAAAAGAGAAAAAGCTCTACGCGATCTTTGACGCCTTTGCCCAAAACAACGGACATCAAAATGTCTCCGACCCTCGCTATATCAATGCTCTCAAGCTCTTTCTAACCGGCGTTTCACCGCTTGAATACGCCGCCTTTCAGGGTTACGCCCGTGTCGGCCGACAATTCAGCGGAGCCGGAGCACGCATTGCCTGTCAAATGCAATCCATTGATGAACTGCGCCATGTGCAAACGCAATTGCACGCAATGAGTCACTACAACAAGCACTTTAATGGCCTACACGATTTTGCCCATATGCATGATCGCGTTTGGTTTTTATCCGTACCCAAATCCTTTTTTGACGACGCCAGAACCGCCGGCCCCTTTGAGTTTTTAACAGCGATTTCGTTTTCTTTCGAGTATGTACTCACAAATCTGTTGTTTGTCCCATTTATGTCTGGCGCCGCCTATAATGGCGATATGGCAACGGTGACCTTTGGCTTCAGTGCACAATCCGACGAAGCCCGACATATGACGCTGGGCTTGGAAATCATCAAATTTCTGCTGGAGCAGCACGAAGACAATGTCCCCATCGTGCAGCAGTGGATCGACAAATGGTTTTGGCGGGGATTTCGACTGCTGAGCCTGGTCGGCATGATGATGGACTATATGCTGCCGAATAAAGTTATGTCTTGGGCGGAAGCCTGGGAAATGTACTACGAGAAAAATGGCGGAGCTCTGTTTCAGGATCTGGCACGTTACGGTATTCGTCCACCCCGCTACGAAGCCGAGGCCAATGCTGCCAAAGAGCACATTAGCCACCAGATCTGGTCAACGTTTTATCAGTACGGTCACGCCACCAATTTCCACACCTGGACGCCAACCGCGAAAGAACAGGCTTGGTTAGCAGAGAAATACCCAAACACCTTTGAGCGCTACTATCGTCCGAGATTCGACTACTGGGAAGAGCAGCAAAAAGCTGGCAACCGATTTTATAACAACACACTGCCGCAATTGTGTCAGGTATGTCAGATCCCGACTCTATTTACGGAAACCAATGACCCTACCCACCTCAGCCTGAGATCACGGCATTACAAAAATGAGCACTATCATTTTTGTTCAGATGGCTGTCGAGATATTTTCGATTACGAGCCAGAGAAATATATTCAGGCATGGCTCCCTGTGCATCAGATTTTTCAGGGAAATTGTGGCGGTCCAGACCTGCCCGGAATTGTCTCTGACTACTACCACATCAAAATGGGCGCAGACAATCTGGATTTTGAAGGATCACAAGATCAAGCACGCTGGCAACAACTTAAAGGCGATTCACCGGTGCCGGAATCCGACAGTTCTCTGGCTAAAGCGGGTTGAGGGAGGACAAAAACATGTCAGTAAATGCACGTTACACCTACACCGCAGAGTCTAAAGACTGTATTGATCACTATCATGGCCAACAACTGATCTACTTATACTGGCCAGATCACCTACTCTTTTGCGCGCCCTTCACACTTCTGGTCGACCCGAACCTGACGTTTGAGCAACTCTGGCAGGATCACCTGACCCCGGCGCTCGCCCCTCACCCAGATGCCGGTAAAGTGGTGCTATCTAAGGTTCAATGGCAACTCAACGGCGAGCGATTCATTCCAGACAGCGCTTCAACCTTGTCGTCCAACGGCATTAACCATAAAGCTCTGCTGACAATGACCACGCCCGCACTCGTGGGCATGGCGCAAGCCGCATTTTAAAGAAGGGCTATCACCATGACTTACACACTGACGGTAGAGCCAACCGGTGATCAAATCGACGTCGACGAAGGACAGAGCATTCTGCAGGCGGCGTTACGGCAAGGGGTATGGTTACCCTTTGCCTGCGGCCACGGCACCTGTGCCACATGTAAAATACAAGTGCTGGAGGGCGACGTTGACATCGGCGACGCCTCCCCCTTTGCCCTAATGGACGTCGAACGCGATGAAGGCAAGGTGCTGGCCTGCTGTGCAACACTGCAAAGCGATGCCACCATCGAAGCAGATATCGATGTAGATGATGATTTTCTGGGCTACCCCGTCGATGACTATCAGGCGGAGGTTGTCCAGATTACCTCCCTATCCCCCACCATCATTGGCATTGAACTGCAATTGGATCGTGACATGGCCTTTCAAGCCGGGCAGTACGTCAATCTGACGCTTCCTGGTGTCGATGGCAGTCGTGCGTTTTCCATTGCCTCACCGCCATCGAAGAGCCGCACCGTCGAACTCCATGTTCGCAGAGTGCCCGGTGGCGCCGGCACTGGCTATCTGCATGAGCAATTACAGGTCGGTGACGTACTTCCGCTGTCTGGCCCCTACGGACAGTTTTTTGTACGCCAGTCGCAACCAGGCGATATCATCTTCATCGCGGGCGGATCTGGGTTATCCAGCCCACAATCCATGATTCTCGATCTATTGGAACAGGGGGACAGCCGTCGAATTACCCTTTTTCAAGGCGCTCGCAACCTTAGCGAACTCTATAATGCCGAGCTGTTTACCAATCTCTCACGAGAATTCGAACAGTTTTCTTACTTACCGGCGCTCAGCGAACCCGAAGACTCCGACACCTGGGAGGGTTTCCGTGGTTTTGTCCATGTAGCCTTGCAGGAGCACTTTCAAGGTCGCTTCTCTGGCTGCAAAGCCTACCTATGTGGACCGCCACCGATGATCGATGCCACCATCACCACGCTGATGCAAGGCCGATTATTTGAACAGGATATCTTTTTTGAAAAATTTGTGACCGCCGCAGATGGCGCAGATGAGCAACGCTCAGCTCTGTTTCGGAAGATTTAAATCCTGAAAGTCACCTGCGGAGCACGATTATAAGTTACGGCAACCCCATGATTCTTTCGTGGGGTATGCAAAACAAATTTAAAGCCTGAAGACAGGGGAAAGCCTAAATAAATTTTCAGCCTATTTTGCCATCAATGCCGTCAGTCGGTAGGCTTTATACGTCTCAATACTGGGATCTGTAATAAGCCACCATGGGTAGTATTGATAATGTGGACCAATTTTTAGATGAGCATCCGCCGCAGATTTCAAATCCTTCATCATATGGAACGCGACGACAAACGAATTCAACGCCGAATAGTAGCCGGATTTTTCCGCATAGTTGGCCGAAGGCGAGATGTCACCCAGTTCCGTATAGGCCTTCTTAATTTCTCTCTGAACGTCGGGCTGGTCGAAGTAATTCTTTCTATCGACGCCGTCCAACTGCCGCATGGCTTCAAAATGAGCATCAACAATCAAACCTTTTAAGGGTCCTTTGGCAACTCTTCCCGCGGAGCTGCGTGCAAACTCGAACATCTCTTTCGAGGAGCCCAACCATTTTTCAGTGAGCAATAATTGCATACTCGAATGAATAACATAGTTGTTCGGAGACTGCTGGCAGGCGTCCTCATAGCGTTTAAAAGCACCGGATTTGTCGCTTTGCCCTTTGGCGACTTTTATCAAGGAGTCATAAACCCCCAAAAGAGTATTGTCCAATTCGTTCGCCTTGATAAGCTCAGTCTTTGCCAATGCGAGATATTTATAAAAGCCGTCGACTTGTTCTTGTGATAATTTATTCGCATAGGCACCACTACGCGCTTCCCATGCTTTGCCAACCAGATAATTCCCATACACATATCGCGCTCTAGCGCTATCAGGGCAGGCTTTTGCATAATCTTCGTAGTACGGCAGAGCTCTGTTTTTTTCGATCAGCTCTTTGAGGGTGTCTTCATTGGCGTTATCAACAAGACGTATAAAATTATCAGGCTGCTTTTCATTGGCTGCGCGAAGAATATCTTTTACAGCAGTAGAGGTCGTATCCTGCCCCACCACCTTCATTTGACTCTTAAACTTGCGACGCTGAAAGAACGAAAAAATATCTTTAATCGTTGAATAGTAAGACCAGATAATAATACCGACAATAACAGCGGCAATCACATAACCCATAACAGCTCATCCAAAACGGTTAATTCACGAGAACACATTGGCTCTCAAAAAACGACTTTTCCTTGCAACTTTACGACGGACAAATCTTTCAGCCAGCATCGATTAATGCCCAGCTGGATTTTACCTACACGATTGAAATCAAGCGGCAAAGCGGATCGTCTCACAATCGCATTCAAAAGTGGACGATAGGAATTGGTCGTCAAGCTGATATGAGTACTATAGAAAAGGCGGTTTACTGAATTATTCTGAATTTGGAGACCCAATTCAGGCCTCCGCTGAGATAAGATAAGCCCAAAGAGACTATGGGCAATGGTATGGCTTTTAACTGCAGGGCCTTAACACAAAACGATATTGATTGTCAGACAATTTGAATCGCTTTATATGCCAACATAGAGCCATCCCACTGCTGCTCTACAACGAACATATAGTCCTCGTAATCTGAGCCGAATACAGTGTCGGTGCCATTGGTGGTATCGCGATCTTCGCCTGTGTAGTCGGAATGACCTGTGTAGATTTCATTGCACAGATCATCATCGAAACAGAATTGAGAAACCAGTCGCTGACTGCCATCTACCACAACGCGAAAATGGATGTGCGTTGTGCGGCTGGGATACCAGCCAGGAAAGCAGCCTTTAAAGTAGACATTGCCACTGTCATCCGTGGTTTGAACGCCTCGAAACCACTTGGCAGCAAGCGCGTCGGAGTCGTTGCCCGTGCAAAAGCCAACATTAAAGTCACTGACGGTATTGGTCACATCTGAGTCATCGCCGGAATAGATTCCCCCCCAGTTACACCACCAAACCTCAATGTCAGCACCGACAACTGGATCGCAGTTCGCATCCACCAACTTCAAAGCCAGAGTCATCGGAATTCCAGGTTGCCCTTCTGAAATATCATCACGATAGTCTTCTGGCGGAAAGTAACAGGGGCCAATCGTATAACTGCTGGTGCCGGAGCTAGTACAAATGACGCTACCATTACTGAGATCCAGCGGGTCTGTCGCGGGCGGATAATCCGCCTCCATCGATGCTGTTCCGCCGCTAAGCCATGTCGTGCTATTTGATGTCGTAGTTGTGGTTTCTGTGGTCGTTTCAGTGGTTGTTGTGGTCGTTGTGTCTTCCTCTGAACCTCCCGAACCACCACCGCCTCCACACCCGGCAAGGGTAACAAAAGGTGAGAACGCGACCGCATTTCCCAGTGTTTTCAAGAGTCGGCGACGGTTTAATTCTGCTATATGGCGGGGCATAGGCTTCTCGGTTATGTCATCAGGCGGTTTTACGGGCTAATCACGCCGTGCATGGCTAGCTCAATCTATCTGATCGAGAGGCTAATATCTGAACAAACTCTTTCGCAATCAGTATTACACACTCGCGAAAGATCGATACACTTTTGATACTGTCTATTGATTTTGTAACAAGCTGTATCACTCATCCCCCCCCAAATCACCATCAGCAAAAGGCGAATTGCATCAGACTTGTATTAACGTTGAGTCAATGTGTCCGTCTGACTACAACAGTGAGCTGAGTTGGTGTCATCTCCGAATGAACACTTTGTCGTCTACACTCAAAAGACTCGAAAGATGCCACAGCAGCTTTTTGATGAAACGAGACCTGAAAGGAATTCTATAATGAAGAAATTTTGTGCAATCATCGGTCTGAGCGCGTCTGTTTTGGCCTCATCTTTGGCCGTCAACGCCAGCGATGTCAGCTACAACTATGCGGAGGGGCGATTCCTATTGGACGCAGAGGTGAACGATGTTGATGGTGACGGATTCCGGTTTGGCGGCTCCCTGTTGCTTACGCCGGATCTTTACGTGCACGGTAACTACGATATGGTGGAATTCGACCACGATATCGATTTAGATGTGTTACAGGCCGGGGCGGGCTACATTTATCCGTTAAACCAGCAGTGGGACGCGAACTTTGAGTTCTCTTTGGTAAGAACAGATGTCGACAATGAAGACGATACCGGTTTTTCGTTTTCTGGTGGAATCCGAGGCATCGTTCTACCGAACATTGAAGCAAGAGCGAAAATGACATACATCGACGTGGATGACAGCGATACGTTTATCACCGTAGGTGCAGATTACTTCTTTTCACCCAACCTTTCAGCAGGAATCGAAATGGATATTGCCGGCGACTATGAGACTCTGTCGATTGGTGGCAGATACCACTTCTAACCATACCCTGACCTCAGCGACCGCGCCTGCTTGATAGGAGCGGTCACCGTCGTCTTTATGCAGGCAGGGCTTTTGCTTTGGCCTGACTGATTTCATCCAACAAATACAGCAACGAGCGATACTCAATCTTCGCGTAGTGCGATAAGCCAATCTCACAGGTGCGACTGTTGCTATAACCCTGCTGGCACTCTTTTGGCAGCTGCCTGGCAAGTGTTTTAAGGGCACTCTGATTTAATTCTGGGTAAAACATCCCTTTATCACCAGCAAATCCGCAACACTCGATATCCGGCGGCTCAACAACCTCCGTCGAACAAGCTCGGGCGACTCGACGCAGAGCGTCAGACAATCCCATACGCCGGGTACTGCAGGTGATGTGCAACGCGATTGGGTCACTTTTTGTATGAATATCCAACTCGGATAATATCTCGCGGTCGATAAATTCAAACAGCTCGTAGAGAGGTAGCGACCCGCTGTAATCGTTCATTTTTAAACGACAGGGGCTGGTATCAAACACCACGGGTATTTTGCCAGAATCGCTGACGGCCAATAGCGCTTTGGTCAACTCTTCCGCTTTTTTATCGGCAAGGTCGTTGATGCCCTTACTGGCGAAAGGCATACCACAGCATAAATCACTCAAATTCTCAGGAAGACGCAGTTCATAACCCGCTTTGCGAAATAATGATTGTGCGACGTCAACCTGACTGCGTTTATCCGCAGCATTGACCTGCGGCCCCATCGTGCGGCTGGCACAACTGGGAAAATACACCACGGGTTTTAAAGGTGAGGATTGCTCGTGAACCTGAATACGAGGCGCCTTAGCCCGTGTTGGCCAATCACTGTGCCAAAGTGGTAGCCGCTTACCGGTTGCCTGATGGATTTTTACGCCCAATTTGTCTGCCCGGGACTCGCCCAGGGCCTGTGTTGCCAGCTTACTGGCTGTTAAGCCCAAACCTGTGACACCCGCGACTTGAGAGAAATGGCTGGCGGCGATATTACCGATAGAACGAGACGACTTGGAAAGATTATCGGAACGAATTTCCTTAATCAATTCACCTGTATTGATATTCACCGGGCACTTGGTGGCACACATGCCCGTTGCAGCACAGGTGTCGATGCCAAGATATTGATAATCCCGAGTGAGCTCCGTAAGCTCAGATTCCTCTTCGGGCGAGCGTGCAGGTTTTGCGTTGAGCTGCTGTACCCGTCTCCACAAAGCAATGCGCTGCCTAGGGGTTAGCGTGACATCCTTCGAAGGACATACAGGTTCACAAAATCCACACTCAATACATTTATCGACAATGGTATTGGCCGCCGGCATCTCTTTTAAATCGTGGATATGTGCATCCGCGTCTTTATTAAGTATCACCCCTGGGTTCAAAATTCCCTTAGGGTCGATAATGCACTTCACCTGCTGCATAACCTGATAGGCTTTTTCGCCCCACTCCAGCTCGACAAAAGGCGCCATATTCCGGCCAGTACCGTGCTCTGCTTTCAAGGAACCTTTCAGATCAACCGCGACCAACTGCGCCACCGCTTTCATAAACTCATCGTAGCGCTGGATTTCAGCATCGGTTTCAAAGGATTGAGTAAAGACGAAATGCAGATTACCCGCCAGCGCATGACCGAAAATCTGAGCTTCGTGATAGCCAAACTGGTCGAACAATTGGTGCAAGGCGCGTATCCCATCCCCGAGCTTATCCAGAGGAAAGGCCACATCTTCAATAATGACGGTGGTGCCGGTTTTTCGAACCGCACCTACCGCAGGAAAGGTCGCTTTGCGAATGGCCCACAACTTATCGTTACGAACGCTATCGGCGGCAAATGGAATTTCCTCAACCGGGCTAAATCTTGCCACCAACTCCGACAAAACTCGAATATGGTCTTCCAGCTCTATGGCCGTGGCGGCCCGGGTTTCGATCAACAGTGCTGTACACAACCCATCTCGGTCACAAAAGCTATCTGGCAAGCCAGGCTTGCCTTTCACGGAATTTAACGCCCGCTGATCCAAGAGTTCAACGGCATCCACCGGGGCATTGCCCAGCAACTCGACGAGCTGACAGGCGGCATCTGGCGAACTGAAGAGAAACAGTCCACTGGCTTTATTGCTGTGCTCTACCACGGTTTCGTAGGTAACATCTGCGACGAAACCAAGCGTGCCTTCTGACCCTACAATCAGATGCAGTAAAATATCAACGGGATTCTGGTAATCCACCAATGCGTTGAGAGCATAGCCGGTCGTGTTCTTCAAACGGTATTTATGACGAATCAAATCCACGAGTGCCTGATCGGCATTCACCGTTTTATGCAGGGACGACAAGCCATCCAGCAGCGCGCTGTTTCTCAGGGCAAACTCCGCCACACTGTCGCTATCAGCCGTATTGAGAATGCTCCCATCTGCAAGCACCAAGGTCATGGCCTTGACCGTATGGTAAGTATTCTGACTGACACCGCAGCACATGCCCGATGCATTATTGGCGACGATACCGCCGATCTTACAGGCATTGATGGACGCCGGATCTGGTCCTATCTTACGTTGATAGGACTTGAGGTAATGATTGGCGTGCGCGCCAACAACCCCCGGCTGCAGACGGATCATCTCGCCATCAGCCAAGATTTCAAAGTTGCGCCATTGATCACTTAAAATAATCAACACCGAGTCGGTAATGGCTTGGCCAGATAAACTGGTGCCCGCCGCCCGAAAAGTAACGGCCACCTCACATTGATGACACAGTGCCACTACCGAACTGACCTGAGCAATGGAATCCAGTTTGAGCACCAGCTGAGGAATCAACTGATAAAAACTGGCATCTGTGCCATACGCCCGGCGACGGGTGATGTCTTCAATGATCTGATCGCTGGACAACAGCGACTTGATGGCACTGAGGAAGTGCCTGTCCAAATTAGCCATTAACGATATCCATAAGTGGATCGGTAAGCCCCAGCAGGTAGACGCCAACCAGAGCCAATATACCGGCGCCAATCACATAGTAGGCCGTCGGAATCAGTGTTTTTCTTAAAACAGCTCCCTCTCGCCCCACCAATCCGACGGTTGCCGACGCGGCTACGACGTTGTGGATAGCAATCATATTACCCGCGGCGGCACCCACCGCTTGTGCGGCTACGATCAAAGCGGAGGAAATATTCAATGTCTGTGCCGCCTCAAACTGAAACTGACTGAACATCATGTTAGAAACCGTGTTGGAGCCAGCGATAAAGGCACCCAGAGCACCGATGGTGGGGCTAATCAACGGGAACATGTCCCCGAAGATGCGCGCGAACAACTCGGCACTGGCAACCGGCATACTAACGATGTCCACGGTATTCACACCGGAGTTGATAAAAATACGTACCATCGGAATGGTAAAGATCAGCACGAAGCCGGCGCTGATCAGTGTTTTACCGGATTCACGCCCAGCGGCGGCAAGCGATGTCGCCGCCCCCTTAAGGTTGCAGTGCATTAACGCAGCAAGTAAGGCGACAACCACCAGTAGTCCACCCGGCAAATATAGAGGGCTGATGGAAGCACTGATACCATCTTCGCCAAGAATCGACGCGAAGGACCAGCCAAAATCGGACAAGGCGGTTTTAAGCTCAGCGATAATGCGGGTACATACCAAAAGTACAGCAACCAGAACGTAGGGAATCCATGCCAGTACAGGAGACATATTGGGGTTGTACCCAGTCTTATCACTGGTCAGATTAATCGAACCCAACCACGTGGCTGGCCACTGGGTTTTCTCAGGAAAATCCCAGGTTGTCTTCGGCACCAAAAACCCGCGCTTCGCCGCACTGACGACGATCGCCATACTGACCATCCCTCCGATCAGCGCAGGAAATTCCGGACCTAGAAAAATTCCGGTTAGCGCGTAGGGTATGGTAAACGCCAAACCGGCGAACACCGCGAAAGGAAGAATGGCAAAACCGTCTTTCCAGCTTTTTTTCTCACCAAAAAAGCGTGTCAGAAGAATAACCATCAACACGGGCATCAAGGTTCCCAATAACCCGTGAACAATTGCCACCTCACTGGTGATCAGTTGCAGAAAACCTTCCCAGGAATGACCTTGTGCGGACAGGCTGTTGCCGATAGCCGCTGAATCCAAACCGTTGGTCACACCAACGACAATGGGTGTCCCCACCGCTCCAAAAGATACCGGAGTACTTTGAATCATCATCCCCATCAATACTGCTGCCATAGCTGGGAAACCAATCGCAACTAGTAAGGGGGCAGCAATTGCAGCTGGCGTACCGAACCCGGATGCACCTTCGATAAATGTTCCGAAACACCAAGCGATGATGATGGCTTGAACTCTTCGGTCGGGGGACACATTGGTAAATCCATGCCGGATAACGCTGATGGCCCCAGTATGTTTGAGCGTATTTAGTAGGAAGATTGCGCCGAAAATAATCCACAACACGGTCACGGTTACGACAAGCCCCTGCAGCGCAGACGCGAGAACCCGGTTGACGGACATATGCCAAACAAAAATGGCAATGGCTATAGTCACAGCGAGTGCGACGGGCATGGCTTTACGGGCTGGCCACTGTAACCCAAGCAGCAACAGTGCCGATACAGCAATCGGCAAGAGTGCGATGATACCGTAGGATGAATCCATGTATGGTGCCTCCATCTATCGTTATTATTTCTGTTTTCTTATAACAGCAAATTGACAAACGCTCGTTTGTTTTCGCTGAGCTATCATTGTTTGCCTGGCTCTCGTCAAAAAGAACAACTGACTAGAAACCAATACGGAAATTGTCCGGCACGCGAATGCTTATTTAACTTTTTGAGCAATCGGGCGACGGGACAATATCAATTCAGTGTTGACTGGTATATGATCAAATTGCGTTAACATTTTTTCCATTTCTTACATAATGCCATGAAGAATCATAAGAATGGCGCTAGGGCCGATGACATCCTGCTGTTTACCTATGTGGTAGAAGCCGGGTCATTTTCCCAAGTTGCCGAAGAACGTGAACTGAGCAACTCGGTCGTTAGCAAACGTATCTCACGCCTAGAACAATCATTAAACGCGCAACTCTTCTATCGCAGTACGCGCAAGCTTAGCCTCACCGATGCCGGCACCGTTCTATATGAAAAGGCCCGACAAGCGAAATTGGCACTGCACGAAGCAGAAGATGCCGTTACCGGCTATGGCGACAGTGTGCGGGGCAACATCAAAATCACCATGCCAGTGGTATCCTCTCGCGTTATTTTGAACGATGCTATCTCCCGTTTTTGCGCAGAACATCCGGATGTTTCTGTGGAACTGACCGCGGGCAATGGCTTTGTCGATATCATCAAAGACGGTTACGACTTAGCGATTCGTACCGCCCATTTGGAAGATTCCAATCTCGTTGCCCGTCGCCTTATCGACTCTCAGTGGATCATCTGCGCCAGTCCCTCTTACATTGAACAACGAGGCACCCCCAAAGAGCCCGAAGACCTCTCAGACCATGAATGCCTGATCTATAAGTACGAAGGCGCAGGGCCTGCGTTATGGGCCTTAAAACGTGGCGAAGAAGATCTACAGGTTCAAGTAAAAGGCAGTATTACAGCCAATGAACTGGAAGCCTTAAAACAAGCAGCGCTGAACGGACTGGGTATCGCCTATCTACCCAGAGCACTCATTCACGAAGAGCTACTCTCCGGCACATTGGTTTCTGTTATGGACGAGCATGTCGGTAAACGACTTGGCATTTATGCAGTCTATCCACGCAGTCGACTACCCAGTCTGCGCATCAAACTCTTGATTGAGTTTATCCGCGACGCCATGCAATCCAAAAAAGAATACTTTTATTAAGAAACCTGTGATTAACGCAGCCATTACCACGTTAATCAGAGTTTTTCTTAGCAGACCTAAATGGGTTTATTTAAAAGCCTGCTGTTAACAAAATTATTTTGGGAACCTCTGATTAATGTCGGCGAGGCGGCTAGCGCAAGGCAAAAATGACCGAAAAGCGCTGGGACCGACCCTTCGGGTTTACGTGTTGTAAATGAGCATTTTGAGTCCATTTTTAACGCAGCGATGGCAACGCAGGTAATTAATCAGAGGTTTCTTAGAACGAAAACTTCGCGCTAAACTGTAGGTAGTCGGAATCGATAGCATCCATGCCTTCATCATCGATCGCGTACTTACCGTACTCCGCTCCAACACTGAGGCTAGGTGTTACATCCGTAATGTAGTTAACACCCCAGTGAAAACGTTGACGCTCAAGAATATCTGTTTCTGCCTGCCCATAGAAAACCGTAGAGCGAGCCACGCCAGTCCACTGGTGTTGGTACGACACAGTGAAGGCATCTGTAGATTCAACTTCTGTATCGCCGGAAGCCGGGTCGATCACCACGTCAGGCGTCAAGCCCGCACTGACATAGCGCCCTGGGTCGCCTGTGGTTAACTGAAAGCGGAAGTCGTCCTCGCCAAAGGTTTTAATTTTACCTGCGACATTCAAGGCAACAGCGGTATCATCGATACCGCCCTGGTCGACTTTTCGAACCAAGCCACTGACGGAAAACGATCCCCAATCATTTTTGTAATTGTAGCGAGCAACAAAATCTGGAATGGACTCATCGGGATCCGCTTCATCGCCGGTCACACCAACACCACTGGAAGGCTCGCCGACATCTCCATCACCGTTGGTTTCTGGATTTTCCAGAGAGAACTGCCAAGGGCCTGCGGTATAACGCACTTGCACTTGCCGAATAAAAACCTCACCCACGTGAGGGCCACCAAAGTCCAGGGTTTCCGGCAAAACTTCGGTCGGCATAAACGTGGTCCACGTCTGACCAGCAAGCCAGTTTTTGTAGGCGATGTAGAAATGCCTTAATCGAGGACTGGAAGAATTACTGACAACTTCATTGCCATCTCCGCCATAAAAATCGTACTCGACAAACGCCGATACTTCGCTGTGTTCGATCTTCAGATTTACGCGGGATTCTTTGACGTTGAATCCGGTATGGGAGGTGTCGCGAGCTTCGCCTCCGGGGAAATTTCCAATCCAGTAATCTTGATAAGCGATATCTCCGTCAACATGGCGCACATCGACTTTGGCATAGCCACCCAAGCTGACCTTGGCGGGACCGGTGGGAGTATCCACACTCACCAACTCAATTTCAGCATGAGCGGCGTTTATTAGACCTACGGAAGTCAGTAAAACGGAAGGTATCAGAATTGAACGACGACGAATCTGTGGCATCTTGCCCCCTGTTATTGCTTTTTTTGTGTTTTAGCGCGGTGGGGCAATATAGAAATTTTATTTTTCTTGATAAAGAAAGATTAAGACAAGAGCTTTTTCCAAAACTCACATAATAAGCTGTTGATTTTAAGCAAAATCGATCTACGATTTTTTTATTCGTTACTTGAGGGATTTTCGGCAGATAATAACAACTAAATGATCCTAGCTCTACGACTCAAGTCGCATAGAAATTACGATGGAATTTTGCTGTAGCTTTTGATCATAACACCACTCGCTGAGACAGAAGAGCGAGTTAAATTCAAAGAACAAGGACGAGAGCCGCTTCCGTAAAGCGTTTTTCCGCTCCCCAATAGAACCGGATATACGAACAGCAGTAATTCGTCCACTAGATTATGGTCTAACATTTCCGGAACAACCGTCGAACTCCCCCAGCAAATGAGAGAAGGCCCCGACTGAGATTTAATCGCACTGACACCGTTAATAATGTCAGGGCCAACGGCTTGGCACGGCTCCCAGGTCAAACTCTCTGGACGATGGGTTATCACATATTTGGTTGCGGCATTGAAAATCGCGGCGAAGTTATTCTCTTGATGAGGCCAATAGTCGGACCAGATATCGTAAACCCGCCTCCCCAATATTAGATCCAGTGAATCACCGTGCGTCTCGACGATGGCTTCCCCAATGCTTGAATCTTTATAGGGAGAAATCCAACCACCAAACTCGAAACCACCATCGCGGTCTTCCTTAGCAGACCCAGGCCCCTGAATAATTCCATCCAGCGACATATGCTGAATCACGGTTAACTTTCGCATAACCACTGCCCCATTTTACTCACTCCGGCTCTTCGCTACCGTTCGGTTGCTTTAAAGAGATTGAGAAGAGCCCCTAAGAGACTCAAGATCACTGACATCGCCCCCATAATGGGCTAACCATCATCTTGTAACCGCACACTGAATTCTACGCTTAGAACCTACCTAGAAATTCGCACGAACATTTCGCTCATTAAACCGCTGAAATAAATAAGTTCACGGCAAAGCAAACCGCATGCATTAGGGATATAGCATCGAGCCTACCAGAGAGCAGGTACGGCGTGTGTGTTGCACCGCAATTTCATGGCAACAGACTCAGCAATTTTTAGCTCATGCAGATCTTGGATAGAGATCCGCCTTTTCCATGGCAGCAACCATTTCCTTTGCCCCTTCCCCCCAATGGGAAATCACCCGTAGCGCTTGAGGAAAAGGCATATCCACTTCGTGTACTCGTTGATGCTCGTAGATAAACACCGCACCAGCAAAAGGTGTTGGCACCGACGGTACAAACACAGTGTAACGGCCATCCTCCAACGCCTCGATAATAAACGCGGGCATTAGCGCATCATCATCGGTGACAACCAGCGCGGGCTTCCAGGTTTTTTCGCTGGCTTGCCCCGATAGGCGGCGAGTAAAATCCCTAAGCATCAAGTAACCGGGGATTCTGGTAAACAGTGATTTTTCGAGCGACATTCTCGCCCGTCGTCCGAGCGCCGTTCTCAGCACCATACCAATAACGAAGGTAATCAGAAGTAAAGCGAACAACGAGAAAAGTGTCTTTGATTGCAGACCATCCGGAAGCATCACAATTAATGGATGCAGAACGTAGCCCAACGTATTCAGACCTTTTAGTAACAAAAGAATCGACAAATAGACAGGCGCGATTACCAGCAAGCCGATGCCAATACTGGCGGCTACATCCTTGTAGAATGATTTCATCGTTCGTCCCCTTGAGGGCCTCCCTGACAGTGAGCTTACGAGTAAATAATAGGCTCAGCCGAATGACAAGAAGTTTTCAGAATAGAGGCGTCAAACACATTATTGCGTCAGCCAACGAACAAAAATGTAGATATACAGCTTCCTGCCAATTGAATCCAAGAAATGAATTACGGGAGACGCCCCTAAATAAATTTGGCGGACAAAACCAACAAGACGAGAATGTAAACGAGCCAGCCCAAGAGAACGGTCAACTTAGAAAAACCAGCCCATAACCGCCAACCACGTGAGCGACTCGCTGCACGCCAGACACCCAGTGCGGGCAGAGGCCAGTAGAGAAATGCCAACACGGCTGGCGCCAAACTTTCTTGATTAGGCCATAGTAAATACGCGAGCGCACCAAACGCCGCTGTAATCAGCACCAGATACAACCAGTAAGTACGCCCCAACCCAAAACGCCCTTGTGTTAGAAAACTAAAGAAGCTCCCGGGAATATCTTCGGAAAAATCCGACTTGTTTTCAGCTTGAGGAGCCACCTTTGGAAAAACCGTTTCTTTGACCGGAAGCGGCTCGGCAACATAAGTATTGCCGTTTTCATAGCGTGTCTGAAATTGCCCCTCTTTGACCATTTCCATAACTTTGTCTTTGGTCAACCCTCGCTCACGAGCGAAGGCATTGATGGGCAACCAAAGTTGTAAATGGCGACGTTCTTCTGGACGTCTTTCGGCCTTCTTTTCAGCGACCGGTGGATTGTCAGAAGATTCGTTCTGGAATGGGAGTTCGTCGACATCCCGTCGGGCGATCAGAGGAATCTCGTCATCACGAGCAACAGACGAGGGCTTGGATACTGATTCGTTAGTGTCGGGCTGCAATGCCGACCTTTCGCGCTGCCTTTTGGCGGCAAGACGCTCCAGTGGCGTCAGCGGCTCTTCGTCGGATATTTCTAATGCTGAGGGTTTTTGGATGGCGGAGAACTTTTCCTCCAAGAGCGGTTCATGTTTTTCTGCCTGGGTTTCCGCTGATGGCTCTTCATAAGCTGAAGGCTCTTTACCCGCTGAAGGCTCTTCATGAGCTGAAGGCTCCGCAATCAGCCATCCCTCATCGGTTTCGCGAGCGGTGTATTCACCCGCTTCTGCCAAACCCAATATTTCATCGGGTGAGCAACCTTTCGACTGTGCGAAATCATCAAGAGGCACCCAAGCGGAAAGGTTAAGCGTCGGCTTTCCCTCTTCCAATACATAGAGCTGATCGTCGTCTTGCTGCGAGGTATAGACGTCGGTATCAATCATGGGGCCGGCCAGAATCGCCTCATGCTCTTGCGAATCATCACCGGGGCTTTCGGCAGCGGCTTCGTTACCCTCTACAGGATTGATAGGCTCATCACGCAGCACATACCAGGTATGGTCCTGTCGACAACCGCGCAACTCTTTGTATTTGATGGCCTGAATAACGTCATCCAGTTCGTGGCCGGTGAGATTGGCGTATTCACTGGCCGGACGATAGGCTTTCTGAAAGGCACTGTTGAGCGCACCACGCCGATCAAACGCACGCATCAAGTCGATGGTGGTATAGCCCTCATCCCCTGAAGACTTGGGCTCAGGCTGAACATCAGGCGCGTCTACCGGCTTGTCGGGCATCAAATCCGGCAATGAGCGTTGAAATAACTTTTGCAGGGCATCCAACTCTTCCGGAGCTGGCGACGCCTCTTTCGCCTCTGACTCGGCCGGTTGGTGTGTGACGTCGTCTTCCCGATCGGGCTCTGACGTCAAGCTTGCCTCAGGGAGTTGAGCCGAATCCGAGGCACTGTCCGCTTCTCCCGCATCTACGGAGGGCTCTTTTTGAGCTGAAGGTTCTTTTTGAGCTGAAGGCTCTTTTTGAGCTGAGGGCTCTTTTTCTACCGTTAGCTCGCTACTCGCTGAAAGCGCTTGATCAGCTTTCGACTCTACTTCGGCTGAGGGCTCCTTATCAGCTGAGTCCCTATCAGCTGAGTGCCTATCAGCTGAGTGCCTATCAGCTGAGTGCCTATCAGCTGAGTCCCTATCAGCTGAGTCCCTATCAGCTGAGTGCCTATCAGCTGAAGGCTCCATATCGGCTGAAGGCTCCATATCGGCTGAAGGCTCCTTATCTGCCGAGGGCTCCTCCCCCTCAGAGGGTTCAAGTGCCGCGGCATGTGCGGCGTCGGACTGCGGAATGTCCGGCTCCAGCACGGATTCGGTGTCGATAAGCTGCGGTTCAATATCGGTCAATCGGCTGCCGGTCTGCTGTTCTACCCGGGCGCGGATGTAGCCAAATCGAGCCTTGGATTCGTCCCCGTCATTTAAGACCAGAAATTTCGCCCAGAGGGCGGGATCCCGGTTCGGGCCATCAACTTCTTCAATAGCCTTGAGATAAAGAGGAGCGTCGTCATGCATGCGGTGTTCCGTGCGCGTATCGGCGGGGGTCAACAAAAAGGGCAGAGACAAATGTACCGGAAGGGAATGTCTATCACCAGAACGTCTAATTCTACATAGATCTTTTTGCTAAATCTCTGTGTTGAGACAGATGTCACGGATTTTTCACCCATGCTGATAACCTAGCGCTTTGTTTGCTTTACCGTGGTTACTAAGGCACCTTCCGGGCCAAGGCGTTCCGCTAAAAAGGCCACCAGCGCTTTTACCTTCGGCATATTTTCCCGGCTTTTCAGCCAAACCAAGTTAATTGGCATTTCTTCAACGGAAAAATCGGGCAGCACTTCGACCATTTCTCCACTTGCCACATAGCGGTGCACTAACCAGGTAGGCAATTGCCCGATCCCCTGACCAGCGAGAATTGCCGTCACTTCTCCCTGACCGTCGCCGATAGCAAATCTCGGGTTGATCTGACGTCGCTCGAGATCTCCAGGCCTTTTACCTCGAAATGACCAAGGGCTGACCATCCCATCGTTCTGCAGATAGCCGATGCAACTGTGCGAATCGAGATCTGCAACGGAATTCGGAGATCCATTTTCAGCGATGTAGCGAGGAGCGGCACAAAATATCAACTTTTGCCGCCCAAGAAACCGATGCCCCAACATCGCAGACCAAACGTCTGACCCACCGATTCTGATCAGCACATCAATCCCCTCGTAAACCGGGTCCACGAGGCGATCAGTAAACGAGATGATCGGTTGCAACAGAGGGTAAGGCTCAGTGAACTCCATAATAAGAGGCAATACGTGCTGCCGACCGTAGGACGCAGGCAGGTCTATTCGTACCCGACCATGAAGCTCGTTGCCAGTCTTGCATACCGCCAATTCAGCCTCTTCCAGCTCAGTAAGGACATTGGCGCACGTCCGATAAAACAGCTCACCTTCAGCGGTTAGAGATAACCGCCGTGTCGTTCTCTGAAAAAGCCTCGCACCGATTCTCCGCTCCAGGCGCGCGATTCCCTTACTGACCGCAGAACTGGTTAGCCCCAAGCGGTCACCAGCCGCTGTGAAGCTCCCAAGATCGGCAACCGTAACAAAGACATCAATTCCTTTAAGCCGTTCAGATGAATGCATGACGCACCTATTGATGAATTTATTTCACATAACCTCGTAATTTACACCTCAGATAAACCAAAAATTCTTAAATATACTCCTCTTCACGAGAATGATCGGAGGCCGACCTCCGGCCAATTCAGTGTTTCACCATGCTTAAGGGAATCACCAATGAGTCTATTTACCCCCTATCCGTTGGGCCGCCTACAACTCAGTAATCGATTTGTCATGGCGCCCATGACCCGCTCACGAGCACCAGAAGATCGCGCAACCCCACTGACTGCGCTCTACTACACCCAAAGAGCGACAGCCGGGCTCATTATTTCGGAAGGCACGCCTATCTCCAGGGAAGGTCAAGGATATCTCTTCAACCCTGGGATATTTTCAGCAGCGCAGATCGCCGGCTGGAAATTGGTGACGGACTCTGTACACAGCGTAGGAGGTAAAATCTTCGCGCAACTCTGGCACGTCGGTCGCGTTTCCCACACCTCCATTCAGGAAAATGGAGCAGCCCCGGTCAGCTCGACGGATAAACCCGCCGAATCTGCCTTTGCCTTTGGTTACGACGACCATGGTGATCCTGGGTTTGTGCCGACATCATCACCCAGGCGACTGAGCACCGACGAGGTCGGCAGAGTGGTACAAGACTTTGCGCAGGCCGCTGCCAATGCAGTGGATGCGGGCTTTGATGGTGTTGAAATTCACGGCGCCAATGGTTACCTGCTGGAACAATTTTTAAACCCTAAAGTGAATGATCGCGATGACTGCTACGGCTCTCAAAATCTCGACAACCGCCTCAGATTTGTTTTAGAAGTTGTCGATGCGGTATGCAGCAGAATTGGACCGGACAACGTGGTAATTCGCATCTCTCCCTATGGTCAGTTAATGAGCATGCCACTCTACGATGAGATCGATGAAACCTACGGAGCCCTCTGCGCTGCACTCGGAGAGCGGCAAGTCGCCTATGTGCATGTTATGGATCAGACGAATTTTTTCCTTGCCGATGAGTCTGCGGAGGTCCGACATGATGCCTTACAACAACTTCTGCAAACCTGTCGCAAAGACCTAAAATCGACGTCTTTGATTTTAGCGGGAGACCTGACTCTCGAGCGCGCTCAAGAATGGGTCGACAGCGGACTGATTGACCTACCAGCTTTCGGTCAACCCTTTATCGCCAACCCAGATCTGGTTGAGCGCTTTAAACAAAGCAACCCACTTGCCACCCCCGACAAGGAAACCTATTACGGAGGAGGAATGGTGGGGTATGTAGACTACCCTCCCCACTCAGACTAAATAGATCTACAACAAAGGGGTTGCACAACAGCCCCTTGCCTTACGTTTCACCGTTAAACGGACACCAGCCTCGACCTGAGCTTGCACTGCGCTATCTGACCAACATTCTTTTCTCTCTTGCGCCCCATCAGCAGCAACTACGCCAAGCATCACTAAATGCGATAAAATCCTCCGCCCCGCCACTGGGGAGCCGATTCCATTTCTGAAGCGCAGCGCGTCAACGCCGCTGCCAAAAACACGGTTGTTACACAGAGAAGAGTATTATGAGCAAAATCGCGCAAGGTGCATTGACCTTGGCATTCAGCGTGTCTTGCGTGGGGGCAAGCGCGCAGGAAGAAAGAGAGCAAACCCAAAACCTCGAACAAGTCATCGTACAGGGTATGGCAACGGCAAATACGCAACCCGTAGGGACTTATGGCTCTCCCGTCTCCAACTTGGAATACGACCCGCGTATCGATCTGCAATCACGCAACATGGCGGAAGCACAGGCAGATGTCTCGATCCGTGGAGGCATTTTTGAAAACACCGGCTTTCGGGTTGGAAGTGCGACACTGGTTGACCCACAAACCGGTCATTACTTTGCAGAGATTCCGATTACCCCAGAGATGCTGAGCGAACCCAACGTGCTTACCGGTGCCGACAATGCGCTCTACGGATTCAATAGCTCTGTAGGCACCGTCGACTATAACTGGCGCCCTGTCGAGGCGGGGGGAAGCGTTTCCGCAGGCGTGGGTACGAACGCTTTCAACCTACAGCGAATACACACAGCCAATACCATGCCGCTGGCGGATAGTACCAATTGGCAGCTTGGTGCCGAAGGTGAGTATTCCCGCTCAGAGAGCGACGGCAGTATCGACTATGGGGATCATAACTACTACCGGGCAGCGGGTCGTATTCAGCTGGCGGGTCCCTCCTCACAAAGTGATCTTTTTTTCGGCTATCAGGAAAAATTCTTCGGCTGGCCCAATCTCTACACGCCATTCGGAGTTCATGAAACAGAAAACCTGAAAACCCGCCTGCTGGTACTGAATCACCAACAGACCTACAACATCGACAGCAGCGTCGAGATCACAGGCTACTACCGCCGCCACACGGACCATTATGTTTATTCCCGGGAGAACCCCAGCGCGTTCGAAGGGCATCACGAGACTGAGAACACATCATTGGGAATTGCCGGAAAACATCGCCTGACCGATCGGGTCGCAATCGATTATGCGACTCAGGTGACGTCTGATTCGATCGAATCTAGCAGCCTGGAAAATAATTTTACCTCTCGTGACGCCTATAAGGTCAGCGTGCTGCCGGCCTATCAACTCCCATTAAACGGTGATCAGCAGCTGACGCTCAGGTTGGGAGCGGCCTACGACGACACCAATCGCGACGATGCTCACACGACTGTTATTGGCGATATTCACTGGCAACAGCTGCAGGCCGATGGCACCCGTCGCAACCTCTACATCTCCTATTCAGAAGCAAGTCAAGTGGCGGGCTATCAAGCGATTGGCGGCAGCGATTCCTCTGGGTTATTCCGCAGTAGTTATAATCTTGAACGTGAAATCACCAAAAATCTGGAGCTGGGGTTTGGTCTTCGCAACAGTTACTGGCGTCTCGACGCGGCACTGTTTCATCGCTGGGACAAGGACCTGACTGACTGGACCTACAGCTATAGCAACACCGCCGCTCGCGAAGCGAATCAGGTCGACATTGAAACCCAGGGGCTGGAACTGATTTCCCGCCACCACCTGGCCAACGCAGACATCGTTGCCAGCTATACCTTTCTGGATAAATCAGAAGACTATGGCGCGACAAGTATCGATGCCAGCTTTTACGCGCTGAACTACCCCGATCACCGGGTGACACTGGGTATCATCTGGAATCCGACCAATATGATCGAAGTGCAAATCGACAATGAGTGGCGACAGCAGGAAGAAAACCTACTGCGCAATGGCGACGATCAAGCATTCTTTACCCATTTGACCGTCACCGTGGCACCGCCACAGCTGCAAGGTGTTGAATTCTATGCAGCCGTGGACAACTTGTGGGACGAAGCCTTTGAAGAGGTCCCTGGAACGCCTGGAAGGGGCGACCAATATTCCCTAGGCGTCACCTATTCCTGGTAAATTTTTAAGCGACTTTCGATGACTTATCTCGCCATAACCTCCCTGCTTTGGGCATTTTCCTTCGGTTTAATTGGAAGCGCTGTAAAGGGATTAGACGCTCTGCAAGTTGCCGATGCCAGGCTGCTGTTTGCGCTGTTGGTTTTTGCACCGTTTTTAAAACTGCATCGAACCAATGGCCGGGAAAAATTACAGCTTATTGCCATCGGCGCTGTGCAATACGGTCTCATGTACACCTGCTATATGTCAGCCTACCGTTTTCTGCCGTCCCATTTAGTCGCGCTCTTTACCATACTGACACCACTGTACATCGTGCTGATCTACGATCTTCGTCAACGCCGATTCACGCCCTGGTACCTCCTTGCGGCGTTATTATCTGTCGCGGGCGCCGCTGCCATTAAGGGGCAGAGCTTCGAACAGCAGGATATTTGGCTTGGTTTTGTGCTCATGCAGATCGCCAACTTAGGCTTTGCCTATGGGCAAGTTACCTACAGAGACTGGAAACTGTCGCGCCCACAACTCGCCGATCGCGACAGCTTCGCCTTTCTCTATCTCGGTGCTGTCATTTTTGTAACAAGTATTTTACTGGTAACCCAACGCGCACCGTTTCCTCTCAATGCCAGCATGACTCAGTGGCTGGTTATGGGCTATTTGGGACTGGTAGCAACCGGCGTGGGCTTCTTCCTCTGGAATAAAGGCGCAGCGCTCACCAATGCTGGTGCTTTGGCGGCGTTTAACAACGCCGTGGTCCCTCTGGCGATGTTTGCATCCTTGTTTATCTTCGGAGAAGCCAGGGATACGAGTGCCGAGAGTCTGTTTAGACTGGGGGCAGGATCGCTGCTGATTCTTTTTGCTGTCGCCGTTAGCAAAGGTATTCGGCGAGAATCATGATCACTGACATTACGGTTGAAGCGACGCATAAAACTTCTACAATAGCGGCCTCAAAAATCCGGGGGTCCATGCGTGGAATTTGCAAAGCGTAACTTGTCAGACATAACCAGAAACAGCGAGTATTTGAGATTCGATACCGATGTCGAAATGCTCAAGAAGAGCATCGAGAACGTTGGTCTAATCCACCCACTCACCGTTAATGAAAACAACGAACTCCTCGCCGGCGCCCGTCGTTTTCAGGCAGTGAGCGAGCTGGGCTGGACTGAAGTGGATGTCATCGTCGTCGACCGAGGTCAACTGGAACAGGAACTGATCTCCATCGATGAGAACCTGGTGCGGGCACCTCTGAACAAATTAGAGCTCGAAAAATGCTTAAATCGCGGCAGGGAAATCTACGAAACCCTGAATCCAGAAGCCACTAAGATCAACCTTTCGCCCAAAGAAGCCACGGCAACAGACAAAGACAAGCCAGCAGCAGAAGAAGAGAGCGAAACCCCAGCCGACAGCAATTCCTTTTCTGCCATTACGGCACAAAAAACCGGGCTGTCAAAATCAGTGATTGAAAGCGCCATTAAACGGGATGAATTGGCCTCTGAATCAGTAAAACGTGCACGAGGACTGGGTGAGTTAAATGCCAGCCAAACCAACGCCATCATCGAACTCGACAAAGAGGCTCAAGAAGAAATTCTGCCACTGATTGCCGACAAGACGGTTAAAGAAACAAAAAAAATCATAGACGCGGTTAAGAAAGGCGGGATTGAAGCCGCCAAGCAAGAAAACGCGACCATGAAGCCGCTGCCGAAAGAATACAGCCAGATGAGAAGCCCCTTAAGACGGGTGAGCAAAAGTCTGTCTCGTATTTTGCTGGAAGGACTGACCTACGACGGACCGGAAAAAGAGCAAATTAATAAAGAAATGCTTGAACTAAAGCAGCAGCTGGACAATTACTTTGCAATGATGAATGAGCACTAGCGCGAGGCACGCGGGAAAAAAGGCCTGCCTAAGCAGGCCATAAACTTACATCAAATCAAAGCGATCGTTTTGCATAACTTTGACCCAGGCTGCGACAAAATCATCCACAAACTTCTGCTGATTGTCATCAGAGGCATAGACTTCAGCGATCGCCCGTAATTCGGTGTTTGCACCCACGATCAGGTCAACCGTTGTTGCCGTCCAACGCAGATCACCTGATGCGCGATCACGCCCTTCGTAGACACCCTTCTCTTCTCCTTTTTTCCACTCAGTCGACATATCCAGTAGGTTGACGAAGAAATCAGTACTCAGAGTTCCGGGCCTATCGGTAAAGACACCATGCTGGCTACCACCGGCATTCGCGTTAAGGGACCGCATTCCACCAAGCAGTACTGTGGTTTCGGGCACACTCAGATTGAGATAGTCGGCGCGTTCGACCAACATTTTACCGGGCCCCCAGTAGGCACCCTCTGTAAAGTAATTGCGGAAGGCATCGGCTTTCGGTTCCAGTACAGCGAATGACTCTACATCCGTCATATCGGCACTGGCATCCATACGCCCTGGCGTGAACGGAACGGTAATATCATATCCGGCGTCTTCTGCCGCTTTTTCAATGGCAGCAGCCCCACCGAGAACAATCGTATCAGCAAGAGAGATCTGTTTTTTACCAGACTTTTTATTGAAGCTTTCCTGCACGCCCTCTAGCTTCGACAGCACCTTGGCAACCTCATTAGGATCGTTCACCGGCCAGTCCTTCTGAGGTGCGAGACGCAAGCGGGCACCATTCGCGCCACCGCGCATATCCGTACCCCGATAGCTCGCGGCAGAAGCCCAGGCGACCCGCACCAATTCTGGAACGCTAAGTCCGGTATCCAGTATTTGGGATTTCAGCTTTTTGATATCGCGCTCGGAGACCAGTTTATGATCAACCTCGGGAATATAGTCTTGCCACAACAGAATTTCCTCCGGCACTTCTGCACCGAGATAGCGTGCCCGCGGCCCCATGTCACGGTGATTCAGCTTGAACCAGGCCTTGGCAAACGCCAACTCAAATTCCTCGGGATTGGCGCGAAAACGCTCCGCGATTTTGCGGAATTCCGGGTCCTCTTTCAGA
Source organism: Pseudomaricurvus sp. ABR4_320 (assembly GCF_056159445.1). Lineage (NCBI taxonomy): Bacteria > Pseudomonadati > Pseudomonadota > Gammaproteobacteria > Cellvibrionales > Cellvibrionaceae > Pseudomaricurvus > Pseudomaricurvus sp. ABR4_320. The sequence goes on along the minus strand of NZ_JBSWVF010000011.1, from coordinate 53,842 downwards.
GCAATATCGGTGGTGAACATAATGGGCTTGTGACGCTTTCCTTCAACATGGGCGTCAGGCACCATATTGGCAGTGGCATCATCATCCGGCACCCACTGTGTCGCACCGGCGGGACTCTTGGTTTTCACCCAATTGAAAGTGAACAGGTTATCCAGATAATTGGTCGTCCACTGGGTTGGCGTTACCGTCCAGGCACCTTCCAGTCCGCTGGTAATGGTATCTTCTGAATGCCCCTTACCGCAGTTATTTTTCCAACCCAGCCCCTGGTTTTCGACGTCAGCTGCCGCGGGCGCCTCGTCCAAACAATCGGCTTTGTGCGCACCATGAGCCTTACCAAAGGTGTGCCCGCCAGCGATAAGGGCGACGATCTCCTCGTCATTCATCGCCATAAGACCAAAAGACAAACGGATATCTTCAGCGGCCAACAGAGGATCTGGGACGCCCCCTGGCCCCTCGGGATTGACGTAGATCAGTCCCATTTCAATCGCGGCCAGCGGGCCTTTCAGCTTACCTTTGCCTTCGCGTCGGGTATCGGTGAGCATTTTGGTTTCCGGCCCCCAATAGACGTAGTCCGGCTCCCAGTCATCTTCCCGTCCACCGGCGTAACCGAAGGTTTTAAACCCCATGGATTCCAACGCGACATTGCCCGTCAGAGCCATTAAATCCGCCCAGGAAATGTTCTTCCCATACTTTTGCTTCACCGGCCAGAGCAGCCTGCGAGCCTTGTCCAGACTCGCATTGTCTGGCCAGCTGTTTAGAGGATCAAAACGCTGCTGCCCACCGCCAGCACCGCCACGGCCGTCATTGACCCGATAAGTCCCTGCAGCGTGCCATGCCATGCGGATAAAAAACGGTGCGTAAGTGCCGTAGTCTGCTGGCCACCAGTCTTGAGAATCGGTCAGCGTCGCAGCGATATCTTTTTTGACCGCCTCCAAATCCAACGTTAAAAACGCCTCACGATAATTGAAATCATCACCGTAGGGGTTGGACTCTTCGCCGTGAGCCCTGAGAGAGCTCAGATCCAATTGATCCGGCCACCAAAACTGGTTTGATTTTGGCTCACCAGCAGAGGCGGGATTTTCTACCCCGGTGATCTTGGCTTCTTCTGGAGCATTCGCGGCGACATTAGCCGCGGTTATCGACAAGGACATTGCCAAAGCAACCGCGGAAACCAACGGTATCGGTTTCGAAAACATAGTGACTCCCCTCACTGGATTGTTATAAATGCGAAAATTTTTGATTTTGTTTAAAACAACGCATCAATTTTTGGCGGGAAGCCTTTTAAAAGATAATTTAATCTCTCAATGACAGTGATTGGAAAAAATTATCAAAGGTTTACACAACTGTAATCTTACTCATTCAATCTGTTGATGGACGGAAATTGAAGTTCATTCCGACGAAAAAACTGGAGCTTACATCAAAGTCCGGCGTCTCGACCTCGCTCTCAGTAAAGCTCAGGCTCTGTAATCCTCCGATCCCCATTTCCAGAGTACCCCAGATATTGCCCACCAGACGTCGCTCAATCGCCAGGCTTAAGTCCCAACTGTCCAGGTTCAAGGCCACATCCTCCCCTCCCTGATCGAACGACCAGGATGCGCCCGAGGGCGAAGCACCAAAGCGAATCAGAAAGTCTTGATTTGGCGCCCAAGAGATACTCGGCCAGGGCATAATCGCACTAAGTGTCCAGGCATCAGTCACCGCCCAAGATGCCCCCAGATAAGGAAGAAAATAGCTGTCGTCATCCGAATGATCGGCAAACAATCCGTAAGCCCACCAGAGACGGTCGCTTTGGACGTAGCGAGCAAAGAGTCCTCCCATGGTTTGCCAACTGTCGGAGTTTCCTCTGACATTGCTGCGATGCAACATCGGCATGACAAAGCCAGCAACCTGCCATTCAGGGTTCACCTGACGCAGCCATCCGAGTGGCACCCCCAGAGTCACAACCGAAAAATCCTCCAGCGCGACCCCGTCGATTTCATTGTTGGACGCCACATCGAAGTGCGACCAACTGACGTACTCGCCAATCACGAATACATCCCGGGAGCCAAGTAAAATCGGGAATCCAGCGCCTTGGGCCATCGTGATCACATCATAGTCGATATCTTCACTATTCTGGCCATCAACCTGGGTGTCGCCATAACTGCTGACGCCAAAAAACGCGATGGGGAAAAACGGTTGGTTAGCCGCCGAGTCACCCAAACGAATATTACTGGCCTTAAAATCATCGATCAGCGCGTCGACGAACCGATAACTCTGCTGACCCTGGCTGGATTCCTGCCCATGACAGGCTCCACTGCTGGCGCCTATGGTCACTATGCACAAGCTTAAGATCTGCCTGTGATACTCATTCCACATCCTTGTCATATATTGTCCTTGGCGTCCTGCGCGGATCTCGCCTATCGGATAGAAGTACCAATCAAAATTATCCGTTCAATCGCTGATGGGTAGAAGCCCGCAAGAAGATTTCGGCGACCATAATTTGACACTGAAATGTATCAATTGTGTGCCAGATGAAAGATGACAAGGAAAACACGACCTTTGCCTGACGCCCTAACAAATCCTCGCACTTTTTGATCTATCTCAGCCGCCACTGACACATCAAAAAACACTCTGTTTGTATACTAATTGAGTACGAATACCTCCGAGAAAACCGGTTGCGGAGGCCCCATGTAACAACGAGGAACTATGTCCGCTCACCACATTTTTGATACCGATGCCATCAATGGACTTATGGCCGCTCACGGCTATTGGCCTTGTAAGCCTCATCAGGATGAGCTGTGTTTTGAAAACCCTCAAGGCATATTTGCCTGCGTGGATATGCATCGTGCGACCGTAAATCTGCGCGCAAGCGGCGGCTTGGTGAAAGTCAGCTCTGGCGATTTGCGACTGGACCAACCTGGATTGGTTAAACTCTTTGAGCGTCAACTCATTAAACTGAAAGAACTCGCCGATGCGGAATGGGAAAAAGTCGATGCCGAGAGCCTCGACGAAGCTTTGGCTGAGCAAAGTGAAAAGCAATAAACAAGAAACCTCGCATTCAATCTGCGAGGTGTTCATCGCGAGCTACTTAATCATTTTTTTGCATATCACGCGGTAACTGGCTCGCCGGTTTTCTCCATGCGGACCCGGAATTTAAAGAACGCCACAGCGATCGTCATCAGAGGGCTCAGCAGGCAAAAAAACGCAAACGGTAAATAGGTTAGTGTTGCGACGCCCAAGACAGTCGCATGATAGGCCCCACAGGTATTCCAGGGCACTAATACCGAGGTTACCGTTCCGGAATCTTCCAAAGTTCGGCTCAAATTCTCCGGCGCCAGGCCTCTTTCACGATAACTATTCACATACATCCGACCAGGGATTAGTACCGCCAAATATTGATCAGAGGCAGAAACGTTTGTAAAAATGCATGTTCCTACTGTCGCGCTCACCAAACCCGCCGTCGATCGGACCTTGCTGATAAGCGCTTCCGTTAACTGCCGTAAAAAACCACTGCTCTCCATAACGCCGCCAAAAATCATAGCGCAGATAATCAGCCAAATGGTTGTTAACATTCCCCCCATTCCGCTAGACGACAGTAATTCATCAAGTGTGGCGTTGCCGGTTTCAAGCTGAGTGTCCCCAAAGGCTGTCTGCATAATGCCAATATAATTAGCATTCCCCTCGCCACCATAACGGCTACCCAATTCATGCACGAGCGGCAATTGGAAGATAAACGCAAACAGACCACCTAAAAGTGTTCCGATAAACAATGAGGGTAACGCCGGAATCTTCTTTAAAATTAGAAAGATTACCGTCAGCGGCACCAGCAACAACCATGGGGTCACGTTGAAGTGGGCCGTTAGTGACTCTTGAATGCTCTGAATTTCATCGGTGTTGACCGGCTGACTGTGCCCCAGACCCATGATCAAAAAAAGCAGCAACGCCAATGAGATCGACGGGATTGTGGTGATCAGCATATAGCGAATGTGGGTAAAAAGCTCTGTACCCGCTGCTGCAGAAGCGAGATTGGTTGTATCTGATAACGGTGACAGCTTATCCCCAAAATAAGCTCCGGAAAGAATGGCTCCGGCAATCAACCCTTCGTGTAAACCCAGCACTTTTCCAATGCCCATCAAAGCAATGCCGATGGTTGCAGAGGTCGTCCACGAACTGCCAGTAAAAACAGACACGATCGCGCAAATGATGCAGGTCGCAAATAGAAAAATGCCCGGGCTCAACACATGCAGCCCGTAGTAGATCATCGCGGGGATAATGCCACTGACCAGCCAAGTGCCGGACAGAGCCCCTACCATAAGCAAAATAAGTATAGCCGGTGTTGCCAGACGGATGCTATTGACGACCCCATCTTCAAGAGTTTGCCAGGAAATGCCCTGAAACAGTGCTAAAAGCGCCGCAATTGCTGCGCAAATTACCAAAACGACCTGATTGCTTCCGCTAACGGCGTCATCCTTGAAAATAAACACATTGATACTCAGCATCGCAATAAGCACCAATATAGGCAGCGCAGCGAGGATCAAAGGCGGCTGTTTACTCATGTTCTCTCCGAAAAACTTTCTTCATTATCGTGTGGCAGTCAGTAAATCGGCTTCCTACCGAAGGAGCGCTATGGTACAAAAAATAGGTGCCCGACTGCCAAGCCCTTCGACAAAGCAACTTACAGGCCACCGCCCTACAAGAATTCAACTCATCGGAGTACAGAGCTGTGACAACCTTATTGGAGTCTCTCGCCGAGCGGCATATTGTGACCGCCATCAACAATGGCGATCTGGACAATCTAGCGGGAAAGGGCAAACCCCTGAAACTCGACGACGATAGTCAGGTTCCAGCACACTTAAGGACGTCCTATCGCCTTTTGAAAAATGCCGGGTATCTTCCGCCTGAACTTCAGGATCGCCAGGAGGCGTTAGAGCTCTGTGATTTACTGCAAGCCTGTGATGTCGAAGGCCATGCCACTGATGCCAGAGAAATCCTCGGTAAACTTAGGCACCTGGAGCTAAAGCTACGTCTTAAAGGGATGAACACCCGTTTTATACAGCGCTATCAGGATTCTCTGCGCACCAACACAGACCTAGGTTGAGCCTGTTGATCCCGTAAACGCCAACCGATCAGCACGACGTAGGCACCCAAGCCGCCTAGGGCACCGCCCCAATGCGCTGGCGTAAAGACATTCCACCCGTCACTGACTAGGGTCGAGCCCCACACGCTTTCCGACAGCAACTTAAGCGTGATAATTACTGCCGGCAACCAGCGCAGACCATGTTGCTGAGAACGCCCGTAGTGCACCACAGCCATTGCCATCATGCTGACGTTGAGTCCCGACAAACCACAGTAGCGCATCAGGCTATCCTCATAGAGCCACAGGGACACATCGACGCCCACAAAACCACCGATCAACGCCGCAGTCCAACCCGCACGCAAATGCCTCTCAAGGTAGCTGCCCACCAGTAGCATACCCAACAGATCCCAGCCGAGATGGTTGGCAGAACTGTGCACCAGATGCCCTGTAAGCCAACGCCAAAGGTCCCCATGCAAGAGAGCGTCTCTGTCGTAGACCATAAAATCGAAGGCTTCTTGAGACAGCCCCAGCCCGACAACCAGCAGCCCCAGACAAACACTTCTGGCGGGAAAGTTCCCGCTAGAAGTTCGCGTGACCGGACCCCGCGTCACGCCAATCGCTCGCGTCTGGATTTTGCAGTGGTCGACATCAAACCACCACAGGCCAGTAAGGCCAACAACCAGCCGAGATTAAATGCACCGGCGCCAGAACCGCCCGTCGAGGGACGGTTGGACGAATACAGCGGCTGCTCTGCATCGGCGCGATGATTCCGGACAGGCTGATTGGCACGCTGCTCACGGGCAACCTGCTCCTTTTCGACGCGAACTTTATTGTTGCGGGCAATTCCCATTTCCTCAAAGGTCACCTCGTCCACAACAATCATCGAGGTATAATCGGTTACCAATCCATAGTTAACGGCGAGCTCAGTAATCGCCGGTTTAAATTCTTTATCATCCCCCAAATAATCGGCCATTTCTGAGAGCTGATGGATGCTGGCATAAGCCCACAAACGCTCAAGCTCAGGATTCAAGCTATCCGTTTCCGGAAAATCAACTTGCGTTTTATAAACCCGCTGCTCGTCACCGAAGCGCGCCTTAATTTGAATATCCGCAAGGCCGGGCTTTTCATAGTGACCGAAAACCACCAGCTGCTCGCCGCGATATAAACTCCCAGGGTTTAGTGGGGTAAGATCGGAAACCTTGGCACCAACGATCGAGATGTCGATATCCCGGTAGGCATTGTGTGTCAGCTTGCTGGCGGCTATTTGCAGCTGACCTCCGATGTCATCCGCATTGGAGATCGATTGCGCAAAACCGTGAGACAACTTGGTCATTTCTTCGAGCAAGGGGCGATTAGCACTGTTGCCAAGAATAAAGGTGTATAGGCGGACATCCTGGTCTTGCAGCAAATTAAAAAACGCTTTCTTTTCTGTGGTCCCGACATTGGCAACACCATCGGTCACCAGGACCAGCGCTGAAGGTCTGTCTTCATCCAGATCGTTCAAGCCTGCTGTCAGCCCCCGATAGAGATTGGTGCCACCGCTTGCGGTCAGGCTCGCGACTTTAGTCAATGCCTCTTCGACCTCTTCCGGCGTAACCGGGCGATAGCCGCGGGTTAAATCACGGGTGGAATCGTCAAAAGTGACAATACGGAAGCGATCATCCGGACGCAGTTTTTGCAGCCCCTGCCTAACGCCGTCGGCCAGGGTGGTAAATTTGCCAGTCATCGAGCCAGAAACATCGAGCACAAACACCCAATCCCGTCCCTGCTCGATAACACCCAGATCATCACCCGGGGTCAAGGTCATCATAAAGGTCCCTGGTTCCTGTTCAGAGTCGCGGTAGGTCAGTAGATCCAAGCTACCCGGCAAACCTTCCTGCAAGCGCCAATACACCAGAATATCCTGGTCTAAGATCATTGCCGGTGAAGGTGCCGCGCCCTCACTAGCATTACTTGAAGACAGGGATACCTGCCACTCCTGAGGTGAGTGCTGCTGAATCGATGCCTGCGGATGTTTGGGAAGGCGCAATGCGTCGATGGGATAACTGCTACGAAAGGTCATATCGAAAGAGAACGCCTGCTCAACCACCTCGTTGCGGGACCAAAACGCATCTCTCTGCTCATCAACCCCGCCCTCTTCCAACGGATACACATAGCGACCAATACCACTTTCAATATCGGCCTTTTGCACGTATACGAGACGTAACTTAACGCTGTCCTTGGCGGGCACCGGATAAACCTGCATATCAAAGGTGCGGTAGCTGTCCTGCTCTGCCATTGCCACCGACTTACCCTGGGATTTTTGCTCTTGATAGATTTCCCGCGCCTGTTGTTTCTCAACAACTTCGCCGGTGACCGGCTGATCGTCTATCCAATAGGTAAACTCGCCCACCGCGGCGTGTTCCGGTACGGGGAAGGAATATAGGGCTTCGAGAGATTCGCCGTTGGGATTATAAAAAACCTGTTCGATTTCGGTCACGGCGTAACCGTCTTCAATCACAACATCAACATGCTGCTCACGAATTTCCAGTGCTGGCAAGCGACTGTTGATCGGTTGCATCAGTCCCGCCGCCTGAATGCTTGCTGCACTGGTTAGCGTCAGCAATCCCGTTAAAAATAGATGTTTCATTCGCATCACTTGGCTTCCTGTCAGTAGAGAATATAAAACCGCCGAAGCGGTAGACAGGCGCAGTCTGTGACAGGAACGGGAGGTTCTAAAGCGAGATAGAAAAAGTATTACATGGCGCTACTTTGGGCTACAAAAGGCGCCGCCAGCGGACACCTTAATCATTGGCTGGCTCCCGGCGATAATCTTCAAATAAGCTGTAACGCCAACGGCGGATGGCCAGCACCGAGGTATACCCCAACTTCTGCTTTAACGGCAGGGAGCGATCCTGGCGACAGAGATCATTGAAATCTTCCGCCAATCCCTGCAAGCGCTTCTGAAACTCCTGATTAGTTGCCGGTGACAAGAGTCCGTTAAGGACCAGTAGACGCTCGTTATCATTTTTAAACGTGGAGTTAAAGAACTCCTTTTCGACTCGCTCTCGAAAAAAAGATTGTATCGGCCCATCCGGGATCCAATGAAAATTAGGCGACGTCAACAGCTTGATGCGATTATTTGGCAATAGCTCAATCAACTTCAAACGATCTAAGCGAGCGAGCATTCTCACACAATCATTGTCACTGAAGTGATACACCTGAAGCAGATCGCGATACTCAAAACCGCTCAGAACACTCACACAAATCAGTAACAGAGGAAGATCTTCGGCAATTTCCTGCTCCTGAGCACGGCTGAGCTGATCGATCCGTAATTTATCGTTATCCATCCTCTGGACCAATTCCGCCAGGGTTACATTCAGGAGATCACAGACCTGCTCCAAACGTAAAAGTGAAAAACTGTTTTCTGCAAACAGCCGTTTTACACTTGCCTCGCTGATACCCAGATGTCTTGCAACTTCTGAATAGGTGACTCCCGCAGACTTCAATTGACGCTTAAGAGTAGTGAGTAAATTTCTTGTTTGTGACATGAAAGACCAATAATACGTTGCAACGGATCCGTCATTTATAGCTTTAAATTCTATTTATAACAATATCAATAAGCGAATACAAAGATGTCACTACACGACTTTCTTTGGAATAAAACAACTCCGCTTAACTTCGTTTAATTAAAGCACTGCACATTTTTTTGGGATGCAAATATTTAACATTTTCGACGTGAATAATTAATAAATTTTTATCTGCACGGCTCCTATCCTCATGTATACCGACAGCAAGAATAGGTCGGAAATAAAAATGGAGAGGAAGACATCATGAAAATACGATTTATTACCAAAGCCCTACTTGCGATCTGCGTCGCAACGCCAACATTTGCAGCTCAGCATTCTTCGACGCCACAACTCACTAATCTCGCGCTTGAAGCTGACCTGGTGTTTAAAGGACAAGTCGTCAATATCGACCATAAATCCGCAAAATCGACACCGTCTGGTCAAGCGCTTCCCTATACATTTGTCACTTACGCCATCACCGAAGTCCTGCACGGAAATTATCAAGATAAAGAAATCACGTTACGATTTCTCGGAGGCGAAATGCCTGACGGACGTATTTTGCTATCCAGCGATGCGCCTTTTATGAATGTTAGCGACAGGGACATACTCTTTGTAAAAGACAATGGCAACGCCGAGTGCCCGCTTGTAGCCTGTGCAACGGGGCGGCTCAGAATTGTTGAAGATCAGCTTTACAGCAACGAAGGACAACCGATTCTCGAAGATGAGCAAGGCAATTTAACCTATGGCGAAAGTGTTGATCGAGAAGAGTTCAACACGTTTTCCATTGGCCAAAAACAATATCAAAAAAATCGAAAAAAAGAGGTATCAACTTCAGAGATTGATCCCAGCAGGCTTGATTCACAAGAGCAGTTACATCCGCTATCCATAAGCCGGATGCAAACCGCCCTACAGCAAGAACTCAATCAATCTAAAGACCCCTTTGGTAAAAATAAGACTGTCCATTCTGTGAATAAGATGGATGCGACTATGCCCGCCAAAGCAGCCCCTGAAACTCTTCCGGAACCGAGATCTATCCAGCCCAAAAAAGATAGAGCGACCCAGTCTGAAGAAGAAAACCGACTTCAGAAAAATAATCAAAACCCAGTTCTGGACATGCAATAAGTGCGGGAGACAATCATGAAATCATTTACCACTCATCTATTATGCCTAATCGCTACGGTCGCATTTAGTATCAGCGCCAATGCCTACACAACCTTTTCCTGCTCATCCGGTAACGCATCCTGGAGCAATAAAAATCAAATACTCTATGCCTATACAGGTAGCTTTCCATCGGGCAGCAGTTGGAGGTCAGCGCTTCAAGAAGCCGTAACCCGATTAAACGCTAACCCGGCAGGTTTTACGTTTACGATCAACTACACCTCAACCCCGCCAGCCCTGGGCAATGGAAGAAATGAGGTCTGGATACAAAACATTTCCCCTCCAGGGATAACCTACTCATGGTGGAACGGCGCCTGCAACCTAACCGAGGCAGATATCATGATGGACAGCTCCGTTTCATGGACAACCTCAACAAATAAGACGAACAATTTTAACTATGGCGGTAGCGCGCGTCCCTTTCAGGCAACCCTTTTGCATGAACTCGGACATGCCTTAGGTTTAGGGCATGAGGCTGATGAATATAACATCATGGGCCAGGACTGGAATCATATTCATACCAATGGTAACACCTCGCGAGCGCATTTCGGCGAAGACGCCGGCGATGGAGCTGTATACCTCTACGGATCAACGTCCCGTCAAGATCTGGGGGTTGTACACTGGAGACGAACTGGCGCCAGTGGTGATTACAGCACACACAGTAAAACCCGTTTACTGAATCCAAGCACTGGTGCCGAACTCCCTTACTCCATCAGTGGTGGCGAGCGACGCTACAATGTTACGCGGGGACAAACTGTGCGCTTGGAAATGACCTATGAAAATAATGGTAATTCCTATCAATATGAGGATGTTCGCTACGTTGTCTCATCAAACAGCACCATATCAACGCTAGACAGAACATTAGCAAATCGCAGCCTTGGACTTAGTCCCGACAGCGTCTATACATCCAGTTACAACGTTACAATTCCGACGGATTTGACGTGCAATCGAGGGTATTGGCTAGGCGCAATCATTGACGCCGACAATTCAATCAGCGAAAACCAGGAATGGAATAACGCATCCTATTTACCAATTTACGTGAATTGGAGTATTCACTGTTATCAGATAACGATCGATCCACCAATCATCACCCCACCGATCATTGGTATCAACAGCAAATAGTCTTTTCACTGTAATGCCCACCACGGTCAGTTTCGGTGGTGGGCAATCATTCCAACTGATCACCTTAAGCAATCTTTGCGCGCGTATCAGAATGACTCCGCCTCTACGACGGCCTCACGCCCAGCTGTAGCGTAAGGAATCCAACCCCTTGTCCATTCCAGATGTCTATTGACGCCGTCTTCAATCACGTTCACCATTTAGTGATTGCGATGGTACAGGGAAGTCGAGGTAACTCAATGCATCGATACTTGTCTCCATAATCAACAACGCCATGGAAGGTAATAGAAATGACAGCCAGAGCAGCCCACCTCCCTTTATGTGTATTGGTGCTCACCCTGCTTCTCTCCGCCTGTAGCAGCCCACAGTTGCAGACCGGAGAAGATGCCGAAGTCAGTTTTGACGGACTGACCAAGGTCGACCATACCGCTATGGATAACGTTTGGTTGAAGGCAGATGATTTGCCTTTTGACACTTATTCGTCCGTCATCATCTTGCCTCCGGAGCTCAGCTTTAAACCGGTCAAAGAATCCAGCGCCAACCCATTTTCGTCAACCTATGGCGGAAATTCTGACTTTCCAATCTCTACAGCATCCAAGCAAAAACTCTTCGAAATCGTCAATGACGCGATCACAAACGAAATATCGAAAGCAAGCAGTCTGCCGCTAGCCAGTGAACCTGGCCCTGATGTCGCCGTAATACGCATCGCCTTCATAGATATTGTTTCCCACGTTCCCCCCGCTACCGTCGGTCGCTCCGATGTGTTTATCAGCGAGATTGGTAGCGCTGCGCTTGTTATAGAAATCTATGACTCGCAAACGAACACCATTCTGGCGAGAGGTATTGATCATAAAGATCTCGAGACTTACACCGGGACGACACAACTACAATGGAGCAACCCCGTGAACAATTGGAGAGAAATTCGGCTAGAAGCCGAAGCTTGGTCAAAACACATTGTAAAGAGCCTGGAAAAAATGATGAGAAAACCCAAGTAGTTCTCACGCATACCTTTAGCTTCTAAAGCACTGCTTGACCACATTGCCACCCTGATTGTCCACAAAACCAAACGGGCGTCTGGTTATGTGAATTTTTCACACGAAAAGTGTGACTTTTTCAACAAAATTATCGGCACTATTACCACCTCTTTGTTGCCTAACCCTGCTAATTCCAGTTGACTAAGCAGGAGGACAGCCACCATGAGGTACAGCAATTACGCTAAAGCACTGTTGACGATTTGTGTCGCAGCGCCGACCTTTGCCGCTCAATATTCATCAACCCCCGACATCACCACCTTGGCAACAGAGGCCGATCTGGTGTTCCAAGGTAAAGCCACCAACGTTGACTACAAGCTTGCCGAAACCAACAAAGACTCCATATCTATTCCCTATACGCTGGTAACCTATGACGTTTCTGAAGTACTGCATGGAAACTATTCCAACAAACAAATTACCTTACGATTTCTTGGAGGGCCCACCGCCGATGGGTCAATGATGCTCAGCAGTAACGCTCCCTTGATTGACTTAAATGACGAAGACATCCTGTTCGTAAAAGATAATGGCAGTGCCGACTGCCCACTGGTGGAATGCTCATCGGGTAGACTCAGAGTCGTCGACGGCGCTTTGTACAGTGAAAACGGCCAACCCATTTTAGAGGATGCCGAGGGAAGCCTGCACTTTGGAAAAACCGTCGATCGCGAAGAATTTCAAAAGTTTTCTATCGGTAAGCAAACGTTCCAGAAAAAACACAGTAAAAATACTCAAACCACCGAAGGTATCGCAGAGGCGTCCAGCGATGCCGATAGCGGCTATGCGCTTACGGTCAGCCGCATGAAAACCCGTGTACAAGAGAAGCTAAACACCACGTCCGATCCCTATGGAAAATCAAAGTCAGTTCACACGGTGGATAAAAATGCAGAGATAGCACCAAAAGCGTCGACGCCGGTCACTATGCCAGCATCCAAGTCGACAGCGACGAAAAACTCCAGACTCTCCGACGAAGAGAAAGCCCTGCGCAACAACAACGGCAACCCCGTCATCAATAGTCAATAAGGCAAGGAGAGTAGCAATGAAATCAACCACATTTTGCATTGTATCGGCTGGACTGCTGTCTATGGCCAGCACTAGTGTTAGCGCTTATACCACCTATGCCTGTGATTCAGGTAACAGCACCTGGGCCAGCAAAGAAAAAACGCTGTACGCGTACACAGGCAGCTTTCCCGCAAACAGCCGCTGGCGCGTCGCGCTCGAACAGGCGGTAAAACGACTAAACGACAATGCGGCCGGCTTTAGATTCACTATAAGTTATACCTCTACTGCACCTTCTATGGGCAACGGCAGAAGCGAAGTCTGGTTTGAAGACATCTCTGCACCGGGCGTCACCAATTACAGCTGGAACCCCAGCACGTGTAATCTTGTTGAGGCGGACGTCCGCATGGACAGCTCTGTGTTCTGGACCACATCATCTCAGAAAGGGAAGAATCTCAGTTATGGTGGAAATGCCAGACCGTTACAAACCACCCTACTTCATGAGCTTGGCCACGCCATGGGATTGGGGCACGAGGCAGACGAATACAATATTATGGGGGCCGACTGGAATCACATTCATACAAACGGCGAGTCATCCCGAGCCTATTTTGGAGAGGACGCCAGCGATGGCTCGGTTTATCTCTACGGATCAACGGCGCGCCAGGATTTGGGCGTTGTTCACTGGCGACGTACCGGTGCCAGCGGCGAATACAGCACGCACAGTAAAACACGACTGTTAGATCCGGATTCCGGCAATGAGCTCAACTATTCAGACATTGACGGAGAGAAGCGGTATAACGTCTCGCCGGGGCAAAGTGTGCGAATGGAGCTCACCTATGAGAACAACGGCAACAGCTATCAATATGAAGATGTCAGTTACTATGTCTCAGCCGACAGCACCATTACCACTCTAGATACTGTGATCGCCAGCCGTAGCTTAGAATTTACGCCCGACGATGCAGAAACATCGACATACGATGTTACCGTGCCAGCTGATTTGAGTTGTAATACGCCATACTGGCTGGGAGCGATTGTCGATGCTGACAACTCTCTTCCAGAAAGATTACAGTGGAATAACGCAACTTACTTGCCAATATATATCGATACCTGCTCAGAATGAGCGCAATGCGAAGATGCCCGATTGTGGGCATCTTCTCGCCCCCTCCCCAGCTCAAGATCTGCAATCCCTAGACAACATCTGTGTTGCTCAATAGGTTAGGGAACCTATCCAATTTTCTGGCGCACAAAGAATCATTCGTAAATTTTTCAGTGTTATTGGAATAGATCTTTGACGATATTCGTCCAACCTCCTGAAATTAAACCAGGAGACTAACGATGATCAGTAACTCTCGATTCAAACCTTCCATCAAAGCCATTCTATTGGGCGCATTGTTAACATTTCCGGTACTCTCTACGGATAGCTTTGCCGATGACGGACCCGCAGATTTTAAGGGCTACGCAGAGACTCTGAAGTCTCGTCTAAATCTGACACCAGAACAGGCGTATGCGGTAGAAGACATCGTGAATGGCGTCAAAGAGCAACAGCAACTTATTTTGGAAAAAAACGGAATTCCTGTAAACAATCGCCCTGAATTAACGCGGCGGGAAAAATGGGAAATTGCCAAAGAAATGAAAGCTGTTCGCAACGATGCCAGTCAAAAAATCATTGCGCTACTTACAGATGAACAGCAGGAGGTATTCGATGAGGTTCAGAAAGAAAGACGAGAACAGTTTAAGAATTACCTGTTAGAACAACGACAGTCGCAGTGAACATTTTATAAAGCGGAATAAGCCTTTACGAACCCGTTAAAGTAAATGGTGGTACAGAGAGGCATATCGATTGCGGCAGGGATGCTGTATCGAACTTATATAGATGCCTTCACCCTACGCTTTTACGCAATTCACTCAACGCAACTTACTCAATAGAAATCCATGAGAACTCAATAGGCGGCTATGGTTTTTAATCTTTTTGACTATCGACTATGGCTGTTTGCCATGGAAATGTCCTCCTCAATTTGCAGTACCGATGAAAAACTGGTGGCAGAGTCTCTTGCAGGCAATACAGGAGCCTTTCAGACACTGGTTGAACGGTATGAAGGTATCGTTGCGAAGACTGTTTACGGCATGTTAGGAAATTCCCACGCAGATGCCGATGATATCGGGCAGGAGGTCATGTTACGGCTCTATCACTCCCTCGATCGTTTTAGGGGAGACGCCAGCCTAAAAACCTACATTACGCGTATTGCGATGAACCTATGCCTGGATACTCTACGCAAAGAAAAGCGTAAACGACGTTGGCTGACACCACTATGGCGAGCCGATGATGATGCCATCGAACCCGTGAGCAATGACGTTCAACCGCGAGATATAACGCACATTGAATCGTCATTGGCTATCAGTCAGGTGGTCGAACGGTCTTTATCAATGCTACCCACAGAGCAGAGAAGTGTACTAATTCTACGCTTGCTGCACGGATACTCCACCGAGGAAACCGCTTCGATGCTCAACATCGCAAACGGCACGGTACTTTCCCGATTATCCAGGGCTCGTGCAAAATTTATTCAGCAATTGGCACACTACGGTTATGACTTTGAAAAATGACGCCGACACCGTGATTACTCGCACACTGTCTTCTGAAGTGAGGTCTTCCTTTGCGCCTGGATTCAAGGCGCGGGTTATGGAGAGAATCAATGAACAACAAATGCCCCTGGATCATGCATTATTCGCCCTGTTTCGACGTACGGCTTTACCATTACTCATCACATGCGGTCTATGCCTCGGCATTAATTGGTCCAACGCGCCCGATCAAACCGATCACTCTCCCATCGTTTTCGTGGAAACCTTGTTCGGAATCCCCCCTTTAAACATTGATACAGCTGTCGACTATTCGGAATAACGTTATGCCACTACCCACGACCCACCGCAAAGCAGCTGCAATCCTGATAATCATATTCCTATTGGGGGGCATCATTGGCAGTGCAGTCACCGGAATGCTCATTAGAAATCGCCTGGACGCCCTAAAAGACTTCACTCGTGCAGACGGGTTTTCAGATCGTATTTTAAATACAATCGGACCAATAGAGCCTTACGCTCGGGCACAGGAAGTGGAATCGATCCTCAAGCACTCTGGGTCATCGATAGAAGCCATGACGCAAGATTACAAAACGCGCTATGTGAATACCATAAAAGCAATGGAAGGCGAACTAAAACCTATACTTACACCTGAAGAATGGAATCGCTGGATAGATGCACGTGATAGATTTCGCAGCAGAGTTCTCAGATCTCCCAAGCCTGCGGAATAAAAGTATAGCTCTGTCTATTCACAGCCATCGAATTTCGCAAAATCACTTTTTCATCTAAGTAAATTACAATGAATAGGTTAAAAAATACGCCGTAAATACATCCTTTTTGGCTCGGAACAGAGTCCCTGCTGACACTTGTCTGCCGCACGGTATATTCATTTATTTCAACGGATTGGTATATCGGCGCCAATCCAAAAAAATCGCTAATAGCAACCAGAGGCCAAGTATCAGGATTAAAAGCCAATCGCTTTCGGCAACGTACATAACCTGCTCACTCAACAGTGATGTCGCAGAAATCAGCATCAAATAGTAGGGTAGGTTTAATAAACCCGCGAGCCAAACAACTTTACTCGATCGACCGCTTGCGCCCTGAGCCACCATAAAAAACGCCAATGAATTTATGTGTATCATAGCGAGAAGCAATTGCTTGGCAGAGACTTCCCCGCCCTCGCCTTTGCCCCCTATCACATAACGGCCCAGGTAAAAATTTATAAAAGACGCCAAAGTTGCAGCGGCCACCATGGCTATAGTTAACCATAGAATATCTTGCCAAGAAGGCTCGGCAAGAACTACTAGAACGACCGCAAAAAACTGCCCGGGAAAATAAAATCCGATATAGACAATGGCTTCAAGGAGGATAATTAAAAAAATCAGGAGGTTAGAATACCCTTCAAACGATGAGCGCAATGCCTCAAGTAACGCCATCCCAGGAGGAATAACCTGCCAATGGATCAGCGCTCCTAGAATCAATACCGCCACCAGTGCGCTGGCGGGCAAGCTGGAGTAGTATTTCATCAGTGGTCGTCGACGCCTGTCTTTGTCGTGGATCTACTGTTACGGCAAAAACCCGCCAGAAGCTCACCCTCCCATGTCCAACTCAACCATCTGTAAGATTGAGCTGGCGGTTATCACCACCAGCAGGACATCTATGGGATGTCACTGAGATCAACGCTTATCAAGGCTCTAGACCTACATCTAGAGGGATAACCAGCCAACAGATCGCCATCTTCTACAGCGGCAAAAAGAGCATTATTTAACCCACTCTTTTTGCCGGAGGCTCACGCATGCCACAAAAAATCTAGGAAGGTTTTCTTATCTTGCGTGGACGCCCCCAATAGGCGCTAACAGATCGATGACGATTTTGCGCAACGAATACATAACTGCAGTTTTGGGTCAATTAGAAATCTGCACGCACACCCAACTGAAGCTCTGACATATCGGCCCCCGAAGATGTTGTTGGCTTACGCCCTTCATCATTGGCGAGATCTTCATAAGAGACCCAGACCCGGTACTTCTTACTCAGAAAACGAACATATTCGACCTTAATAGAATCGACGTCACCACTGTCATCACAACTGTCTACGGCGTATCGAGTATGAACCATATTGCTGCCAAAAGTGTAACTGCCATATATCCCAGAACTCGATCGATCTTCGCCAACACAACTATTTATTCCATTTGCATTATCTTCAATGGACGCGTCGCGTAAACGAACATTTCCTGTGGCGCTACCCGCATAGAGGTCGTAATCTTCGTCAGCTAGATGCGTGAAAGCGGAAAGAGTTACTTGATCAGTTACTGTCCACCAACCACGAAAGCCGATCAAACTTCCGGTATTATCACCTCGCTCATCAGCAGAATAAGCAGCCTGCAACTTTACAGGTCCCACTTCGTATTCGCCGCCAACCTGAAACTGATCAAAGGAATCCCCATCTTGCCCTTTGGTTTGGGCACCAATACCGAGTGAGAAATTACCACCTTTATAATAATATTGAATTAAATCGTCATCTCGAATAGCCCCTTGTCGAACGCTGTCCAGGCCATCACTAAAATAAGCACTACGAACATAAGAGTGCCATAACAACGTCTGGGAACCGTAATAAATCTCCCCCCAATTACCTGTCAAACCAACCATCGCCAATCTGAGTGTAGGATCTCCATTTTGTTCAACATCGACCAGGTTATCCGATCGAATTCCATATTCGACTTGAGCTGTCCCGGTCAATGTTTCGTTGATAGGAAGTTCAGCCTTGATGCCAACTCGACTCAAATAGTCGCGGCCATTTGCACCGTCATCCTTGGTATCAGCATCCACATTATCGATACCCAAACGAATAGAGCCGTAAAAATCGACGTTGGACTCTTCTTGAGAGAAGGCTCCGCTAGACAGACCTAAAAACACTGTTGAGCACGCAAAGGAATACATCTTTATGAGT
Source organism: Pseudomaricurvus sp. ABR4_320 (assembly GCF_056159445.1). Lineage (NCBI taxonomy): Bacteria > Pseudomonadati > Pseudomonadota > Gammaproteobacteria > Cellvibrionales > Cellvibrionaceae > Pseudomaricurvus > Pseudomaricurvus sp. ABR4_320. Next base: position 35,422 of record NZ_JBSWVF010000011.1, on the reverse strand, counting down.
TTCATGAATATTTCTCTTAGCTATTGTTATGAAATGAGAATCTCCGGAGCGTCTCCAATGACACTTCAGCCCCGCCAGTTTCTGGAAGGCGATAGCCTTTTACAGAAACCTTCTTTCTGGATCAGTCAGTATCGAAACTCCGGAGATGCTACTTTGAGAGGCAGTAAAAAGAGTTCATTTACTGCCATAGAACACGCCGGCCGTATCATCCTTTAAGCAACGGAGAGATCGACAAGCCATCAAAAACCAATCGATCTCTTCGGGCCTTTATGACAACTTTGGATCCGGCAATGGATGATGCCTGCCTAAGACGTTGATACAAAGACCAACGAATATCAGCAAGCCTACACCTCGGGCACCCAATACCAACGGAGAAGTGTTAGAGACGGTATCGGGCCAAGCAATCAGGAGCGCAGCGATAACAAACAAGACTCGCGTTAACGAAGAGAGGTTCTCCCTCATCCAGCCTGAAAACCCGATACTCATGGATATGGTTGCCAGTGACGCTAACACGATCGCAAGTACAATATTGAGCGCACTACCGATTAGCAGTATTCCGGGCATGGTAACGAAGAGAAACGGCACCAATAGTTTAACAAACCCAAGTCGCATGGACTCAAAGGCAGTCTCATTCGGTTGCGCACCAGAAATGGTTGCTGCCGCATAGGCCGCCAGTGCGACCGGAGGAGTAATTGCTGAAACCAAACCAAAATAGAAGATAAACATATGAGCCGATATTGGTGCCATACCCATTTGAGTCATCGCGGGGGCGACCAGCACTGCCAACAACAGATACGCCGCTGACGTTGGCAAACCCATTCCCAGAATAAACGAGGCAACTGCAGTTAGCAGCAATACAGCCCAGAGATTACCCCCTCCAATATCGACGATAAGCCCGGAGACCATTAACCCCATACCAGTGAGGTTCAAAACACCGATAATTACACCGGCGGAAGCCACTGCTGCGACAATTGGCATGGTTGCTGTCAATGTTTCGCGACACGTCGCAATAAGATCTAAAAGATTGACTCTCGTCGCCGCTTTCCAAGGACTGACCAGCAAGCCGACAATAATACCAACGACAGCGGCCTGAGTTGGAGATCGGCCCGCAACCATAAATCCAATCAACGCCATCAGCGGGAGTAGTAAATAGCCCCGTTCACGCAAGGTTACGATCAACAGTTTAAGGCCTGCATCTCGATCCTTTTCAAGGCCCAGACGTCCAGCTTCCAGTCTTACCGAGATCAGCAATGCCAAAAGGTATAACAGTGCTGGTACTAGCGCAGCAAGTGCGACTTCCGCATAGGGGATACCAATGATCTCCGCCATCAGGAAAGCCGCTGCTCCCATGACCGGGGGCATGATTTGACCCGCGGATGACGCGGCAGCTTCGATTGCTCCGGCGAGTTTTGGGCTATAGCCTACTTTTTTCATTAACGGAATAGTAAATGTACCCGTCGTCACCACATTGGCAACGGCACTTCCGTTAAGAGACCCCAGCAAGGCACTGGAAAGCGCAGCGGAGAGACCAGGCCCCCCCTGAACACGGCCGGTTAGTCCTCGGGCAATATCAACAAATACCTCACCGGTTCCAACTTTCGTCAAGAGAGCACCAAACAAACCGAAGAGGAAAATATAGGAAACGGCTACGCCCATGGGAGTGCCATAAACGCCTTCGGTTGAGAGCAGCAGAGTTGATGTCAGGCGAGAAAAATCATAGCCGCCATGGCCATACTCTCCGGGAATTAAGTAGCCAAAATAGGCGTACAACAGCGCAATTGACATCAGTACAATCAATGCCCTTCCGACCGCAAGCCAGACAAAGACATAGGCCACCAACATCAGCGCCGCGAACACCCAGATATCCGTTGGAACGGACATAGCTCCGCGCATGACAATATCAATGTAGGAGTTCCAGAGATAAGGTCCGGGGATAAGCGCAATAATCGACAGAGCATAGAGAACAAGTCGAACAACAAGGTTTTTACGACCTAACGCGAAATAGGTTAAGGCTGCCGCAGATACCAGAGAGAAAAAGAGTGATCTAAGTATTAAGGCAGTGATACCTCCATAGTAGGCTCCGTAAAGTACCAGTGCAGCGACAGTAACAGCAACACAGGAATATATCGCAGACACGATAACTTGTTCTTTACCTCCCGCGTACGGTGACGCGAGAAGTAAGTTTTTCAACGTTGTCCGTTCCATGACGACTCCTACTGACCTTTCGCTTCAGAAAAATACTTTTCAGCTCCAGGGTGTAGAGCGATCGGCGTCGAAGAAGCTGTGTCTAGAGAAATGTTAGCCGCTTGTCGATGCACAGCACCAAGCTCGCCCAGATTTTCAAAAATGGACTTGGTGATGTTATAAATTTTCGTTTGATCTTCTTTACCGCTGGTAAACAGAATTGCCGGATCATTAATAACCAGTGCTGGCGCCTTCATATCGGTATAGGTATCAGCAGGCAACTCATAAGGCTGATAAAAAGGGTATTTTTTCGTCAGAGAATCTAAGACTTCGCGATCAGCCGAAAGTAACGTCATGGACTTTTGTGAGTCCAGATCAATCAGCGCGGCCGTGGGCGCCCCCGCCAAAACCACGGTTGCATCGACCTGCCCATTTACCAAAGCCTGAACACCTTCCGTGTAGGAGAGAAATCTCGGAGTAATATCAGAAAAAACGCCATACTCTTCGAACAAGCGCGTCGCTAATAACGCGGCATTACTGCCTGGAGGCCCCATGCTGACACGCTTACCTTTCAGATCTTCAAAGGAATCTATTCCCTTGCCATCGATTGTCGCCACCTGCAGTACAGCGGGATAGAGATAGGCGATGGCTGCCACATCAAGGGCACCACTGACTTTGAAAGGCCCCTCGCCCTGCTTGGCTTCATATAAGGTAGAGGACGACGAAAGCCCTAGTGTCATCTGCCCGGAGGCCACTCGGTGATTGTTTTCCACCGACGCTCCAGTCACCTCAGCTCGAGCTGTGGTGTTTTCCATATGCTTGTTTAGAACGTCTGAAATACCAGCACCAATGACGTAAAACAAGCCACCTGTACCACCGGTTCCAATTGAAATACGTTCGGCTGACAAGACGGGCCCGGCGAACAGTGAAGCAGCCAGGGTTGCAGCTAAAAGTAGACGTTTACGCATGGTTATCTCCTGCATATCGCTTTTATGTTTATTTTGTGAGAGCGCCTATATCACACTCTATTGGGGAGTTCTCGTCCTGAACAAGGTGGCAGACTCATATACCGCCATCTTTTTCTAAAGATGCTCCCCATACCACCTGGAAAGAGTCATTTGACGCCAGGCAGGGAGCCAGTATAGACATAGAACCTTTCAAGAACCTGTCACGGAGATATCTGCGATTCCTGAGGAATCAAATGAGGCATGGCGCTGTGCCACTCATCGAGGAGAAGCCTGCGCTTGGCTTTATCGGTTTGCAGCAGCAGTTCCAATCCCAGAGGGATGGGTTTTAACAGGCTCGGCATCGATGTTAATGGCGCTTCGCCTTTCCCACCCTTAACAATTACAGGTGTTAAACTGGAACGTTCAGAGAGTATTTTCTGGCCGTCATCAGACAGGAGGAAGCGAAGAAAGGACTGCGCCGCATCTGGATTCTTCGTTGTTTTTGGAATAAATGCCGTACGAGAAATCAGCGTTGTGTAATCGGCAGGCTGTACCGGAACAATCCAGGGAGCTTCCTCCGATAAGGCATGGGAGTATGACCCAAGCGCATTGTAAGCGATGAATATCTCGCCTCTTTTAAGCGCCCTAAGCATGTCTGTTGTTGTTTGATAGAGCCTTGAATGATGAATACCAAAAGCCTCTAAAAGACGTTCATAGGTTCTGGACAGCTGACTATCATAGGACCAGGCAAGATAGCCCAAACCTGTCGATTCTATGTCAAGAAGCCCAACTTTCTCATCCAGCAAGTGTCCTTTCTTACGTAACAGCTCAAGCAGTTGATCGCGACTCTGAGGCAAGGGATCCCCAGAGAGAATATCGGTATTTATTGCGATGACAATTGGGTCTAACGCATAACCAAAGAGCTCATGCCTCCATTGAATTCGCTCAGGCAGTCGTTCATAGGAATCGGAACGGAAAGGCATCGCATAGCCATCGTTTACCAGCTTTATTTGTAAATGCATCGCCGGGCTTAGCATTAAATCAGGTCGTTTATATGGACTTTTCAGAAAGTCATGATAAAGCTCGAGACTGTTAAATTCTTTATAGTGAATCGTGATGTCCGCCCGACGCTCTAAAAATGCATCGATAACCGGACGAATCTCTCTTTCGTCAACTGCTCCGTGTATCGTTAATTCTATGCGAAGGTTTGTGTTCTCCACGAGATCACCAGCTGCAAACAATCGTTGCGAACTGCCAAAAAACACCACACTAAAAACAAGAAGGAGCCGCAGTATCACGTTAGTCAGCCTCTATCGTTTTCGACACTGGGAAATACCACCTCAACAATTAAGCCCTGAGGGTCATTATCCTTTAATCGAAAACTGGCATGATGATGCTCAGCCACCTCTTTCGCAATCGCAAGCCCCATTCCTGTGCCCGGATGTACGTTGTCGGATGCGCGAAAATAACGTTCAAAGATGTGCTCCTTGTCGCTATCGCTGACCCCCATACCATGATCTCGTACTTGCAGAACAGCCGCTACCATAGACTCGTTGGGACAAGCCTCTAATGATACTTCCACCACCGATTGCGGCGGGCTGTATTTAACGGCATTCTCAATAACGTTTCGGATCATTTGTTTAAGAGCAAAATCATCACCCTGAACACGGATGTCCAACTCCCCCTGATATTCAATTTCGACATTCTTTTGCAAGGCCGAAACCACAACCTCTCGACAGACGTCTTTTGTCAATTGCGTGAGAGAAATCCGTTGCAATGGTTCACTTTGAAAGCGGTGGGTTAACCTTGCCTGATTGAGAATGTGGTTTACGGTTTCTGTTAGCAAACCGCTGCTTTCCACAATATGCAAGAGCTGCTGCTGTCGCAGCGACTCATCTTGCTCTTCATAAGCATTTTGTGCCTGTGAACTTAAGCCCGCCAATGGCGTGCGAATCTGATGTGCCGCTTCGGCGCTAAACCGCTTCAAACGTTCCAGGGTGCTACGTTGGCGAACCATTGATTGGTTGATTGCTGAAACCAGAGGACTAATTTCTTTGGGCACCTGCGAACTCAAAGGTCTTAGGTCCATTGGTGAACGAGTATCCAGCTCCCGCTTCAGCCATTGCAAGGGCCGTAGAACCCGCCAAATGCCAAACATCATTAACAGCAATGTCACACTGAAGATCAACAGTAGAAACTGAAAAACAAGCCAGTTCATCTCCTCTGCTAATTCATTGCGGGCTTGCAGTGTCTGCCCTACGACGATAAAGACGTCTATCGAGCGCTCAGCGTCAATCAGTTGCTTCACCATGACAAGGAAGCGAACCTCTTCACCACTAAACGGCACATTGTAAAAATAAGGTGTAAACGAATCCTTCTCGAGTCGGACCTTTTCCAGAGCGTCAAGAGGAATTTCGGGAAGATTGGTGTAACCGGTTAAAACGTGTAAGTCCGGTCCCAATATGGAATAGAAAGCCCTGTCCTCTGGCGCCATGGCCAAGGTTTCAAACGCAGAACGCGGTAAATCTATAACAACTTTCTGATTGAGCATGTTGATATTTTCTGCGATTTGCAGCGCCGAGCCAATCAACAATCGATCAAAGGACAATCTCGCCGCACGACTGGCGTAGAGGCTCGACGTCCACACGACGATACCGTTGACGACAAGCAGGACGATCAGCGTTAGAAGTAATAATTGACGCCGAATCGAATAACGTTTAGGCCTCGCCATCGACCTTATCCAAAAGGTATCCAAGACCTCTGATGGTTCGAATGTTTAAATCACTGCTCTCCAGCGATTTTCTCAACCGAGCGACATAAATCTCAATAACATTGGGGCTGGGAAATTCATCGCCGCTGTACAGATGCTCCATAAGCACCTCCTTGCTGAGTACTTCACCGGAGTGCCCCATAAACACTTCCAATAAGCGATATTCGCGAGGTTTAAGACTTACGGCTTCTCCCTCGACGGTCACCAGACACGCCTTCGTATCAATGCGGACGTTTCCATACTCGATAAAATTCTGAGCTTGCCCCTGACTACGGCGTAACAATGCTCGACACCGAGCCAGCAGCTCTCCAAAATCAAAGGGCTTTGTCATATAGTCATCAGCGCCCAAATCCAACAAAGCAATTCGATCTTCAACCAGATCGCGGGCGGTTAGAATCATGACCGGCGTTGCAATTTGTCGTTTGCGAAGATTGTCGAGAACGCGATCTCCAGTCATATCGGGCAAATTCAGATCGAGAATCAACAAATCGTAGCTGTACATGTCGATAAACTGACGCGCCCCCTCACCAGTAGCAGCCAGATCTACACCATGTCCCTCACGGCGAATTCTTTGGGTTATCGCTTCTGCAAGAACCTTATCATCTTCAACGACCAAAATACGCATGGTGGTATCTATTCACCTCGTGGATTGCATTCTTACAGGGACGAGCGTTGCTTGAGCTAATAAAAGTATAAAGGATGCCACCCTGATTCGAGCAGAAAGGCAATATGGCGCAGAGAGAGGGATACATGCCAGAGCCACGAATAGAAGAACTGGTTGATACCCAGAAAATTGACTATACGAATCTCAAAGCGTCCGCCCCGCCACGGACAACGCCGTGAAATCCAGCCGCCCGGTAGCTGGCGGCAGGTTAACGCAGTCTGTTTTTTGAAGCCAGAGAGATTCTCGAGAGAATGATTTAGCGGCTTTGCTCAACCCACTCTAGAAATTCCTTGCGCTCGGCGTCGCTGGATTGTGACCAATAGAATTTGAGACCAGTAACCACCGCGCTATCACCGTCATTGGCGGGAATACTGGCTCTCGCGGTGCCTGTACTTCCAACGGCGGCAGATGCAGCTGTGGGAGCAGGCGAAGTGTCCAACATCCGCTCAATCATCGTGGGCTTTTCCGGGGCCAACTCACCATCAACGCGTGCAATCTCTGACGCCTCATCTGTCAACCATATTTCCGGAGTATTCTGCCAATCCGACGCCTCTTCACGATTGCTGGGCTCGCGATACTCAACGCGATATGCTTTGCTATCGAGGAACTCGGCATCGATCAGTACGGGGCGCCACTCAACCAGATATCCCACCTCGTCCTGAGTATTCCAATTCTTTAAATAACGCAGCTCTAGCCGATGCTGGCCCTCTGATACATTTAACACATAGTCACCAGACATCAAGCTGGGTGCATCAACTTCGGCACCATCAACGGACAGCAGATCCAGCTCTGACGGGATAGTTACAACGACAGGCCCCTGCCCGACTTGCGGAGTTTCACCAAAACCCGACGATCCCATCGAAGAACACCCAGAAAGCACCCCCAAAAAACCAACTGCCAAGAAAACACCTGATATCAACTTATTGTTATTCATCATCTGTTAGGAACCTGTCATTACGTAAAGACTTAAACAATAAAAGTAGCATTCAGCAAATGAAGGCTGGAATCAATACCTTTGTCGTCAAAACAAAAAAAGCCCTGCTCCCACAAAGGGAGGCAGGGCAAAAGAGGTTGAGCCTCGACTGCTGCAATCCAACCATCACCAGAAAATTCAAAAATTCGGCCTCTCCTTAGCAATCACCCCTCCTTGGTCATTGTATCGATAATTGATATCAGAAAATCGTCTGGCTCATAGATATGGATTTCACTCACAAGCAGCCTGACTTCCCCTTATTAGGGAAATCAGGACTCCTCAACGCATTATTGCGGGTTAGAAATCTGCGCGAACCCCCAACTGCAACTCTGACATATCTGCGCCAGAAGACGTGGTCGGCTTGCGGCCATCATCGTTAGAGAGATCTTCGTACGCAACCCATACACGATACTTCTTGCTCAAGAAACGCACATACTCAACTTTAACGGAATCGACATCGCCACTGTCATCACAACTGTCTACCGCGTAGCGAGCATGTACCATGTTGCTACCAAAGGTGTAGCTGCCGTAAAGGCCGGAACTAGAACGGTCTTCGCCGACACAACTATTAATTCCATTAGCATTACCTTCAATGGAAGCATCGCGAAGGCGAACGTCGCCTGTAGCGCTACCGGCATATAGATCGTAATCTTCGTCTGCCAAATGGGTAAATGCAGACAGTTTTATGCTGTCAGATACCGTCCACCAGCCTCGGAAGCCCAAAAGGCCACCCGTGTTGTCGCCTCTCTCATCGGCAGAATACGCAGCCTGCAGCTTCAATGGGCCTACCTCGTATTGACCACCAATCTGGTACTGGTCAAAGGAATCACCATCCTGACCTTCAGCCTGCACACCAAGACCAACTGAAAAATTGCCAGCCTTGTAATAGTACTGGACCAGATCATCGTCACGAATGGCGCCTTGGCGCACACTGTCTAAACCATCGCTGAAGTAGGAACTGCGAACATACGTATGCCAAAGTAACGTCTGGGAGCCGTAGTAGATTTCACCCCAATTGCCTTTTAGACCAACCATCGCCAAACGCAAGGTCGGATCACCATTTTGCTGAATATCAACGAGATTGTCAGATCTCAGACCATATTCAACTTGCGCGGTACCTGTCAGAGTATCGCTGATCGGTAGCTCAGCCTTAACCCCAACACGACTCAGATAGTCGCGACCATTGGCGCCATCGTCCTTCGTATCTGCATCGACACTGTCGATACCCATGCGTATAGAACTATAGAAATCGACCTTTGGATCCTCTTCTGAAAACGCTGATGTAGACATTCCCAGTAAAGCCGTAGAACAGGCCAAGGTACAGATCTTTCTTACATTCATGGAGTTTCTCTCAACTATTGTTATGTAATGAGTACCTCCAGAATTTCTGCAATAACATCCACAGCCCCGCCAGCTTCCGGATTGCCATATGACACTCCCGTCGAAACCTTCTTTCTGCGAACATCAATGCCTAAATTCTAGAGGCGCTCCTTTGGTGGGCAGCGGGATTAGATCCAGCACTGCCATCAGACTTACCTTTTAACTGTAGCAGCTAGCTGACAATTAGTTGCTGCTTGCGGGCGCATTATTGGCACTCATCGCCGCTTCGATCATATCTGCACCGACGTCTTTCTCGAATTTCTTCCAGACTGGGCGCATAGCATTGACCCATGCTTCGCGCTGCTCAGGTGTCAGAGTATGGATTTCAGACTTACCAGAATCTGCGATCGCTTGACGATCACGAGCCTCGTAATCGAACGCCAGCTGATTGCCATATTCAATGGCTTCGTTAAGAGCAGCATTGATTTCGGTACGCAGCTCTTCCGGCAATCCCATCCAGAACTCAGCAGATGTCACAACAAGGTAGTCCAACAGACCATGGTTGGTTTCAGTGATATGCTCCTGTACTTCGTAGAACTTCTGAGAGTACATGTTAGACCAGGTATTCTCCTGACCGTCGATTGCCTTGGTTTGCAGAAGTGTAAATACCTCAGCGAAAGGCTTCTTCAAAGGTACCGCATCCAACTCCTCGAACTGCTCCTGAAGCACGTCAGAAGTCATAATGCGGAATTTTTTGCCCGCAGCGTCTTCAGGAGTAATGATTGGATCGCTGGCAGAAATTTGCTTCATACCATTGTGCAGATAGCCCAAACCAACGAGACCTTTCTTACTCAGAGAACCGAGCAAAGACTGGCCAGCCTCACTCTTCTGGAAGCGTTCTGTCGCCGCCAGATCGTCGAACAGGAAGGGCAAATCGAAGATTTGCAGTTGCTTGGTGTACTTTTGGAATTTTGACAGTGCAGGTGCGGCCATTTGCACATCGCCGAGCAACATGGCTTCCAGAACTTTGTTGTCACCGAACAGCTGAGCGTTTGGGTAGATCTCTACCACAACCTTTCCCGCAAGACGTTCGTCAACCAGTTCCTTGAACTTGACCGCCGCTTGTCCTTTCGGTGTATTTTCGGCAACAACGTGTGAAAATTTGATTTTGACTGGCGCGGCCCAGCCCACCATCGGGACGAGCATCAGCGCAGTGATGAGTAGCTTGCTAAACTTCATAGGGTTCCTCCAGGGAAATCGTGATTATTATCTCTGCCTTATGAGTCCTGGTTGACGAGTGAGTTATGTCGATTTGACTCATAAACCAGTGGCGAAACAGCGAGTGCAGCGAGCGTGCCAAAACGCTATTATTTGCCTGGAACCGCGCCAGCTGGGGGGTTGAAAGAGAAGCCTCACCAATGCCGCGAAAATAAAACGGGTGGAAGTCGAAACATTTATCGTGAGCAGAATCACTTTTCAGACCCATTCCAGCATCTCTGGTGACGCAGCCAGACTGGTTCGCAGACGCCATTTACTGCTTTTATTGGCTTTTATTTGGCTCGTATCCCTGATCGGCCTCGGCATTCTCAATTGGCGGGAAAATCAAGCGACAGAGCTGGAAAATCTCGAGATGCGCGCCCTTAAACTCTCCGACAGTCTCGAAGCACATCTCTCACAGTTTCGATCTCTACCCAAAATGGTTGCACACATCGCCCAGGTCAAAAGGGTTCTCTATCTGCCGAGCGAAACACAAATGGCAAGAAGCAATGCTTCTTTAGAAGTATTAAATGAAGAACTTGGAACAAATGTCATCTATGTGCTAGATGCCGACGGCAAGACTGTAGCAACAAGCAACTATCGACAAGCCGACAGCTTTCTCGGAAATAACTACAATTTCAGACCCTACTACCAGCAGGCGATTGCGGGCGAGCCCAGTTCTTACCACGCATTCGGTATCGCATCAGGGAAACTGGGATATTATTTTTCTTCTCCGGTATACAATCCGGGAGACACGGAAATCCTTGGGGTTGTTGTAATAAAAATAAATTTGGATTTTGTCGACAGCCTGCTCTCATTGCCAGACCATTCTTATTTAATCTCAGATGCCAACGGCATTATCTTTTTGACATCCGAACGCGATTGGCTTTATCGAACACTGCCAGATGTGAACGATGAAACGAGAAATCGCATTGCGAACAGTCGACAGTATGGTGACCGGCAGCCAGGAAAGGCTTTATATACCCGATCTTCAGACATCACTCGTGAGGTCTGCCATGATGATCACAGTCAGTGCCGAGAATTTCTGCATATTGCCACTCCCCTGCCCCGGGATCACTGGCAAGTTCACATCATGCTGCCACTGCAGTCGCTGATACGAAACAGCGTTTACTTCCTGACACTCTACAGCGCGATTTACTGGCTGCTCATCTATAGCTTTCTATTCTACAGAGGACAAACCCGATACCGGCGTTATCTTGCGGATGAAAAGGATCGTCTGGAAAGCCGGGTGAATTTTCTAACCTCAGATTTGCGTAAAATGAACCAGGAGCTGATGGCTAGCGTCAACCACTATCGCTCCGCGAAAGAAGCTCTGGAGAAGACTCAAGGTGAACTCATACAAGCTGAAAAAATGGCGTTACTTGGGGAGCTGTCCGTCGGCCTCCATCACGAGCTGAATCAACCGATTCTGGCGATCAAAGCCTACGCTGAAAATGGCCGCTTGTTTCTTCAGCGCGAGCAACCTGAGCCAGCTATCCGAAATCTAGGAGAGATCAATAAAATATCAGATACCATGTCGGCAATTATCTCGCAGTTTAAGGTTTTTTCTCGCAAAGAAGTCAAAACCGAGCCGACGCACCTGGAGGCGATCGTCGAAGGCGCCCTGGTGATTATGAAGCATAAACTGCATGGCCAGCGCATCACACTCAACAAAGATTGGCCAGAGCCCCAATCACCGAGAATTAATGCTGGTATTGTTCAATTGCAGCAAGTGGTTGTGAATTTAATTGCAAATGCCATTCAGGCGATGGAAAACATAGAAAACCCCAGTATCGACATTCGTATTTCCAACAGTGAAACTCACGCCATTCTGGAAGTCGCGGACAATGGTCCGGGACTCGGCAACACCAATGCAGAAGAGATCTTTACCCCGTTTTTCACCACGAAACCTCAGGGGCTCGGATTGGGTCTATCTCTATCAAAGCGTATTGTGGAATTACATAACGGCAAAATTTTTGCTAGAACAAGAGAAAATAGTGGAACAATTTTTCAACTTGAATTCCCCATTTCTAACGTTCCTACGAAGTGACATGCAGGTACATTCGTGAAAATATATTTTGTTGACGATGAAGAAGACGTCCGTCTGGCACTCTGTCAATCCATTGAATTACAGGGGTTTTCTGTAGAGGGCTTCCATTCTGCCGAAGCGGCACTGCCCAATATCGACGCCACATTCGACGGCGTCATCATTACCGACTACAACATGCCAGGAATGGACGGTATTGAATTCTTACAGCAGATCAAAGCCATTGACGTGGACATCCCGGTGATTGTTCTTACCGGTCACGCCGATGTCAGCATTGCGGTTGAAGCCATGCGAAGCGGTGCTTACGATTTTCTGGAAAAGCCATTTCCCACCGACACCATGATGGACAGCCTCGCACGCGCGGTTGAAAAGCGGAAGCTCGCCCTTGAAAACCGTGCACTTAAGCTGGAGCTGAGCAGTCAGTCAACGCCGGGGCGCCGCCTACTTGGCAATCATCCTGGTATCCGCGACTTACGCACCACGCTGCTGCGTATCAAAGATGCGCCCGCTGATGTCCTAGTTAACGGCGATACAGGCTGCGGCAAAGAGATGGTGGCGCGCTTCCTTCACAACAGCAGTAATCGACACAACAAGCCGTTTGTCGCCATCAACTGCGGGGCGGTTCCGGAAAGCATGATGGAAAGTGAGCTCTTCGGCCATGAGGCAGGAGCATTTACCGACGCCAAAAAACGCAAAGCGGGCAAGTTTGAGTACGCCAATGGTGGCACCCTATTCCTCGATGAAATTGAGAGCATGCCACCGGCTCTGCAAATCAAGATATTACGTGTATTAGAAGAACGACAAATAGAACGCTTAGGGAGCAATGAGAGTATCCCCATCAATGTCAGGGTGGTGGCGGCAACGAAAGAGGACCTTAAAGAAAAGGCAGACCGCGGAGAGTTCCGTCTCGACCTTTATTATCGCCTTAATGTCGTTGAAGTTCACATTCCTTCATTGCGCGAGCGTCTGTCCGATATTCCTCTGCTGTTTGAGCATTTTGTACTGCTTGCCGCCGAGAAGTTCAGCGTCGAAAAGCCGCCCATCACCCAGCGCCATCTCACCGCACTGTGCCAACACCAGTGGCCGGGTAACGTGCGAGAACTTCGCAATGTCGCCGAATGTTTTGTTTTGCTCGGCGAGCAAAAAGCGTTTCCAGACAACGCCTTATCCGTCAGCAGTCGCGACCTTACGCTGACGGAGCAAATGACAAAGTTTGAAGAGCAGGTCATTCGCAACTGCCTTGAAGAGCACAAAGGGCGTTTAAAGGATGTTCAGGCAGCGCTTGGCATTGGTCGCAAAACCCTGTACGACAAGATGTTAAAATTTGATTTAAACAAGCAGGAATTCAAAGACAGCGAATAATCGCCCTTCGAGTCACTTCCCCCCCGCCCATTTACCAAAATGGGCGAACTCTGAAACATTTCTCACCGAGCCTCCGTTTGAGAAAACCGCCATAGCCTAGTAGCCATCGGTCATAACGTATTTTTTTTGCCTATGGCATGCCGGTTGCTCTATCTCGCAGCACGTTTAACGCTAATAAAAAACGTACCGTCGAGGTGTAAACTATGATAACCAAACTCCTTCATCGACTAGAGGAGACACTGATTGGGGTACTGCTGGTTGCAGTGACTCTGTTGGTGTTTGTCGAAGTCGTGCTGCGCTTTGGATTCAACAGCGGCCTGCACTGGGCCCAGGAAGTCACTCTACTGCTTAATGCATGGTTTGTACTTCTGGGGGCATCTTGGGCTTTGCGCGAGAAAGCCCACATTTGTGTGAATGCTCTGGTCAGAATCCTTCCCCATAAAATTCGCATCGTCACCACCTGTATCGCGATTCTTGCTTGCTTGGCATATGTCGGCCTGTTCACTTACGGCTCCTATATCTATCTGAGCAAGATGAAGATGATCGGCATCGAGCTTGAAGATTTGCCGGTTCAGAAGTGGATTCCGATGAGCGTCCTCTTGATTGGCTTTGGAATGCTTGGCCTGCGGTTACTTGGCATGCTCTGGGATGTCATTCGCAATGGCGAAGTTGAACAGTTCCACCACACCGAAGAGCCGGAAATTGACACGGACTCCATCGCACAGCAATTGGGGGATGCAAAATGACCGCTCTTGTTTTATTTGTCGTACTTCTCGTATGTATTTTCCTGGAGATTCCGGTTGCTATTGCACTCGGCCTGTCTTCAATCATTACCATCCTGATGTTTTCCGGCGACTCGCTGGCATCCATTGCTCTAAAGCTGTTTGAGGCCACCTCAGAACACTACACGCTACTGGCTATTCCATTTTTCATTTTGTCATCGTCGTTTCTTTCTACCGGCGGCGTTGCAAGAAGATTAATCGATTTTGCCACCAGCTGTGTCGGCCATGTGCGTGGCGGCCTTGCGATGGCGTCCGTACTCGCCTGTATGCTGTTTGCCGCCGTTTCTGGATCATCACCTGCGACCGTTGCCGCGATCGGCTCTATTGTGATCGTCGGCATGGTGAAAAATGGCTACCCCATGTCGTTCGCCACCGGAACGGTCAGTACCGCAGGCACATTGGGTATTCTGATTCCGCCATCGATCGTAATGCTGGTCTACGCCGCAGCGACAGAAGTGTCTGCCGCTCGCATGTTCATGGCAGGCTTTATTCCAGGCTTGATGATGGGATTGATGCTCATGATCGCCATCTACATCGTCGCACGTCGTAAAAACCTGCCGTCGCTGCCGTTTCCAGGCTTCAAAGTACTTGCTCGCCACGCCCTAAAAGCTGCAGGCGGCCTGATGCTACTTCTGATTGTGCTTGGCGCTATCTACGGCGGTGTGACCAGCCCAACGGAAGCTGCCGCAGTTGCCGCAGTCTATGGCTTCCTGGTGTCGGTCTGGGGATATCGCGATATCGGCCCTCTCAAGGGTGTTCCATGGCGTAAGGAAGGCGAGAGTGTCGGCGCTGCAGTTGGACGTAATATCTTCCTGTTCCCGATGAGCATCATCCGTTCGGTTTCTCACCCGGACATCGCCAAAGTTGTCAAAGATGCGTCGAAAGTGAGTGTAATGCTGCTTTTCGTTATTGCCAACGCCATGCTTTTTGCCCATGTGTTGACAACAGAGCGCATCCCTCACCAACTGACGGAATTAATTGTTCAGTGGGGACTGCCCGCCTGGGGATTCCTGATTGTCGTCAACATTTTGTTGCTGCTGGCAGGAAATTTCATGGAGCCTTCAGCAATTCTGTTGATCATGGCGCCCATCTTGTTCCCCATCGCCATGCAACTGGGTATCGACCCGATCCACCTGGGTATCATCATGGTGGTCAATATGGAACTGGGGATGTTGACACCGCCGGTGGGACTCAACCTCTTTGTGGCGGCAGGGATTACCAAAAAACCGATCGGCTGGGTTATCCGCTCATGCCTACCGTGGCTGGCTCTGATGCTGTGCTTCCTCGCACTCATTACCTATGTCCCCAGCATTTCCCTATTCTTGCCGGAGTTTATCGACTCACTGCAAAACTGACTTCTTCATACCACTTGCTCCGGCTCCCCGCCGGAGCCTTTTTTACCACCTCTCTTTTGACCTCTTTTCCACGCGCACGCCTGCTACTTCCCCTCCTGATTTACCTTCAACAGTTTCGGTGGATTCCCGTTTTACGGGCTTGATTTCCGTTCAGTTTCAGGCATCCTTGCCCGCGATAACACGGGACCCTACGATGACAGAGACACCAAAACTGACTGATCAACAGCAATTACAACTTTTGAATCAGGAAGCCGGTAAAATTTCTTGGCATGAGCTGGAGAGGTTTTTTGCGGCAGGGCAACTGCGTTACGTGAGCGCCAAATTGGATTTACTCAAGGTTGCACTCGCCCTCAAACAAGACCGAACCGATCAAGTTAGCTCTTGGCTAAACAATGGCTCACTCTCTGAGGTTACCGACGATCAAGCACGTAAATGGCACGAGGACCAGCAGGACTTTTGGAGTATTGTTCTTCGCCCTTATGTCCTGATTCAAGAAATCATAAAAGAGTAGAACTGCCACGGACATCCGACAACGTCAGCTCAAGCAGAAAACCAGGTAATGATTTGTTCTGGATCAGACGGAAAATACCAATGCACAAATGATGCAATCGTTTTTTTATAGCGGTAGATAGGCTCTCCTTCTGCGCCTCGAGACGTCACAGCGTATGAGTCCGGATTGTCCTCTTTGACACTCGCATAGTGAAATGTGTGACCGCGCAGAGGCGATTCGGGCAACCCCTGATAGCCGATGTTACTTAAACGTTCGCCCACCAGTGCAGCACCCGGCAACAAGCCTAACATGCTCCAGTTTTTCTCTCCCCATCCAAGCGAGCCCAACAAATACAGCATACCACCGCATTCCGCCACACAGGGCTTGCCCGCATCGATGTGCCCCCGAATACCTACGGCAGACTGATGAGCCGCGGCAAGGTTATCCGCGTAAGTTTCTGGATAACCTCCCGGAAGATAGAGTGCGTCACAGCTTGGTAAGGGATCATCCGCGACGGGAGAAAAATAGACTATTTCTGCGCCACACCCCATTAGAAAGTCGACATTAGCTGGATACAAAAACGAGAAAGCATCGTCCTTGGCAACAGCGATAACCTTCCCAGCCAAAGCCCCGGACTTCCCGCCTTTCATCTGAAGGTGTAAGGATGGGCGCCTGATGGAGGGGGAAGCCAGCTCCATCAGAGAATCAATCCAACCTTCGACTTTGTCCGACATCACCTGCGCCACAGCCGAGGACGATTCTTGGCTACGCGCATGAATCCCAAGGTGTCGCTCAGGAACAGTGAGCTGTTCATCACGCTCGATCCACCCCAAATAACTCACAGGGTTTTGAACACTTTCTTCCAACATTTGCCCATGTCGACGGCTTCCCACCCGATTGGCGATCGCTGCTACAACTCGAACATCGGGATCAAAGTTTGCCAGCCCGAAAACCAATGCACCGAAAGTCTGAGCCATAGAGGAAGCATTGATAACAATGGCGACGGGAATATCATAAGTTTTCGCCAGACGAGCGGTCGAGAACTCACCGTCATGCAATCCCATCACACCTTCAATCAATACCAAATCCGAAGATTCACCAGCTTTAAACAGCTCACTGGCAATTTCCTCTTCCGACATCATCCAGTGATCAAGATGACGAACCTCAATACCCGTTGACTGCCGAATAAACATGGGGTCAAGATAATCTGGCCCCGTTTTGAACACCGTAAGCTTGACATTTTGCCTCTGCAGAGCAATACAAAGCCCAGCGGTTAATAGTGTTTTACCACTGCCACTTGATGGAGCTGAAATAATTAAATATTTTCCAGTCATTGGACATCCGATCCCATATAGAAGCTCTTAATAATTACTCATGCCGCAATCGTTTACATTGCTTATTTATTCAGCAAATTCTGTTGTTCGGTTATTTTTGCATTGCGCTTCCCGTAACAGCAACTGAATTCAGCTTCCCGAGTGGCTGTTTATTTTGGTCCGAGCTGACCTAGTCCATTCACGCCGAAACTGGCAAATCTTGGCCACAATGATTGAGTCGTTAATTCGATGTTAATCGACAAAGGTAGACTGTCAGGCTATGGGTCGCAAAAGCAAGGGTACAAAGTCTTTGAAATCAAGGCTAGAGATGAACGATAACCTTTAAACGATTAATCGAAGAATGAATGGTCGAAATCCATTTTGGAGGTGAAAGGAGATGATTACGCCTATATTCCCGAGGTAATGACGATAAACGACTGTGAGCCAACGAAAGAGCGATAGGCGTCGGTGAACGTCATGACTTTTTTAAAAAGCCCCGACATTCACCTTAAACCGAACGGCCATATATTTATGCGTGATATTTTCGCAACTGTTCCCGCTCAAACCGAGTAACAAAGGGTTTTTCACCTTTTTCTTGTATTAAAGCGATACCGCCTTCGTACAAATAGGCGACTCCGCGATGCAGAGATATCGTCAACAACACCTCCAGCGGCAGCCTTCTGTCGCCTTCAGCGAGACCTTCAACCGGTTTGCTGACTAAAGTGCCCGTAACCGCCTGAGGATAAAACTCTTCAGTTAAATCAGGCAGCGGCGCCCCCGCCAGAAGTGAAAGCGCTTCTCGCAGAGATATATCCTCCACCAGGTCTGCTTCAATCAGCAAAGGAGGATACTCTGCCCCCATACGCATGGCCCTTAAACCATAGGCTCGACGACAAAACCCAGAGATTTCGACATCATAATGATGCTCGGCACGGGAAGCACCATACTGCTGAATTGAACCAGGCGCTGTAACGGCCATAGAAACGTTGTGTGAAGACAGCTTAGCCATAAGAGGTATCCTTAAAGCAAAAATGGGTTTCAAATGAAAGTGGTATTTGGCAGCTCACAATAGGAGGCCAGTAACAACCACTGCGTTTTCATTGTTTTGTTGCTCCACGACGAAAAATAATTATTCCTTTTCTCGCTTGGGATGCATTCAGCGCCATCTCAGACCCAACCCTTACACCGGTTCTTATAGCGACGACTGATGTGCTCCACAAAAGCTCTGTTCACAATCAAAGACTCGTAGTCAGATGGGGAGTTCCGATCTATTGATGAATCTTAACCAGCGCCTGTATTCGTTAACGCTTGTATCAAAGATATGTCAACATTGTCTTTAGAAATCATCTATTTCTCGATATCCAACGTATAAACAAGGTCTGTATAACACTCTTTTTTTAGCTATGAACCGCGAAGCTCTCCAGAAATTTCTACCACTTTTTGGGGCTATTCCTTTCGCCGGAAGTGCTGTATTGCTTCTATTCGGTGTTGACTCTCTGCCATATTTAGGCCGACTTCAGCCACTGGTCGCTCTTTACGGCGTGGTCATCGGGTCATTTATGGCTGGCGTTCATTGGGGCCAACATCTACACACAACCAACGCCATAAGCCAACGCCTAGCCATCGCCAGCAACCTGCTGGCGCTCGCACTTTGGTTCTGCGCCCTGCTTATACCCCAATGGCTCCTCGTCGCCGTTTCGATCGTTCTGGTGATTCTCTGGCTTATTGACGGGTTACTGCTAAAAGCAAAGGTGATATCCGCCAGTTACTTCCGAATACGAACTTTGGTTACAGGGATTGTCCTCATATCACTGCTGATCGCGGAAATATATCAATGACCAAAATTGCCATTATCGGTGCGGGTATGGCTGGAGCAGCCGCCGCCAATTACTTCTCCAAATCGTGCAAAGTCACTGTTTTCGATAAAGCCAGAGGCGCTGGTGGACGCATGAGCTCCCGCCGTACCGATAGCGGCATCTATGATCACGGCGCCCAATATTTCACCGTTCGCAGCCCTGAGCTTCAGTCCGTAGTTGATCAAGGAATCAGCTCTGGCATCTGCCAACAGTGGGACCCTGTTATTGCCGAATTAGACCAAGGTAGACTGATCAGTGAGAAACGTTGGTCAGATCCCCACTATGTCGCAACACCGGGAATGAACGGCCTGATCAAAGAGCTTCTGAAAAACACGGAAC
This sequence comes from Pseudomaricurvus sp. ABR4_320, assembly GCF_056159445.1. Taxonomy (NCBI): domain Bacteria; kingdom Pseudomonadati; phylum Pseudomonadota; class Gammaproteobacteria; order Cellvibrionales; family Cellvibrionaceae; genus Pseudomaricurvus; species Pseudomaricurvus sp. ABR4_320. The sequence goes on along the minus strand of NZ_JBSWVF010000011.1, from coordinate 15,763 downwards.
TTAGCCTCTCTGACAAAGTGGTCGACATTGAAAGAGCTTCATCGAAGTGGACGATCCGGCTTGAGTCTGGCAGACAGGTTTCCGAATTTGACTGGCTGATTTGCGCAATCCCCGCCGCCCAGGCCATAGAGCTCTTAGGCGACAAATCAACCCTTTTGCGGCAGACGATGACTGAGGTATCCATAGCCCCTTGCCTTTGCGCCATGGTGAAAACAAGAGCGCGAATGGGATTTTCCTGGCAAGCCGCCCGCCCCCAAAACTCCTTTATAGACTGGATCTCAGTCAACAGTACAAAGCCTGGTAGATCAGCCGATGAGAACTTTGTTCTACATGCCACTGAACAGTGGTCTTTGGAGCATATTGATCAAGATATCCACACAAGTTGCATGGATATAACCCAGGAAGCGGCCAGACAGATGGGCATTGATGAGGGCCAACTAATACTGGTATCGACTCATCGCTGGCGCTACGCCAAGGTTAACAAGGCGATCGGCGCACCTTTTATCATAAACGAGCCACAACATCTGGCCGCTTGCGGAGATTGGTGCCTTGGCGGCCGAGTCGAGGCAGCATTTCTGAGTGGTTGGAAACTGGCGCATTCACTGGGGCAGTGACAAACGCCAAATCGATGTCGTACTGGGGCTTCATTCGTCGTCCGATGAGTTTTTCGACCTTTTATTAAAACTGGACGCAATCGCACTGGCTGAGCCGCCTGAACCACCATCCTTATCAAGCTCCTCAAAATCGGTAACGGCAAAACGTCGATAAGGTACAACGCAGTGAGTGGTAATCGACTCGTGAGACGCATAAGTCCCTTTATCCACGTTTAACGCAATGCGATATTTTTCTGACGATTCATCAAAGTACGAAGAACGATCAGACAGCTGGTGACGTAGGTATTTTGATCCTAAATCCTTGCGTGTTTTTTGTACGCACAAATCCACAGCATCCATATAGGAGACAACAGAAGAACGATTGGACGCAGCTGAACTTTTACTCTCTTTTGCAAGGCTACCTTTCGTGAAAATTAGAACATTTACGGCTACCAAGACAAAAACGATAAGGGCCGCAGGGAAAACGATCCATGGGTTTTTTATTGATTTATGGAATCCCATTCTTATATCCTCGGTTATTAATACGGCTTACCGGTAGCGCCTTAAATAGTATATATAGTACATAATGGCAAGAATCTCATAGCATTGGGTTTATTTGAGCAGAATTCCAGATCTGAATTTTGTCTTGCTCCGAATACCATTAAACCAATCACGTGGAACCACATCAAAAGGAGTGGCACAAAACCATGCCAATGAACAGCAAACGTGTTTCATGGATTATGTTCCCTATCTGTTTATTTCTGTTTAATCTCAGCCACGGAGCAACAAACGCGAAATGGCAGGGCTATTCGCAGAAAGGAGAAGCCTCCTTTTATGCCAGCAAGTATCAGTCAAGACTCACTGCCAGCGGCGAACGGTTTGACAATAAAGCGAAAACTGCTGCCCATCGCAAACTGCCATTCGGAACCAAGGTAAAAGTAACCAATGTAAACAACGGCAAAAGTGTTACCGTCGTCATCAATGACCGAGGGCCATTCGTAAAGGGTCGAATTATCGACTTAACCCAGTCAGCATTTAAGTCCATCGGCGACACAGATCACGGGATTATCGATGTTAAGATCTCTGTTCTTCCCTAGCGCGCGGGCCAGCATGCGACCAAACGACTGGAGATTTCTTTTGAGTTGATTGAATGTCACCAACAGTTTGTTCAAGCTCCACCGAATACAGCCTGTAAATTTCGCCTCTCAACGGCCATAAAACAGTAAGCTGGCGCTTACTTGCCAACTCAAAACATTATCGACAGCTAGCTGCCAAGAGAAAAAAATATAACCAGACAGACTTTTGGCATTGTTTTCATTATTTCCATAAGCAGCCCGCATGGATAACAGCCTACTACCCGGTTACCCCATTTTAGACAGGGATAATCGAGGATTTAAAAAACATCCACCTAAAGTCCCCTATCCTGGTAAAGCACACTAGAATAAACTTTAAATTAGGTTACAAAACACCTGTGACTTTTTGTGGAAGTAGTGCTACATTCTGCTACGCTAAAATCAGCAGCCACCAAAACTCACAAAATTTTGGTGAACAATAAACAACAATGACATTGAATAGCGGGTAGGCATCCTATGAAAATTCATAGGATGTAAGAGCAAACGCCATATTATTCAAAGCGTTATGCTCAAATGTGCTCAGAAAGGCGGTTTTTTGATAGCAAGTAAGCTGTTTTGAGAGGTTAGGCGTCTGATGTTACGCATCAGACGTATATAGGAAGACAGCCGCAGTGTTTTGAGTAACCATGCAACTTGTGTGTAATAGCAGGATTGCTGTTGTATTTACCCGTCAGGATGTGGCGAATTGATGAGGTCTATACTATGTCTTACTTCAACACTCTAGGGGATGTTTTTCCTAAACTGACCGAATTTGGTTCAGATCATCCCTATTTCTCTTCCATATTTCCGATATTTAAGCTGATCTCCGATGGAGAACAACTGGATTTTGCTGAAGATGCCAAGGTGCTCACCCCAGACGGCTGGCGAACCATTCAGTCGCTCTCTATCGGTGATGCTATTTCATCCTTTTGTTTGCGAAACAATCGAATTGTGTCTGATCGCGTCACCTATATTGAGAAACGAAAAATTTCTCGCTATCTACAGCTGACTACAGAAGATATGACGATTAAAACAACTCGTAACCAATCTTTTAGAACATTGGAAGGCTGGAAAAAAGCACGATTGCTGGAAGAAGGTGACACCTTAATTACCGCTCATGGTCGTTATCAAAAAATACTCGACATCTCTCATGAAAAGGGCTTTTTAAATGCTTATCATATTGAGGTCGAGCAGGTCGATAATTACATTGTCGAAGAACTTCTCACCAAAACGTCCAACGAAGCTACCTACCGAGCACTAAAAGGCGCCACCATTCGCCTTCTGTCCCTGAACCCCCTGTTGCGTCCTGTACTCAGCAGCGGTTCCCGTCGCCACCACTAGCAATGACATAAAACCGGTCCTGTGCAGCGTTTCAGTCGGCGCTCGACCGGTTTTTTAATCCTCGCAAAAATTGGAGCTTTTAGAGTTCAAGACTTCACCAAGGGTTTGAATCAAAAGGTCTGACGTTACAGGCTTGGTCAAGTATCCGGTCATGCCGGCTGCAATTGCTGCATCCTTTTCACGCCCAAAAGCGTGGCCAGACATCCCGATAATGGGAATATTCGCAAACAAGGCTTCTGAAGAGCGGATTAATTTCGTCGCTTCTACGCCATCTAATTTTGGCATATTGATATCCATCAACACCGCATCGTATTTTTCTGAATCCAGTGCAGCCAATACTCCGTAACCATCACCAACGAAAACACTCTCGTAGCCATAATGTTCCAGAATCAATCCTAGAACGAGCTCATTTGGCTCATAGTCTTCGGCCACCAGAATACGCTTCCCCTTTCCAAAAACAGGCTGACGTTTCGTTTCAGATGATTCGGAAGTTTCAGAAGCAAGTATTTTTTCACTAGGGAGCAATACAAAAAATTTCGAACCAAAACCCGGAGCGCTCTCGACCTCGACTTTGCCCCCCATTAAATGCACAAGCTCATTGGAAATTGGCAGGCCAAGGCCGGTCCCACGATATTGGTCACCCTGATTGACCTGGCCAAATTTTTGAAAAATATGAGACAGGCGTTCTTTAGGAATCCCAATTCCTGTATCAATCACTTGAAGTTCAACGAAGGTATCTGACGAATTTTCTCTCACCACGGGATAACTTGCTTTGACCGTTATCGCCCCCTGCTCCGTGAATTTTATCGCATTTGTGATGAGGTTAATCATCACCTGCCGCAACCTCAATTCATCACCTTCATAGAAAAGGTTTTCAACAGCATGGGCATCAACCGTAAATGTAAGGTTCTTCTCACGCGCTTTAGAGGAAGAAATACGTTCAACTTCTTGCAACAGCTTTCCAAGAGAAAATGGGGTTTTATCCAAAACGATTTGACGCGCTTCAATGGACGACAAGTCAAGAACAGCGTTAACCAAATCCATTAGGCTTTCAGCGGAAGTAGACAGCGTTTTAATCATTTCGACAGTAGACTGATCATACTGATCGATATTCTGTTTTAACAATCCAGAAACCCCGACAATTGCATTGAGCGGGGATCGAATTTCATGACTTATAGTCGATAAAAATTCGCTCTTTGCATCTCCTCTATCCGCAACGGAAACAGCACGCCTTCGTAAATGTAATAATTCAGAAACGGTTTCCGCTAAACGTCGTAACTGCGCCTGATCATCACTGTCGAATTGGGTCCGAGCTTCTGTGTCAATAATACAAAGCGTACCCAACGGATAACCATCGCTGCTAAGCAAAGTGGCACCGGCGTAAAAGCGAATATGAGGAGCCCCTGTAACCAAGGGATTACTGCAGAATGCGGGACTTGCTTCGGCATCATTCACCACCATTACATCGTTGCTGATGATCGCGTGAGTGCAGAAAGAAACCTCTCTGGGCGTTTCCTTTACATCAAGACCAATGCAGGACTTAAACCACTGGCGATTTCGGTCCACAAAGGAGATCAGCGCAATAGGAACATTAAAAAGTACTTTTGCCAGTTCCGTAAGACGATCGAAAGCAACCTCAGCATCAGAATCCAAGATATCCTGCCGGTACAACGCCTCTAAGCGTGCCTCTTCGTTCGACAGCAGGGGGTAATCCAACGGGTCAGTCATCATTATCCTAGCTTGTAGCCACCGAGAGAATTTGCCAACATCATTTATGGCGCAGAAAATCCCATTTTATCCGATCGGCCAGCCCAGGCAATATCCTGTCTTTCAGACTCTACCCCCAACCACCGAAGTAAGCGCATATCCCCCCAAAGTTAGAGAACACCAACGCGGCCAATCGGTTACACTCTTCCCTGACAATAACAATCATCTATCTTCGGCGCCTACGCCCCCGCATTCAATAACTGGGAGCGTGAGAATCCGCCTATCTGTCGTTGGGAGAAGCGATGAACAGAATAAAGCACAAAGGCGACAATATCATAAGCCTCATCGAAAACTTTGGGCTGATGCTGATTGCCTTTCTGACCGTCATTGCCATGGGACAGGAAATTTGGGTTGTCGTCGAGAAACTTCACGTTGACCTGGCAGACCTGCTTTTACTTTTTATCTACCTGGAAGTGCTCGCCATGGTCGGTTCTTACCTGCGATCTGGACGCCTACCGGTCAGGATGCCACTGTACATCGTCATTGTCGCCATCGCTCGCTATATGGCATTGGATATGAAAAACATGGATACCTGGCGTATGGTTGGACTAGCAGCAGCTATTTTCGTCGTCTCAATCGCGATTTTGGTCATCCGCTTCGGCCATAAGACCTACCCCTATGGCGAAACAGATAACACCATTTAAATTGGATACCAATGGCCAAGGGAAGAGCTCCCCTTGGCCAATTTGCGACGGACTAACCTCTCGGGTGACGAGGCACCTCCCGCTGCTCCTCATCAAGACTGATCGAGATGCCAACACGATCATCGGATAGGTAGAGCGACAACTGTTTCTTTTCGAGGGACTTCTTTTCGTTATGGGAGGCTTTTTTCACAGGTTCATGCCTCTCGTGCTGATACTTCTTTTCAAGATGTGCCTCCTTCGAATGCGCTCTCTGATCTCTTGAGCGCTCCTTCTCATGCGTCTCCCCTCTCTGGGAGTGTTGCTTTGCTTCTACCTGCTCGCGGTGATGCTCGTCGTGGCTTTCGAAAGACTTAGGGCTGGCCAGCACAGACTGACTGGCGGCAGCCATAACCAATGCAGTAACTAATATCGAAGTCTTGAGTTTCATAGTTCACCTCTTACTTTCGTGATGTCGGCTTTTTAATGGCCTTACTTTTTTAAACTGCCTTTCGCAGCTGTAACCATTTAACGAAAAAGGTGTCACAGAGGTTTCCTGAGAATCTATCAACATGAATCACTTTGTATCAAAGTGTCATTCACTGGCAAAACGACACTAGAGATAGGAAGGCTTGGAAGGCAGGTTAACCGCGGCGCCAATAGAAACTTTTTGCGCCAATCAAAAAATATCGAAGATTTCCTCCTTGACAGCTTCACCGCTATGCACAATTTTTATAGTAACTCCGGGGAAGAAAGCTATGATTCGACTATTCAGTGTCGCTCCTGATTTCACCAGTTCCTATATTATCCCACTACGCCCTCTGAACCCTTCAGACGTCGTGATCGGACCCGCTCGAAAAGCCAATGACTCAGCCTCCTTAGGCTTGGTATCCGTGGAGCTTTCCCGCTCTACCAAAGAGCAATTGGCCAACTCCCTGAACGTGTCATTTGAGCCGATAGAACTGACCATTGAGCTGCACATTCATCAGCTTACCCGAGACCTCATCGAGCCAATCAATCTGGGGCGTCATCAACGACTGGAAATGGCGTCCATCGCGTTGACCTATTTTCAATCCAAGCTCGATGATGTGATTACTTATCACAACGCGGCTTTAGCGGTAGCAGAACCTCAAACACATGTTGCCAGAAACGAGCAAGGTCTCTGGCATTAAACAGACTGAGCAGGGATAACACTCAGTTGGCATTAGAACAAACACAGGAGCTACAGGGCTCGCCGCCCTGATAGTTCTTTACTCAAATCCAACAGACATTCTGTCGGCCGGCACTGTTCTAAGGAAGGAAATTTGGTAAGGTGAGTGGAGATAGCCACGATCCCGGGCGATGTATCTTACAAGTGGAGATCGTAGATGATCAGAACCATCTCTCGTCAATCAGCCTATGAGTTACTGAACGAAGGGCTGACCCAAGAAGACCTCGATGCAAATATTCAGCGTCTTAACGCTATGACCAATCGTCAGGTCACTGACTTTCTGCACCAGTCTGCAGAGCTTGACGACAAGTTCGTTGTCTATAGCCAAGATGACAATGGTTTGTTTCGAGACTACCACTGTCGCTCTGGTATGGATGGCGCCGTACTTTATCGCAAGCGCCTCGACAAATCCGGTTTAATCATTGACGAAATGCCGCTATTGCGCATTCTCGATAACAGTCTTCAACAACGCGTCCAAGTTTCTGCCGAGATAGATGTTTGGTAGCGCTGAAAGATAGCGGAAGCGTGGCTTTGACTACAGAGAAATGTCGTGTACGTTTACCCAAAATTGCCCAAAGATCAATAACGCTACGATTATTGTCCAACCGACGTGCATCAATAACTTATCACTGAGGCGCTTCTCTCTGTTGAACTTAAAGCCGTAAAGAATTAACCCAGAACATAACACTTGTATCAACATTAACAGCATCGCCGCGTTCTGGTTGCCGATGTTCTGCGCATACCCTAAAGCGGTGACAGCAAAACCTGCCAATCCAAACGTCAGCAAAAACCAGCTGAATATCTTCAAATACCGTAACACATCGATCCCTCAAATCCCCTTGCCGCGAAAAGACGATATAGCTCAGATTGTCCAGCCCAAACATGGCCCAGTGGCGCAATCGGGCCTTTTATCCCACCAGTATCTCAACCTTTTAACGTCAGCAAATACGGCGACGTTTTCACTTAGAAAAAACAGAAAAAGTTCCAGACATTACTTATAAAAAATAGATGTAAGTTTTGTTTACACAAACAAAAAAACCTTGAAACAACAGGTGTCTGAATGGTCATCTACCGGGCGCTTCCGGCCAATTCAACAACGTGGCTTGACTTGCACTGAAGATAAAGTCACATATGACTGTTAAATTTTCAAACTGTTTCATGGATTGTGACCTGAACGCTAGTCGGCTCAAACATCTTCCGTTAGAATGCGTGCCGACTTGCATCTCAGACAACATCTCCACGTATTTTTTACCACGCTGTAGGAGAGAACGTCTCGCAGTACTTGCATCGGCGTCCCCCCCGTCTTTCGCAGACGACTGCAACGCAACTGCCATCGTAGTTTTACTACGACAGCAGACGCGATTAAGCCTTTGAGAAAACAGAAAGTGTTTTCAGCGAACACGTTCATACAGGCTGATAAAACAAACATTGGATTGAAATTTACTGTCGAACACTGACATCAGGAAGTTACAGTCATCATGAATTACCAAAGGATTGTCTGCTTAGGTGACAGCCAGACATTTGGAGCCAGAACTTACTGTTGCTACCCAATGCATCTGGTCCGAGAGCTAAATTTAAACACTGACTATGTCTGGACCGTTGCCAATCACAGCGCCAACGGCCGCACTGCTCGGGATCTCTGGTTTGCGCTCGCCTGCGATTTACCCGCGATAAAAGATACCTACACCGCCTGCTTACTGATTGGCACAAACGACGTCGGCAATCAAACGCCCGTGGAAAGCTTTGGTGAATACTACCGACAAATTCTCGACACATTAGCAATCAGCGGAATTAAAACCATCTTATGCGGAGAGATTCCTCCTATTTGGGCTGATGGGCATGCTTTTTTCTCTCGTGAGGCAGCAGCGTCGCTATCGACATACAACGACATTGTTAAAACCGCCGTGGCCGCTTGTCCGCGGGCAGGTCTGGTCAACCTGTCACATCTCACGCGCGACCATTATGTTGACCCGGTTCATTTCAGTGAATCGGGCAACCGGGCAGTAGCTGCAGCATTCTCTGCAGCCATTAGGGAGTATTGAAATGACGATTGCCGTTGTACAGGGAACTCGCCCCGAAATTATTAAGAACTATTCGATTATAAAAGCGCTGAAAAAGCGCGGGCTCCCCTTTCGAGTCTTCCACACCAACCAGCATGTTCAAGACAATATGCGCGATGCGATTTATCGCGAAATGGGATATAAACCCTGCGTACAACTTGATGACAACTACTCTATTGGTACTGCGATTAAATGGCTCGAAGAAGGATTCCAGAAACACCGTATTTCCCACGTCATCGTCAACGGTGACACTGCAGCGTCGCTAGCGGGTGCTCTCGCGGCCATGTACGCTGACATTCCCCTTTCACATATCGAAGCCGGATTGCGATCCAGAGACACCGACATGCTCGAAGAGCGTAATCGGATTATGGTCGATGCCGTTGCCGAATTGTTGTTTGCTTACACACAGTATGAATACGACGTGCTCAAGCAATCTCCCGACATTCGCGGCCGGGTTTTTGTGGAAGGGAATACCACTGTCGATCTGCTACAGGATTTTTCTTCGCGCCTGCCGCGTCCACGGGTCGCCAAGCCTTATCTGTTTGTGACATTGCACCGTCGCGAACTCACGACATCCAAACTGCGCATGACCCAGGTCGTCACCGCGTTAAATCAGTTGGCAGAAGACGTAGGCAGCTTGGTCTTTCCGATTCACCCAAGAACCCGGCAAGCCCTGAAAGATTACAACCTTCTCGAAAAACTACACCCAGGCATCCATCAGCTATTACCCATGCCGATCCTTGAAGCACTCGGCTATCAGAAACATGCCGCCGCTATCGTCACTGACAGCGGCTGCGTACAAGAAGAAGCCTATCTGCTTGGCGTCCCCTGTATCACATTGAGGGAAAACACCGAGCGTCACCTCACGCTGGAAAACGGCGCTAATCGAATTACAGGCTTCAACCCCGATCAGATCGTATCCATGACACGGCAGGCCTTAAATGAAAACCATCGCCTGTGGCCCCCAATCTATGGCAGCTACGGAGCCGGCGATCGAATCATCGGACGCATTCTGGATTTCATGACGGAACAGGAAAGCAGCCAGTCGCTGGAAGGAAGCCGCTGATATGCCGCGCCTGCTAAGCGTCAACAACTATTACTATCGACGTGACGGCTCGGAAGTGGTTTATTTTGACCACAATCGAATGCTGGAAGCTGCCGGCTGGGACATAGTTCCCTTTGCCATGCATCATCCAGCCAACAAACCCAGCGAATGGTCCAAGTATTTCGTCGACGAAATCGAATTTGGCCAGGACTACTCTCTGTTTGAAAAACTGCAGCGGCTGCCGAAGATCATCTATTCTTTCGAAGCTCAACGTAAAATCGGCGAACTGATTGAAAACACAAAGCCGGATATCTGTCACTGCCACACCATTTACCACCACATCTCTCCGTCGATTTTAAGCCGACTAAAGCAAGCTGGGTTGCCCGTCATAATGACACTGCACGACCTCAAGCTCGCCTGCCCGGCTTACCACATGCACAACAAGAATGGTGTGTGTGAAGATTGTCGTCACGGAGGACTGCAAAGCGTCGTTAAAAACAAGTGTGTTAAAAATTCGTCGGCACTCAGCCTGGTATCGTTAACGGAAGCCGTCGTGCATCGCTGGCTGAAATCCTACAAGAATTGTGTCGATATCTTCGTCTCTCCCTGTCAGTTTTACATCGACAAGCTTGTGGAATGGGGATGGGATCGACAGCAATTTATACACATACCAAACGGGGTTGCGCCCAGCGACTACGCGCCACAGTTTGATAAACACGACGACTACCTTTTGTATTTTGGTCGCCTCTCGCCTGAAAAAGGACTGCCGACGTTTATTAAAGCGGCAGCCAAATCCGGCGTTGCCATCGCATTTGCCGGAGACGGGCCCCAGCGGGACGAACTGCAAATCCTCGCACGGGAACTCAAATGTAAGTCTCGCTTTTTTGGGCACCTATCTGGTGAACAACTGGAAAAAGCCGTGCAAAATGCCAAGGCCACCGTTTTGCCTGCGGAATGGTATGAAAACGCTCCGATGAGTGTGCTTGAATCCTATGCCATGGGAAAACCCGTCATTGGAGCCAGAATTGGCGGCATTCCGGAACAAGTGATCGACGGGGAAACGGGGCGGCTCTTTACCTCCGGCTCTATCGATGAACTGGCAAGTTGCCTTTCTGAATATGCCAATATGAGCGCCGAGGACATCAGTCGTCAGGGCCGAGCCGCTCATCAGCATTTGCAATCACACTTCTCCCTGGATTTATACAGTCAACGCATTCAGGAACTTTATGCAAAAGTTCTGGGAACACAACGCCATGCGATCCCCTACAACGCCTAATCCCCCTCTTTCCCAGAGAGGAGAAATTCGCTTGGGGTTCCGCTGCAACGCCCGCTGCGGATTCTGCTACTATCAAGAGCTACTCGACCAACCCGTCGAAAAAGAGCCCTCTCGGGAAGAGCTGCTGCAGACGTTACACCACTTACGCTCACTCGGCGCAACGGAAGTGGAATTTACCGGCGGCGAACCCACCGTTAGCTTGCACTTAAAGGAAATAATCGCCGAAGCGAAGAGAATTGGCTTTATCAATATTTCGCTGATTACCAACGGCTTGCGACTAGCGAATCCCAATTACGCTCGGACGCTGGTAGAACTCGGCCTTAACGACGTTCTGCTGTCCATTCACGGTCCTGATGCAGCAACTCATGACCGCCATACCGGAATAAAAGGCAGTTTCGATAAAGCCCTCCAGGCCGCTGACAATTTGCAATCTCTCGGTGTTCGACGTCGCGCCACCGCCACTATAACCGGGGAAAATGTATCCTCTGTAAAGGCCATACTCTCACTGTTTCTGGAACGGCATTTCAGCTGTATTCATTTTGCGGTGTTCAGTCCGGTTGCCCAAGCTGATCAATCTCAATCTAAACTCTATGTCACCTACCGAGAAGCCGGAGACGCTCTGACACAGGCAATTACGTCAGTGGCGACGCCTCTCCCACCGCTCAGCATTAAGTACATTCCGTTCTGCTTTTTACCTGGACTCGAACATCATGTGATGAATCTCTATCAACAGAGTTTCGATCCCGATGATTGGAATTACTATTACAGCAACCGTATTCGGCGTGCGGTCAAGTCTCCACTAACGTGGCTTTTCGATAGCGTATCCCTTCTGGGAATGTCTCTGGTCCGACATAAGCTTACAGCGCTGAAAAACGGTTTGCTCGGCGCCAAAGTTGCCGGGTTTACCCGACTGGTAGAGCTCGCCCGCAAAAAACACCCCAAAGCGTGTCGCGACTGTGCGTATTACACTGTCTGTGATGGCGTCTGGCGGGGCTATCAGCAAGTCAACCCGGACGAGCAACTGCATCCAATCCCTGGTCCGGCAGTCACCCATCCCGCGGCAACTTACGTCATGTCTCACTACCGCAATCCAGGAGAGCCTTTGCCCAGTATCCGCTTGAACTCAATAACGCCTGAGCAGCCGGCCGATATTAAATTAATACAACACTGCCAGCTTTGATCATGTCTGAAATATCGACCGATACGAGAGGGAAGACCCAGGCAATTCTAGTGACCGGTGCAGGCTCGGGTATCGGTGCAGCCACTTGCGAACTGCTTTCCCAAAACGGATTCACGGTCTACGCGGGTCTCCATCAGGCACGTCCAAGCCAGAATAATGTCCGCCACGACAGTATTGATCTTATTCTTGACGTCACACAGGATGATTCTATAGCGGAAGCTGTCGCTCGAATTGATAGCGACGAGGCAGATTTAATCGCCATCATCAATTGTGCCGGCACCAGTTTGACATCTCCTGTCGAGGAGATCTCCCGCGAAGAAGCTCTTCAGTTGATGAATCTAAACGCCATTAGCCCACTGCGTATTGCCAGTATCGCCATGCCACTGCTGGCGCGGACTCAAGGTAAAGTGATCAACATCAGCTCCACTAGCAGCCAGGTCCCTGACGTTTACGCCGCAGCTTACTGCGCCTCAAAAGCGGCTCTAGACAGCCTTTCTAGAGCCATTCAGATAGAGTGGCAGTCAACAGGCATTCGTCTAGTCACCGTACAACCCGGCGTTGTTGCCACACCGTTTTGGAGCAAGTTGACGGTCTCAGAGGCTCAGCACCGCAATCGCTTTGTAAACATGGAAGACGCTGAGTTCACACACAGGCATCAGCAGTTTTCTTCATTCGCCCAAGATGGCCTGCCGGCAGAAAAGGTCGCCTCAGAATTGCTTGCTATCGTTAACAATCCCTCTCCCAAATCCAACTACGTCATCGGCCAGGACGCCAAGCGGCGTTTGTGGATTCACCGCCTGCTCCCCAAGGCACTTTACAATCGACTGCTCTCTCGCAGAATTCGATAATACGTACAGAGAACTTTGCACCACCGAACAGAATCACATACATTAGTGCACGCTCTGCGAAAATTACGACCGGCCGTTTCTGGTCTCTCTCAGAGCTCACCGATGTTGTTTCGCTGTATCGAGTTCGGAAATGTCTAGAACAAAAGCTTTTACTATCGAAATCGCCGATATTTCGCGCCTGATTTTTTCGGGTAAAGGAACCAAGCTGGTCGCGCCAGCATCTTACGGCGAAGTCTGTATTTTAAACGGACATACCCCACTGCTCACGGAGCTCACTCCGGGCGAAATTCGACTTCAGCCCGATACTGGCGTAGAGCAGATCTTCTATGTATCTGGAGGATATATGGAAGTTCAACCTCACAAAGCCTTTGTTCTGGCAGATCAGATACTACGCTCTTCGGAGCTTGACCAGGATGCTGCCTTAAAAGCCAAGCAACACGCTGAGGCGCTGCTTGAATCCTCGCCACTTCCTGCCATTCGCGAAGAGAGCCATCATCAAATTATGAAAGCCGTAGCGCAACTCCGCGTTATCCAGCACCTGCGTAGCCGACACAGTACAAAAGGTCGCTAGCCAGTATCTGATTTCGTGGATTAGGCAGAAATGGATTAGACTTCGAAAAAAAAAGAACGAGTAAATAAGGATATTGGCACTAACAAGGAAGGAAAATGCCATGGAGCTCGCCACAAAGAGAATTCTTCATGTCACATTGCTTTTTGCTGCTTATGAGTCAAATGCCGCCTCACCAGTGGAGACGACTGTTAGGGATGCTCTTTCCCAAGGCTTCTCAACAGCAGCCTTACTGAGTGATGATCAAGTAATAAAACTGGGAATTTGGAACTTTGATCCAAATACCTACTTGGACACGGAATTTGAGGAGCTAGGCTCCGAAACATCCAAGACCTATCGAGATTCCCTAACTCAATTCAGTTTGCCCTGGCATAAACAGCTCTCCAATTTCGATGGGAAACGGAATTCCACACTAAATCTTGTTACCCGCCTTTCCTATTTAAAATCTCAACAAGAAGTTGACTTATTTCCCGCCGAAGGTCAGCCGAAAGACGACTTGCAGGAGGAATTTTACACCGCGGGATTGGGCTTAAATTATTCGCTAAATCTCAATGAACGCTGGCAGATGGGCGTTGGCGGGCACATGAGTTGGATGCATTATCAAAACAGCATGGATTTTAATTCCGTGCTGTCCCAAGTCGTACAACCCTATTTAGATGAGCTCATCACCAACCTAGATATTGATGTACTCATGATCGAGCCAACTCTAAGGCTACAATATGCTGTCGACACGGAACGTTATCAGTGGCAGGTTTTTACTCAATACCACTACCTAATCGGAACGGCCATTGGTGAGAGCAACTTGATTCACGACGTCAAACCCGACGCCTGGTACACCACGACCGGTGTCCGACTCTTAAAGCCATTTTCACTCTTGGGACAATCGCAAAATATCTGGTGGAGGGCGGCCCGAGTAGATTTAGGAGGCGACCTGCGCGGTGCCGTTGGCACTTCCCACTACTATGAATTTGGTCTGGGCTGGCTCTTCAACACCCAAAATAAAGTCCAATATTTAGACAACGTTGGAATTGGTGTGGATATTAATTACGGCAGTGATCTTAGTGGTGGAACTTTAATCCTACTCTACAATGTGGAATTCTGAGTCATTGATCTCGCCCTCATTTCAAATACCTAAACAAAACCAGCCGATAAATTGACCCGAACTGTCCGAATACGACATGTCGTTTAGCCTCCGCCGAAAGAATGACAAATGTCATTTGCTATTCAGAATGCTTGATCTAACCTCATGTAAACGCAGATAACCGCGTGAGTCGATAATTCCGCTGTTTTATGAGGGTAAGTTCACCATGGCTTTGGCCAGCCGGCAGGAAATGCCATTGCACCATCTCAATGACGTAGAATATAGCGCCATTGGTAGCAATTTTAAGCAGCGTCAATTGACTCGTATTCTGGTCTTTTTACGTGACGACCTCCACGCCGAAAGCCCCCAACTTCCCAAACCGACCTCGCAGCTGCTCGCCAGACTGGTTGAAGCCTGCCCTCTGTCACTACTGCATGGCTCCACCTGGCAAACGACTATTACCGATGCACTCGGATATCTCAGTGAAGCATTGCGGAATGCCCCTCACGGCCAGGATACTGAACTCGTTGACAACGCCAGTACACGGCTTTTTCCCAATGCCGATCTTTTTGACCGCGCCGATGCACTAGCCTTTATAGAAGCCCTGCAAATTCGCCAGCATCGGGAACTGATCTAGGCCTGTCACGTTATGTTAAATTTGATGACGAATACCTAATCCCAAGCTGCCACAATACAAGAGCCCTACCCAGTAAATCAGGGGCAATGCTCATTCGTTTGTAGACAATTTCTTCAAAACCACCGATCCAACCCTGTTACGAAATGTCAAATAAAATGCCACTTTTAGCCATGGCAAATCGGCAGTCTTCCAACGTATGGTAAGCCTTAGGCTCAAGATAGATGTGTGAGGGGAGTAAAAGGGCTGGCGAAAGCCCCCAAAACTCCGGCTTACTATTAAAAAATACGGCTTACCAAACTCTCAATCTTTGAGACGATAGCGTCGCCCAACTTACGCCACGATAGAGGCTCAATATAGCTCCTCCCATGGCGTTAGATGTGCTGACGGAAGTATTCACCTATTACGAGTTCAATCAACGGGAAGAA
>NZ_JBSWVF010000010.1:0-172835 GCF_056159445.1 Pseudomaricurvus sp. ABR4_320 | reverse complement strand
TGAGAAATCAATACAAAGAACCTCTCCACTGGATTCATCTAAGTCGCCAATGTAAGAGTATAGTGAGCATGGTAACGCGGACGAGCAGCAAGCCAGGCTCTTAGTTTTTCAGTCTTATGCTTACCTAGATATCTATATTCAAGTGAGTATCCAGCACTTTTAGTACTTCTAGATCCATCTCTCGCAGGAAGCTCAAAAATTCTTTGGCCCTATGACGTTAATGTGGCCGCCGATAACCTCTACGGCTGCAACATCCAGCGCAGCAAAAAGTCTCGTTGCCACTGACGAATAAAGACACGTATCTGTGTCTCTACACGCCTAAACAATGATGGCAATGCCAGCTGGGCTCGAGTTAAGGCTTGAATATGACTCTTTTTATCGACACAAAACACGAACGCACGGGCTGAAGGGTCCACGTTTAACCCAACAATATCGTGAACCATAGCAACAAGATGGAGATTCGCAGAAAGTTTAAATGTCTGCAAGAGATGCGTCCTTAAACGCCACGAATAAAACTTTCTAATCCACTAATAAAGCTTTTGTCTTGATTGGACTCAATTAGAATACTATTAACGGATATACTGCTGGGCGTATCGCCGTTTATAGACAGAATATATTTACCCTCGCACCCAGATTGTTTTGGATATACCAAGCACAGCAAACGTACACCGTATCGATTTCCATAAGCCTGCATCTGATACATATCAGCTTGAGAGATTCCTAATTTTGCTTCTTCTGGCGCTAATAACTTCCATTTTGTATCAACAATTAGCATGGTTTTGCCAGACTGATCGATAAAACTGATATCAGGTCGCATTTGGAATACAGGCCGATCGATATCGTGTCTATACGCCATAAATCGTTTCGGCCCCTGCTCTTTCAATCTCCAACCATATTTAAACCCTAGTGGTTTCAACGTGGCAGCCACCCAGGATTCAAACAACTGGTTCATATCAAACATCAAAGAAAATGATTTTAGACCTCCAGCACCGGCACCTGGATTAAGAGCTTGAATAAATATTGAGCACAGGCGAATAATTTCTTCAAACCGATTTTCACTGCGATTTAGATAAAGCTGATCCACCTCTTTTGAACTAACTTGCCGATCAGCAACTTCATCAAAAGCATACAACAACTGAATAATATCGTTCTTGATGCGGGTTGACCGTGTTTTTGGTAGCAGTAGCCTCAAGGTATATTTGATAATTTGGTTGATGAGAATATCTTCACTTAACTCATCATATTGACAAAAAAGACGCTCTTTATGTGCCAGGTTGTGCCGAAACTGCATATGGCTGAGTAATTTCCCTTTCAACACAGCTAAATTTTCATCACGAGAAACATATTGCCGCAAAGCGCCTTGTACTAATTGCCTATTGAGTTGCTGGCAGAAATCGTGAATAAAAATATCCAGCAATGTATGTTTCTGAAAGTTAATACTAGCACTACCAGGCTTGTGTATTTTGAACAGTCCGGCCTTTCTGAGCATACGAACCAATGCTTCTCTACAGGCACCAGGGTTTGATTCCTTACCATGGATCTTGGGCAGTATCTCTAATGTCAAATCCCCCAGATTCACCAGCCCGCAATATTGCGACCACTTTACGCAACGGTGCCCCCAACTGTAGGCGTTACCAGGAATAGTATTTAGATTTGAAAGCGCCTGAGCATGTTTCGCTTCAATAGACCGATCTCCAGTCTTACGCTCATCAACGATGAGTAATGATTCATGCTCAATGATGCATAGGACTTCAGCCATAAAAATCCCAACCTAACCTTCGATGTTGGGATCTTCGTAAATCTTGCGAATGCTTTCTGGTGTGATATCCGCAGTCTTTGCAACACGGTACTCAACAAAATCTTCAAAGTCATCGTGATCAAAACCGAGCACTTCGACGTCACTCATGGTTGAATGCTCAATAATTTGCGGCTCCAGCTTTTTACCTCCGGATCCTACATCTCTGACCACTAATTGAATCCTGTGCCAGTCATCGTAGAAATACTCTTGTAGTAAGGGCACTAGCTGATTGAGCAATACTTCCTTGAGCCCGCTGAAATCCTTTACCTTGTAGAGATAAGCATGCCCCAACATCATATCCCGGTTAAGCAGAAAACGAATACGCAGGTTCATTGCATCAAGCATGGCACGAAGATTTATAACTCCACCCTGGCCATCTTCGATATAGCCATCGCCACGGGAACCAGAAATGATGCTGGAATTTGGCATTAACTCTTTGAAGGTAAATCGGCGCCTTAATGCAGTATCCAGCAATGCAATGGAGCGATCCGCCGTATTCATGGTGCCGTAAATATCTAAATTTTTTGGCACGGTAAAGCGATCTCCGGAATATGGCAGAGTAAGAAAAATACCGTCTTTCCCATTAACAATTTTGCCATCCTTATCGAATTCTGTGCGCTTGTCTTTTTCCACTAGCGTGATCAGCTCGCCAAATATCTTTGAAATATTGCCTCGATTAATTTCATCAATGAATAAAGCATAACGATGGGATGGATCATTTTTCGCCAATTGGCATAAGCGTCGAAATACACCTGGTATAACCCGATAAACCACTTCACCGGAATCTTCATCTTCGATTGGTCGCATGCCCTCCACAAAGTCTTCATAACTGTAAGCTTGATGAAAGGTAACGAATTCATAACGAGCCTGGCCATGATAATCCGGCGGACCAGCTTTTAGGGCATCGGCTTGGCTAATCTGCTCTTCACAAGCATCCTTCCAATCACCAACAAAGGACCAGGTACTGTCAGTGGATTTATCAAAAACATAAGGAGACTGACGCTTTGAATAATTAACGGTTTCAGAAGTCGCTATGGTGTGAGTTTGTAGAGTAGCCCAAATCTGCGCTCGAACATGCTTGGTTCGCCCGATGGCTTTGGCTTTTTGTTGAATGAATTCGTGCCGTTCAATCTCACCCGTTTTTGCTTTACCACCTAACGCATACAACGTCATCACCACAACATCGAACCAACGAACACTTTGCAGTGCCTGCGCTAACCACTGCTCTCTAGATACAACATTTGAAGGTGTGGTGTATTTTTCTAAAAGACTATTAAGCTCGTAGGTTTTTCCTGTGCCAGGCGGGCCGTAAAGGATTACGTTAAGGGGCTCAGAAACAGACAATGCCTTAGCAATATTCGCAACGTTATCGGTTTTCTTAGTAACTTGCGCCCAAAATTTTTCTAGCAATCCCGCGCTACGCTTCTTGATTTCAATTCCAGACTGCTGCGGCGCCCAATTTTGATTGTCGATCCTGATAGCATTAAGGTCGTCCAATGTGACAAACTGATCCTTAAACGGATCAACAATTTGGCTAAGTTCCATATCCACATAGAGACTGGTTTCTCCAGCAGCAGCCTTTCCAGCATTCCAGTGCTTTTCTTCATAGGGTTCGGTAACAATATTGCCCGTAGCAATAATCCCTTTAGGTGGAACCCCCAAACGTATCAGCCATGCTCTGTCACCGGGTTGTACGTGGCTGTTACTGCAACTCCAGCGGGTTCGAAAAGTGTTTCCCTTTAATACTTGATGGATTGCGCCCCCGAAATCTGACCATTCCCACTGATCAGGATTCCATGTAAATAACCACTGTTTGCTTTGCGTATCTCGCCACTGCTCTCTCACAGGGGGCACATAAAAATCAATTTGATCGGTACCGTAATCCGCTTCCTGTTTTTGACGAATAGCAGCTAGCTCCCTGTCAATCTCCAAAGCTAACAGCTTGCGGACTGCTGCCTTTTGTTTTCCTAAGAAGGTAGCCACAATCTCGCGTCGATCAGTGCCACCAAATATGCGTTCGAAGCTATCGGGAAACAGCAAAAACAACAGCATATGTCGAAGCTGGCGGGACTCATTCTCAGGAATGCTCTGCAACCATTCAGCAAATACCCAACCATCGCCCAGTAGCTTTTCACGCTCAGCCAGAGGCAATGCACAAAATTGTTGAGCGAAATTGACAAAATAAACCAACTCCCGCCAACGATTGGTGTTGTAACTGGTACCGGCGCTTCCAATACCCGATAACACCTCATCATCGAATAAATCATCACTGGGTTGAAATGGTTTTCCTGACCACCCCCAGATCCGAGTTACTAATTCTTGCTTTTTATCTAGACCGATATTGCTCGGGCAAAGCATCATCACCCACATCATCTCAGCCGTAAGCTGCTTTACCTCCGGTGCTGTAGGTGCGATCTGTGACTCTAACTTAGTAAAAAAGTCACCTTGACCAAAGTCCAAGTTATTCACAAAATATTGGTTGAGTGCACTGATATTCTCAACACTCCAAACGGCGTCTTCAGAAAATATCGATCCATTGGCCAGCAGACACTTGTCCTTCCAATTCTCAGCTGCATTAAACTTGGATGCAGTTTCTTTTTCCCCGCAGAATCTTGCCATGTTGTGCTCTCAGCATCCTGTTGGATCTAAATATCCTGTTGCGAATAGACGAGCAAAAGATGCTTAGCTCGCGAACAAGCCACATAATAGTCAGCTGTTGTAAAAACAGAGCCTGACATCGGGCTTTCCTTTAACAATAAAAAGACCACGTCAGCTTCTAAACCCTTAAAGCTTCGAATAGTGGTCGATAAAATACACTGCCCTGCTCTCCAAGCATCCAAATCATCCGCAAGCGGTAATTTATTAATTCTGGAGAGTTTCTTGAGGGGCTCTGGTTGCCTGTAAGGCGAAAGCACAGCAATTTGATTTGGCTCCAGCCCTTGATTAAGCAAAAGATCTTTTAAGCGAGCTTCAACACTTTGCCCCAACATTAACGCACTAGGGTTAGTGATGGTTTCTACTTTTTCACCCTGCGGAGCCATCGGGTGAGTTTTAATCTCTTCATCAATAATCCCGGCGCAGGTGGAGGAGATCTCGCACGTATTGCGGCAATTCGTTGGTAAGTGACCGCCAAAGCTCATCTCGGGAATACATTCTCGAGGCTGAAACAGAACCTGGCGCGGATCGTAGAAAACGAACAGATCGCCTTTCTCTCCCTCACTATTTAGCTCATCCAGCACCAGCCACCAGTCTTCAACAAAATCCTGTGCCTCATCCACCACGACCGCATCAAAGCGAAAATCGGGCAACACCGCCAACGCATTGGAAAGCAACTCTGCCGCTTCAGCCGACCAAAAATTCTTATTACTGGAGGGATTAAAAGGCTGACCACTGCGGGAACACAATTCCGCAACCAGGCCATGAAAATGGTAAACCTTAATCAGTTCACCGTATTGTTCAGGGATCGATTCGCGCATCCAACGCGCCAAGTGCTTATTGAAACATAACAACAGAGTTGATCGGCCTTGCTCTGCATAATACCGAGCCTGGGAAAGCGCCAACAGCGTTTTACCAGAACCCGCAACACCTTCGATGGCAACCCGCTTGTTGTGACGACAAAAATCCAGCACCCGGTATTGCTCATCCGTCAGCCTAACCAGTTGCTCCTCCTGATTAGCGATCTGTCGGCTCATTAAAGCCACCAACTTAAATTCTGGCGAAATGGCTCGCTCGATCAGTTGCTTGATGTCTTTACTAATGGGATTGGCTTTGCCCAAGCGATTCCATTTATTCAGGGCATTGGCTACCGCATCGGAAAAACTGGTAGAGGTGAGAAAATCAGAAAGGTCGATCACAATATTCGGATCACTACCCGGTGCCATACCACCTTTGTAAACCAAATCCGGAAAGCACACTGCATAACCATAGGCAAACGGCAGCGGTTGGTTGGAAAAAGCCTTCTTCTTAATTATGCCTTCGATGGCATGTAAGTTTTTGGAAGCCTGCTTGAACGGATCTTTAATTTTGTGAGTACGCCCGTAGTAGTCCTTCGAATACCACTGCATCTCGTGATCATCGAATTGAATGGTGCCACCCTTCACTTCCAATACCAGCACCCCCCGATCTGGCCAGATGATCAAGAAGTCAGCTTCCCCTTCCTGCAAAATCTGATTGTTTGGATTGAATTCATGGCGCTCCAGCCGAAGCCAGGGATAGCTATGATATACGGTGCAATCATTTGGCAACCGATCCACCAACGAGCGTGCAACGTCTCGTTCGGACTTAACTGGAATGTCCTCGACTTGAATTGGGGGAATCAGTTTTGCCATCTATGGTTTTCCCTATTTCAGCTCACCCAGTAAGGCTTTACCCTCAGCAGTTAACCGATATTTTTGCGTTGGACTTCGGGGCGATTCTGGCTGAGTACGCTCAATCCAACCTTGATCCAGTGCCGGATTCAAATAGTGCTCACGAAAGCTCGGCTTATGGGACAAATCCAAAGCAGCCATAATGTCCCCTGCCCCCAAGGTCTTGCTGCCGATAGCCACGATCAGGCGAGCTACTTGGTCGGTTACTTGGTCGGTTACTTGGTCGCTTTCACTACCAGAAATATTCAAAGCCGATTCAATCGCTTCCAAAATCATTTCCAGCATAAACTCAATAAAAACGGCGCTGTCGGTTTGATCGGTACTTGCCTGCAATGCCTGGTAATAACGCTGCTGATGTTGGTAAACGAGGCTTTCCACCGGAATATTGGCAAATACCGGATTCCAGCGGCTAAGTATGAGGGTTTGCCAAAGGCGCCCCATACGGCCATTACCATCAGCGAAGGGGTGAATAAACTCGAACTCATAGTGAAACACGCAGCTACTGACTAAAGCCGGTGCGTCGGATTTCGCCAACCATGCAAACAAATCTGCCATCAACCCTGATACTCGATCAGCGCCTGGAGCCATATGAATCACCGTCCCGCCAGACATCACACCCACACCACCAGTGCGATAGCGACCCACTTCATCGATCAAGCCCTGCATTAAGGTAAGGTGAGCTTCCAATAAATCATTTTCATTGGTGGGATGCCATTGCTCAAACTTTTCATAGGCCTTAATGGCGTTGCGTACTTCCAGGACTTCTTTGGGTGGAGCGATAACCCGCTTACCTTCCAGAATCGCCGTTATCTGTTCTTCACTTAGGGTATTGCCTTCAATGGCGAGTGATCCTTGAATAGTACGGATGCGATTGGCTCGGCGCAGTTTGAGTTCGGACGCCTGCTGGATAGCCGACAAACGGCCTACGTGCTCACTGATGCTGGCTACTAATGACAATATTCTTGAAGTAATTGTGTAGGGTGGTTGATAGGCCATGGGGTTTACTCGCGCCCTCCCTCTCTCAATAAAAATACTCGTTCGCTGCGTACGATCAATTCGGGAGACAGTGTCTCTCGGATTGGATTTTCACCAATTCTCGCGACTCGCAATGTCATTTTGAAAGTGATCAAGTAAGCTGATTGATTAGCCATTAGCTTGAACTCACTCTGTTCCACTCAATGGAACGGCTACGCCAGTGATCGTCAATTGCTTGGGTGAATTCCGCCCGAACCAGTTTTGCTCGAGCTTCACACCAATCTTGGCTATGTTTTCTAATAACGACTCCTTCAGGGGCACCTTTGCGATAGCGACTTTTGCTACTATTTAAAAGTTCGATTAATTGTTTTAGCGTTATCTTTCCTTGATAAAGATCGGGTACTACCTGTAATCCTAGCTTCCTGGCAAGATCATCCCTGCGTGTATTACTCCAGAACTTTTGCTGCTGGCGGTCATATACGTCAAACAACACAAACCAATCAGGGAGTGACTGATAATCTAAAGAATGCTTTGCCGCGCACCATTCACCGAAAAGAATCCAGTCAGGTTGCAAGTGATCGAGCAGTTGGTATCGATGTTGGCCCAGCCAACTCATTAATCGTGAGAACTGCCCAGTGTAGGGTTCGATTAAATATTGCCCCCGGTTTTGTGCCTGAAGCTCACCTTCTGCATTGAGAGAAATCCCTAAATTGGCACCATCGAGTTTTTCTTCTACCAGCACTTCACCAATCAAAAAATCATCTACCTCCTGTCGAGAAAGCACCTTGTCATCCCGAGGACTACCCTCACCTAGCCAGGTAATGTGTGGCGTGTGAGGAAAACGGAAAAAATCATTTTTGTCAGATGATCTCATCTGGACTTTTCCTCAAATTTAGCTCGTGACCATGCCTCAATAATCGGTTCAATCTCCAAGCTAGCTTCAGCTAATGACATTTCCCATTCATGCCAATCGGTATCCCCTGCGAACGCGATGCAGCTGGAACCATAATCAGATTGCGCTTGAATAGAGGCAGCAACCATCTTTTTGTCCGCATTGTCATGAATTACTGTATTCAATGGTTCCTCAAGAACACCGTGCCCGTCACCATCATAAGAGACAGAGACTAAATCTACAGCCACAGTACTCCATTTATCTATCAGAACCTGAATACCATAATCCTGATATCTCAGCTTATTGTTGTACTCTTCTTGGATTTTTCCTTCATAATCCAATACCAATCTTGATTGGCTCGAAGAAAACTCAGTCAGCCAGTTGTAAACTTGACGCCTAATATCTGGATCATCCGGTGTAGCGTCTATATCTGATGGATTAACCGGATCCGCAGCACTAGCCGCTATTAGCACATTGGTATCAACTACATAGCGGTCCTTCATTGTCCTTTTATTTCCTTCATTCGCTCCAACATCATCCTAGCTTGGTCCCGAGTCTCGCCGAGTGCATCACCGAAGAAGCCTTCAGGCCAATTAAGTACTCTGCCAAAATTATCGACCTCAAGAGTTCTAAGATTGGCTTTACCAGCCTGTGCTTCAACAAAGTACATTGCTACATGATTTTGTTCTAACTTTTTACCCGCGATTAAAGTTTGCATTCGGCGAAACAGGTGCTCAGAATGCGTTTCAACAATAAATTGTACTTTCCTGTCTTTGCTCACTTGGGCCAAGAGGTTGGCCAGAACTGATTGGGCGAGTGGGTGAAGGTGGCTTTCAGGTTCTTCGATAATCACGATATGACCAGGTTCTGCATACAGAGCCGCGACGATCACTGGTAGCACTTGAGAAACACCTACCCCGACATCCTTGATATTGGATTGTTCACCGTGATTTTCGATCAATAACTCGTAGCGCGCCGAATTACCCAGGGATTTGACTGCAAGGCCATCGGCGAGATCCATTGCTTTAAGCCAGACAATAGCCTGTTCAAAAAGCTCGCTTTCAGGGGGGGCTGGTTGATTTTTTTTGCGAGCCTTCTGAAAGGCAACGCCGCTGCCAATTAAAGCATCAATCGCTTTTGAACCATCGTCACCAATATGTGACGGCATTCGACCTGCCCAGATGTAATCGCGTTGCGCCAACTTTCGTACCGGGCCTAGATAAATAATTTTGCTCAACTCATCCAATAACGCAGGGCCAATTGGCGCAATTTGCTCTGCTACCGCTCCTAATTTATTCAAGGTGGCCGATGAAAATACAAAAGAACGCTGTGGTCGATATTCTTCGCTTTGACCAATTGGCTTACTTTGTTCTAACAGTTGTAAACGATAAATACCGGGTTTTCTTCGCTGAACCAGATATCCTAGTTTTCCTATGCCCATACGGAGATAATCCAACTCCGCGCTACCCGCATTGCCTTTGCGATATCGCGCAGAAAACAAGGCGGCACCTATGTCTGGGTCTGGATCATGCCAATGAAATTCAATGCCGATCTGATTGGCTGGGTTACTAGGACTTCCCATACCGTGCCGACATAAAACATCTTTAAATTGACCTAAAGTTACTGAGTCGCCTTCATCGGGATTTCCTAAATTTAGATCTATATTTGGATCTGTGGCTTTCACCGTCTGCCGGATTAACAATAGGCTTTGGATCAGACTCGACTTACCCGATGAATTGGTACCCAACAAAAGCGTTAGTGGCGCTACCCTCATAGCACCGGTACTACGCCAGATTTTAAAGTTATCCAGTTTTAAGTGGGTTAGCATTATTTAAGCTCCCCTCTTTCTAATTTATCCCAAGCTTGTAGTACTAAACGTTGTGTACGGTATTCACCGAATTCCTTTTCTTCATTTCTTTTTAAAACGGCAAAAGTTTCTGATGGGTAGCCCTGTTTCACGTTCTCGGGGTTCAATATAAATTGAAGCTCTTCACGATTGAGACCGTATAACATAGCAAAGTAAGCATCTAGTTCAGCCTGAATTACCGCACGTGAATTTAACTCAAATCCAAAAGGAGCATGATCAACACCGACGTCTCTAGCCAGATCAGCTAGGTCCTCAGATGTATAAATCAGCTTTATTGCTCTCGAGCAAATGAAGTCGACATCATCTTCTGAATAATAACTTTCTGGTAATACAGGTAACTGCTTCATAGTGAAGTATTTTAACGCCAAACCCCCAATTTTTTGCCTTGCCACATAGTCACACACAAGAGAGCATAAACTGGCAAATAAAACAATTGAGTGCCTTGGTTCGGAATCTGGCAGCATTAACAAAAATTTATCGTTAACTGCAGACTTTGGAATAATTGATGCGATTAAAGAACGTGCACTAGCTCGAGCATCAGTGACATCGCGCCAACCAATGAGCCAGTTGTAACGCCAAGATTTCCCCTGCAAAACTAGAGACACATTTTTCTGATCAACCCAATAATATGGAATCGCCTTATATTTTGGATTTGATAATTTATCAGAATCAATCTTGGGTAAGATGTGCGCACGTTGTCCATTTGTATTCGAGAAGTCCCCATGTCGGTGATTGTAGATATAGACCATCTTTGCCTCATACAGAGGTACATACTCTTCACTATCCCGCTTGAAAACATTCCCATCTAACTGAAACCCTTCATCTACCAAATCCTGATAGGTCTTAAATAAGTGACTATCATTCGCCATATCAAACATACGCATAAATGAAATACCCCAAGAATTCTGCTCCGCCTGCTTACCCCTGGCTTCTCGAATCAACACAGGTACACGCTGATAAATCTTTTTGGTTAACTCTGCATCATAACGAGACTGAAAAATAGGGCACGTCAAGGTATTGGGATTTACCCGTTCGATATCCTCTGCACTGAGAGAGAAGACCCGCTCAGGATCTTGAAGATCGCTGATATTCTTGCCTTGGAACATAAAGTCAGCTTCAGGTGCCGACAACCCTGAACCAACAATCGTAGTCAGCGCAAAGCGGAGCATGTGTCCTTTACCCGCCCCTTTAAAGAACCCCTCATTCTCAAACTCAAAAAAACTGTGTAGCGATTGATGAGAAATCAGCTCACCAAAAAAGTCTTTGGTTGAGTTGTCGGTTGCCAATCCCGAAGGAACAATAAAACCCGCTCGCCCGTTTGGCGACAAGACTTGGCGAATGGTTTCAGAAAACAAGGCATAGGTGTTAACGTCACCTACGCCGGTCAGCGGGTATCGTCCGCCATCATTTCCTTTTACATGCGCAAACACACTGAGCGCTTCAGCTACGCGTTTGTTGGTAATAAACTCTCGATAAAGCCGCTTTTCCGAACTGCTGGGCTTACCGCTAGTAACAATATCTGGATATAGGTGTTTGGTAAGTAGGCCTTGCGACAACCAGTCAATTCTCTGTGTACGCTCCGCCTTGTTTTTTGCATCAGTAATATCCGTCGAACGAGAAGAGAAAAACTCCTCCTCCTGTAGTTTGATTCGCTCCCAAGGCGGATTACCCAAAATACAATCGAATCCCTTGGAGGGGCCACTCAATATCTGCGCGAAGGCAAGTGGCCAGTTAAATACTTTAAATTCATTACAAAGGTCATAAGCCCGCTGAATTTTGACTTGCTGGGAAGCACTGCTAAGTTGCTCAGGCGTTTGATATGTATATAAAGCCAGATACAGATTCTGGCTGTCGGGGATTTCTGACTCTGGAATGGTGTTGTCTTTTGGAATCAGAAATGCACCCAGATATAAATCCATCGCTTGTTGCAAACGGCTACTGTGACGGTGCTCCAAATATTCTTGAAATGCTTGCTCCTTGGCTTGAATTTGTTCTACTGTTTCTTCAGGTAAGTTTTCCAGTAGCTTCAGCTCGTCGAGCGTAGAACTTGATTCAAAAGACAACGACATTTCTGGGCTCTCTAGTTCTTTCTTTATCGCTTTCAAATAATCCGAATTGGCTTTGGATAATTTTTTACACAGCTGTTTGTCGTCACCCGATAATGCCTTGAATGCATCTTTCGGGATACCCATTGTTATCTGATCCAGTTTGGTAATTCCTAGCAGCGAGTTACCATTTTGGATATGAGAATCCAAAAAGCTTAAAGGCTTGCCTGGTTCAACAGATTCCAACCACAAGCCAGTTTTACAGAGTTCAACCGCTAGTGGGTTAAGGTCGACGCCGTAAATACAGTGACGTACCACATCATGCATGGCATGCCGATAGTGATCTTCAGTGGGTTGATCGGTGCCAGCGTCAATTGCAGCCAACCTCGAAGCTAGTCGCCGTGCCGCTGCCAACAAAAAATGCCCTGAACCACAAGCCGGATCGCAAACAGTAACCGAGAGAATCGCCTCACGAGGTTGTTGTGGATTGGCTTGCAAACGATCAGCAATTACTGGATCAAGTGCTGATTTAATCAACTCCTGTACCAGAGAATCGGGCGTGTAATAGGAACCAGTAAGTTTGCGACTGTGGCCGGCTGCTGATTCTTCGTCATCAGCATCCCCCATAAAACTGAATTGCCATTTATCTTCGGTGCTCAGTTGAGGAGTCAATTCAAGTAGGGATTCATAAACAGAGCCAAACTCTTCTGTATCCATATCACGGTAATTGATACGTGATAGCGAATGCCCCTGTTGAAAATAACTAAGATTAAATAACGCGCTGTAAATAAATCTGTTCTCAATCTCAGCACAGTCAAGATCAGTGCACTGATCTTTAGCAAACAAGCCACCTAACGCGGGTTGAGCCAGCAGTGGTTGCCCTTTTGCAAAACCGTTAAAGGTAATTTGTAGTTGCTGCCAAGCGTCGCTATGGCTATCACGATGACGGTTAAATCGCGACCTTTCTCGAAGTAGTGAAACCGAATAACCTTGTTCGTAGAGTTTTCTAGCAGCGGCGTAATCATTGCCTTGGTGATCTTTAGGAAACAATGCCACGTTACGATCTTCTGCAGTGAGCAGAAACAAAAAGCGGTACACCAACCGTAGCACTTGTTGAAAGTAATCTTCTGTGGTGAGTTCTTCCTTGCTGAGCTTGTCACGCAACGACTGATTATTTGCGTGTGCAACAAACCCAGTTCCTAATTGGCGTAACGACTCTTTTACAGGCTTCCAAAGATCCTTGAGAATTCTTTCGCCTTCCTCCAGCCCTACATTTCGCCATTGTTCTAACCAACACTGTTCAATTTGCTGGTTTATTGGTTCTAGACGTGAAGCCTGTAGTAACAACCAAAGCATTGCGAAGTCAGCGTAGTTGTCTTCCTCAAACAATAGGCTGAAGTCTACTTCCAAATATGCCGGGCGAGTCATCGCAGGGTTATCACGTAACAAACGCAGGTAGCGTCCATTACTGATAATCGCCCAAAGGCAATTGTTTTCAGCGTTAAGGTATTCTTGCGCCAACCCCATTGGGGAACGCTTTCTGCCTTCTTGTCCGAATAGGACATCGCCTTTATCTAAATCAAAATCTGCGCCACAGAGCACCAGTGGCACCTCGCCGTTGTGCGCAAAATGCGTGATGGGAAATTCCCGTTCACCGATGACTTTGTTCTGGCTGGGCTCGACATCATAGCCAAACACTCTCGTTAAAAGCGGGAGCAGCCATTCCTGCTGCGCCAACGTGTGGCTGCTGATATCCTGCCGCTCGATATGTTGCTGATATTCCTTCCAACGCCCTTGTGCAATACGCCAGTAGCGGCCCATTTCTTCGTTAAAGCTTAAACCTGGCTCAATAGCGTAATCGGCTTTGCTTTGGCCCGGTAGCTTGTAGGCACGGGCATCTTGCAGCACTTTGCTTCCTAAAAAACCACCTACTATGCGGATGGATTCAAAGGCTTGATCGGTATTCTTAGCCATAGCTGGATTATTTCCTTCTTTTACAACAGGCCAGCATCTGGCACTAAGACATACACACCCATCACATCCACCGGTAACTGCGGTTGCACACTGTAACTACCACGGGCATCGGCAGCTTCACGGGTGCGGCGATGGTCCCGGAGCACTTCGTTTGCTCGCTCTTCAGCCAATTGACTAAAATCAGTTTGCAACTTATCGATGTATTGGATGGCTTGGTTTAGCTCACGGGTACGGGCTTCTGGCGCCATGTTTTTACTGGGCGGAGCCTGCATCAGTTGCACTACGTCTGCCTTGGTGAGGAGCTGTTGTTCGCCGTTGGCATCAACCGCCATAGCTAAGGCCTCCTCGGCCAACAGTTCGGAGCTGAATTGTTGCTTGGCTTGGGTACGTTTAATGGTGAGTCGTGAGCGTAGCCGTAATAGATAAATGGTGGTTTTGGTTTGAATGGCTTTGGTGAAAATCGCTCCTGCTCGTGCGACTTTACTGGTTTCCTGGCCTTCCATTGCAAGTTCAGATAGGTAGTCTGCAATGTGACTCACCAAGGGATGGGTTCGGTTGATGAATTCTGCGGGGGCACTGGTGGGGTATTTGAAATCGATATGCTGAATTTTCATCAGCCCCGAGACTTCCAAACGCTCTTTAAGCTGCAATGGCAGGTGTTGTAGCGGTATCCGATAGACGCCACTTTTTTGTTGGTTGAGCGGGGCACCGAGTCGCTCGCAGGCGGTTTTTACGAATCGCTCTACATCTTGTTTGTCTCCCAGCACGGCAAATGCCTTTTCCCACTCTGGCATTATGGCTTCGGGCTTGAGTCGGTTTTGAGCGAAGATGGTTCGGCTTTGTTTGGCTTTTTCGCGGGCTGATTCCCACTCAGCATCGAGGCTCTTGAGATCATCGTCTTCTGCAAAAAGATCTAGAGTGCCTTTGCTTCCTAGTTGCCCGTCTTTGCGCAGTAACACGGTATTGAGAATGGCTTGCATATAGCGGGCTTCGTTTTCGGGTGCTGGAACGGCGACACCCAGTGCTTTACGAATGCTTTCTGCTTTGCGAATGATGACTTGTAGTACTGCACCGTCGATGGGGTTGTCATCACCATACAGCATTAGGGTTTTTACGGTTGCTGCCTCTTGACCAAAGCGATCCACACGGCCTTCTCGCTGCTCATGTCGGGTCGGGTTCCAACTTAGGTCGTAGTGGATCACGGCGGTAAATTGATCTTGAAGGTTGATACCTTCGGAAAGGCAATCGGTGGCAACCAAGATGGATGGTTTATCGGATTCTTTGAGTTCTGCGATTCGTTCTTGGCGTTCGGTGGGATTAAAGTTACCCGTTACATAAATAACGTGATGGTCTTTAAACTTTTTTGCCAGCTCTTCGGCCAGGTATTCTGCTGTGGCGATGTAGCGGCAAAAAATGACTGGATGATAGCCCTCTTCGACAATGGGCTTGAGGTTATTAACCAGCGTTTTTAGTTTGGGGTCGCCACTGGACTTTAAGCTGCGGGTGCGTTCGATCAAACCTTGCAGACGATTAACGTCTTCCTGTTGGGCAGCACCGGGCTCAATATCGTCAAGGCTCAAATCATCGTCTGCACCGTCGAGCACGCTGCTGAAACCTTGGGCCTCCATGGTCTTCAACTTTTCTTCTTCGCTCAACTCGTTATCTGCATCGACTCCCAGCACATTATCCAAGCGGGTGTTCAGCGCTCGAATAGCGGCTTGTGGTGAAGAGGAGATACATCTTAATAGTGCTAATGCTGCCCACCAGTTCATTCGGGCTTTGAAGGTGCCCTCAGCTTCTCGTTCCACCAGCTCGCGGGCGTATTCCATAACGTCCTGAAAGATGGCGTTCCAATCTCCCGTTAAACGGTAGGTGGCTTCGGCGGAGAACCGATCGGGGAATAGATTACCTTCTTGCCACTCTTTAATGTCTTGCCTGCGACGCTGCACAAAATGATCGGCCAGTTTGATTCGCAATGGGTGATCGGCGCGGGTATCGGCTTTTAAATCGGCAAAGGCTTTATCCAGCAGTGCTAACAGGTTGTAGAACGCTTCTTCGTCACCACTGTGAGGGGTTGCGGTGAGCAAGACTATATGGCGGTTTTCATCGTTCGATAAATCCCGTAGTAGTTCGTAACGCTGTTGGCGACCCTGGCCAGTACGTGAACAGGTATGCGCTTCATCAACGATAACAAAATCCGGGCATTGTTCTGCAAACGCATCGCGGCGGTTTTTGCTTTTGATGTAGTCGAGGGAAACAACGGTGAAGGGGTATTCGGTAAATATAGAGGTTCCGGCCGGTAATCCCCTTTCCAGTTTTGCTGCTGTGCTGGAGCGCACTATTTCTGGATGGATATGAAAACGATTACTGAGTTCCTGTTGCCACTGCTCGCAGAGGTGTGGTGGGCATAACACGGTGAGGCGCTGGATTTCACCTCGGTCTAGCATTTCACGGGCAATTAGGCCTGCTTCGATGGTTTTGCCGATACCTACGTCGTCGGCTATCAGCAAGCGGATGGTTTGCTGTTTTAACGCCATCATCAAGGGCACTAGCTGATAGGCTCTTGGCTCAATAGCGATATTGCCAAAGCTACGGAAAGGGCCAGCTCCGGCTCTTAGTTTTAGCATTAAGGCATCGCGCAATAACAACCCTGCCATTTGGGTGCCGGAATGTTCTGGCTTTGGTGGTGGAAAGCTAGCTGGTTCAACTGGCTCTCTTTCCAGGGCTGGCGCTAATACTGTGGGCAATTCTTCACCGCCCCCTAAAGGGCGTAAGTACAAAACATGGGTTTCGCTTTGGGGTAACACTACCCATTCCCGGCCACGCGCACGCACGATTGATCCGGGGTTAAAGGTCGCAGCTGCTGAACTCATTCGTTGCCTGCTCCAAAAATATCGGGGTATTGGGCAATAATGGCTGCCCAGCTATTTTGTTGTTTTGAAAATCGAATAACGGTTAGCCCTGCGCTTTGTAATCGCCTTGATGTATCCGCATCGATTTTTTGTTGGTTTGGGTTTTCGTGATGTGGGCCATCGATGTAGATCACCGCTTGATGGCTGCGATAGACATAATCCGGCCGAGTATTGAATTGTTCGATCACTACCTGGGCATCGTCAGGTAAATGGTGCCCTTGTTGTTTAAGGTAATCGAGAAAGGCTTTTTCAAGACTGGAGTTAGATAATTGCTCAAGGTGCGTGAGCTGTTCTTCGGGCGATTTGCCTTCACTGCCAGAGCTAATGGTGGCGTCGATTAATTTTATTAGCGTCGATTTAAGTTCGCCTTTGGCATCCTTTCTATCGATCAGCTCGTGTTCGGGTTGATTGTAATAACTTAATAAGCAGCGATAGCATCCGGCTTCACAGTTGGGTTCCACATCGACATATTCACCCTTTTCGTCGGGTTCGAAATGGCAGATGGATAATGCGCGTTTTGCTACTCGGGATAGCGCGTCGCTGTCGGTTACCAATCGCGTTAGCACGCCCGCGCCTCCTTCTGCAGATTCGTAGAACAGAATGGCTTTGCGTTCGTTTCGGTTAGGCAGGGGCTCCGCCATCAACTCCGATTCTTCGATTTGGAATTCGGCTTCGATTCCCCGCTTCAGTGCGTATTGAAGGCTGGTGAGGAGTTGTTCGTCTAACTCTTCTTCTGGGCGGATAATGAGAACGTTGCGCCTGTCTTCAACAAAAGGCGTTATGCGTTCTATGTGCTTTTCGTCTTTGGATGCTTCGTCGTTTTCATCCGGTGGGGCTTGATCGTCTTTACTCCAAAAGCCGGTGACGGTATCGATATTGAAGCCGTAGATGGATTCTTCTTTGCGTCGTTTCCAACCGAGATTGATACGCCACACGGTGGATGCGGGTGCGTATTGAAGGTGAAGAATTTTTTCACCGCTGGCATCTTTTACTTCGGTGTTGACCACGCGCAGCCGATTATCCATGGATGCAAACTGAATGGTGGTTTGCATGTCGTAACCCTGGCGTTGACGTTCTTCTTCATCGCAGGTGATTCGGAGCACGCGCTGGGTGCTGACGTTTTCGATGCGATAGAGATTGGCAATTCGCTTGCCCCCTTCCAGCGGTGTATCGCAAGCGACACATAATTCGTTATCGAGTTGCTCGCGAAAATGGCCATAACCGCAACCGGGGCATAATATAGCCTCCTGCTTGGCTAATCCCAGCTCTCCAACTTCCTGATCACCTCGCACCCCCAGCATGATTTTCTTTACGCGGTACTGTGAGCCTTCGTGATAAATAAGACTCAGCGGGCCGAATTCGGATATGGCAAGAAAACGTGGGCGGGCCAAGAAGCTGTCTCTGCCAATATTGCCTCTGCGCCCCTGAATAAACGCCAACAATGGCAACCTGGGGAAGTTATACCCTGGTAAGAATCCCTGGCTGGCTAGATATCGATAGGTGGAAAAATCGGAACTGACTTCACTGTGTGCATCTAGCAGCAGTGCCAGTTGGGTCTTGGCTTCGCTATAGCGTTTGTCCGCTGCCTTTCTATCGCGTTCGGCTGCTGCCGGGTTGGAAATAACAGCATGGGCCTTTTGCAGTTGTTCATTGGTTGATGAATACAGATCACGCCAACGATCAAAGGCTTTATGAAAACTGGTATAGGATTGCTTTACCCGCTCCTCTAACCATTTTCTAACCGCTTCATCGAGCGGAAGTTCTGAGCTTAACCATATACCCTGAGCAACAGGAAGATCCGTCACCAGCATATTCAATAGATTGATGCCGCGTGCAGCTGTTCGTTCTAAAACTTTCGCATCGTCCATTTGTGTCCGAAACTCATCCAGAAGCGGCATTTTTTCTGGTGAGTTCATGTCCAACATACCATTGATGGCTTTGGGCAACGCTTTGCGCGTTTCGGTTAACCAGAGTGCATGCAAATGACTGGTGACGAGATCTTCATTGGCAAGATCCAGGGTAGGCGGGCTCACATGGCCATGCACCATTCGCACTGGATCAGCGAAGAAATACTGATCATGAGGGCTTAGTGCAGCACAATAGGTTAGTACCAATGCAGGCTGACCCGAACGCCCTGCTCGCCCGGATCGCTGAGCATAGTTCGCAGGCGTTGGCGGGACGTTGCGCATATAAACGGTGTTTAGCGACGCAATATCGACACCCAATTCCATTGTTGGGGAACAGAACAAGGTTTTTAGCTCTGCTTTGCGAAACAGTTTCTCACGCTCCTCACGCTTTTCGATGTCTACCTGCGCCGTGTGTTCTCGGGCTTCCAAGTCGAACAGGGTTCGATTGCCTGTATTGAGCAACTCGGCAATGGTCTGATAGAGGGTTTGGAAGTATTTGTTCTCGGATCGGTATTGATCGTTGGGATCAGGTTCGTTTTGAATGTCCGCCGGTTTCCATTGCAGGAATTCCCCCAGCAACTGATAACCTTCGATGTTTTTATCGTATTCAACTTTCTCTACCAATCCATAAGACTGGAGCACGGTCATTAAGCTTTGGATTAGATCTGGGTAATTCGCGTCTTTGATTTGTGGTAGTAACTCGAAATCTTCCTGCCAATATTTGGAACGCTTTAACTGCTGCCCAATGATGGATCTACTCGACGCTGTGACAAAGTTGAAGTTGTCTTTATTGTTTTTGGGTTTACTTGTCAGTAATAAAAGGCATCCGGGCTGAAGATTCTCTTCCTCACTGAAAGCCCAGGGTTCTTTCAAGTATTGAAAACTTTGTGATTTGAATTGCTCTTGTTGATAGGTATCCAAGAAACGACTTTTAATACAAAGCCCACGGCGCATGGTATCGAGAAGCGCTTTTAAAACACGGTAGCGGGCTTCCACCGATACGAGAGCCAACTCAGGGAAAGGAAGATTTGACCACTGGGCTTGATCGCTACAGAGGTCTTCCAACCCTTCATAATCAATTTCAAGGAGGTCTAACTGTTCCAGGTTTGGGTTGTTGAAACGCCAACCTCGACGCAAGTCATAGTACAAGCGATAAGCCAACAGGTTACGAGCAGCCTCTTCAGCCTTACGACGCCCTGGGCCTTTTGCATCTGGAGCGGTCAGGTAATCAGAACCGTCAATATCAAACCCGAGGGTTTTAAATACTTCTTGGGCCAGATTACTGTCGGTGAGATAGCCGTTGGGTGACCTTTTAACAGCGGCCAATAAACTGGAGCGAAGTAGAAGGATTTGAACAAAATCGTTGTAGTGCCCTGCTTGGAGCGAGGCATCCTGACGATTATCCGTGAAACCGAGTAATTTCTTTGCCTCGTCTTCTAGGCTGGTATCTTTTTCTAACATGTAACGCAATGCGGAAATGGATAGCACCGTGGTCGCCGATGAGCGCCCTTCCCCGCTTAGCGACGTCAGTCGGGTTGAATCTTTCCCGCGTGCTGAATGAGAAACACCGCAACTTAAACAGAATCGGAACGCACCTGGGATAAACCACCCTTTCGTGCCTTCGTGTGACTTTCTGCCATCCGGCAGAATATACATTTCTTGCGGTTTGAATTTTTTGTAATTGCTTTTTAGCCTGAGTTCACCCTTTTTCTCTTCAAACCAGTGTTCTGGGTATTTAAGGATATCTGTGTCATCGAAGCTGGTTTTGGGGTCGAACATGTAGAAACCCCAGTGGTTGTCATCTTCGTCGTTGTCTCGGTCTGTAATATCACGGGGGTTTAGTATTTCGCCATTATCGAATTCGTACCAAACGGGATGGTATTCCTGGCCACACTGCCGACAAAAATGAAGGCTGTAGAAACGTTTATTACGGTCACCTGGTAAAAACTGCTGACCGGAAAGATCGAACTGGCGCTTCGCTTCAGGCTCCAGCGTGGAAAAGAGATTGTTTGCGCCGGAAATAAATTGGTGAAGTCGGAACGCGAAAAGGGGTCTGCCTGATGTATCGGTGGTGTTGTAAGCGGTTAACAAAAACTGCTGAATATAATCTTTGCATTTTTCCTCTGCCACACCGGAATCCTGAGCGAGCTTTCCCGCCGCCCAATCGATGTCCTGTGGTTTTGATCTAACCCAACGTCCTTCTTCCTTTTCCAGGCCAAGTGATAATTCAATCCAGGATGAAAGCGGATGTTCGCGCATTTCTTTGAAGGTCGGGTTTGCAGGTACTGGCTGAGTGAGGGCTTTTGCCAACAACGGTTTTGCAGGCTTTTGTTCGCTGGGTGTCTGGCGTTGCAGCGTTTCCGTGATGATGTTTTCGGCCTTAACCTCTGCGCCAAACAATGTAGAAGCAACCTTTGCGACTACAGTATTTCGCGCAGCGAGAGTGCCTTCACTGGCCATTGTTGCGGACGTTCCAACGCATAGAACGTTTTGATTGAGGGCTTCCCTAACACGCCTGACTAGCATGGCTACATCAGCGCCTTGTCGCCCCCGATAGGTATGCAGCTCATCAAGTACGAGGAACTCTAAACTTTTCGCTGCTTGTATGACCGTGCGATCGAGTTCGTCCTGACGCGTCATCAACAATTCGAGCATCATAAAGTTGGTCAGAATGATGTCTGGCGGACAGGCAGACATGCTATGGCGTTCTTCCTGTGACTCCTGCCCGGTATATCGACCGTAGGTGACGGGTTTGCCCTCTCCGTAGTGTTCGAGGTATTTATCGAGTTCTTCTAGTTGCGAATTCACCAAGGCATTCATTGGGTAGATGATGATCGCCTTGATTGAGGGTTTCGGGTTACTGGCTTTGGCTTTTAATACTGCGTCAACTATTGGGAGTATGTACGAGAGCGACTTTCCAGAGCCGGTACCCGTGGTTAATACATAACTCTCTCGGCGCTGGGCAATATGAACGGCTTCTTCTTGATGCTTGTGTAGACGAATGCTGTGGCCTAAGGAGCCCTCCTTGTCTCGACTAAAGCGAAAGATGTGCTCGCATTCCTTATGCAAAGAACCATCATCCACTAATTCCTGGGCTGTCTTGCCTGACACGAAGGAAGGATTGAGTTGGATAAGGGGCGCTGGCCAGTAATGGCCATCATCGTACTTGGATACGATGAAGACTTTAATGTCTGGCGCTTTGATCTGGGTGAAGCTGGTGGTAAATCGCTTGTAATCACCGATGACAGCATCGCGGTAGGAAAACACATCCATGGATAGCCCCGCCCTTATTCTATTATTTCGATCAAGTCGCCGACCTGGCAATTCAGGAACCGGCACAAGGTTTCTAGGACGCTGAAATCGACACGCGTAGCTGTTTCATTATAGAGCCGGGTCACGGTACCCCGATTGATACCAGTCTCCCTGGCCACATCGGAAACCTTTAAACGCTTCTCACCCATTATCCTTGATAGATGGCATTTGACCATTTTTCAGCCTATTTGCTTTGTTATTGGAACTAGATCAGAGATATGAAGATTCATTTTGGTCTATGGGAGAGCAAAATACAACTTTATAGAGGCTATTTGTATGGGGAAGAAGCCTATTTCTGAAAAATAATACGCTTCTGAGGAAAATGATCTCGGAGCAGTCCTGCTGCCATTGCGTTGATGGGATAGAGTTCTTTGCCGATTAATAACTAAGGGCGGATATTGACTCGTTTTTGCGTTGTGCGAATTCCGCCTTTTCATGTTAATCATGGGGAATAAATAAAAGGCTCATTTTTTATCACCTAACCTATCTTAGACAACCGCCTACTGCAGTTGTATGCCTCTCCATATCATCACAAGAATCAAGTTTTACTCTTACAAAAATGTACATTGCAGTTGTCTAAGATCATGGGGACAAGCATGCTCCCCAGGTTTTTCGAAATTTGCCGACGTATGAACTCGTAAATTCACCTAAAGATCACCAGATTAAATGCACTCGAATTTATGCAAAATCTTATAAAACTGCGATACGCAGCTTGAGCTTGTTGTTCGAAAAAACCAGCAAATGGGGATTAAGCGGATTTTCCATCATGAACTTTCAGTGCTAAAAGCAGCCTCAAATACCATGTAAACTACCTACCATAGCTATCTATCCACCAGAATCACACCAAACGAATTAGCAAACGCTATTATTCAAATTTGATAAGGGTGTTCAAAACTCTGTATCAGCCAGCAACATCATAAGCTGATGGATTTCTCCAACAGATCCAGGAAGTGAATCTGTGAGTTGGGACAGTGTCAGGTTCCAATTCTGGATCGGATGTGTCCATCGCTCAGCGGCTTTGAGTATACCGGCGTAGGGTAACTTCAGTAAGCTGTTTTCATTGGAGAAACCACTCTTGGTTTTGGTGAGCTTGCGAAATTGACGGTGAACCGCTTCAACGGCATTAGTGGTGTAGATCGCCTTCTGCACGAGATCCGGATACTTAAAGTAGGCTGAAAG
Source organism: Pseudomaricurvus sp. ABR4_320 (assembly GCF_056159445.1). NCBI lineage: Bacteria > Pseudomonadati > Pseudomonadota > Gammaproteobacteria > Cellvibrionales > Cellvibrionaceae > Pseudomaricurvus > Pseudomaricurvus sp. ABR4_320. Next base: position 149,607 of record NZ_JBSWVF010000010.1, on the reverse strand, counting down.
TGTTGGCCACGTACTTCATGGAGCTGCGTATCTGGTGAATGATACAGTGCTGTATCTCGGTATCCAGATAGATACTGTCGATGGCTTCCGGAAGCCCTTTCAACCTATCGACACAGGTGATCCGGATATCTTTTACACCCCGGTTATTCAGACCGGTTAACAGATAGCCATTGGTGAGCACCTTCCTGATCCGATAATTATATCCCCAAAAACTCTTTCTTACCGTCGATGCTGAGACTGAGAAGGGTGCAAATGGCTTTGCTCATATAACGGCCGTTATCTTAGATTTTATAATGAATGGCATCCAGCGAATTCTAGCAACGTTCAAACTAAATCAAGCATAGGCATTATTTTATTTTTAGGTAAAAGCTAAATTAACGACCGCGCTTATTTTAACTTTGTGAGCATCATGGAAGGGAAAATACCGGTCTCAATGTAGGCAGCATCGCCAACATTAACCCCCTGATAGCGCAACCGCATATTTGCCTACAGCGCCGACATCGACATATTAAATAAAGACTAGAAGAACCTCATAACCAACAACGACACAGCTCAAGAACTCTGAAAACCCTACGTTGCCTATCCAGATAACTTCCCCAAAGATAACTGGTTTTGTATTAGCGGTCGTCCTTTCCAATGATCTTGCTGGCGACTGATTGTCGAAAGAAACCCCGCGCATATAAACTTAAAACGCCCTTCAACAACCCCGTCTTGCTCAACTTTGATATAAAGGCCTTCCATCGTTCCCGTTAAGTCCGTTTGCTGCAGAGACTTATCGAGGGTCTGATTTTTCTGCATAACAGATTCTACAAAGATGTCTTTTTGTTCCGGCGAGATAAAGTGTGACGGCCCGGTCAGCTCATAAAGTTCGTCAGCGTATGAATAGGCACCCCGCCCAACGACATGCACTGAATGCAGAAACGTCAAACTGCTAAGCAGCTCTATTCTGCGGTCAGTGCTAAGAAAGACGCCGGATAATCTGTCAAAGATGTCGTATTCCAAGAGATAGTCCGGCAATGCGTCATAGAAAATGGTGTGTTTGGCGTAGAGCCATTCTCCGAACAGAATATACCGATCACCCAACACCTCCCACAGTGGCAAACGGTAAGTTGCAACCCATCGTTTCAGAAGATCAAATTCTGGGTTGTACAGCTCATCGACGAAATGGCCTCGGCTTTGGATTCGTGGGCGGTGGGCACTTTCAAAGAAGATGCCGACTTGAGTGCCGTCCATTTTCTCTTCAATAACCAAATGCTTTCCCTGCACAGACGCAAGTTTTACTTTCTTCAAATTGACAGGGTCACAAGTAAACTTGGACCCTTCAATATGTTGCGTTTTTGGGTATTTAATGAATGTCATAACTGCCAGTATCCTGGTAATTACCCGACTGCCGGATTAGTTTGCCACTTCCATCAATAACCCAGTAGCGGTGTGCCTCCTCTGGCAAAGGCCACTCCAATTGGTCTAGCTGCTTGCGAAGAACGTCTTCAGGCGCTGGATAAAGTCGATTTTTGTTGTCCCTAAAAATCTGAGACTCAGATTTGTGAAAAACAACCATCGTTACCAGGGCCTGATAATCAAACGCGATTCGACAGATGCGCTGCCTGAAGTCTTCTCGCAAGTTTGTGGCATCCCAAATAACATTTTTCTTGGCTCGCAAATGACCTTTAAGCCTTTCGCGAGCAACATTGAGAATTTGCCCGATGTTGGATTGATCAACTCTGTCACCGTTAATCTCTTGTCGCAATTCATCAAGAGAGATGATCTCGCACTCAACATCGAATTGCTTAATCCACGTCGACTTTCCCGATCCACTTGGGCCATACAAGACATACACTTCGCTGAATCCCTCTCGAAGTGCGTAGGTGCGTGCAATGCCTTCTTCTGGGGTTGCGATATCGCCCTCCTCGAAGTCTCGCATTGTTCGAGCAAAGATCATCTCTTTTGTTCTTAGCGGCACATCGTTTAGTACTGGCGCCATGTCTCGGCGAAGTTGCTGCAGCGGTTTATGCGCTTCCCAAACGTCGTACTCTTCACTGAACAAACGAAACTGCTCCAGCAAGTCGAGCTGCTCCCTAAGATCGTCACAAACGCGCCCCCTCATATCCGCCACTTCAAGCCAATAGAGCAGATCCACAGGCGCTTTTCGAGCGAGCTTCCAATACTCTCCCGAATCCATCTGTTTGATCACCAGTAGCTTGGGCATATGGTGCTCACCAATCAGCCCCATAACCCACTCAACCACCTTTCGCGACAGTTCCAGATCAAGCAGACGATGGGCAACGTAGGATCGCCCCATCGCCTCATGCCTTGTTGCTACGACTCGCTCAACGCCGCGCACTGGTTTTCTTCGAGTGGTGAGTGGCTTGGCAATATCATGCAAAAGAGCGCCGAGCACGAGCGCCTGGCGTCGCTCTCCTTGAATATGGCAAGCCTCGCAATCAAGCAATGTGTACAACTCATCCAACACCATACCGGTATGGATATAAACGTCACCTTCCCCATGCCACTGCGGGTCCTGTTCTGTCGTTTTGAACTGATACAAGAGCGGAAAGTCATCACCGAGTTTTTCAACGCACTCATCCATTGATGGCGTCCCGCTTAACGCCAAGGAGTGGAGCCAATCCTTCCTATTCATCGTCAGCGCCCTCCATAGATTTCAACCTATTGGGGACGACATCTTGCGCCATCCAATGAGTGTCGGTTTGGACGTGGTCTGTTCTTACCCATTTAGCGAAATGGTTTTGAAATTCCGAATAATGGAAACCCTCTGCGGTTCGAACAACATAGCCTTCCACCTTGTCGGTATCGACTTGGATATTCCGCACAAACTGTTCATCCCAGCGCCCTTTATAAATAACAGGCACGGTATGAAGCTGCCACAGCTCCGCCCACTCAAGCGTTTCACGCCAACTCAAGCAGCGATTATTGTCATCCCAAAGGGCAAACACATAAAAATAACTCTCTAAATCTGAATAAAAGAGCGAGTGTTTTGCGTACAGATTTTCTCCGCATATACGCCACCCTTCAGGAATGTCTGCCGCTAGACGGGCCTGCAACCCTTTAACCCACGTTCTGGATGGGTGGTGGCGACTGTCGATGGAGCGCGCATGTATGTAATCCCGATAGATGGTCGTACATTCGCCGTCCATCTTTTCAGTGATGACAATATCTTTATTCTCAAATCCATGAGACTCCGTGCGCCGAATATCGTCGGCGGTATATCCCGGAGACCACGGAAGGTGAGGTGTACGAGGGTATTTGAACCGTTGACTGTTCATTCCCTATCTCCTTAACTTCCCAATACCCCTAACTCAAAGCCTAGCGGTATATTTATTATTACCAGTGGAAAGACAGCACTTACCCTTCGCAATAAATCAGCAATGACTACTGACGGTTTAGCGAATACTGGTCGTGCCGTACAAGAAGGAGGAAATAACTACATAGCTCCACAATTAGAACGTAAGTCCAACGCCTCATAGATAAGGTAGGTTTGTTTCTTTGAAAATTATAAGCCAGACTGATCACGTTTTAAACAAAAAGCTAGAACGCCCGAATTTACACACCGGATTGCATTATCACAGCCAAGGGTACTCCCCCTTGCACCACCCACCATTTCCGGAGAACATCACTCTCTTGACGCCCACCAGTTGTTAAAGGATCAAATGGATACCTCTACCACGCCCGGCCATCGCTCTAGCGAGCAGAAACGCATCGCCCTCGATAAGTATTATCAAGAAATTCAAGATGTTATCCTCTCAAGGCAGAGTCCTGTCACCGGCCTATTGCCAGCCAGCACCGCCGTTACCGTCCACGGCGACTATACCGATGCCTGGGTGAGGGATAACGTCTACAGCATTCTGGCACCCTGGGGGCTAGCACTGGCCTACCGTCGGGCGGACTGTGATTCCAGCCGCGCCTATCTGCTCGAACAAAGCGTAGTCAAGCTCATGAGGGGCTTGCTCATCTGCATGATGAAACAGAGCGCAAAGGTAGAAGCCTTCAAGCATACCCTCAACCCTATGGACGCCCTGCACGCCAAATACAATACCCATACCGGTGATACGGTCGTCGCTGACGACGCCTGGGGACATCTGCAATTGGATGCGACGTCTCTGTTTCTGCTGATGGTCGCGCAGATGACCGCGTCGGGATTACGCATCATCTACACCTTGGACGAAGTCAATTTTATTCAAAACCTCGTGCATTACATCAGCCGCTCTTACCTCACACCCGATTTTGGTTTGTGGGAACGCGGCGCCAAAACCAATGTCGGTAACGCCGAGATTAACGCCAGCTCTGTGGGCATGGCAAAAGCTGCTCTGGAAGCCATGCGCGGTTTCGATGTCTTTGGCAGTGAGGGTGGGCAGATGTCCGTTATTCATGTGGTTGAGGACGATATCGCCAATGCTCGGGATACGCTCGAAGCGTTACTGCCGCGGGAATCCGCTTCTAAAGAGATCGACGCGGCACTGCTTAGCATAATCGGTTACCCGGCTTACGCCATTGAAGATCCTGAACTGGTCGAGCTGACCCGTAGTGACATTGTCGAAAAGCTTGAAGGGCGCTACGGCTGCAAACGCTTTTTGCGCGACGGCCACCAAACGGTTCCCGAAGCCCACGATCGTCTTCATTACGAGACCGGGGAATTACAAGCCTTCGAGAATATTGAATCGGAATGGCCGCTGTTTTTTACCTATTTGCAGCTCGATGGTCTTCTGCGCGACGACACCGAAATGGCAGCACGCTACCAAAAAGCGTTGCAGCCCTTATTTGTAGAGCGAGATGGTCAGCGCTTGTTGCCAGAGCTCTATATGGTGCCGGCCGATGCCATAGCCGCAGAAAAAGAAAACCCCCACAGTCAGGATCGCGAACCCAACGAGAACCTGCCCCTGGTTTGGGCTCAAAGTTTGAGCTTACTCGGTGACCTGCTGCGGGAAAAATACCTGTTCCCCAGCGATATAGACCCGCTGGATCGTCGTTGGCGTCAGCGGGAAAACCACAAATGTAAGCTTCTGGTTACCCTGCTGTCAGAAAATCAGAAGGTGCAAAGTAAACTGCACGAACAGGGAATCGCTACCCAAACACCGGAGCAAATTGCCCCGATTCAAGTCGCCACTGCTGCAGCCCTTGCTCGAGCTTACTGCACGGTAGGTGCGAACAGCAAGCTGTCATTAACAGGACGACCGGAACGTACCGTCGACACGCTAACCACCTCGCAGCTGTTCATCTTGCGGGGACAACAAGTGATTTTTTTACCACCATTTCTGCAGGCAAGATACTCTTATCTGGAATTGGATAATCATTTTCTGGTGCAGCAACTTCGCAATGAACTTAAACATATTCAGCACAATTGGCAGAGACCTGGCAGACCGCTACTCACCGTGTTGATCACCCGCTCCATGCTGGCAACCGCCGGCCATGAGCAGCTGACGGAACTGCTGAGAGAATTACAGAGTGGACTCTGCGAAGAAGTCGAAACCCGCACGGCCCGTGTTGCCGAACACCTCCCAACCGTCACGCGAGAAAATATCGACCACCTTCATGGCTTTGAACTGCGTCGTCATGACATTGCCAAACCGGAAGATCGCGATGGCGTATTGCCGAAGGACAATCAGGCCAATGCCACAGTGCACCCAAGTGTACTCACCCATTGGCGCAACAATCCGAACAACGAAGAACTCCTAGCAAAACTGACCAGTGATTCCAATATTTACGCCCAAGCGGACTTGCTAGGCGTGCTCTGGACACGGCTGGATATCGATGAGACGGTACATGAAGGTGCCAGCCTGCGACAGCTGGCTGAAGAGGTTTATCATCGTGCGGCCTACTGGCGAATCTGGGGTGTTATGCGCCGCGCCGTCGCCCTGCTCGGCTGGTATGACGAACACCTACAGGATGAACTTCAACGTCTCGTCATCCGAGGTTTGCGCGTCGCCGCAGGTCGCTCCTTCTCAGAACAGATGCTGATCCAAAGGCCGCTGGTCAACCGTGAAATCGTAGAGCGTATCCGCGCTTACGGCGGCGATGATCCTCGCGTGCACGTGCTTCTGCAGGAAATGATTTTACTGCTTGGAAAACTGATTAAAACGGACCCGGATGCATTCAAAAACACCTATACCTTGCACTGCTGGCACCTGCTGTTGCAAATGAATGGTGAGCTCGCCTGGGAACGAAAGATTACGGAAGATGAAGCCTTCGATGCACTGCTGGAACTGAACCCACAGGAAATGATGAACCGCTTGCATCACCTGCTAACCGATACAGGTGATAGCCTGTCGCATCTCAGTAGCGTCGAGTCCCTGCACATTCTCAATCAGGGCGATGATGTGACTCGGGTAGGCTTTAAAAGCGACTATGATCCAGACTTGGATACCACCGACAACAGCTGGCTAACTTGGCGTAAAGCTCGCGGCGGCGTGGTGCGCCTCAGCAACGATTTTTGCGCACAAATCTGGGATAGTCTTGGGCATTGCGAAGGCTTGGTCATCGGCGACCGGCTCAACTCCCAGAGCCGTATCGACAGCCAAATTGTTCGGGCAGATATGACCCCCGCGGAGAAAAACTTCGCGCTGCTGATTGAAGATAAACTCAATCTTATTCAAGCCCCCGAATATCGACAGCTTGTTGTTGAAGCTTTACAGGCGCTTGCCGCGGTCTTCCATGCCAACCCGCAATTAGAGCTTGACAGCGTTATCGTGCTCGATGTTTTGATCGGCCACGCGGTACGCATTCACGCCATACAACTGCGGGAGTCCGGCGGACCAGCACCCACCAACAAATCGGAAACTTGGGACCTCTTTTTCGAAACAGCCCCCCACCAAGTGGCCAATGCCATGGTGGATGCGTTCTATCACCTGGTCGATGAGAACTTACAAGCGCTGGCGTGATTCTCAACCACCAATCCATAGCGCGGATCATCGAAGAACGGCGATTCGCGCTATTTCTCCTGACGCCCATATGCCCGCAGAAATGTCGTTACGGCATTTTCTACCCACTGATCAATCTGTGCTTCCGATGCCTGAGCTTCCGGATGGGTTAGCGCCATCATATGCGCTTCACCCCGTAATATTCCCATAAACACTGCGGCGGCGGAATCTCGCCCCAGCAGCTGAATGTCGATCTCTCCGGCTTCGGCAGCCTGCTGCAGATGACCGGCAACAATTTTGGTCATTGTCGCTGGCCCACTCAAATAGAAAGAGCGCGCCAGTTGTGGAAATTTCACGGCCTCGGCCAACACCACTCGGTGTAACGAAAGGGCCTCCGCAGTCAATAAAATTGACAAGTAGGTATGACCGATCTCTGTAAGAACTTTGTTGATGTCCCCTGGTGTGACCTGAATCTGCTGAACCAACCCCGTAAAGCGACCGCAAGCGTCTTTGATCACGGCGGAAAATAAAGCCTCTTTGTTGGCATACCGAGAGTAAACCGTCGCCTTGGAGACACCGGCTTCTTTCTGGATCATATCCGTTGTGGCAGCGCTAAAGCCGTGCTCGAAAAAGACCCTGGACGCTGCGTCCAATACCAACATGGCTTTTTTATCTTGCGCATTTTTCTGCACCGGCGCCCTACCTTCTTAACGTTGCTCGTCTCTGAGGCGACAACTATACCGAATCTTGATCTTGACAAAAAGTGTACCGTTCGGTTTAATTCGAAAATTCCTACGAAAACCCATATTTTACTGTGATAAAGGCCACCACCAAAGTGACAAAAAGAAATTGTACCGTACGGTTTAGTACACTTGGTACAGTTAACGGTTTGCCTCCCCATAAACGCATCGCTCTGTGCATCTTGCTCAGCCTCAGTTTTGTAGGGTGCGCCACGCCACCAGCACCATCGGACACCCCAGAGCCGCCAACGAACTTCCGCGCCATCAACCTGAATCGCGATCTGCTTACCGAGCAAGAAGCACCTGAGAAATGGTGGCAAGTGTTTCAGGATCCAACCCTGAATGCTCTGCAGGAGATCGCGATCTCATCCAACCTGGATATTCGCGATGCGGCAGCGCGGGTGGAGCAAAGCAGAGCCAGTCTCGGACTACAGAAATCTTCACAAGGCCTACAGGTCGGGGTCGCTGGGGATTACTCAAGAAGTCGACTGAGCGAACATTCGCGCATGGCGCTATTGGGCGCACCGACCCAACCAACGGATTATTGGACGCTCGGCGCCGCTGCCAGCTGGGAGGCTGACCTCTGGGGCCATTTACAACAACTGACCGATGCCGCCAGGGCTCGCTATCTCGCGAGCCAGTACACCGCCGCCGGAATCCGCGTTACCACGCTGGCCGATGTAGCGAGCAATTATTGGTTATTGCGCAGCGCAGAACGTCAACTCGCTCTCGCCGAGGAAGAGGTCCGAATTCACCAGGATTTACTCACGCTGCAGGTGAGCCGGGAGAGAAACGGCATGGGCACCCGCTTCCAGACCGAAGCCGTTCGCGCAAAGCTGGATGCCGCCAATGCCACCTTGCCCCCCTTGCGCAATCAGCGACATCAGTTTGCCAGCAACCTGGCGCTGCTATTGGGTAAAAAGCCTGGTAGCCTGGATTCGCTCCTGAATACTGAGTCACAAAGCCCGCAACTGCCTGACCAGATTCCGCTCAGTCTTGATTCCACCGTGGCTAAACAGCGACCGGATATTCAGCAAGCTGCCGCACAACTACAGGCGGCAATCGCAGATGTCGGTGCCGCTCGCGCGGACTTTTACCCACGTATTCAGTTAAGCGCCAGCGGCGGATACGAAGCCTTTGAATTGTCGGACCTCGGCAACTGGAGCTCACGGACCTTTGCTGTTGGTCCCTCGCTCTATCTACCTATTTTTCAAGGTGGCCGACTGCGCCGAATGCTGGAACTCACCCAGGCCCAGCAGCAATCTGCTGCGATCAACTATCAGCGTGTTGTTCTCAACGCCTGGCACGAAATCGCCAATGCTCTTAGTGAATATCGTAACGCCCTTGATCGCGAAACGGACATGGATAATGCGCTCGCTCACAGCAGTCAAGCCCTGTTCAGTGCAAAGCGGGCGTTCGATCAAGGTCACGCAAGTCAAATCACCGTTTTGAGTGCCCGCCTGGCGGAACTGCGTGCACGCCAATCGCAAGATATCACCCATACCGGCAGCTTATTATCCACCGTCGCCCTTTATCGCGCAGTGGGCAGCGGCTGGCAGAGCGCCATGGATTCCGCGACGGTCGAAAACAACAGCACCATGTCACCGCTGACGGTATCGACAGCCTCTGCGTCTATGTCGGGCAAGGCCAATGACTGATTCGCGTACCAACACCAAGCCTCCTGGGCCCCCGCCACCGATTCCGTTTACGCCTCGACTGGCACTCGGCCTGTTGGGTGTTCTGCTGGCCGCAATGGCGACAGGATTAAACGGTCGCGTTCCCGGACTGCTGTTGGCCGACGTCCGCGGACATCTCGGTATCAGCTACGACCAAAGCACCTGGCTGGACTCAATGTTTACCGCCGGCGAATTGATTGCCATGCCATTTTCCTGCTGGTTTGCGGTGACGTTTTCGTTTCGACGCTTTCACCTGTCGATGCTCGCCGGCATGTTAGGCATGGCGACAATTATGCCGTTCATCCACGATTTTCACTGGCTGGCAGGATTGCGCCTGATCCAAGGTATTTTTTCCGGCGCGCTCATTCCGTTATTGATGATGGGCGCGCTGCGTTTTATGCCCATCAACGTCCGCCTGCATGGATTGGCGCTCTATGCGATGACAGCAACACTCGCGCCCAACATCAGCCTTTGGCTCGCCGCCGTTCTCATTGACGATCCCGTATCGGTTGTCTGGCTCTATTGGCAAATTATTCCTCTTGGCCTAATCGCAGGCGCCCTGGTGTTTTACGGCATTCCCAAATTGCCACTCGCATTGCCTCGCATAAAACAGGCAAATTGGTTTGGCATGGCGTTTGGCATTCCTGGCATGGCCTTACTGGCCACCGGCATTGCCCATGGTGTAAGACTGGAATGGTGGCATTCGCCACTGGAGCGCACGTTGCTGTCGGTGGGCGGCCTTCTAACGCTTACCTTTTTATTCACTGAGTGGTTTCATCCCAGCCCGTTTATGCGCCTGCAATTGCTCAGCCGCCGCAACCTGGGACTCGGCTTTATCGTTTTCTTTTTGCTGCTGATCGGAATGACCAGCGGCGTATCACTGCCAACATCGATTCTGGAACACACCCAGGGTTTTCGGGTTGAGCAATTGACCTGGCTGGGATTATCCGTTGGCCTCCCACAAATTCTACTTGGCTCAGTGGTTGCCATATTGCTGTATCAAAAATGGATCGATGCCCGTTACCTGTTTGCCGTCGGGCTTTCCATTCTCGCTGGCGCCTGCTACCTGGGTTCTCAGGTCACATCAGAATGGATGGTCGCAGAGTTTTTCTGGGCGCAGACACTTCAAGCCATTGGCCAACCCATTGCTGTTGTCTGCCTGCTCTTTTTAGCGACCAGCGTTGTACAACCGATGGAAGGCCCATTTGTCGCGGGAATTATCAACGCGTTACGTGTGATCGGGACTTTGATCAGCGGAGCCGTTACCGGGCAAATTAGCCTGGAAAGGTCGACGTTTCACAGCGACATGCTTATCAATCAAGCCGGCCAATGGCTCACCCACAACAGCAACAGCATGCTGCCTTCAGAGCTTTCAACCACTATTGCCAGCCAGGCCAGCGTTCTCGCCAGCGCAGATACTTACAGGATCTTTATGTTTCTACTGATCGCACTGATACCGGCAGTTCTCTGCCTCAATTACATCGCGCCGCCAACCACCACTCTGCCCCAGCAGGCTCGCGGCAGTTAAAGCGGCCAGCTATCTAAAGAATAGGTACAAACCACCACCATGAAAACTCCTCAGAAAATTCTTACCGGCGGCATCGTCATTATTGCTGCTGCCTGCGCTGCCATCTACGCAAATCGATCCCCCTCTCTCGCCACCACCCAGGCGACCGACGACGCCTACGTAAAAGCGGACATGACAACGATTGCCTCCCGAATTGCAGGTACAATTGCCAGTGTTAATGTCAAAGACTATGACCAGGTGAATGCCGGCGATCTACTGTTCACAATCGATGACCGAGATCTGAAAATCGCATTGCAACATGCGCAAGCAGCAACGGAAAATGCGGCCGCCATCGTCGAAGAGTTGACCGCGGAACTCAACGCTCACGGCAACAGCATCCGTCAGGCAGAAGCGACCTTGCAATTGGACAAAGCCAATTTAGAGCTGGCTAAAACCAACCAAATTCGCTTCGAGAATCTCGCCAAAGATGGCTCTGGAACCGTTCAGGATCAACAACAGGCAGACGCGGAGCTTCAAGTACAGGAAGCCACCCATCAGCGGGATTCCGAAGCCCTTCTGGCGGCGCGACAGCAAACTGCCGTTATCGAAGCGCAACTAAAAAGTGCTCAGGCTAACCTGAATGCGGCGAAAGCCACAGAATCACAGGCAGAACTCAATCTGTCCTATGCGAAGATCACGGCCCCTTCCGCAGGTATCGTCGCCCAACGTTTGCCACGTGTGGGTAGCTATGTCCAGATTGGGCAAGCGCAAATCACCCTTGTCCCCACCCAGGGCTTGTATGTCGAAGCAAACTTCCGCGAGACACAACTTGTCAACATTCACCCTGGCCAGAAGGTGGATATCCGTGTGGATGCTCTGCCGGGCGCCAAACTGGCGGGCATTGTCGACCAAGTCGGGCCGGCTTCCGGTGTCAGTTTTTCTGAAGTTTCTCCCCATAACGCGACTGGCAACTTCACCAAAATTGTTCAAAGACTGCCGGTTCGAATTCGAGTAAACAGTGGCCAGCCGGAATCTTCAATGTTGCGGGTGGGTATGTCTGTACAACCCAAAATTCACACGGACTGAACATTTAACTTGAGGAGGCCTACAGTGCATCAAGGCTATCAAATTACGTTTTTTACCCAACAGGATCGCAGTTACAAGCAGCGTTCCATTGCCCAATGGTTATTTGAAGCAGCAGGCGAACTCGGTCTCCCCGGCGTTACCCTGCTGGGGGCTCTCGAGGGCCAGGGACACGACCAACAAATTCATGCGATTAATATGTACAGTGTCGCAGAACAACCCATTCAAGTTGTCATGGTGGTCAATGAGGAACAACGTCAGAGATTGTTTGAGTATTTGGAGCAGGAAGCCGTTTCGATTTTTTATACGGTGATTCCGGTAGAGTTCGGCACTGTGGGCAAAGAAGGCGCCTAGACACCTTCTTTACCCGAGCCTCATCAGGCGTTTTGATCTGGCGCTGCCAACGCTGCGTGGCCTACATGAACACCGGCCATCTTCGCCAGATAAAATACGACCGCATAGACAATCATAGACACCAGCAGTCCATACAGCGATGGGAAGAGCGCACCGGAACCCGGGAGACTGACCCCTTCACCAGACGCATAGGCAGCCGCAGCACCGACCACATAGGCGAGAATCGCAATGGGGTTCCACTTTGGCAGATGCGTAAGCCGTGAGGGATCATAGCGCATACGATTCACCAGATAGTAATCCACCACAATCGGTCCGATCAGCGGTGGCACCAGAGCGGCCAATAAATTTATCCAGCTGAGAAAATGCTGATACACCCCCAGCCCAAGAATTGTGCCCAGCAACCCACAGATCAACGTCGTGACGCGTTTGGGGCGACGAAACACGCCCGCCGTTTGTACAGCGGGTGCATAGAGATTGGTATCACCCGTGGTCCACAAGGCGAGGCTCATGGCGATCAAACCGATAAAGCCGATGATCGGCCCCTGCTCCAACATATAGGTCGTAAATTCGTAGGTGCCAGAGACAATACCGCCGGTCGATCCAATGATCTGCAAAAACCACTGGGAGATAATCAGCACCACAAAGGGAATCGCAATCGCAACCCACGCTTTCCGAGCGAAGCGGGTGTAGTCCGCCATGATGATGGCACCGACAATCCAGGAGCCAACCACCAAATTAATGGCTTCAGTCATCGATAACGGCGCCGCCGCGGCCTTTTCAGCCGACATCGCGAGAAACGGTTCCCAGCCACCGGTTTTGTCGATGTTCAGCCAGGTCGCATAGATGCCGACACCAACCAGCATTAACACCGACGGCATGCTGACTTTTTCCAATGCGGCAACACCAAGATAGGTTGTTGCTGTGTAGAGCAGCCCAGCAAAGATCGCGACCGCATAAAAGGTCGCGCTGTCAAAAGACTGTGCCCAGGCGAAACCAAACGCGCCCACCGTAATACCCTGCCAACCAATGGTGAGCATGGCTACGAACAGGACAGGTATGTAGGCACCAATATTGCCGTAGGTGAAGCGATACAGAAGCCCGGTATTACACGCGGTTTTAAAACCGATAAACCCCACCAGCGCACCAATCACGAAGTTCATCGCATTCCCCAGAAAGGACGCCATCATAAGATCAGGCCAGAAGGGTAAGCCCTGGCCCAACGCGCCACCGGTTAGCAATCCGGTTACCAGAAAGCCCCAACCGAAGGCCAGGGCCAGCAGAGGCAAAGAATTACGGCGCTGACTATCCGTTAACGGGGTCAGCGGGTTATCCGCACTGGCGGCTTCTTCGTTGGGATCGAGAGACCACCATTTTTTGAGTCGTTCTAGTATCACGGCCGTTTCCTTATGCAGTGTGGATCGGGAAATATGACAAGCGGATGAATGCTCGATCGACACTAGAAAAACTTAGCCACAGGCGCATTAACAAATGTCAATCCGCAAACGTGAAATATGAAACGACTGGAAAATTACACCTCTGAAGTAAACAGGCGTACGATTGAGGTCATATTGTCCTCTCCATACCCTGCCTCGATCCCTGCGCGAAACACATTGCGGGCAGCGGTCAAGGTTGGCGCCTGAGATGACGGCAGCTGAGCCAGCGCATAGCCGAAGTCTTTTTCAATTAAAGCTACCGGGAACAAGGGAGAGAAATTCTCATGCATCATAGAACTGCTCAGGTAGCCGGCAACACCACTCCAAACCGGGGTAGAGGCAACTGCACTAAGCACCTGCTCAACATCAGCCCCCTGTCGTTTAAGCTCGCCAATCAATTCCGCCAGAGCCGTCAGCTGCACCCCCATAAGCGTGTTGGTTGCCAATTTTGCTTGCGCCCCGGCACCTAAAGGCCCGCAATGGCTAACCGCACTCCCCATTGATTCAAACAAAGGCCGCTCGCGCTCGATCAATGCGGAATCGCCACCGACCAGAAAAACCAATTGGCCGGCTTCCGCATGGGGGCGACTGCCGCTGACGGGAGCTTCCAGAAATCCCACCCCTGCGTCAGACAAGCGGGCCCCTAACGTCTTGGCCCATTCCCCTGTAATGGTTGAACACTCGAGCGCAAGGCTTCCCGATGACATTCCCGCCAACGCTCCAACCTCTGGATCCAACCATACCGATTGGGATGCGTCGTTATCCCGCACCATCGCCAAAACCACATCTGCGCCGGTCGCAGCATCTTTGGGGGTAGGTGCCGAAATGGCACCGGCGAGCACTGCCCCAGGCTTTGTTAGCTGTTCGCATACATCCGCGGAGCGATTCCAGACGCGTACCGAATACTCCGCCTTCAACAATCTGGCCGCCATGCGTCGTCCCATTGCCCCCAACCCCAGAAATGCAATTGTTTTCATCTACTGCTCCTGTCGAATTTGCAAAACCGTTAATCACTCAACGTTTAAAGCTGTCAGCCAGTGACATTCAATTGAGATTTGGTCGCTTGTATCAGGCCATTCAACCAATCCTGGTGAGCATTCAACATGGGATTGGGAAGCGTCGCCGCAAGTTCTCTGGCAGGTGCACCATTCTGAGTTTCCTGGGTCAGCACCCGCAAACGATCGCCGGGTAACGATTCCAGCAACCAGGCGTGATGAACATCCAAACGCCCTTCTGAGTCACCTTCCACCCAACCATGCCAAGCAACCCGGCCTGGATGATTCGCATCGGGTGCTACAAATTCCACCACTTCCGCTTCCACCGGAAAACCAAAGGTTGTGAATCGAAAACGTGCACCTGCGGTTAATTGAGGACCTGCATCATTGTAAAAGCGTATCTCGCTCGCGTTCTGATAGTACTTGGGCCAGGCGCGGGTATCGCATAAGTAGGACCAAACCTTCGCCAGCTCCACCCCTGTGACAACCACTTCATTCGATACAAAGTTATCGGTCATACCGGGTAAATAGTCCCCCGGCCACTCAATATCACTCATTCTATATTCCTTCGAAAATCTCTAAATCGTGTTAAAGCGTTATCTTGCCGACAGCCACGAAATTACTCCAATCGAAGATCTCTATTTGAGCCATTCAAATTACTTATATCTACCCCACCACCTAACGCCACCGACCGCTTAAAAAGAACGCTTGTCATATAAAAAATAAACCGGCATAGTTGTTTAATATCTGACAAAATTTAGCATAAAACACATAACAATAAGGCCTTTTCATGTCTGTCTCTGCACAGGAATACGACGTTATTGTCGTCGGCGCAGGCTCATCCGGCTGCGCACTTGCCGGTACCCTCGCCCGCAACACCAACTTTTCAATACTGCTACTCGAAGCCGGTGGAAACAATCAATCTGCCTTGGTAAGCATGCCCAAAGGCATCGCCAAGTTGGTCAACATGCCCGCATATACTTGGGTCTATCAGGTAGACCAAAAACGCAGCCCAGATGCTGATCATGGCGAAGTCTGGATTCGAGGCAAAGGACTGGGAGGCTCATCCGCGATCAACGGAATGATCTGGTCACGAGGACAAGCGCCCGATTATGACGCCTGGGAACGCTTGGGATGTGATGGCTGGAATTGGGAATCCATGAATACCGCCCTCAAAGCCATCGAAGATCACCAACTCGGCGCCAGCACCAATCGCGGTGTCGGCGGCCCAGTTACTATCAGCCCAGGCCCCTTCCGCTACCCATTGGTTGACGCCATCCTGGAAGCCGGGCGCCAACACAGTCTAGACGTTGTTGAAGATTTAAATGACAGCCATGAGGAGCGCATTGGGCTCTACAGTCACAATACCCGACGCGGCCGCAGAGTAAGCGGCGCCAAAGCCTTTCTGAGTCAGACGTATGCTGGCAAAGGGCTCAAGGTCGTGACCGGTGCACAAGTGCATCGGGTGGTCTTCGATAAGAATAAAGCGATTGGCGTTGATGTCTCTATCGATGGCCATCGTCAGGAAATTCGCAGCCGCTGTGAAATCGTCCTCTCAGCTGGCGCTATGGAAAGCCCCCGCCTACTTCAGCTCTCGGGCATCGGCCCAACAGAAGTATTAAACAACGCCGATGTTCCTATCGTTGCAGCAAGTCCCGATGTTGGACGCCGCATGAAAGAGCATCTGGCCTTCGCCATGTCTTATCGACTGAAAAAAGACGGACTTGGAAATCAGCATTGCTTCCGGGGATTGGGGCTTGCAAAAAGCGTTCTTCAGCAACAGCTCTTCGGAACCGGAGCCATGTCATTAGGTCCATTCGAGGTGGGTGCATTCACAAAAATTGGCGGGGCCGCCTCGCCGAACTTACAACTCTATTTGTCGGGCTATGCATTCAAACTCAGTGATGACAATCATCCCGTGCCCCTGTCCGACATTGACCCGGAACCTGGCATGTCTCTCTACGGGCAATTATTAGATTTGCAGAGCGAAACGGAAATCCGCATTACCAGCCCAAATTCCGCCAAACCCGCCATCGTCGAACCCAATTGGCTGACTCACCCTCAGGATCGACAGCGGGCTGTGCAAACCGTTCGCTACATGCGGCAATTTGCCGAACAACCAGCGCTCGCACAACTGATCGACCATGAGATGGTACCGGGTAATCAAGTGCAAACAGATGAAGACATTCTAAATGCGTTTCGTCGCCTCGCCACCTGTGGGCTGCACGGTACAGGGAGCTGTCGTATGGGAGGAGATGCCAATGCTGTTTTGGACGGTCGCCTTCGTGTAAAAGGCGTTGAGGGTTTGCGGGTAGCAGACTGTTCTGCCATGCCCGGCACCATCTCCGGCAACACCAATGCCCCCGCAATGGCGCTCGGTTATCGAGCAGCGCAGTTGATTAAGGCCGATCTATCAGCCTAAAGGTTAAGCTTGAACACCATAACTGCCGAGCGGGGTGCCATCACCTTTAAAGGCGTGCCCCCAACTGGCACCCGCCTCCGCACAACTTTGATGAAAGGCCCGCATAGTACTGTCGTAATCCGCGTAGCCAATCACAGTTGTGACCCGACTGTTGTTATAGAGAACAAACACATATTCGAACATTTCGTTGGTAACCATAGCAACCTTCCTCGCGAGTCGTCTGAGACAGCGCAAAAAGGAGAGAGGATTAAACAGTCACCTGCTTCAGACGCCGATCATGTCATCCTACAGAGATTCACGGGCCTTAGATACCGTCACAGTTTGCTTCACCACCTAATGGCACGTGAAATACCGAATCAGAGCATATCTTGTGCTGAGCGGGCAGCCCACTGGCGCCGACAAGGATTTCAAATTAAAGAGCTACTTGTGTGTCGAAATCAATGAACCCATTACACACTTTCTCGGGAGTAAAATACCCGAAAAGCGTCAATTAACGCCGACCTTCCAAATAGTCATTAATGACTTCATGAAAGCGACGAACGCGAGTTTCCTGACCGGCTAGATAGCAGTCATCGAATGCCATGGAGCGCAACCCCCGCTGCTGGGTTACCGCCAGGGAAAGATCCTGGGTTAAAAAATCCCCTTGATCGAGAGCGGCTTCATAATCAGCATAATCGTCTTCCTCTTGTTCCGCTTCTTCATATGGACGCATGCCGTAAAGTGTCGCGACTTCCTCTGCGCCTTTTACTTCCGGCACCAAATACCAATAATCGAACGTCGACCAATTGGGATCTTCTGCATCCGGTTCCGTACGAAAGACGTGTAGCCCTTCCGGTGTTCCCGTCAACGTTAAATTTGGAAAGCAGGTGTGATGCATCTGATCGGTTAACTCATCGTCAGTTAGCTTGTCGAAATAGTTATAGCCTCGCTCGGGACCTAGACGTCGACGAGCCTCCTGCAACGCGAGCCGACCGTCTTGCGCCCGCCCGTTAAAATCCTGGGGATCTATATCCCATTCTTCCAATACGGATGCCCACAACGGCTGCACCTCATTTTTAAACTCGGAGCGAGAAGACGGTTGTAGTTTTTCGATCATACGATTGTGACCATTGGGATACATCTCAAAAATCGATGTCGAATAATGATCATCGATCATGGGTTCAAACTGAGGATGTACCGCCGGGATGTGGTAAGCCTCATTAAAATTATCGGAGGCGAACTTCCAGTTGGTATTAACGCGAAGTGTTCTCCAGACCACCCGAGTATGGTTATCCAAATCACGGTTGCCTAATAACTGAGGAATCGGATCCAGATACTCTAACAGGGGTTTGGCCTCAGGATTAAACGACCAGAAAATAAATCCTCCCCAGGTATCGCACTTCAATTCTTTCAAGTGTAATTTTCCACAGGGATTACCCTGCGGAAAATCTTCGGCATCCTGTACCCATTCCAACGCGCCATCCAACCCCCACTTCCACCCATGATATGGGCAGGTAAACGCGCTAACGCCACCCTCATCAACACTGACCAATTGATTTCCGCGATGCATACAGACGTTGAAAAACGCTATGACAGAACCGTCTGACTGCTTGACCATCAACACCGACTCATGCCGAAAATTATGAACGATGAAATCGCCAACTTCTTGCAGTTGTGCAACTCTTCCCCCGACGTGCCAGATCTTTTTCCACATGCGCTCCCACTCGCGATCAGCAAAGTCCTTTGACCAATAGCGATCACCACCAATTTTGTCTCCACGGGCTGCAGGAATCTCTGCATCCGGATGCGTAGGATAAGAGCTCTTGTGAATGATGGATTCCTGAGTACCCATAAATATCTCCTTCGGCGGCAAGCCGTCATTATTCGTTATCGTAGTTCAAGAGACGGAGTAACATCGAAAAGGGTGAACAAGCCTTTCGAGGCAACTCACAAAAAGTCACAGCAGTAAAAGATGGGAAAACGAGCGCCTTTTTGATGACAGGCAATCACCTCTGCCCGTGAATCTCATCCAAGGATCCTGGCATGGGCATACCTTGTAATATTTGATAACGGGTACACTTCCATTGATCGTCGGTTTTTACACACGTCATTCGATAACGCACGTGAACGAGAACTTCATTGCCATCACTGGAGCGCCCCAATCCCTGTACGTAAGCGCGCATCACCGCGCCATCACCTGAGTAGGATTCAACTCTAAAATTGGAAATGTAGTGAGTGTGGTGGGTCATATCCGCAAACACACTGTCGTAAAAGTTTTTATATTCGGCACGCCCGTGCATTGCTGGCAATCCGATATCGGAGAAATCCAATACCGCATCTTCGGTAAACAAATCCAAGAGTGTATCGACCTGATCCAATGCATCGACCGCATAACAGTAATCCGTCATTAGATCCTGCAATGCAAGGCGTTCTTCCAGGGGAATCTTAACTTGAGTTGCTGCCATCATTTTCTCCATTATTATCAGCCAACACACCATTCACTCTTAAAAACGATTCGCACTTAACAGCCGTTAGCACTTAACACGCAAGTCACACTTGGCATACCAACGCTAAACAACGGGCATGTAGGGTACGAAATTATTTTTAGAACGTTATTCTAATTAAGATCCTAACCCGAGTCTTAGTGAGCTGTAAACTGCTCTTGTAGACCAAAATGTTCGGAAACAAGGAACCACTCAGAGGTATCGGTTATAGCAAAGCTTAGCTATGATCCGTCCAGAACATTCCTACAAGCCCCGCGCTGGCTATATCTCCACCACCGATACTGGCTTATGACGAAAATCGACACCACACTGGATTTCTCCTCAATCGATTGGCTCGACGAACAAGATTGGGCTTACAAACCTGCACAAAAGCGTAGTAAACAGACGCTGCAAAAGGTTCTTTCCTGCGCCATGAAGCTGTTTATTAACACCAGCTTTGAAGAAACCACCCTGGCGCAGATCTCTCGCGAGTCAGGCGTCTCTATCGGTTCGATCTACAATCTGTTTAGCGACAAGAGCGCCATCGTGCGAGCACTCTTTGAACACTATCGATTTAATCGCGTGTCGCAAATTGATGAGATGGCAGAGCAATTACTGCAGGCGAATCACACCGCCCTCGATGTTATCCGTTTTCATATTGGAATTATCTATACATCGTCCAGTAGCGACGGCGCCTTCTTGCGCTTAATAGAGCGACAGCGCTTTGTCGATCAACAGCTGTATGACATTCAAGCGGACTCAGAAGAGATTTTTTGCCAAACAATGCTGGGGCTTTACCACCAACAGCATGAGTCCTTTGGTCACCCAGATCTCGAGACATCAGTTCGATATCTTCACTACGTGATACGCGGGTCTGCCCTGTGGTCACTGCTTCCCTCATCACGAGAGCGGCAGTTTCTCAATGTTTCCGACCATGGCTGCCAGGAAGAAGCGGTCGCTATGGCCGCAGCATATCTCCAATGCTCTTGCAATCAATAGGTTTCCGATGAATTACTGGCTACTCAAATCCGAACCCGACGCCTACAGCATCGCAGACTTAGCTGCCGAAAAAACCGGTCGCGGTCGCTGGGATGGCGTACGCAACTATCAAGCACGCAATCTACTCCGCGACGCCATTAAACAAGGTGATGAATTCTTTTTTTACCACAGCAGCTGCAAACTTACCGGCATCGTCGGAACAGGCATTGTCGTTAGCGACAGCTACCCAGATCCATCACAGTTTCGCGATGACCAGCCGGGCTTTGACCCCAAAGCAACCCAAGAGCAGCCTCGCTGGTATTGCGTGGATGTCGCTCACAAAAAAACCTTTGCGAACGTTTTGAGTTTAAAACAACTCAAGCAGGAATCGCCACTGGCAGAGATGGCGCTTATTCGACAGGGGCGCCTGTCCGTACAACCTGTTTCTGCTGACGAATGGCAATACATCAATTCGCTCGCCGAACGTCAATAAAAAAGCCCTCCGAAGAGGGCTAAAGAAACACCAGATAATTTAAAAAATTCGTATCGTTAAAACTCTAGAAATTGTACGCAACAGTAGCTCCAAAGGTTCTAGGCGGCGCCAAAAACCCAGCATTGGTTCTCGAGCTGTTGAGAATAAAGGTTCCGACGTAGATTTCTTCATCCGTCAGGTTTTTCCCCCAGAAATTAACTGTCCAGGCATCATCAGGTGAACTGAGCATGACATTCGCATCGATGGTTGTCACCGACTCCTGACTCAAGGCCTCGTGATTGAATTGTGAGAAAAAGACCTCGCCCTTGTAGGATGCAAGGACGCTGGCGTCTGCAAGCCAATCCGTTCCGGGCAGACCGACGCTGACCGTCGCCCCCAAACTCCACGCCCACTCCGGTGACTGTACCATGCGATTACCCGAGAGGTTTTGGGTGAGATCCACGTCAGCATCAATAAGGCCCAGCTGTTGATAAACCGTATCAAATGGATCCGTCGTGACGTAATCACCAAATTCTGCATCGAGCCAGGTCGCGGAGCCGTTGAGTTGCAGATGTTCGAATGGCAGCCAGGTAAACTCCATCTCCATACCGGTAATTTCGGCTTCGGCGGCATTTTCATAGATCAATGTAAAACCACTGGTGCCGGTGGGCACACTGCGCCCCTGCTGCAGATCGGTATAATCGTAGTAGAAGGCAGCCGTATTAAATTGCAGGGTATTGTCGAAGAACATTCCCTTCAGACCCACCTCGTAGGCATCGATAATTTCAGGCTCCAACACCGGCGATGTTTGCCCTGAGAGAAAAATACCGCTTTTGAAGCCTTCGGAATAACTGCCATAGATAAGCACGTCGGGAAGAGCTGCCCATTCCAGTCGTATACTCGGCGAGAACTCATTAAAGCTCTTCTCATCTTGATAGGTCAGCGCATCAACCAGCCCCGGAGCAATCCAGCGAGTTGTGTCACCTTCGCGTTTTTCATAGCTGTATCGACCACCAACAGTGAGGCTTAGCACATCCGTCAAATCGAAGGTCAGGTTGGTAAAAATCGCATAAGCTTCAGCTTCTGCGGTGCCGGAGAAGTCAAAACAAAGATCCTCCAGCGGTGCGCCCAGGACAGAATTCGACACATTGTCGTTGACGGTACAACGCGGTGGCCCTGGATCGAGCGCCAAGTCCAAACGATTGTTGGAATCGATTTCTTCGTTGTAGTAATACAACCCGACTAAACCTCTCATGGTGTCGCTATCGAAATTTAAGCGCAACTCCTGGCTGATTTGGTCCGTCTCGAAACTCTCTGACCAGACGTAGAAATCCTCTTCCGTCATATCGTAATCTGCTTGAGGAATTTTTTCGAACGTCTGGTAGTTAGAAAGGGATGTCAAAGAAAAGACGTCATTGATACCCCAATTAAATTCGACGCTGTACGAGTTCTGCTCGCGCTCATTTTGCAAATCGACATTGGAGTTGATGTCTCGCGGATCGGAAGCTCTCGTACCTGTGGTTGGCTGAGGCTCCAACGCAGGTACGGGTGCCGGATCGTAGGATGCCGCACGAAACTTCGGAATATAATTGGTATCGTCTTCTTCATGATGTTCGGCGGCGAAGCGAATGTCCATCGAATCGTTAATCAGCCACTTCAACTGCCCACGATAGGAAAACTGATCGGCATCATCAATATCATCACCTGTGGCGATGTTTTCACCGTAACCATCCCGGTCGATTTTGCGAATTGCCAGTCGACCCAACAGCTCTTCCGTTACCGGACCACTGACCGCGCCTTCAAACTTCATGAGATTGTAATTTCCAGCCGTAAATCGACTGTATCCTGACAACTCTTCCGTCGGCTGTTGAGTGATAACGTTGATCGATCCGCCGGTTGCATTACGGCCGTAGAGTGTTCCCTGAGGCCCGCGCAGAACTTCAACCCGTTCGATATCGAACAGCGACCCAAACTGGGCCGATGATTGCCCTGTAACCACCCCATCAATGTGCATGGCAACCGAGGGATCTCCGCCGGCGAAGGGGTTATCTGTACCTATGCCACGCACCATAATCTGCGCAAAGCCGAAGCTTTCACCGATTTGTAAACTAGGCGCCATATTCTGGAGATCGGAAATATTATTTACATCTGTTTTTAAAAGACTATCGCCACTCAACGCGGTAATAGCTGCACCAACATCCTGGCTGCTTTCCTGACGCTTTTGAGCGGTAACAACAACCTCCTCGATTCCCTGAGCCTGAACAGAAACACCACTTGATGAAGCGAGAATTCCAATAATAGACGGCAGATAAACGTGTTTGAAACGCGCACGCAGGCGCTGAGGATGACACTGACGGTCCATGGTAACTCCGATTATTATCACTGTTATTGGTTATCCTAGGCGCGCTCTGTAAATGACCTATTGCGATCAACGGCACGCTGATGCGGACATTAGGTGAGATAGAGAAACGAAGGAATGGCTAAAAGTGACGAAAAATTATGCAAAAGTTACCAGTTATGCCATTTTCGCATAGTAGTAAGCACTCACTTTCGGCGCAGGCGCCAGTATTACAAGGGATATTAACCGGTCTTGGAGATGTCTTTGGCGTGAGGATCCCCCCGAAACGAGCGAGGGGAGATTCCCGTCCAGCTTTTGAAGGCCCTGGAAAATACGGCCGAATCGGAAAATCCGACTTTTTCAGCCACCTCCCCCACCGACAGTGAATGAGTCGACAACAGCCAAACCGCACGATCCCGCCGCACCAAATCCTTGAGCTTTTGGTAAGACGTGCCCTCGTCCTTCAGCTTGCGAATGAGTGAGCGCTTGGTCAGATTCAACTGATTGGCCGTGTCTTCAATGGAAGGTAAACCTTCAGCGATACGGCGCTTTAAGATCAATAGCACTTCGCTAGAAAGACTGAAATCCACTTGCGGTTGCCGAAACAAATCCGCCGGGCAGCGACGCATAAAGTTTCTGAGTGAAGCGGCATTTTGAACGATGCTCTCGTCCAGATATCGGCTGGGAAACGTAAACCCTAAAAAACCGGCCTCAAAATTGTGCCGTCCGGGAAACAAATAACTGTATTCGGCGACTTGTGGCGGTACTGGAAAATTAAAAAATACGTCTTTCAGCGGCAGGTTTTCTGCAATCAACCATGAGCTAAATCGATGCCACGCCATCAGTGTAATTTCCGCAAAGAGATGGTGTTTGTCGCGGGTTTCTCCCGGCTCGACAAATCTCAGCTCTGTAATTCCTGCGGTATTGTTAATTTCGATGTGGTAGGCACGCGTGACCATCCCGTAAAAACGACCGGCGACCTTTAATGCTCGCCCCAACGTTGGCTCGTGAATGGCCAGTTTGCCCATCATATTGAAACTGCCTCTGGGAATCGGCGCATAGGAGACGGCCAGCCCTTCATCCTGCAGCTGATCCCAGATGTACTGCACGACCAGAGCGAGGCGCGTTGTATCGACACGCATCTGCGGAGCGTCCAGTATGGCCTTATTGATTCCCAGACGCTGCAGCATGCCGTCGGCATCCAAACCACGATCTTTCGCCAGTTGGTAAAACTGCGTTAGGTAGTAGTTCGCGGCCGTGGCGTATTCGCGTGTCTGTTCCATGGGCAAAAAGGTATTGTTATCGTGATGCGGTTATACCTTTTCCTCCGACTGGGGTAAAGACGCACAATGGTCAGCTCTCTTCGTCGTTGATCTGCACTACCGGCTTACCATAGTGCCAGACCGTCGTCAGTGTTCGCGTGTTGCGGATGTCTTTGGTTGGGTCTTCACGCAATATCAGAAAATTGGCCTTCATCCCGGCCTGTAAGCGCCCCTGATCTTTCAGGCCCAACATGTCTGCATTCCCCGCCGTCGCACTGTGCAAGACTTCTTGCGGCGTCATTCCGGCGGCAACCATCTGTACCAACTCCAGATGTTCGGCAATGCCAGGAACCCGGACCGGCGTCGCTCCAGAATCCGTTCCAAACCCAATGTTCACACCAGCACGATGAATTTTCTGTAGGTTTGCCACGTTGGTGGCCACCGCCTGCCCGGCTTTTGTCTTCTTCGCCAGCGCCGATTCCACCCAACTGGAGTCCATCATCGCTCGCCCCAATTCAGGGCTGATTCCCGCCGCAAAAAAAGGCGCAAACTGCCAATCTGGGTTTTCAGCGTACAGATAGTTGGCTTCATCGATATTGATGGTTGGCACATACCAAACCTGGTTTTCCACCAATGCCTGAATAAACGCCTGATCCACAGGCTGGTCTCTAACGCCATGGGCGACAACATCGACTCCAGCCGCAACAACCGCTTTGGCATCCTCAAGATCGTGAATGTGCGCCGCCGCTTTTAATCCGTGACGGTGCGCTTCATCGATCGCCGCCGTGAACACCTCGACCGGCATTTTGGGAAACTGACCGCCATTGCTATCGACCCAGACTTTAACCATGTCGACACCCGCTGCAGCCATGGCCCGAACCTGTTCGCGCGCAGCGTCTGGCGTCTGGGGGCGATCAACCTGCGTCCCCTGCAGATTCATTCCCTGAGCCGGCGGCAAACCATCTACCGCACCCACGCCGGGACCAGCACCGTACAAATCGGCCCCCTTGTGTTCAAGCCCGCGCAAGGACTTACGCAGCTCATAGAAAATGGGCCGATTCAGCCCCAGCGCATTGACGCTGGTGATACCGTAGTGAAGAAACTGCTGCAAATCGCGCTGCACGACGTCGGCGGTATAGTTGTGGCCGCCAAAATCCATACCCTGGACCATACCGACATGGCTGTGGCCCGCAATGATGCCCGGCATCAGGAAGGGAACATCGTAAACCTCATCCACGCTTTTCGGCATAGCCACCTGGCTTTGCTCGCCAACCGTTTGCAGAACATCTGCCGATGTAATTAATCGGGCATTTTGGATAACGGTATCGCCGTCAAAAAGCCACTCTGCGTTAAACACGCGTGTTTGAGCATTGACCAACGAAGAGAAAACGAGACACACCCCAAGTGTGGCGCTGCGAAGAAACATGGAACCCCCAGATATACGAAGATAACGGTAGGATACGCAAGCTCAGGGGGCGAAGAACAGTGATTGAGGAATCACCCAAGGCAAGAGAGTTTTTACCTGCGGGAAAGATGATATCGCAGGCCCCAGGGCCTGAGATTTGGTGAGCGAGAGCAGCTTACTTACCTTCGCCCCACTCTTTTTCCAGAGCCCAGACCTCTTCGAAACCAATCAGTGAGCAGAACTCTTTAAAGTTAAAGAGCGGCACACCTTCTGGCTCAGGGCTGCCATCTTGCAGTTTCATTTGCTCAAACGCCATCTCAATGGCCTTGGCGGAAACCAGGCTTGGCAGAGATGGGAATACCGCCAGGCTGTAGCCCAATTCCTGCATTTGTTTTGCCGTGCGCATCGGGGTCAAACCGCCATTGGCCATATTCGCCATCATAGGACCTTTGACCTGATCGCAGGCGATTTTCATCTCCTCATCGGTCGTCAGCGCCTCGACAAAGAGAATATCCGCACCCGCGTCCTGGTAAGCTTTTACACGGTCAATGGCGCCGTCTAAACCTTCGGTCTGACGGGCGTCCGTGCGTGCGATGATCAGCATATTTTCATCGCGACGGGCTTTCACAGCAACTTTGATCTTCTCGACCATATCTTCTTTCGGAATCACCCGCTTGTACGGTGTGTGACCACACTTCTTAGGGAACTCCTGGTCTTCAATCTGAATAGCGGAAACACCCGCTTCTTCGTAACCGCGGATGGTGTGATGAACATTCAACAGACCGCCAAAACCAGTATCGGCGTCGGCCATGACAGCCGCATCGCTACAGCGAACCAGCGTCGCCATGCGATCAACCATCTGGGTGAAGGTCACTAAACCCGCGTCTGGCAAGCCGTAAGCCGATGCTGAGAACCAGTATCCAGAACCATATACAACGTCGAGTTTGGCTTTGCGAGCGATTGCCGCAGTGACCATATCCTGAACGCCCGGCGCGT
Organism: Pseudomaricurvus sp. ABR4_320; assembly: GCF_056159445.1. Lineage (NCBI taxonomy): Bacteria > Pseudomonadati > Pseudomonadota > Gammaproteobacteria > Cellvibrionales > Cellvibrionaceae > Pseudomaricurvus > Pseudomaricurvus sp. ABR4_320. Next base: position 122,615 of record NZ_JBSWVF010000010.1, on the reverse strand, counting down.
AGAAGAATTCGCCTTTTTCCAGTTTTTCCCTGAGTATTGGATTACCCATAATGTTATAACCATATGTAATAAAAGAGATTTTTATCATGACCTGAATTTGACACTATGCTGTCATTACGGTCCTGACACCTGTCATACTACCACCCTTGCCAAAGCCGACGAAATGACAAGTGTCATGGGCCCTCATCTGGGGTAGTCTCTCGCAAGAGATGTATGCCCGCCCGTAGCCCAGTGCCCGGCCGGAATAAAGACAACGAATCTATCCCTTAAACTGTTTAGAAGAGATCCCCTGAATGGCGATTACAAAAGGCATCCAGCAACTGATGCACGAAGCTCGCGCGCGGATTCAAACTCTGACTCTGGAAGAGGCTAACGCAGCCCTGAACGACACGAACACGCAATTCGTGGACATCCGCGATATTCGCGAACTTCAACGGGAGGGGCAGATTCCAAACGCCTTACACGCCCCCAGAGGTATGCTCGAATTCTGGGTGGACCCGCAGAGCCCCTATTACAAGGAGGTGTTTGGGGAGGATCGACGCTTTATTCTCTACTGCCAATCATCCTGGCGTTCGAGCCTGGCTGTGGCGAGCCTGGTCGACATGGGAATGACGAACGTCTGCCATTTTGATGGGGGCTTTAAAGCGTGGAAGGATGCCGGACTCCCCGTAACCGAAAAGTCCGGCCCTAAGAGTTAAGCGTCAACCGAGGGCTTTCGGCACGGTGATTTCGACACCATGCTCCGTGTTATCGATGACAACTTTATCCTGTTCTCCCATATCCGGCAGGTAGATCGAACGGGAAAACTCACTGCTTCTGGAGATGTAGGATTGCCGGCCCTGGGCGTCATCTTCCTGATGATCTTCCAGCCGACCATTGATGACCAAAGACTTGTCATGTAGCTCGGTATTCAGCTCAATTTTCTGGCCGTCTGGCACCTGTACATCAATCAGATATTTCTCGTTATCGTCTTCGACCTGAATTTTTGGCTGTAAACGGGATTGACCAAACAAATCCTCCCCACTGCCCACCGTCTGCATAAAGGAATCCATCTGACGCTCCATCGCAGACATGGTGTCGCGAAACGACGTGGCATCGCCCGGATCACTCATTTGCGAGCGCGGTATAGTCGACAACCCCGTCACCAACGGGGAAGACTGGTCAAGCAGTTTTTGCCGGGTCTGCCACAAACCAATACTGGTCATGACCAATAACACGCTGAGCACAACCACAGCTCCGGAGAGCCATCTGAATTTTTATAAAACTTAGAGAGCAGCAGCCCCTTGCCTCTCCCAGAGTTCATCTTTTTTTTCACTCCTTAACGATTATTCAAACTGAACAGGCAGTCACGTCGCCCCACCCAGCACTCACAGACGGAAATTGACGCCACAAGTCTCTTGACCGCGATCAAAATTGACGCGAAAAACCCATTTGCACAGTGAATATTCAAGTAGACTGATCATTGAACACGGAACGCCTAGAGGTATTTGGCACTGACACTTTTCGGTCACCAGGAGCCGCAACATGCAAAGCAGCAATCACCAACTCGTTGTTATCGACCCCACCCAGGCCAGCCAACCCTCCCTTGATCGCGCGTTGATGATGGCAAGGCTCATCAGCGGTGATCTCAAAATGAAAATGACATTCCTGCTGCTGGTGACTGAACAGACCCGCAACCGAGAAGAACTTACCTCTCTGACCGTGGAGCAAGACTGGATCATGGATAAAATCATCACCCCCTGCCATGAGCTGGGCGTGGAGTTTTCGATCCTGGTATCCTGGTCTAAAGAATGGGCGGAAACCCTGTTGTATCTCGAAGAAACCAAAGAGACAGATCTCACAACGATTTCTTTTTACAGCAAGGGACAGAACCACGTTCTGAGTGATGACAATTGGAAGTTGCTACGCCAGTCACAAAAACCGATCTACATCGCGCGGGACATCCCCCGAGATGAGCTTACCGACTTGCGGCTGCTGGCGGCGATTAAAGCGCAATCACCAGAGTATGAAGAGAAAAACCAAGCCATTCTCAATACGGCGTCGCGCTTGGTCGAGCTTTTCAACGCGGATTTACACCTGATCAATGCGTACAACAACTCGATGGAATTCCCAGACCGGGGACGCCTCGCCGCTATAGCACGAATCGATAACGATAAAATCCTGGTAAAAAACGGCGATCCGCAAGAAATTATCCCTGCGGCTATTGAAGAAACCGGAGCCAACCTGTTACTGATTTCCAGTAACCGACGCAGTGGTATTCAAGGCATTATTCGGGGCAACACCGTAGAAAAAATCATTGATCGGGTTGGTGTCGATATTTTAATGATCTGATCAACAGGCTGATCACCGTGAGACAGCGAGGTATTGGCAGCAAAACGCTGCGTTTACATCGCTGCCCGCTTGGCGTAGCACGCCGGCATTAATTGCCGGCGAAACGCTCAAAGCTTGGTACTAAGCCACACCCTCGCAGAATGATCGATATCAACGATCGAGAAACCGCCTCAATATCATCCTCTTCGTATTCCTTGCGATTCAGCAGCGTCAAAATTTCTGCCTCGGATTCGCTGTAGTATTGAGAAGAAGCCCAAATCATAAAGATCAAATGCGCAGGATCGACTTTTGCCATGCGCCCCTGATCGATCCAGGCTTGTAAAACTCTGACACGTTCGCGAAAAAAGCTACGCATATGACCACTCATATAATCGGCCAAATACGGCGCTCCGGCGATCACTTCGGACGTGAACAATCGACAGCGGTCTGGCTCCCGGAACGACAGAACCACCTTAGAGCGAATAAATGCCTCTAACACAGGCGCAGGATCATCCTCTTCGGAGATGTCAGCCAACCCAGCGTTCCAGTGGTCAACAATCCTCTCCAACACCGCGCGATAAAGATTCGACTTGCTGCGGTAATAATAATGAAGGTTCGCCTTGGGCAATTCGGCACGATCAGCAATCGCCTGCATGCTGGTACCACGAAATCCATGTGCTGCAAACTCTTGTTCTGCAGCGTCTAAAATGGCTTGCGTATTCTGTTGGCGAATACGTCCGGCCTTTTTCTCGGTTCCCTGCTCATCGTTCGAAGCGTCATCCAACGATGTCGAAGAAAAATTGGACATACCTGCTATAGCCTTCTGAAAAAACCTCTTGGTAAAACGCTCCGATCACGGGGAATTACCTCCATGGTGCGACAACTGACGCTCGAAAAATTGTGCAGCACTCAGTCGTTAAACTGTGTACGATTTTCTGACTCAAAAGTCAAAATAAAGGCAATGCCTTATTGAATACTACAATTCGATGACTGCAAGTAACACACCCAGCAGAAAAGCTTTTTTTACTTTCCTTTTAAATGCAGTTAAATCAATTACCTGGATGTGACTTTCCCGCTCTAACATCAACTACCCCAAGATCTAAAAATCCGCAGAACAACGTCTCTCTATCTTGAGGCTACGACCGAAAAGCTGTCTCAGCGGACAAATTTAAGCATTTTTAATTCCAGCTTCGACATTTATGCCAAAACCCAATGACAGAGACTCATAGTGTAGATTTTTTGCCACTAAGGTAGGCTTGTTCATTCCAATAGTCATGTGAGCCATCGCAAGGAAAGAACGAAAGTGACTCATTTAAATGCATTCATCACAAAACTCGCCCTTTTTTGCCTACTTATCGCACCAATCAAGAGCATCGCCGAAACCGAAAAGCGCTACTGGGATCTCAAAGATCTCTACCCAAGCGTCGACGCCTGGGATCAACAAAGACAGGATAGCCTCAAAGACATTGCGAAACTCCCAGAGCTTCAAGGCACTCTCGGAAAAGACGCGGATTCTCTTTTGGCCGGGCTGGACCAAATTTCCGACATCCAGAAGACGGCGTATCGACTGTACAGCTATGCAAGCCTTCAGCAAGACGAGGATCAACGGCAGCCAGACACTCAAGCTCGCTTTGAAGACGCCCGTCAACTGGTCGCCAAGCTCGATGAAGCCACGGCCTGGTTAAGTGCAGAAATTATCGATATTGGAGCCGATCAGGTGAGCGCCTATATTAAAGCTCAACCCAAATTGGCGACCTATCAATTTCCCCTGCAAGATATCCTACGAATGGCACCACACACCCTGGATCACGACGGGGAAGCTTTACTCAGCAAAAGTGCTCTCGTCCTGGGTAGCCCAGGTCAGATCTATGAAAAGTACGCCAACGCAGACATTCCCTGGCCCAAGGTAACTCTGAGCGACGGTGAAGAGGTCGAGCTAAACCAAGCCGGCTACAGCCGCTATCGCAGCAGTAGCAACCGCGAGGATAGGCACTTGGTATTTGATACCTTCTGGGATACCTGGCAGCAGTACGCTGACGGCATGGGAGCAACCTTAAGCGCAGAAGTCCAAGCCAATATTTTCACCGCAAGAGCCCGCAATTACGCCTCTGTTCTAGAACAAAACCTCTTTGAAGATGGACTGCCTGCAGCGGTTTTTGAACAATTGGTGAGACAGGTTCATGCATCGCTACCGGTGTTTCATCGATACCTGAATCTGCGTGCGAGAATGCTCGGCATTGATGAACTCAAGTACTACGACATCTACCCTCCGTTGGTAGAAGCCGACACAGGGGTGTTTGATCTGCAGAGAAGTGAGGAAATTACAGAAAAAGCGCTCGCGCCATTTGGGGATCGCTACCTGTCGTTACTCGAACAGGGCTTCTCCCAACAATGGGTGCACAGCCATCCACAACCCGGAAAAACATCCGGCGCCTATATGAATGGCTCAGCTTATGACGTACATCCCTATGTTCTGCTGAACCACAATGACGATTACAACGCCTTATCGACCTTCGCTCACGAATGGGGCCATGCCGTACACAGCCTTCTCGCGAATGAGGCGCAACCGTTCGTAACGGCGGACTACTCGACCTTCATCGCCGAAATGGCCTCGACCATCAACGAAATTTTGTTGGAAGAGTACATGATCGCAAACGCCAAAAGCCGCGAAGAGAAACTTTTCTACCTCGGTCAGGCATTGGAAAGCATTCGCGGCACGCTGTTCCGGCAAACCATGTTTGGTGAGTTCGAAGCACAAATTCACGAACTGGCGGAATCGGGCAAACCATTAACCGGGTCTATTCTCAACGAGACTTACCTCAAACTGCTACGCCAGTATCATGGCGATGCCGAAGGTGTGCTTACGATTGATGACCGCTATGGCGTAGAGTGGGCTTATATCCCTCATTTTTATTACGACTTTTACGTCTTTCAGTATGCAACATCCATATCTGGTGCAGCTTGGTTTGCGGAACAATTTCTAAACGGAGATGAAGCCGTTAAAGATGCCTTTATTCGCGTTTTAAGTGCCGGCGGCTCTGCGCTACCTCACGACATCCTTGTTAATGAAGCAGGGTTGGACATGACGAGAGCCGATGCCTACGCCCCCGTCATGAGACGTATGACATCGTTAATGGATCGCATTGAAGCGCTGCTCTAGCGCTCGATGACAAGAAAGCTATGAGTGGGCGTTTAACTCCGTCCCCTCAAGCTTTTTTTCACGACTTAGATGGGTGTCTTCAGGCATGACCAGATTGAGAATAATGGCCGTTATGCCCCCAGTTGTGACCGCCGACCCAATGACGTTTTGAATTAGAGTTGGCGTGTGCTGAAGAACATCTGGCACCATGGAAATACCCAAGCCGACGCCGAAAGAAACAGCCATAATCAACATGTTGCGGCGGTTCATTTCAAGAGTCGCCAGGATTTTTACACCCGCGGCAGTCACCGTACCAAACATCACCAAGGTAGCACCACCGAGCACCGGCTTGGGAATGGTTTGCAGAATACCGCCGATGATCGGAAACATCCCGAGAATAAAAAGAATTGCCGCAATGTACAGGCCGACATGACGACTGGCCGTTCCTGTCAGTTGAATAACGCCATTGTTCTGACTAAACGTTGTATTCGGAAACGTATTGAAAACCGCAGCCAACGCCGAGTTAAATCCATCTGCTAAAATCCCGCCCCGCATACGCTGCAAATAGGAGGGCCCACTGATCGGCTGCTGGGAAATCAGGCAGTTTGCTGTTAAATCTCCGGTCGTTTCAATGGCCGTTATCACATAAATCAAAGCAATGGGGATAAAAGCGCCCCAATCAAAACTGAAACCGAAAGCAAATGGGACTGGCACACTAAAAACCGGCAGCTCTATAAGATTAAAATCGTATTTCCCCATCACTAAAGCCAGGCAGCAGCCGACCAACAACCCCAACACAATTGCCGAAAGTCGCACCCACTGATTTTGCATGCGATTAAATAGAATGATGGAAATCAGCACCACCACACCCAATGTCAAATTGGATAGCGAACCAAAATCCTCTGCATTACTTCCCCCAGCGAGATCGGTCATGCCGACTTTGATAAGACTGATCCCAATAATGGTGATCACGATACCCGTCACAATAGGCGTGACAATACGGGATAATTTATGCACGAACTGACTGAGAATAATCTCCACGAAGGCGCCAAAAAAACACACACTAAAGATCAACGCCAGCATGTCTTCAGTGCTACCACCGCGGCTCTTGGCAATATAGCCTGCCGCTAGAATCGCCGAGAGAAACGCAAAACTGGTTCCCTGAACACAAATCATACCCGCGCCGATCGTCAAGGGTCGACGAGCCTGAATAAAGGTGCCGACACCAGAAACCACCAGCGCCATACTGATTAGATAGGGAATATGTTCTCCGAGCCCCAAAATACCGCCAATAACCAGCGTTGGCGTGATGATGCCGACAAAGCTCGCCAACACATGCTGCACCGCTGCAAAAGAGGACTCCAGAAACGGAGGCTTATCATCCAAGGTGTAAATCAGTTCGTTATCGGTGCGCCCATCGGCAGCCATTGTCAGCTCTCCTGTTTCGACCTAAGTCTCTTTTCTGCAAGCAGATACATCTATCGAAGCCCCTCATGGGAACGCCACTGGAGGGATTCCAGCACAATTCATACCCGAACGGCTGGCGCGGCGGATACCCTCTTCATTTTGCGAAACCGTTTGCTCTCTTTGTGGCACCTCAAACGAAGAAATACTGCGCAGAAGTGAGAACACGTCATCGGCGTGTATTTTCAACTTCCGCTAAGATTCTTTTCACAGTACCTTTGCCAAACACGACACAAATAAAAGACCGACTATGAAACATTTTGCCGCCTACCTAAGCCTTGCACTCATCTTGACCAGCTGTGGCGGGTCCGGGTCCGGCTCTGATTCAACACCAACGGACACTACCGAAACCAACGAAGACTTTACGGACACACCTTCGGTGGATCCTGATCCTACCCCGGATCCCGTAGAAGAAGGCGACGAAGTCTCCACCAAAGATGACCGACTCGTTATCGCCACGTCAGATGATTTTTCCGGTTACGCCCTGTATGTTCGCGAAGATATAAACAGCTCATGCGACACAAGCTGCATGAGTGGCCGCGTGCCTCTCACCCTTTACGATGGAACAGCCTCCGGCTATATCCGTCTGGCGGGTGTTTCTGACAGTACCGGCGCGACCCACATTACCTACAACGGTAAAACCCTATATCGTTTCGAAGGTGATACTTCCTCTGCGACCACCAACGGTATTAATAATGGGTGGGTGCTCGCCAATATCTTTACTATCGTCGGCAGCTGTACTCTCGACACCCGTCAAAAAGCCCTGCTGGAACTTCACAATTTCGCACGCGCTGAATCCCGTTCCTGTGGCGGAGAGATGCTCCCGGCCGTTGGCGATCTGCGCTGGGACTGCCAGTTAGCCGATGCCGCCAGAACCCACTCCGCCGACATGGCCACCAACGACTTTTTCTCCCACGAGGGCTCCGATGGCAGCAACTTAGTCACCAGAGCGACCGCCGCGGGCTACATCAACTACCGTAATCTCGGTGAAAATATCTACGCTGGCACAAACAGCACCGCCGACGATGCCGTCAACGGATGGCTTGACAGCCCAGGGCACTGCGTCAACATGATGAACGCAGACTTCGAAGACATGGGCGGAGATGTCGTTGAAAACGCGGATCTTCTTCTCCATCGTTTCTGGACCGTCGACTTCGGTCGCCTGTTCTAACTGTCGGCCTGCACCCTAAGACGGATCATTGAGGGACTGGAGATACTGTCCAAGTATTGCCCTTTCCTCGTCGGTCATCTGAGTCTTGTTCATAAACGGCATATCGGTCGCAGTCACAGACCGAGCCAAAATACGCGGCGCCCACTGATTCATTTGTTCGATCGAATCAAACACCACACCACTAGGAGCAATCGTAAAAACATCGTCGGTCGGCTTAGAGCTATGACATGATGAACAGCGTTCAGTCACGATGTTGAACGCTTGCTCTTGGGTAACCTGAGACTCCCCGGTCGCCGTGGATCTCATACTTGGAGGAGCGATACACCAGGCCAAAACCGCCAGCGCTATCGCCGACGTCACCAAAATGTGCGGCTTAACGATTCCCTTATGACGCAAGTTGAAAAAATGGCGAGCCCAGGCTGCAATCAGCAATATGGCCATTAACACCAACCACGCATGTTCGTGACCATAGGTCATCGGATAGTGGTTGCTTATCATCAAAAAGAGAATGGGCAGCGTCAGGTAATTATTGTGAACAGACCGCAATTTACTGGCTTGAGCATACTTGGCATCGGGAATCTCTCCACGCTCAACAGACGCCACCATAGCTCTCTGGCCGGGCATAATAACCCGAAACACATTCGCCGCCATGCAGGTCCCAATCAACGCACCGACGTGTAAATAAGCCGCACGATCGCTGAACACCTGCCCCAGCCCCCAAGCCACCGCAGCCACAAAGCAAAGTAACAGTATTGCCAGAATCCAGGGATAAGATGCCAAAGGACTTTTACACAATAGGTCGTAAACGATCCAGCCACCGATCAATGTTCCCAGACTGATTCCAATGGCGACGGGAACAGACAGGGCAATTTTATTCGGATCAATCAGATAGGACTGAGCGCCGACATAAAACATCAGCGTAAGTAGAAAGAACCCGGTTATCCACGTTGAATAGGCTTCCCACTTGAACCAGTGTAAGTGCTCAGGCATGACCGAAGGCGCCAATTTATATTTGGCAACTTCGTAAAAACCTCCGGCATGAATGGATGACAACTGCCCGCCAATACCTCGCGCGTCATTCTCTTTAGATGGTTTTTCCAGCGAGTTGTCCAGCCAGACAAAATAGAACGACGAACCAATCCAGGCGATACCGGTTATCAAGTGCAGCCAGCGCAATAATAAATTCAGCCAGTCGATGACATACGCACTCATTCCGCTGCTCCCCTCTGGTAACCACACTCCCCCATTATGTAAGTCCGCGCCACGGCTCGGTCGTCACCCAGGGTATTTATAACAAACAGTAATTCTTCCAACGACTGACAGTAGCCTGTCCGCATTGCCATTAACGGCGTTGCCTGCAAATCCAACACAGAAAAATCCGCCTCTTTGCCCGGCAGGAAGTTTCCAATCTGGTCATCCAGGTCCAACGCCTTAGCGCCACCCAGCGTAGCCAGATACAACGCACTGAAAGGATCCAAGCGTACACCTTGCAACTGCTGAACCTTGTAGGCTTCATCCAAGGTACGCAGTAAGGAAAAGCTGGTTCCCGCACCAACATCCGTTCCAAGTCCGACAGAAACACCGCAACTGCGAGCCTTCTGCAAGTTGAACAGTCCAGAACCAAGAAACAGATTTGACGTTGGGCAGTGAGCGATTGAACTGCCACTCTCACCCAACCTTGACCACTCCTGATCACTGAGGTGAATGCCATGCGCCAAAACACTGCGGCGATTCAGTAAGCCACTGCGGTCGTATACATCCAGATAACCGGCGCTGTCAGGAAACAACGTTTTAACCCAGGCAACTTCGTCTCGATTCTCTGCAATATGGGTATGCATATAAACGTCGGAATGCTCGCGCAAAAGGCTACCGGCAATATCCAATTGCTCGCGACTGCTGGTCGCGGCGAATCGAGGTGTCACGGCGTAACTCAAGCGGTCAGTCTTGTGCCACCTACCAATAAGGGTTGTCGATTCATCGTAGCTCTGCTGAACACAGTCACACAAACCCGGCGGCGCATTGCGATCCATAAGCACTTTACCGGCAATCATTCTCAGATTGCGCTGTTGCGCCGCGCGAAAAAACGCATCAACTGAAGCCGGGTGAACTGTGCAAAACACGAGTGCGGTCGTCGTACCATTGCGCAGCAATTCAGATAGGAAAAAATTTGCGATGCGTTCACTGTGCCCAGAATCAGAAAACTTCTGTTCAACAGGAAATGTATAGTTATTTAACCAGCTCAACAGCTGCTCGCCATATGCAGCAATCATTTCCGTTTGTGGATAGTGAACGTGGGTATCCACAAACCCAGGAATAATTAAATGCTCCGGAAAATGCTCGATAACATCGTCAGAAGTAACAATGGATTGCAGTTGATCATATTCACCCACCTGCTGAACATAACCATCCTCAACCACGAGCAGGCCATCTTCGAAAAACTCCCAGGCAGATTCACTGACGGATGGATCTGCCAGAAAATGCAGAATACGAGATCGAAATAACGAACGAGGCATAATAGAAATCAACTACCTCTGTAGGTTGAGTACCCAAACGGACTCAACAACAGTGGAATGTGATAGTGAGCATCCGCCTCAGCAATATTGAAAACGATATCTGCCCAAGGATAAAAAACTGGCGCCCCGCGAGCTTCCTGATACGCCTGGACATCAAAATGGATACGATAGGTCGCTGAGTACAACGAAACGTCAGGTCCGATCAGTTCTGGAGCTCGACCATCATCATTGGTCACGCCAGACGCCAGCTTCTCCCATTTTCCGTTTTCCAGACGGAATAACGCCAACGACATTCCTGCGCCGGGAAGTCCCAACGCCGTATCGAGGACATGCACGGATAGGCTGCTCATGGTTGCCCCCTGCTATTCAGCAATTTATGTAATCGTATATTGGTAATTTTACGCTGCTCTTCTGCGGCGATAAGAAGCTCTTCCTCTCGCCGGTTTGGCAATCTTTCCACCAGTAAGCTCAGCATCTGTTCCGCAGTTTTTCCCGTGGCACAAACAATAAAAATGAATCCAAACTTTTCAAGATATGCAGCATTCTTTTCAGCCAAATCCTGCAATATATGTTCATCGGCCTCGTTAACGGCGGACTGCTCTCCCGACGCCAGCGCTTTGGTGGCAGCGTACTTTTCTCTCAACGTCTCCACATTGCCAATCTGGGGATGGGCACTGAACGCTTCTAAAAGATTAGCCTCATCGATATCTCGCCAGATGGCGTCAGACTCTGCCAGCAGCCCTGCCATACCAGCAAAAGGTGGCGCCGCAGCGAGACGCCTAATCCAATCAGGAGCGGCACAGCATTGCTGCAGCTGTTCACAACGCTGTTCTTCATTCAGCGCATTAAACTCATCAAGAGTCATCAGGACCTTTCCTTTGCGTGATGGCTCGTTCGCAGCAGCGTCACAGAACCATGAGAATTTTGTGCTCCAGCATCCGCACCTTCACGAACAGCCAACTGCCGCTGATAGAAATCGATAACATCCGCGGAAATGGATACGGCAACTTCCATAGGTCGCTTGCCGCGAATGTGAGGAGAGCCCGTAGGACACTGCATCCGCGTAATGAGAGCATCCTCAAAGCCCCGATGCTGCAACCGCTTGCGAAAGCGATTCGCTTTCGATTCAGAACCGATGACCCCAAGATGTCCTTGAAAATCCATTTCCAACAACGTTTGCACCAACTCAAAATCGAGACGATGATTGTGGGTCATAATGAGCACCATGGATGCCGTCGACTTTTTTTCCAGCATCTCCACCGGGTCATCCGTGATCCACGCTGTAACATTCGCCGGCAACTCAGAGGGGAACTCTGCCTCTCTCGAATCGACCCAGTGCACACGCACGGGCAGCTCTGCAAGAATGGTCACTAAAGCACGAGCAACGTGACCTGCGCCGAAAAGTAATAATTCAACTTTTGCCGGTCGAAAGGCTTCAAACAACAATTTGACTCTGCCGCCACAACACTGCCCCAACCTCGCCCCAAGGGGATAGTCTTCGATCTCCAGAGCGTCTTCGCGACCCGCAGAGTTTTCCAGCATGGCTCGGGCTTTTTGAATGGCCTGAAACTCCAGATGACCACCACCAATGGTGGCAGTACTCGCGACCTCAGTAACCAACATCTTTGTACCGGCCTCTCTGGGAACGGATCCGTGGACATCCAGAACCGTGACCAAGACATAATCTTGCCCAACCCCCTCACACCAGGCCGCAGCTTCGGCCCAATGCTTAGGCAGCTGCGTGAGATCCAACGACGACGAAAACTTTTTCATAACACACAATTCCAATTAGCCGTGCCAGAGTTCTCCGCCCCAACCTCACACCACAATAACCTGTCCATATGGTCAACCTTTAAAATCAATTAGCAATATATTTGCCACAACGCGTTATCTTACGAATTTAACAAGCTCTGGCATGGAGCCCTTCATTTTTTCCAAAATTTCCAGGACGCGCTCAAAAAGCCACGATTTATCGCCAAAAATTATGCATCAATGACGAACACCTATGAACACATTGCACAATATAGGCGCACTCAATCCTCCACAATTGAACGTTAGACGCCTTTAAATTCCTAAGACCTCTCCCACCTCCGAACTGACCATAAAGTCAGGTTTTTTAAAAAGTTCTAAGAAGTCAGCGACTGAGACTGGAAATTGGGGGACGCTGTCAGCAATTGCTGGTAAGGTCTACGGCAACGATTAAGTCTCACGGTCATCGATCACACCGCTTTCGACGAACACAGGTTTGGCTATGCACACCCTCTGGATAAAACACCCTCTCGCCGTACTGTCTGAAAAGGACGCTGGAAATGGTATCGTGACCGAGAATGGCCGAATCGTCGAGTTGGTGCCAGCAAAAGCGGAACCATCACACCCTTACGACCAAACCTTCGATGCCCGTGAGCATGTGCTTCTTCCCGGACTGATCAATTGCCACCATCACTTTTACCAAACCCTGACTCGAGCCTTACCAGCGGCATTGAATAAAGAACTCTTCGCCTGGTTACAGTCACTTTATCCCGTTTGGGCAGGATTGACGCGCCAGATGGTAAGCACAGCGTCAGAACTCGCCCTAGCGGAGTTAATGCGCTCCGGCTGCACACTGGCCGCAGACCATCACTACTTGTTTCCCGATGGACTGGAAGACGCCATCGACCTGCAGGTTGCCGCTGTCAAAAAGATCGGACTTCGCGCCGTTCTGACTCGCGGATCAATGAGTCTTGGTACAGACAGCGGAGGACTGCCCCCCCAAGCGGTAGTGCAATCTGAAACGCACATCCTGGATGACTCCGAACGCTTAATTCAGTCGTACCACCAGTCCGGCCGTGGTGCTATGGTGCAAATTGCCCTGGCCCCCTGCTCCCCCTTTTCGGTTACACGGGAACTCATGCAGGCCACGGCAGAACTGGCAGCGAAGCAAAAAGTGCGTCTGCATACCCATCTCGCGGAAACGCAGGATGAAGAAGCTTTTTGTGAGAAAATGTTTGGCTTGCGAACAGTGGATTACCTCGAATCTGTGGGCTGGCTCGGATCACACACTTGGCTTGCCCACGGCATTCATTTCAATGCCGAAGAAATATTGCGACTTGGCCAGGCGGGAGTCGGCATTTGCCACTGCCCTTCATCGAACATGGTCCTCGCGTCAGGTATTTGCCTGACCAAAGACCTCGAAGCCGCAGGCAGCCCTATAGGCATCGGTGTTGACGGCTCTGCCTCTAACGACGGCTCTAACCTCGCGCTCGAAATGCGTCAGGCGCTCCTACTGCAACGACTGAGATACGGTTCATCGGCCATCAGCCACTTGGATATTTTACGCTGGGCGACTCGAGGCGGCGCGGCAGTACTCGGGCGCGCCGACGTCGGCACCATTGATATCGGACAGCAGGCTGACCTAGCCCTATTCAAACTTGATGAAATACAATTTAGTGGCAGTCACGACCCATTGGCCGCGCTGCTGTTATGCGGTACGAACAAAGCTGACCGAGTTATGGTTAACGGCGACTGGACCCTGATTGATGGAGACATACCCCATATTGATCTGGAAAAATTACAAGCCGATCATCGACAGTGCGCGCGGCAACTGGCAAACGCCCATTAACGAACGGTAACGTCGACTTCCAGCTCGTAAAAGCTATCGGTTAGACTTTCTAGCTTTGTTTCCATCAGAGTGCGGGCGTCTTCAAGCGCTTTATTGTAGTAGGCTGGCGCCACTTCACGCGTAAAAAAATCCAACAAAAAGCCGGCATCGAACAGCCCAATATCTACTGACAGCTCATCCCGGCACCAAGCCTGCAGACGAGCGGCGATGGCTTCCCGCTCTTCATAACTGAACTCAATCATTCTTCCTCCGTGGGTATAACTTGCAGACAAAACCAAACACCACTCTAATAGCAACTCGTTTCACGTTAAAGGATAAACAGAATGCGCTGGAAAAGCGGACGTCGCAGCAGCAATGTTGAAGATCGACGAGGCAGCTCACCCATAGCTGCATCCGGAGCAGGCGGAGGTCTACTGCTGCGTTTGCTGCCATTGTTACTCAGAGGCCGCAGCCTGAAAACGCTGATCGTCGTTGGCGTCCTTGCCGTTATTGCTCATTTTCTAGGCATCATCAACCTACCTGCTCTGCTAAGCGGGACCAGCTCAATTTCACCTCAAAGCGACCAACAGCCAGCCAATCCTGAGGAAGACCAACTGGCTGACTTTGTCTCCGTTGTGCTTGCTGACACAGAGGAAACCTGGACCAACCTGTTTCAACAACAGGGAATGCAATACCGGGAACCAACATTGGTGCTGTTTAGCGGTGCGGTACAATCGGCCTGCGGACTTCAACAGGCCGCGGTGGGCCCCTTCTATTGTCCACCCGACCAAAAAGTGTATATCGATCTCTCCTTCTACGAAGCGCTGCGACAACAACACGGTGCGCCAGGCGACTTTGCTCAAGCCTATGTTATTGCTCACGAGATTGGTCATCACGTCCAAAATCTCCTCGGCACATCCAACAAGGTTCACCAAGCTCGTCAAAGCCAAAGCGAGTCTGAAGCGAATCAAATGTCCGTTCGACTTGAGCTGCAAGCAGACTGCTATGCTGGCGTCTGGGGAAATAAAGCAGATCGCGACAGAGGGCTCATAGAAGCAGGCGATCTGGACGAAGCCCTCAACGCCGCGGAAGCCATCGGTGATGATCGCTTACAAAAACAATCCAGAGGTTATGTCGTGCCGGAGAGTTTTACGCATGGAACATCGGAACAACGTCACCACTGGTTTAAAGTCGGCTTTGAGAGTGGCGATCCAGATGCATGCGATACTTTTGCCGCGGGGATATGATAGGCGATGCTGAGATTTTCCTCGAAAACCTTGCATCGCATAGCAAAACGCCTACGACCAGTTACGGCATGGCTCATTGCGGGATTGATCGTCACGGCAGTGATGACCGCTTACGTATTCTTGTCCGGCACGTCGGCCATTTCTTCCGACGCGCAACTCGGCTGCATCGCCCTATTACTTTGGTGGCTATCGCTTCTGGTGGCCATAGCACTTTTTGCAGAACCATTGCCTGAAGTTCCGGAAGATGTCAGCAGAATCAAACGATGGTTGATCAGAGGGAAAAGACTGTTCTTTCACTTAGCAGCCTGGCTGCTGATGGGGACGAACGTCGCGACGATTTACCTCACAACGAAAGCCATTGGCTTCATGATGGCATGACAGGAAATGAATAAAAAAATAGGGCAGTAAACTGCCCTCAAGGGCTCACTTATTCCTAAAATCTTCTCGACGACTGTCCAAAGAGCCCGTTCGAACAACCCATCCCACAGCTACTGTTAGCCAGTCGCGCTGAATATTGGGTCGCGATTGCGCCCCATAAGGCATTCATTGTGTCGGCTACGTCTCGTTATTTGCACCAAAATCAACCAACATCCAAGTTAATGATAATATTAGCTTCCTTTAAGGAGACCGACAAAATCGAAAGTGAAAAAAGCGACATGTGTCACAAATTTGAAATTGGCGCGCAAAACAACACTAAAAACGGCCAGATAAACGCAAAGTTGTCTCTTCAATTAACGACATTGAAGCCGCATATAGAAGATCAAGGACGTGGCTAACTAACAGCAGAGATATTCTTGGCTGGATGCAGGTGGGCCGGCAACAAATTCCTGTTGCTCAAGAAAACCGTTGGCGTTTACATCCATTAGGGAAAATGTACTCAACACATCATAGGCTTTACGAGCCATTTTAGATTCACCGAATTCCTGGTAAGACAGCATCAAATCCTTATCGGCATCCAGCGCTAGAAACTCTTCCTGCAAAGCCTCTGGCTGTTGAGCGGATGAGGCGCAGGCCGCTAGGACAAGGCATACAACACTTAGAATCAATACTCGCACGATCAGTTTTCCTCTCATGGCAACTGTGTGCCCCCTATAGACGTCAGCCCTTCGGAATTTATCCCTCAAAAAGCCCGACTCCGTACAGAACCGTCAAATTCCAAACAATCTTTGATGCGAACTTGATGATGTTCCCGTAATGCCAAAGGGTCAAACCATCGCCAGTCGCTATGCTCTTTTGAGAGCTGTATGTCGCTGACATCAATAGCGTCGCAACGAAAAATAAATGTCTGCGATTCATGTTGGGCGTGGTAGTACACACCACTGAGATAACGAATTGTTAATGAGACGCCCAACTCTTCCCGGCACTCCCTCAAAAGAGCCTGATGAACAGTCTCCCCCGGCTCCAGACCGCCACCGGGAAGCCCCCACGCACATTCGCCATAGGTCGCCTTCAGCAGCAACACCTGCCCTTGATGATTACTAATAACAGCGTGACTGCTTAATCGAAATCTATGCTGATAGCCCATGTTAATCGCGTGCGTTTCAGGAAGATGCCGCAGGCTCGTCCATCAAAATGGCCGACTGGGCTAATAATGCATCGCAAAGTACTTGCAATGCCAATGCGACATCGCCGTCCAGCACATCCTCTTTAGGATGGTGACTGATTCCGCCGGGACTTCGAATAAACAACATGCCGATCTCTGTTAACCCAGCCAAAGCCATAGCATCGTGTCCGGCGCCGGACGGCAGATGTAACACGGGTACATCAAGCTGCTCTATGGCTTTCGCGAAGAGCCCCTGAATGTGTTCGCAGCAATGAACTGCAGGTGCAGCGTGACGCCACTCCCACCCGACGGCAACATCCCTGGCTAGCGCGATTCCCTCACCCGCCATTACAATCTGATCAACTAACGCATCTCGCTTGGCATCGTCTTGTGAACGAACATCTAAGGTAACGCTGGCATAGCCCGCAATCACATTTTCTGCGCCTGGGCGAACCTGCAAATTGCCCACTGTTGCGACACACTCTCCTTCGGTTGCGCGGGCCAACTTCTCAACCATCAACACAAATTCAGAGGCCGCCGTCAGAGCATCTTTACGCAATTCCATCGGAGTGGTGCCAGCATGCCCCGCCTGCCCAGTGAAGCTCGCATGAAAACGCCGCGCGCCAGCGATACCGGTCACCACTCCAACCGGTAAGCCTTGCGCTTCCAAGACCGGCCCTTGCTCAATATGGACTTCCCAGTACGCCAACGGATTTTCATTCTGCAAACTCGCTTCGGAGAACCGCTGCGGCTCAAGCCCAAAATCAACCATGGCTTCGGACATTGAAATACCCGATTTATCCCGCAATTGCAGCCAGTGCTCCTCAAAATTCCCCGCCAGCGCACGCGAACCGATCAAGGTCGTTGGAAAGCGGGTTCCCTCTTCGTCAGCAAAGCCCACAACGTCTAAGTGAAAAGGAAGCGTTTTCTGGTTCTGGTTCAGCTTTGCAGCCGCCTGAACGGCGAGCAACACTCCCAGAATGCCATCGTAAGCGCCAGCATTGGGAACCGTATCAAGGTGTGACCCCAAAATGAGCCTCGGAGCATCAGGTTGCGAAGACGCGAGCCTTCCCCACTGATTTCCAACAGCATCCTGCCATGTGGTCATGCCTGCTTCCCGCATCCAAACGGCCACCTGCTGATTGCATAGCTTGTGCTCATTCGTAAGGTACTGGCGCAAAATACCCAGCTCCATTTCCGAGATAGAGGCGAGCGTCGCGCATCGCTCGAGTACAACTTTTGCGTCAACCGTCATGGCAGATGGACTCTCCATTTCAGGACTCCTGGGCGTAGAACCGCAACGCCTCAATGGTGGCTTCGCCTTTCGGCCCGCGATATCCATTTGCTTGTAAACAGGCATCCAAGCAAGCCAAGGTCGTGAGCACAGCGTCTTTACGAGCGTTGTATCCCATAGTCCCAATTCGCCAGATTTTTCCGTGCAGAGGGCCAAAAGACGTGCCGATTTCAATACTGAAGTCATTGAGCATTTGAGTGCGAACGGCATCACCGTCAACACTGTCGGGAATATAAACCCCGACGACATTGTTCATTTTATAGCGCAGGTCGCCATAGGGTTTTAAACCCATTGCCTGCAATCCGCACAACATGGCATCCCCATGCAATTTATGACGGGCAACAGCGTTTCCAACGCCTTCTTGAATAAGTAAACGCGCGCACTCAGCAGCACAATACAGCATACTGGTCGCTTCCGTGTGGTGGTTTAGACGCTCTTCACCCCAGTAATCAAGAATCATCGGGATATCAAAATAATTCGACGCAATGACAGGCTCACGCCCTTCATCATGATCTTGAGTGCGAATACCTGCCTCAATATGACGGCGCTTACGAACCCACTCCACATAACGTGGACCGAGCGTAACCGGAGCGGACCCAGAGGGTCCTCCGAGACACTTTTGCAAGCCTACAGAGACTGCATCGAGTTGCCATTCGTCCGCAAGTAATTCGTTACCGCCAATGGAAGCGGTAGCATCACAATAGAATAAAACATCGTGACGGCGACAAATGTCACCCAGGTCTGCCAACGGTTGATTCATTGTGGTCGACGTGTCGCCCTGAACCGTCGCCAGCATACGTGGCTGAACCCGCTTAATCGCTTCTTCAATTCGCTCGGGCGGACAGACTTCCCCCCAGGGGATATCGATCGTATGAACTTCAGCTCTCGCCCGCTGGGCAATCTCTGCCAGAAGATGTCCAAATCGGCCCATCACCGGAATCAGTACTTTGTCACCTGGGCGTAATGCTGAAATCAGAACGGCTTCTATGCCTGCTCGGGATGTGCCGTCGATTAACAGCGTCCAGTCGTTTTGCGTTTGAAAGACTTCGCGGTAGCGCGCCATCGTCTGATTCATAAACCCCGTCATCGCGGGGTCATATTGACCGATAAGCTGAGCGGACATGGCCCGAAGTACTCGTGGATCGGCATTAATCGGACCCGGCCCCATCAACAACCTCTGAGGAGGATTTAACGTGTTGATATCAATTTTCTCTTGCATCAGAACATCCTCAAATTACGTGGACAATGTTTGCAGCAACATCCGTGTGCCTGTCACAAACAGAACTGCAGCAAAGGCTTTTTTCAGTTGCTTCTGATCGAGCATTGCGCCAATTTTTGCGCCGATTGGGGCAAAAATAACCGTCAGGGGTACGATGGCGATAAAGGCAGGCAAATTCACAAGTCCCCATGTACCAACCGGCGCATCTGCGGGGCTTTCACCAAACAACAACAGCGTGATGACCCCAGGCAGGGCGATGGTCAGTCCAAACGCGGCCGCAGTGCCGACGGCTCGGTGTGCAGCAACATTGAATGCCGTCAAGAGAGGAACACCCAGCGTCCCTCCGCCGATACCAATCATGACGGATAAACCTCCAACAGCGATGGCCATAATACTCTGGCCTAATGTTCCCGGAAGTCCTTCCACCATTGCCGGAGCCCCGGCTCGAAACAGCATGTTCAAACTGACCATTACGGCAATGACACCGAACATAATCGTAAGAATATCGCCATGGATATTACTTGCCAGCAAGCTGCCCGCAATGGAAGCCACCAGAATAAAGCCCGTCCACAGTCGCAAAATGGACATGTCCAGATTGCCTTTGCGATAGTGAGCGGTAATGGAAGAAATCGATGTGGGAACAATCGTCGCAAGGGATGTTGCAGTGGCAATTGCCATCGCGCTTTCCGGACTGACATTAAACGACTGCAACAGAAAGTAGAGTACGGGCACAATGACAATGCCGCCGCCCACTCCCAACAATCCCGCCAAAATCCCCGCACACACACCAGTAATTGCCAGCGCCAGAAAAATTGGCCAGGCTTCAATCAATTCAGACATCAATAGGGTATCTCTTAAAAATGTTAAAGAATGCTGGCTGCGCCATCTGACCGTGGATCAGTGGCAGCTTCCAACACATGTGTTGTATCACAAACAATGGCTCCTGCGTGGCCCATTAGCTCTGTACAGGCGGGAACTTCGACCCACTCGTGTCCCAATGCCGTCAATGAATCTCCAATTTCCCCGGCGAGATCCGCTTCAACCTTGAGGTTGTTGGAAACATCTCCCCAGGTACGGCCAAGCAACCAACGCCCGGCGGCAATCGAGTCTGCCAGTGACAGCCCCCGCCACGCATAACGAGAAAAAACCGCGGCTTGAGTCTGAGGCTGTCCCTCCCCCCCCATAGTGCCGTAGGTCAAACGGCGACCATCATTAAATTGCGCGTACGCGGGGTTGAGGGTATGAAAAGGCTTTTTGGATGGCGCAATGGCATTGATGTGAGACGGGTCGGCAGAAAAGCCAGCGCCGCGATTGTTCCAGACAAAGCCTCCATCTTCGATAACGATGCCCGCGCCAAATTCCCAGTAGATACTCTGAATAAAACTGACCATTTGTCCCTTGGCGTCTCGGGCACCCATCCAGATCGTATCACCGTGCCTGGCGTCTTGAGGCCAGTCAGCGGCTTTTGCTAAATTGATGACGCCAGCCTCTCGCTCGATCTGAGTGTTGGAGAGCAATTCTGTATAGCTATCAGGCACAGACGCAGGGTCGGTAATGTTGGCATCTCGCAACAAAAATGCGCGTTTCGTAGACTCCACCAACAGATGCACCCAATCAGCTTCTTTTTTCACCTGCTTGCGCAAACGATCGGCGATAGCCAAGATCAGTAGCGATGCAGTACCCTGCGTTGGCGCCGGCATATTGTATAAGGTCGCCCCCTCGATTGAGACTTGCTGAGGCGTAACCCAGATCGCCTGAGTAGCCGCCAAATCTTGCATAGACAGCGGGCTGCCTTGTGCCTGAAGCGTTGCAAAGATTCGGCGAGCTAATTCTCCGGTATAGAAATCATCAATTCCCCGCTCACCGAGTTGATGGAAGGTCTGCGCCAGATCAGGGTTACGAAACAATGTGCCTGCCGACAACGGCAACTGCTGAGGCTCATAAAGTTGACGAAAGTGATCGTTACGGGCATCAACGGAAAACAGCTTTTCACACGCCGCCTGCATACTCTCGGTCACGGTAAACCCCGAGCTTGCAACAGAAATAGCTGGCTGAAGCAGTTCGGACAGACTGAATTTACGGTCGGGCTCTGCGTCCAACGCTGCCTGCCACCCCCTCAGCGTGCCCGCTTGATTGATCGCACTGATACCGCCTCGCGTTGGCAATGCGTCGCCGTGAAAATAGTGCTCAGGCAGTGATGAGGCACTGCGCCCACAGGCATCCAACGCTCTCGGCACAGTGTCTGAATCATCGGAAATCAGCCAGAAACTGTCACCGCCAATCGCATTCATGTGTGGGTAGACGACTGTGATCATCGCCGCTGCGGCGACCATAGCCTCAACCGCGGAGCCACCTTTGCGGAGGATATCGAGCCCCGCTTCTGTCGCCAGGTAATGCGGCGCGGTAAAGGCCAGTGTATTGTCTTTTTTCATCATTATTTCTGTAACACCTTATTATTCATTAAAAACAGAATCGAGCTCATTCACTAACTTCAACAACTGTCGATCACAACCCGGGCGCATCATCACCGAAAAACCCGACGGTTTTTCATGACTCATCTCACCGTCGCTTTCAGATAGTGTGAAGGCAGGCAGGTGACATTGTGGCGCCCCCCAAAGGCCCGCCACGGATGTCAACTGCAGTAATCTTCCTCGCAATGCCGATTGATCTGCACCCATCGCCGGTGCGGTAGTTGCAGTGCTCGGTAACAACAGTACACAGTCGCGATCAGCAAGCCACGCTTGTAACTCTCCCTGCCAGCGCAATCGCACCTCTTGTGCGGCATCGATTTCAGCATCCTGTAAATCCAATGCCATATGAATTCGCTGTGCAATCGCGGGCTCAAAGTGTTCCACATTCTTCCTTAGCCAGTCACCGTGGGTGCTCGCAATGGCCGCCCCCTGCAAAACGCGAAAACTCTCGCCCAACTGATCTAACATAGAAGCCTCGGGAATAGGCAGATCTTCGACGCTGGAAAAATGAGAGTGCAAAACCGGTAGCACCTTCTCAAAAAACGTAGATTGAATCTGAAGGTCCGCAAACGCCCATAGCGGACGACATAAAACGGCCGTTCGAGGCGAGTCAAAGTCATCATCAGGTGGCAAAAGTCGCTCACCAATGGTTTGCAAGAGAGGCACATTGCGAGTGAACCACCCCACTGTATCAAAGGGGGGCGCCAATGGAATCAAACCTTCCGACGACACGACCCCGTGAGTTGGTCGCATGCCGAACAGGCCGCAATAGGATGCCGGTACTCTGACCGAGCCTCCGGTGTCTGTGCCCAAAGCCGCATCAGCAAGACCTGCAGCAACAGCCGCGGCAGATCCCATGCTGGAACCGCCACAGACATGGCCGGGGACCCTAGGATTTTCAGCAGTACCGTAATGAAAATTGCTCCCTTGTAGGGCATAGGCAAGCTCATCCGTATGGGTGAATCCCACGAATTCCGCACCGGCATCCAGCAGTTTTTGCAGCGCAAGAGCGGTTGTTTCGGCGGGCCCGTGACTCTCCCACCAGGCTGGATTACCTGCAGTATTCCGTTCACCGCGCAGATGGAACAAGTCTTTCACCGCGAGCGATATTCCCTGCAAGGGTCCAATTTCAGTGAGTCGCAAAGCTCGAGGACCATGGGAACAAAAGACGCCCGGAGGCAGAACTGACGCTGTCATCACAGATTCCTTGGTTGCAGCAGAGAATACCTCCCGAGCCAATCCTGTATCGACAGATACTATTGAGTCAGGTGGATCTGGAAATTAAGAATGGCGAGGTAAATGCCCCAAACATTAAAAGGAGCAAGAACTTCGCCACTATCTCTCTGAGCAGAACACAGGAGGCTGTCTGAACAACCACCCATAGGGAAATCATGATAAAACAGATCACTGAATATCGCGGTAATACAACGATTCAGAGATAGGTTGGGCGATGTGGATTTGGCGCGCTACGTGGCAACGCCTATTTATCTGACCAATTGGTCAAGAATACTATCGGAAGCACAGGGGTTGGTCAAGCATCATACAGTTATCCGACGAAGCTTCTCCGGAGAGTATGGAAAACTGAAAAACACTGAGTGAATTTAAGAGCGCCACTCGACAGACGGCTTAGCAGTCAGCCCACTGCCGTAATAGGTTGTGATATATGCCTGAAAGGCGGGTCACCTCAGCATCATCTGAGCCTCGCTCGAGAGTGAGCTGCTGAATACTTGAGTCCAGGTCGAAGAGTAAGGTTCTCTGATCGGGCTCTCTCACCATGCTTTGAATCCAGAAAAAAGCGCAAATCCGTTCGCCCCGTGTCACCGGAGTCACCTGATGCAAGCTGCTCGAGGGATAAAGCACCATGTCACCCGCTTCTAATTTTACCTCCTGTACCCCAAACGCCGTTTCGATCGTCAGTACGCCACCATCGTAAGATTCCGGCGCCGTAAGAAACAGCGTCGCGGACAAATCTGTCCGCATATAATGGCCCGAGGAAGGGAGCCCCATTACAGACCCATCAACATGCACACCATAAGTGCCACCATTGCGGTAGCAGTTAAACTTGGGAGGATAAATCGTTTTCGGCAGCGCCGCCGAGATAAATTGAGGATGCTGCCCCAATCGGGACAATATCTGGTTACGCAACTCTTCGGCAATCGGCTGCCGATCATCAAGCTGTTCGTTGGATTTAACCTTTGACGCAACGGCGCCCGCTGACAGTCGCCCAGCTTGCCACTGAGCGCTCGCGAGCTTCGCCAAATACAGTTTTACCTCTTCTGGCGACAGCAGGCGTTCGATCGTTATCAACATGGATGTTCCGCTCTTAAAACTCTTTCAGGACTTATTTCAGTGAGCTTAGGCGTACCGGCAAGACTCATAACCACATGCAACTCTTCAACCAGCGTTCGCAGTAAATGCGCCACACCCAAAGCACCGGCCACCGATAAAGCATACACTTGCGGACGCCCTAACATGACGGCATTGGCTCCTAGTGCCAGCGCTTTAAACGCATCGGAACCGCTGCGAATACCACTATCGCACAACAGAGTAAATTCCCTACCCACGGCGCTTCTGATGGCGGGTAGACAGTCCAATGCAGCCGGGTAGTCATCCAAAGCGCGCCCACCGTGGTTAGAAACTACGACCCCATCAATGCCTATTGATTTCGCTTTGATGGCGTCTTCCGGATGCAAGATGCCTTTTATCAGCAGCGGCAATCTTGTTTCATCACGCAGGCGGGCGATGGTTTCCCAAGTTGGAGCCCCAGCCATAACTCCCTGAAAAACTGGACTTGAATCCTCAGGAAGATTCGAAACTGACGACGGCGAGAAGGACGACAAATTGGCGGCAACCACGCCTTTCGGTAAAGCAAATCCCGAACGTTGAATGCTATAGCGCATTGCCTGCACAGGCACATCTACCGTCACAACAATCGCCTGACAGCCCGCGGCTTCGGCCCGCGCCAGTAACGAGATTGTATCCTGCCACTGAGGCTGGCAATAGAGTTGAAACCAGGTGCGATCAGCTGCGGAGACAATGGATTCCAGAGCAATGCCCGACAGCGTACTGATGGTCATACAGGCATCGAGTGCAGCAGCACCTTGTGCGGTCGCTACCTCGCCTGCGGGATGAACCAGTGTTTGATAAGCCAACGGGCCGAGAATAAACGGATGCGAATACCCTTGCCCAAACAGAGTTAAATCGCTGGAGGCAGAGGACATATCCACCAACACTCGGGGCTGAATCTGCCAGCGTTGCAACGCCTTACGGTTACGCGAAACCCCCAGATCGGCGCCAGAGCCACCCGTGATATACGCCCATATCGGCTCAGGCAGAAACTGCTGAGCAACCCGCTCATAATCCTGTGCAGACAGAATTTCCCGGGGAATATGATCAAGCTTGGCTGGATAGCCGTGTAGATGAGTCGGCGCAGAACCAGACATATAGGGCAGTATTTCCGATAATTACAATGGCGGTTCCCGTCATGACACCCGCAGGCGCCAGGACGGGAACCGCTTGACCTCTGTAAACCTATCAGAACTCGTAGCTGAGACTCAACTGGGCATTACGACGATCGCCAATATAGGCAAATGAACCACTGCGGTAGGCTGTAAGGTAGTAATCCTTATCGGTGACATTACCAACGTTTAACCGAGCGCTGAATTTGGGCGTAAAGTCATAGGTCGCGAAGAAATCGTACACCGTATAACTTGGAACACTCAAATCTTCGTTCGCAGCGGAATCTGGCTGGCCAACGTAAACCTCACTGGAATAAGTCGCAGTCGCACCAAAAGCAAACGCTGACGATAACTGATAACGCAGCTGCCAATAAAGGCTTTTATCCGCAAAATTCGCCAGAGTACGGCCACGAACATCTTCGGTAACCGAGACATTACCAGCGTTGTCGGTCGTCGTATTTGTACCGTTATCGAAAGAATCGAGGATTTCCGCGTTCATCAGTGACGCGCCAAATTGAGTACTTAAACTATCGGTGATATTACCAACCAAAGATACTTCAACACCTTTAACACGATTCTTACCCGTATTCAGAGTACCGGTCGTCTCATAGTCAGCGCCTTCCATTACATCATCTTTGGTAATCTGGAACACTGCCGCAGTCGCCAACAGCTTGTCGTCGAACAACTCCCACTTGGTACCCAGTTCAATGTTTTCAGTTTTTTCCGGCTTGCTGTTCCCAACCAGGGTCTCATCACCACAAATACCACCATAGCCGCATGTTCCACCGACATCAGACTCGCCACCATTAATATTGGCAGATGTGCTGTAGGTAAAATAAACGTTGGCGCCGTCGCTTATGTTAAAGACAAGTCCAGCATGACCATTCCAAAGCGTATCGGAATAACTAAAATTCGTTGGGACATCGGCACCTCGTTGATAGACATCATTGCTGTAGTCAAAATCATCCGCACGAAGACCTAAAAAAACGCTCCACTGATCATTGAGGTCGATGGTATCCATAACAGATAGCGACCAAGTTTCAATAGAGTAATCAGAATCCCAAGCGCCTTTCGAAATACTCCGCCCCATCAGCGAATCGATATTCGCCACCTCATTGCCATTAGCATCAATAATACAGTAGTTAGGGCTTTCACCGCCGCGACCACTGGTAACACAGTTTGTTGCTCCCACGTTTTCAACGTCATAGGCGCCATTCAACACATCGTGTTTGGTAAATTCCGCACTGAAAACAAACTGATTTTCCATGCCACCCAATTCGGTATCGAAGTACACGTTGGTCTGATTGGCAAAGTATTCAACTTCCTGCCAGCCTTGATGAGTACTTAGCGAAATTGTTGGTGTGTTGGTTAAAAGATCTGTGGTGCCGCTCGCGCCAGTCACCACATAACCATTATCGGTTGTTCCGTAACGAGAGGCGTTTGACAGACTCAGCAGCTCAGAAAACTCATAGTCAACGCGGAAGGTATAGGTCTCAACGTCGGAATCGAGAAAATCCTGCTTTTGAACGTAGACAGGAATGTCGGCATTAGCATGCCCGGTATCCCGATCGATGTAGCTGCCCAAATCTGGATTATCTTCTGCTTTAAGATAGTAGTAATCGGCAATTAATTTGAGCTTGTCGGAAGCATCAAAGGCACCGGAAAGCGCAATTCCGTTACGCTCGCGATCGGCGGGACCGCGATCAGGCACTTCTTCATACGCGTGCAGTAAATTGACACGTACAGCAGCGGAATCTGTTAATCGGTAATTGCTATCCACGGTGATACGGCGATATTCGTCAGTGCCCAATCCGCCTTCTGCTTTGTTGAAGTTATAGTCTGTACTCGCCTGTTTGGTGATGCTGTTTACCGCTCCGCCGGTTGAACCTCGGCCGGCAAACGTAGAACTTGGCCCTTTGGTAATTTCCACCTGTTCTACCGCAAAACTCTCCCGCGTTGTCATACCAGGATCACGCAATCCATCAACAAACACATCACTGCGAGCTTCGTGACCTCGAATAACGTAACGATCGCCGAACGCGTTGCCGTTTTCCCCCGTACCCAACGTAATGCCAGGCTGCGCAGCGAGAACATCCTTCAAATCGGTCTTACCAGAGTCCTTAATCTCTTCCTGAGTTAAAACACTAATGGTTTGTGGCGTATCTGCCAGCTTTTTAACGTGACGACTATCACCAGAGACTTCCGCTTTGTAGGGAGCTCCAGGAGTCGCATAAGGATTGGTGTCGAGAGTACGATCTTCAATACTCATCGTATCGAGCATAATCGTCTCTTCCTCGTCTTGAGCATAAAGATGACCGCTGCCGATAACCGTTGAAATTCCCAGAGCCAACGCACTACTTGTTAGGACCGGGGATTTCTTTCGCATGCCATGTCTAAGACTCGTAGGCTTAAGAACAACTCGTGATGTATTTTGGCTTTCATTTTTCATGGGCTTACTCTCCACTTAATTTATTCCGTTCGTAATGAATATTCCACGGGAATGGCCAGAGTCAGTCGCTCTCGCTTCATTTTTTTGGGTATTGCAGGCACGGGATCAGCGGCTGCTAACATCTTTCGCGCGGCATCATCGAGCTGAGGATAGCCAGAGCTCTTCTGGATACCTGAGGACAGCACCCTGCCATCTTGATCAATGGTAAATTTAATAACGACAGTCCCCTGAATCTTTTGCTTCTTCAACTCGCCCGGGTAATCCTTGAAACGATTCAACCAAGCCATCAATTCAGAGTAATATCCCTGGACATTCCCTGAACGACCACCACTGCTATTATCACGACTTGATCCAGAAGCTTTACGCATTGCCTGTGAAGAGGTCGACTGACTCTCTTGCTTGGGCTTGGGTGTATCCTGGTGAGATTTTTCATCAACCTTTGCCACGACGGCTTTTGGCTTTGGTGGCGCGACAGCCTCTTGCTTTTCTTCCTTGGGCAGAACGAGATTTGGCTTCAGCTGAGTCAGGACCGGCGTTGGCAACTCCTCGAGAGCCACCTTTGGCTTTTCTACTGGAGCCTCTTTTACAGGCTCAGGCTTTATATCAGGTTCTACAGCGACTTCAGGAATGGATTCTGGCTCCGGCTGCGGATCCTCTGCGGCGACCGGCACGGGTACAGGCTCCTCAACCAGAGTCTCTTCGGCGTCCCGCCCAGTTTGCTCCGCAGCATCAGCGAAAGAGCCAACCATTCCGAGCCCGACCGTCAATCCGCCCTCTCCGGCACCTTGGGCACCATCGATCTCTCGTTCGCTATAAAAGAGCGCGAAAGCTGCTGCACCATGCAATAAACAGGCGCCAATAAAACTGACAAACCACAATCCTGGACGACTCATAACTACCCTTCAGCTGACGCTTCAACGACCAAAGTCACTTGCTGAATATTTGCTTCTTTGAGCGCCAGAAGGAGAGGATCTAATACCGATGCTGGCAAACCTGCGTCGACCTTCAACAAGACGTGCGGCTGAACCCTTTCATTTTGAATGCTTCCGGGATCGCCATCCAAATTCAGTTCGCTTGAAAAACGACTGAGAAGATCAGAACCCGTTACCGATTCCACCAACTCGCCGTCGATGCGAAGCTGTCGGTTCGCGGTTAAAGCGATAACGTGACTTTCATCTTCAATCAGTTTCTCGGAATGGCTGTCTGGCGCATCAAAGTCGATACCATCCTGACTGGCAACCTTGCCGGCGACCATAAAGAACACCAGCATTAAAAATACAATGTTGATCAAAGGAATCATGCTGTCATCGTCACTCGATGACTTACGTCCACTTGCCAACCATGGCGAGCTCCCCGAAAACATCAACTTGCAGGCTCCCCACCAAAAGATTCCAATAAATTAACAGAGGCAACGCCACGGGATGCCAATTCGTCCATCACGGTAATAACATCTTGAACACTGACGGTCGCTTCTGGGCGCACGAGAAGAGAACGTTGATCCTTAAGCCAGATTTGCAGCATTTCAGAAAAGCGCAAACTGTCTCGAGGAAACTCGTCCCCCTCGGCGCGAAGAATGCCATTTGGCAGAACCTCAAGCACCAGCGGCTCGACATCCTGAGCCACTGAACTCGACTCAGCAGCAACCGCAGCAGAGAGTTCTTGAGCAAAATAGCGCGAGAAGGTCGACGTCAGCATAAAAAACAATAACAGTATAAAAACCACATCGATCAACGGTGTAAGGCTTATGACAGCTCTACGCCTACTGCCGGCCGCTGCCAGCATGCTACCCGAAGGATTCATGTCGCCAACCTAAGAAATTGCTCTGGGGCGAGGGTATTCCAAAACTTTCTGCGTCTCAGAGTCTGCAGCGACTAACGCCATGAACTGAGCCAGATGATCGGCCATCGCCAAGCCACATACCTCTGCCTTCCGATCAAACCAGTTGAACAATAGGTTTGCAGGGATAGCCACGACAAGCCCCACGGCCGTCGTTAACAGCGCCTGCCAGATGCCGCCCGACAAAACCGAGGGATCGACTTGCTTACCCGCAGATTCCATCGCCTGAAAGGCTGCGATCATTCCAAGCACAGTCCCCAGTAAGCCAATCAATGGGGCCAAAGAGGCAATCACTTCCAAGGGCCGCAAACCACTTCTCAAATCAGCCAACAGCACCATGCCATAGCGATTGACGTCGTCGACTAATGACTGACCATGCAACTGGTTTTCACCGACCCTTTGAGCCGCATAATACTGGAGACGAGAAACAGGATGCTGTCCATCCTCCAAATAGTGAGTCGCTTCCTCACGCTTGCCCGATTTCCATGCCTGAATAAACTTTTCGCTCGCGCGCAGATATCGCTGACCAAATAAACCGCACGCAAAAAAAGTCCAGAGCTTGTAAAACGCGCAAGTCACAACACCCAACGACAAAAACAACAGCAGATAAACAATTGGTCCACCCGCTGAAAGAATATTTTCTACCGCTTCCATTTGCTGCTAACAACTCCAACAAAGACACATCAAATACTAATGATAGTAATTCTCAGATAGAATAACATTCCGTTATAAACTTTCAACAAATATTTATCACTAGCACACTATTTTTTGGCGCACGAAACATCAGCGCACAAAATCAATAGGCGCAAGCCTGGGAATCAAAAAGCGATTGGTCTTGGCAAAAATATGAGCCGACAAAACTGCCACCGGTAGCAGTCAGAAATAATTGTTTTTTTACAGTTTAAGGGGAGGCAGTTCAAAGCAGCCCGCATGCTTGGAGGTTACATACACAAACGGGCGGCTTACACTTATGAGAAGGGAAATGAATAATCCGATGTTCACAGAGGATATCGGACGTTAATTGGAACTCTTTGAGCGATAACTTTTCATCAACTCGGCCACTTCCGGCTTGTGAAGAGCGATCTCTTCCTCCGTCAGGCCATCAATCTCATGGGGAAAAACCAGCCACTGATCGGTTTCATAAAGATAGTAATCTGGCAGGGTATCGGTTTTGTTGTTGCCGGGCTTATACCATGGCGTTGCCGAACGGATGACACCCGGAGTATTGTCCCCAAGTCGCTCGTGCAACGTGCGAATAATGGCATTAATACTCAGTCCCGAATCGAATACGTCGTCGACAATCAACAAACTATGCTCTGAGCGCAGCCGCTCTAAAAGATAATCCAGGCCATGAACCTCGACCTCTTTCGTTCTCTTGCCGATGCCAATGTAAGAGGCGGTTCGAATTGCAATATGGTCCGCTGTAATGCCACACACTTCCATAATTTCTTGCACGGCGATTCCCACCGGCGTGCCTCCACGCCAGACGCCCACAATAAAATCGGGGCGGAATCCACTATGCAGGATTTTCATGCCCAATTTGAATGAATCGTCCAATAGTTCATTGGCGGATATGTAATACTTCTCCATTAGTGTCCCGTTGGTGAGGTGGCTTCTCTCTGATACGTTAAAATACAATTTTACGCCGGATATTCAGGGAAAATTGCTGTCAATAGCCCATAATACCCGAGTCAGTGTCGTTTTTGTTCGTCAAACTGCTACCCAAGCTATGAAACCGGTAAAAACAAAGGAAGAAATTCGCCAGGAATTAGATGCCCAAATCGGCCTCTATCTGTCTAAGGGTGGCAGGGTAAGTCAACATGCGCCAGGAGAAAGTGGTCGGAGCCGTAACGAGCCTCTCAACAAGCCCCCGTTCATTGAGCGAAGTGGAGACCAAAATCGCACTCAAGTTATGACGGAGATCCAGGCAATTGAAGAACGTCGGCAGCAACTGCGGCGCACGAAGAAGCCAGCTAAACGACGCCCCAAACCACGCCGAACGTTACTTAAGGACGATTTTGGGGAACCTTTGCGCTGGATAACCGATTGATAAAGGCAGCGGACGCTATACGGCCCCGTGCTGGCGAGCAACCAGGTAACTGACGCCACTCATCACAATCAATACCAACCAGATTACCCCCAACAATCCCCACAAACGAACGGGCCGGCGCTCCGTCGCGTTAACGCCAGAATGAGTGACCTTGTCGACACGGGCCTGATCGTCGGGATACATCTGTGGTTGATCGACAGACATAGAGAAGACTCCGCAGTTGTAGGAATCTCCAACAGTACAGCACTCCGCTCTTAGGTAACACCCTACTCAGGCAAGCAGATCCAACAGGCCGCCAACAGGCGTGGCTGGAGCCACGGCGCCAGTTTCGATCAGTCGTTGCAACAGATTGATATTAATGGGATTCATCGACAACTCCGGCTGTTCATAGCCCTCTTTTTGAAAATCATCGATTCCCGCGAAACTGTTCTCCTCCTCCATCGTGTCGGTATCGATACCCGAAGAAGATGCTACTGAATCCTGCTCTTCAGACGGCAACGCCTCCTCAGATTCTTCGCTTCTGATGTCAGAGGATTGTGACGCAATTTCCTGCAGAGCCTCCCTCTCAATAATCGCTGCCTGGGCGGCGACTTGGCGATCCTGAGGTGACGGATCCGCAGGTGCCAAAGCCGCCATCTGTACTCGACGGGCATTTTGCAAAGTTGCCTCGGGATCACCCGCGACCTTGGCAAATGCGATTGCTACCTCTCCGGAAACTGCATAGCTGACACCATCGGGGCCGCGCTCATATTGGTAGGATGGCGATCCCGTCAGCTGTCCACCTGCTGCAGCATGGGCTTGCTCATGGGCTCTGACCTCTCGGTCGCGCGCCACCAGCTGATCGATCACCGCTCGCTCTTGTTCCAGTTCTCTGGTATCAACCGCCCCGAGACCAACCATTCCACCAGCACTGCCAACGGAATCTGACCCACCTGATGAGGCCACACGACTCTCGGCAACATTTGCGCTCACCTCGGCAGCGCCTGAGCCCTGCCCCATGATCACACCAGATGAAGATAAATCCACGACCGCTGCAGGTTGGGATGTTTGCGGAGCCACAACTCCAGACGCTGCCACAGAGAGAGAAGATTGACCTAACGACTGAGAAACAGCTGAAGGATAAGGCGCACTAGACACCGACGCCTGTGCGGCAGAAGAAGAAACCGAAGATGATGCAGAAACCGGTGCCGAGATCGAAGCTGTCACCGGGGAATGCATTGACGAAATCATAATGCCGTCTGGGAGTACGCCTAAGCTCGAGTATCGAGAAGCGCTCCCAAAGCCTCGTCTGCGACAGAAACCACTTTTGCAGAGGCGTCAAAAACATGCTGTTGCTGCTTGAGTTCAAGCATCGGCTCCACATGATCGCGAACACTCTGCTGTTCATTGGGCGCCGTGGATGCACTGGCATTTGCCGTCTCGACACTGAGATGTGCAATCTCACTGGCAGCCTTGGTCATTCTCTGCTGGCTGTGCAGCATTCCCTGCAGGCCAGTGGACGCTACGGAATCAATAGCCATAACGATTTTCCTGACGTGTTTAAGTTGAGCTTATTGTAAAAAAATATTGTCTACTTTTCAGTCAATTCCGACGGAGAATACAGGGACTTTAATACCGTTTTTGCGCAAAAAACAATCTGATATAGCCGAACCCCATCATTGCGTCAAAAGCTGGTAACCGCGCCTGCCAGCCCGAATCAACCGAGCAATTTCGTCAAATTTATGCAGCCCGCAGCTTGGCTTAAGCGACGATCTGCTTCCTGCTCACCCAGCCAGGGTATAACTCCGAGACAAGGACTTTTTAGCGACCGCTCCAACATAAGAATATTTTCGTCGACGCGAGACATATCGCCATCAATCTGATTTGCAACCCAGCCAGCGATGGTAACGCCCTGACGCTCAATACTTTCAGCCGTCAATAGGGCATGGCTGATGCATCCTAATTTGACGCCGACCACCAGAATAACCGGAACGCGTAATTCTGCAGCCAAGTCACCGATCGTCTCCCTCTGATTGAGCGGCACCCGCCAGCCGCCCGCACCTTCGATCACCAATAAATCCGCTTTGGATAACATCACCCCCTGACAAAAGCCGGCCAGTCGACTCACCGAGAGGCGCCTGGACTCTTCTTCGGCAGCAATATGAGGTGCGATCGGTGATCGTAACGCAATTGGGTTCACCTGCTCGTAGCTCAGATCCGCCGTCATCGCCGACATCAGCTGTTGTGCATCTTCGTTGCGCAGTCCGTCTGCGGTCTCGTCGCATCCAGCAGCCAGAGGCTTCATTGCCAGCGTTATCATCCCTTGGTTCGCGGCTGCCGTAAGTAGTGCACAGGATACAAATGTCTTACCACAATCTGTGTCTGTCCCAGTCACAAAAAAAGTCTGTTTTGCCATGGTATACCCAAAAAGAAACATCAAAAGCCTGAGTCCGCTCAGCCTTGCCGAAGCCGGCAATTAGAGCGTGACTGTAAGGAGGTGCCATCAAACCAATGGGCGTGTCACGGAAAGATAATAAACACGATAGGTTGCCGGTAGCCAACCCTCGTCGTTACGGAAGCCTTCGTAAGCGTGAATGAATTTTCGCAGACGCTCACGTCCACCTAACCCCGGATTCTGGTCAGCATTCATATTATGCGCACCGAGCGCTTTGAGCTCATGGGTGAGCTGTTGCACTTTTTCATAGTGCAACTCAATTGTTTCCTCTTCCCAGCGAGTAACGGCTAAATCCGATGCCTGGGCCGCCATACGTAGGTGCTCTCCGGGAACAAAATGATTTACATGCCGATAGTCATCGACAGTAGACCAGGCGTGGCGTAATTCACTTAGCGTTTCAGGACCGAGTGTCGCAAACAAAGCGCGACCACCGGGGCGCAACACCCGCGCCACTTCCCTAAACAGCTTGTGCAGATCAGAACACCACTGAATCGCCAGAGACGAAAATATCAGATCCATCGACTCTGAAGCCAACGGCAATTGCTCGGCATCAGCGCATATCCAGTGAGAGTGTTCCGGCATTTTACTGCGGGCAAAATCCAACATGCCGTACGCCAAGTCCATCCCCAGGACGTCATCGGTACGAGCCTGCAACATCGGCAGACAATACCCAGTGCCCACCCCTAAATCCAGCCAAGGCCCCTCACCAAACGCCGGCAGCTGCTGACAGAGTTTGTCCGCGACCTGTCGCTGCAATTGAGCCACACTGTCATAAGTAGACGCCGCTCGACCAAACGATTTCGCGACAGAACGCTTGTCGACACGATATCTTTGAAGCAGCATCTCGCGGACAGCTTTACAGACGTCCTGGGCGGCAGTCCAAGGAAGCAAGTGCCCCACCCCCACCAGGGTACGCACTTGCTGTGAAGGATTCAGCGCTTGTATGGCTGGCGTAGCGGTCACGGGAACAAGACGGTCTTCGCGTCCAAAAAGATGTACGCCGTCGCAACCTATGCGCGCAAAATCCTCTTGCACATTGAAACCTCGTAACCAGCCCAACGTTTCTCGCCAATCGCCAGAACGCTGTTGATAGGATTCCCGCGACAAACGCTTAAAACCCGAAAGGCATTGTCGATGCTGGCCATCCCCCTGCAAATTTAACCCTGCGAATCGGGACAGTGTTGCCTCTGGGGACTGCACAAAGCCATGAGTAAATTGCTCGAAAACTTCGGCATTCATTGCCTCTGGCCAGTCACAATCGGCAACGAATCGAAGGTTAGCGGCCAGCGTAACAATCCCTTTTACCCGCGACGGAAAGCGCCCCGCCAGCCGCATCGCCAACATACCGCCGAGAGACCATCCCAGCACATAGAATTGCTCTGGCAATTCACTGAGCACAGACTCGAGAAAACCATCCACACTGAGGGCAGGCTGCCTCCCCCCAAAACCTGGAAGGTCGATGGTAATCACCCTGACCGATGCCCCCAACTCCTGTAAAACGGGCTCCCAAACAGAGGAGTCACTCCCCCAGCCGTGAAGCAAGACCAAAGTATCCAAAGCAGCAGCGCCATCGCCGCACGAGATAAAAGATTGTGCAGAAGTCATTGGCAACACACCGCCTCGAGAGCCGACAGCAAACGGTCGATATGATCCACATGGTGTTGAGCCGAAAACGTTACTCTTAAGCGAGCCGAGCCAGCAGGTACCGTCGGAGATCGCACCGGAGCAACCCAGAGCCCCCGTTTTTCGAGTTCCGCAGAGTAGGTTAGACTGAGGTCTGCATCCCCCACCAACACAGGTTGTATTGGTGTCGTAGAAGGCAGCAACGCCAAGCCGATACGCTCAGCCTCATGCCGAAAATAGCGAATGTGCTCCTGCAGACGTTGACGTCGCCAATGCTCTTCACGAATGATGCGCAAGCTCGCTCTCGTCGCTGCGGCCACTGCCGGCGGCATTGCCGTTGTATAGATATAAGGGCGAGCAAATTGAATGAGAGACTCGATCAAGATCTCGTCGCCGGCCACGAAAGCGCCAAAGCTCCCAGCGGCTTTGCCCAAGGTCCCCATATAGATTGGCACTTGCGCTGAAGAAAGCCCCAGTGCGTCGGGGGTTCCACGCCCCCCCTTTCCCAGCACGCCAAAACCATGAGCATCATCAACCATCAGCCACGCCTGCTGCTGTTGGGCAATTGCCGCAAGATCTTTCAAGGGGGCAGTGTCACCATCCATGCTGAAGACACCATCAGTGACCAGCAAACGCCTACGTAGAGAGCTTGCACTGACCAAGCGCTGTTCGGCATCACGGACATCACCATGACGATAGCGCTGAAATTTCGCGCCAGAACTGATTCCGCCATCGAGTAGCGACGCGTGATTAAGGCGATCTTCCAAGATCAGATCGCCACGTTTGACCAACGCGGAGATAACACCCACATTAGCCATATATCCCGTTGAAAACAGCAGTGCACGTTCGCGGCCAGTAAAGACTGCCAGCTCATCTTCCAGCTCGTGATGTTCCTGGTTGTGACCACCTAACAGGTGGGATGCGCCACTGCCGACACCAACCGTTGATATGGCGGTGCGCATCGCGTCGCCAAGCCGCGGATCCCCCGCCAACCCAAGGTAATCGTTGCTGCAGAAATTGAGCAGCCGCTCACCATCCACGGTAATCTGTACACCTTGAGCACCACCGACCGTGCGACGGCGCCGATAAAGTGCTTGTTCACGCCGCGCTAGCAACTCTGCGCTCAACTGCTCAGCAATGGTCATTGGGGTGAGTCTGCCTGAAAGAAACGATCAGAATGTCGCTACCGAAGCGTCGTAAAATAGCTCGTCATTGCGCGCGGCTGCCAACATAGCTTCTGCTGCGTTGAGGTCGGCTTCCGAATGCTCCATTTTCGGCGCATTGATACCCAGACGATGGAACAACTGTCGATCATGATCGGCCTCAGGATTGGCCGTTGTCAGCAGTTTTTCCCCGTAGAAAATCGAATTGGCTCCCGCGAGAAATGCCAGTGCCTGCATCTGATCATTCATTTCTTCACGACCGGCAGAGAGGCGCACATAAGACTTCGGCATCAGTATGCGTGCGACAGCTATGGTTCGAATAAAGTCAAACGGATCTAGGTCATCCTGCTCAGCAAGCGGCGTTCCTTCTATTCGTACCAGCATATTGATAGGAACGGATTCCGGGTGCTGAGGCATATTGGCAAGTTGCTGTAAAAGACCGGCACGGTCATCCTGAGTCTCCCCCATCCCAACGATGCCACCACTGCAGACTTTCATGCCAGCCGCGCGGACATTGGCCAGCGTATTTAAGCGATCCTGATAAGTGCGGGTGGTGATGATGTCGCCGTAATATTCTGGCGATGTATCGAGATTGTGGTTGTAGTAATCCAACCCAGCGCTCGCCAGTGATTGAGCCTGTTCATCTTCGAGCATCCCCAAAGTCATACAGGTTTCAAGGCCCAGCGCTTTAACCTGGCGGACCATATCCAAGACATAGGGCATGTCCCGCTCTCGTGGTGAACGCCAGGCAGCCCCCATGCAAAATCGACTGGCCCCTTTTTCCTTGGCTTGACGAGCCTCAGCAACGACTTGCTCGACTTTCATCAATTTTTCTTTTTCCAGCCCTGTGTCGTATCGACCACTCTGAGGACAATACTTACAATCTTCCGGACAGGCACCGGTCTTGATCGAACACAGTGTACTGACCTGCACTGTGTTTGCATCGAAATAACGACGGTGAATCGTCTGAGCTTCAAACAACAGATCATTAAACGGCAAGTCAAATAGCGCCAGGATGTCTTTTCGAGTCCAATCATTGCGTACTTCGGGGGTTTTCATCCAAGGTGACCTCGCAGAATTGATGTCCGTAACATGGGTAATTGGCAGATCAGGTGGCCGCTGAAACCACTCAAAGCGTGATAAATAGTAAATCAGCGCACCCGCTTGTCAACCAAAAATAGGTTTTATGGTTAACAACTTGTTGGTTAGTGCCAAATTACTGAGTCAGTGGTTACTTGAAAAAGCAGCTGCGGAGTGCCAGCTTTGCGGCTGTTTTCAACCCAAGGCTAGGCTATGCCACAACTGCCAGGCCCTACTCGATGCCCGCCAATACCAGCGCTGCATCCGTTGCGCGGTACTCCTTCCTACGGAAACGCCCGACTTAGAATGCGGAGCCTGCTTACGCTCACCACCGCCATTCCATCGAACACTGGTTTGCGGAGACTACGTCTACCCCTGGTCTATTTGGATCAAGCGCTTTAAAAGCGACCGAGATCTAACACTGGGTACACTGCTGGCAGAACGGCTCTGCGACAAAATTCGCCTCGAATACGAAGAAGGATGCTTGCCTGATCTCCTGGTCCCTGTGCCATTGCATCAATGGCGCCTATTTCAACGGGGCTTCAACCAGGCGGAATGGCTGGCCAGGCAATTAAACTCGCAACTCGAATGCAGGACATTACTGGCTCTGCGAAAGACACGAGCCACCACCAAACAACAGGGAAGCAATCGCAAAACCCGGCATCACAATGTTAAAGGCGCTTTTGAGGTAGATCCCACCTTGCGCCAGCAACTGAATAACGCCAATCACATCGCCTTGATCGACGATGTTGTTACCACGCAGACAACGGCTCGAGAGGCCGCCAAAACACTTCTCGCAGCGGGAGTCAAAAGGGTCGACCTCTGGTGTATCGCTCGAACACCTTCACCATCGGACCCGGTATATCCCGGACCTATGTTTCACACCTAAGCCCTGTCGACCGCTATCATTGCTTGAGGCACAATGGTTGAACTTTCACATGAGCGGAGCGACGATATGACAGCCCCCCACCCATACAGTGCCCTGACACCAGATGTTGTTTTAGATGCGGTGGAGTCTCTGAACATGCTCTGTGACGGTCGAATCCTGGCGCTTAACAGCTATGAAAACCGCGTTTATCAGGTTGGAATCGAAGATAAAACGCCGATCATCGCTAAATTTTATCGCCCGGACCGCTGGAGCGACGCGCAAATTCTGGAAGAACATTCGTTCACTCAAGAATTGGCTGACGCCGAGCTGCCAGTCGTTCCGCCAATGACCAACGAGTCCGGCGACACCTTATTTACCTTCAAGAATTTTCGCTTCAGTCTGTTTGAACGGCGCGGCGGCCACGCGCCAGACCTGGATAGCGAAACCAATCTGGAAGTCATGGGGCGCTTTCTTGGGCGAATGCACTCTGTGGGCAAACTGCGCCGCTTTGAGGATCGACCGGGCATCAGTATTGCCTCTTACGCTGAGGATAATATTCGCTTCCTCATTGAAAATGACTTTATTCCGTTCGAGTTATTAGCCAGTTATCGCAGCCTAACGGAGGACCTGCTCACGCACTTGCAAAGAGCCTATACCCAACAGCACCATACGTTTCGGCTTCATGGCGACTGCCATCCCGGTAATATTTTGTGGCGCAACGAGGT
Source organism: Pseudomaricurvus sp. ABR4_320 (assembly GCF_056159445.1). Classification (NCBI taxonomy): domain Bacteria; kingdom Pseudomonadati; phylum Pseudomonadota; class Gammaproteobacteria; order Cellvibrionales; family Cellvibrionaceae; genus Pseudomaricurvus; species Pseudomaricurvus sp. ABR4_320. Next base: position 82,981 of record NZ_JBSWVF010000010.1, on the reverse strand, counting down.
CCCTAACTTTGTCGACTTTGATGATGCCCGCAATGGTCCCGCCGTACAGGATTTGTGGATGCTGCTGTCAGGACCACAGGAACAACAAAGACATCAATTTGACAAAGTATTAACAGGCTACTGCCGGTTTTGTGATTTTGACCATAGCGAGATCAGCTTAATTGAACCCTTACGAACGCTGCGCATGATCAATTACAGTGGCTGGTTGGCTCAACGCTGGGAAGACCCCGCATTTCCCCATAATTTTCCGTGGTTTAATACCACCCGCTACTGGTCGGAACATATTCTAAGTTTGCGAGAGCAACTGGCCGTACTTCAGGAAGTGGATTCCTTCGGAAATTGTTAGGGTCTGTTAACGCGAGACGACTTTATATCCAACCTCATTATACTCAGCGCCAATTCGTTTAAGGCTCAACAAGGGTTACCAATGTCTTCAGAACATCCTAATATATGGCAAGAGATTCAATCCGAAGCGCAAGCTGAGGCAGCAGCAGAGCCGCTGCTCGCAAGCTTCTTTCACGCCACCATTATTAATCACGATAACCTGGAAGATTCTCTTAGCTTTCACCTGGCGAACAAACTCAGTACTGCCGCCGCCTCGGCGATGCAGGTGCGCGAGATCATACAGGAGGCTCTGACATCAGATCCCAGTATTGGCGATGCCCTGCGCTGTGATCTGGTTGCATTCAACGAGCGGGATTCCGCCTGCCCGAATCTTTCGACACCGTTTTTGTTCTACAAGGGATTTCACGCGCTACAAAGTCATCGTGTCGCGCACTGGCTCTGGAATAACGACCGCCGGCAACTGGCGCTGTTTCTCCAAAATCGGATATCTGTTGCCTTCGGCGTCGATATCCACCCTGCATCTCGCGTTGGCCGCGGCATCTTCTTTGACCACGCCACTGCGATTGTTATTGGTGAGACAGCTACCGTCGCGGACAATGTTTCTATCATGCAGTCGGTCACCCTCGGCGGTACGGGTAAGGAGAGCGGCGACCGCCATCCGAAAATTGGTGCCGGAGTATTGATTGGCCCTGGCGCTACGATTCTGGGCAATATTCCCGTTGGAACCGGCGCGAAAATCTGCGGTGGCAGTGTCGTTTTAAAACCTGTGGAAGAATTTACCGTGGTCGCCGGAGTACCCGCCAAGAAAGTTGGGGATGTGAGTGCTGACATGCCGGCGATGGCGATGATTCAATGTATATGACAGGGTGAAAACGCGCTTAACGCGAAGGAAATGGCATAACCTCGCCAATATCCTGCACCTGCATCAAGGCCATTAACAGACGATCAACACCCAACGCGACACCGGCGCAGTCTGGCAAACCAGCCGCCATCGCATCGACAAAGGCCCGATCTAAAGGCATCTGCGGTTTGCCCATCTGCTGCCGCAGCTCATTATCTCTTTGGAAACGCTGCACGTATTCTTCGGCGTTGCAAAGCTCCCAGTAACCGTTGGCGAGCTCTACCCCATCTAGATAGGCCTCGAAACGCCGTGCCACCGGAGTTCCATCACTGTCTTCACCGAGTCGAGCCAAGGCAGCCTGGCTGGCGGGGAAGTCCGTGATAAACACCAACCCCGAATCCAGCTTCGGCTCGATTAAATGGCTCATCAGAAGATGTAACCACACATCGGATTCACGATCATCCCAGGCAATATCCAGGTGGGCGTGAGCCAGTGCTTTCAATTCTTCGAGCGATGCCAGGACGGGATCGATGTGGAGATACTTCTGAAAGAGCTCCCGATAGGAAAAGCAGGTCACGGGTGCATCGATACCACATTGATGGATGAGGTCTGCAACCTCTCTCATCAATTGACGATCGTCCCAACCGACTCGATACCATTCGAGCATGGTAAATTCGCAATTGTGACGCCGGCCACTCGGCTCATCGCGATAGACGGGTGCAAGGCTATAGAGATCTTTCTTTGCATCAGCGAGCAGCCTCTTGAGAAAAAACTCCGGCGAGGTTTGCAAAAAACCCGGGGCGACGTCGCTTGCGACCTTAAAGCTATCCAGATGCGGATCAGAGACGGTACTGCGGGACAGCGCAGGAACCACGACCTCCGTGACAGAGCGGGACAAAAAGAATTCGCGAATTTCGCGATTAAGTTGGCTGCGGCGCTCTACCGCAGCCCAAGAGCACGACGGACGCCAGGAAGGTTTATCCACAACAGAATCTCTCTGGCGTCGTTATACTCGAGCCAATCAGTCTTTGGCTCGACTCAGATACTCACCGGTGCGAGTGTCAACGCGAATAACTTCGCCGATGGTCAAGAACAGAGGTACTTTGACGACTGCGCCAGTCGATAAAGTCGCAGGCTTGGTGCCACCTTGAGCCGTGTCCCCTTTGAGGCCGGGATCAGTTTCAATAATTTCCAGCTCAACATGATTGGGAGGTGTCACCGCCAGCGGTGCGCCATTAAATAAAGTAACGACAACTTTATCTTGCTCCTTCAACCACTTAGCAGCGTCGCCCACGGCTTTTTCGTCCGCTTGGTGCTGTTCGAAAGTGTTTGGCTCCATAAAATGCCAAAACTCACCATCGCTGTAGAGGTACTCCATATCCTGGTCCATAACGTCGGCAGCATCCAGACTTTCGCCGGATTTGAAAGTTCGCTCCCACACGCGACCGGAACTTAAATTACGCAGACGTACGCGGTTGAATGCCTGCCCCTTACCCGGTTTTACAATCTCGTTCTCCAGGATGGCGCAGGGGTCGCCGTCCAGCATAACTTTCAACCCATTGCGAAACTCGTTAGTGGAATAACTGGCCATCAGGTCTCTCTTACACGTTTGTTCGGTAGTAAATAGTTGACGCCGACGCCTGTGCCGGCAGGGCGCGTAGTATAACGCAGATTAACGGAGCTTTGCCCAGCTTCTCCCCCAATGGGTTATCATTCGCCCCCAACCCAATGGAAAATCATTCACCATGTCCAAACGTTTGCCAACCATCAATGCGCTCTCCTGGCAGGAAGAGATGATGCAAATTATTCGAGATCCAGGTGAACTGTTTGAACGACTGCAACTGCCGCAATCACTGTTGCCGGCAGCACGAGCCGCCTGCGAGCTTTTTCCTCTCAAGGTTCCGCACCCTTATCTACGCCGCATGCGTCCCGGAGATTTGGATGACCCGCTGCTACGCCAAGTTTTGCCTTTGTCCGCAGAGCTCGATCCACAACCCGGTTTTACCCATGATCCTCTGCAGGAATTCGAGTCTGCGGAAGACCCCTCGGTTCTCAACAAGTATGAGGGGCGGACACTCGTCATTACTTCCCCCAACTGCGCCATACACTGCCGCTACTGTTTTCGCCGCAACTTTCCTTACAGTGATAATCGTATCAGTCGAGCAGACTGGCAGAGAATATTCACAGAACTGACCCAACGCCCGGATATTGAAGAAGTTATCCTCAGTGGTGGAGATCCACTCAGCCTCAGCGATCGGCAACTCGCCTGGATTATGAGTCAGCTGGCCGCCATTTCTCATATCAGAAGAGTAAGGCTGCATACCCGCTTGCCAGTGACGATTCCCGCGCGACTGTGCGCAGAAGCCGAAGACTGGCTAACCTCAACTCGGCTTCAGGTCATTGTGGTACTACATATCAATCACGCTCAAGAGATCGATGCGGAGCTCGCCAGCACCCTGGCGCGTATGCAGCAGCTGGGGATTTTGCTTTTAAATCAAGCGGTACTTTTACGTGGTATCAACGATAGCCTTCCTGCACAAACGGCCCTTAGTGATGCGTTAATCAACGCCAAAGTGATTCCCTATTATCTGCATGTATTGGATAAAGTTTCTGGTGCAGCGCACTTTCTCATCGACGATGACACTGCCCTACAGCTGCACCATCAGATGCTATCCACCATGTCTGGATATATGGTGCCACGCTTGGTAAGAGAAAACCCAGGCGCCACAAGCAAAACACCTCTTTTCTAGACAAAATCGGGCCGAGGCGCCGCCAAAAAAGCAAATACCGAGAACTTTATCACAAAAATCACGAATACAAGCAACCAAGCTGTCCGCAACACTAATCGTCGACAGTCCTTAACGCTTGGCACCAGATTTAGCTGCTAGACTCAGAAAGACACCGTCAGGTTTTCCGCAAAATGATGTGGACACGCACGAAATATGCGTGCCACGATAAATGATGTTTAGAAGGGCCTATGCTACCTGATTCTGATTTGCATTGGTCTATGACCAGTTTACAACTCCCCCGCCCGGAACAGCCCAAGCTGAATTTCTGTAACAGCAAGCGACCCGCAGCGGCTAAAAAATGGTTGGGAAAGCTACCCCTCACCCGGGTTAGTTCGACGAGCAGCGCGCTCTATTCAGCATTACCAGAACTCGCCACACTCAAAGCCAGCCCATCGAACAGAATGGAAATTGCCGAGCTTTTTCGGCCTGTAGTTCACCAGAATATCGATGGTTTGGCACGAATCTATACCTCCCAGAGCGTTAATCTGTCAGAAGAGTCTCATAAAATTGGCGTGATTTCCCAGTCACTTCAGCGCCATCTTACGCAAGCTTACTGTCAGGTTGTTGCCGACCTTATTCGCGAAAAACCACAGGGAACCTTCAAAAGCTCAGAACGGGCATTAGCCACCAAAGCCGTGCATCGAGCGATCAGCGGCCTTGGTCGCCAATTTATTCGTTGCGCACAAACCTACAACCAGGTTTCCCACTATTTCTGGAGTCAACTTAACGCACTTTTCCGGATTGCCCTGCAGCTTCAAGTCGCCGACGAACGGATCGAAGATCCTCTCAGACCGAAAGCGCGCCATAACAGCATTGAAGAGGAATATCGGCGCATATTGGTGATGTCGCTGGCCAAGCTAAATCAATTACGTCAGCTGGATATTGCCGCTGTCTACGAACAGCTTGAAGCCTGGAGCGACAAAGTCCGTCTTATCGAAAGCTCTGCCATCAATCATGCGACATTTATCGTCTACCTCGACAGTAATGAAGGACCACACTTTATTGATCCCGAAAAAGACGACGAAATACATTCGCTGAGCATCGGCTTATCGGTAGAGGGCTTACTGGATGAACTTAAGCGAGAGCAACACAAGATCGACAATGGCGAACCGACATCGTTACTCGCCCACACCATCACACACCTACAGCAGTCTTTGAGTGAAAGACAATTTCGGGGCAGTCGCCGCGAAAGTTGCTCACGAACCGTAAAAGTGGGTATTGGCTTGATCAGCGCGCATTTTTATCTGTCTGGTGAATCACTGTTTCCGGAATTCTGCCGCAACCTTCGCCCCTCTTCCCGTTTTAGCGCTCAGGATAGCTATGATGACTGGGACAGTCAGGGAGACCAATCTCCGGCAACACAAAAGAACAGTCCCTATCCGCTATTTGCCTTGAATGTTGTGGATATGAGTGCCGAAGGACTGTGCTTGCACTGGCCGAATGACCTCCCTGTCAGTTTGAAATCCGGAGAAGTCGTTTTTCTTGCCAGCGGAATATCTTCTGGCCAACTCGGCGTTATCCGCTGGATAAAGCGCTTTGAGAGCTACTCACATTTGGGAATTCAGATACTTGCTCGCAACCCCACGCCTGCGGCGATAGCACGCGACGGTGATGATGACTTAGTAGACAGTCTGCCGGTGTACATGCGCGCTTTTACTTGGAGCCCAATGGGCGTTCAGTCGAACAGTGCCAACCCAGATCTTCTTACCGCCACACTCCCATTTAAGAGTGAAGATAAAATCCTATTTATGGACAGGCGCAGAACCGGCAAGATGGTTCTGACCTCGATCAAATTATCGACCTGTTGCATCAACGTTTTTGCGACACGCTTCACCGGCAACGGCAAGCAAGGCGAGGATAATAGCGAGACACCGGTGGCAAACCACCAACCAATTCACAGAGAATTTACTGACGACTGGTAGTTGGCGTTAAAACATCTATCCTTTCAGTAAGAGAAAAGGATGATTGTTCCTGTTACCCGGAAGCCAAAATACGATTTGGCCTCCTCTTTAGCAGACGCATATTAAAACACAGCTCAGCACCAACGAACATCTGCCACGAGCGGATCTGGTCGCACTAGCATTTCCGATGTCTATGAACGTAAAAGAAGCTATTCGCTTACTGGTTCTCAACAACACCCGTTCAGAAGTTGAACGCTTGGTGAGCATGTTGAATAACGCGGGCTATCCCAATCGAGCCCAACATGCAGAGACCGAAGAATCCCTGGTTCAATTGTTACAGGACCAAAATTGGGATCTTCTTATTGCCAGTGAATCCAGCAGCGCCGTCACGCCTCTTTATGCCGTGCGCCAGATCCAGCGCCTCAACAAAGATATTCCTGTCATTGTCATCAGCGATGAAGACGAAACACAGCGAGTTGTCGAAGGCATGAAAACCGGCGCCCGAGATGTAGTTGCACTGGATCAAGACCAACACCTCTTACTGGTCATTGATCGCGAACTGGAAAACCGCGACCACCGTTACAAACGTCGCCTTGCAGATCGCAAACTGCTGGCAGCAGAAAAGCGAGCGCACTCGTTATTAGACAGCTCCCGAAATGGCATCGCTTTTATCCAGGATGGCATCTTCATATACTGCAACCAGTCATTCGCTGAAGCCTTTGGTCACGAAGACGGCGATGACATCGAATGTATGCCCCTTATTGACATGATCGCTGACGATGATCAGGATCGAGTCAAGCAGTTCTTTAAGGACATGGGCATTCCCGATGACGAAGATACGACGGAGACCTTGAGCTTTACCGGTGTCGATGCCAACGGCGGCCCTTGCGAGATCGAAGCCGATGTCTGTCGCGGCACCTATGATGAGGAAACCTGCCTACAGTTGCGATTGACGACAACCGGCTCGGCCAACGATGCCGGAGTTGCCAAAGAACTCAAAAAAGTACGCGACAAAGACGAACTAACCGGCTTGTATAATCGCCACTATTTTAACGAGAAGCTGGAAAAAGAGCTGTCTTCCAACCTAAACAGTCAGAGCGCCAGCATTCTGTACTTCATTGAGATAGACAGTCTCTTCGACACCTTGCAACCAAAGCTCGGGCTGCGTCGCGCCGATCGAGTCGTCACCAAAGTTGGTGAGTTTTTGCGGCAGCGTTGCGGCGACGGAGAAACGCTTGCGCATTTCTCCGATAATACATTTACGATGATCAGCCCGGAACCGAAAGCTGATGTTGCGCTTGAGCGTTCATCCAAGCTTTGTCAGGAGTTGGAAAAACACATCATCGATATCGACAGCCAATCGGTTCAGGTAACGGCCTCTATCGGCCTCGTCGTCATCAATGAAACCGCAGGGTCCGCCGACGAAATACTCGATCATGCAAAAGAGGCCGTGGTTGCCTTGCGGGAGTCGAAGTCCGGTGGCAACGGCTGCAAGCTGTTTGAACCCAAGCTGCCCGAGGACGAAGCTCAACGTCAAAAAACTCGCCAACTGATCGAAAACGCGCTGGAAAAAGATCGGTTTCAACTGCTTTTTCAACCCATTATCAGTCTGCGAGGTTCTGAAGACGAGCACTATGAAATCCTTCTGCGCCTGCTCGACGACAATGATCACCTACTCGCCCCCGGTCAATTCATGGATTGCGCCGAAGAAATTGAAGCCCTGTGTAAAATTGACCGCTGGGTTATTCTAAATACCATCAAAACTGTTGCCGAACACAATAAAACAGGCAATCAATCGCGAGTATTAATTAATTTAAGCGAGCAATCTGTCTGCGACGAATCCCTAGTGGGATGGGTCAAAGTAGCTCTTGAAGCGGCAGACGTAAAACCTGAAACGCTAATTTTCCAAGTTGACGAGCTTAGTATTTCGAACCAGCTGCTTGCGGCGCAAAAATTCTTTCAAAGCATTGGAGAAGTTGGCTGTCAGACCTCGATTTGCAACTTCGGCTGCTCACTCAATCCGTTTTTGAATTTCAACCATGTCTCTCCGACTTACGTCAAAATTCATGGCTCATTTACGCTTGATATTCAGAACAATAACGAAAGTCCGGAAGTACTCACCAACATCATCAAACAGCTGTTGGAAGAAAATAAGATTACCATTGTGCCATTTGTGGAAAATGCCAGTGTCCTTTCTTCCCTCTGGCAAACAGGTGTTCACTATATTCAAGGACATTATCTGCAAGCACCAACCGAATCCATGAGCTACGATTTCAATATGGAAGGATAAGCTCGGGCGCAGACTCTTTCGACAATCTCCGCTTCTGCCCCGGTAGAGTGAGAGTGGACAATGCGCTGCAACACCGCCAGTCTAGCCTCTCGTCGCAAGGCGATATTGATCACCGCCACCATTATGGGCTGGGTGGCGGTTGTGCGCGCCACATTCTGGTGGCTCCATTGGCAGCATTTAAAACCGTTCCTCGACCAAGCCGCTCTGTTCAACGGCGAAGACTTTTCCGCCGAATTGCAGTCCGCCATCACAAGCCTAGAGGATAGTTCAGGGCAACCTATTACTCTGATCCACTTTTGGCAACCTGACTGCCCCTGCAATCAATTTAACTGGCCCCATCTGCAGGAGATCTATACTCACTACAAAGCATCTGGAGTCCGATTTATGGCCCTTAGCTTTGGAGATGCGGCCAACTTCCCTATTCCAGAATTTGCACAACTTGCCGCCAACCATATTACCAGGGTTCCAGCGACCCCTGCTGTCGCCGTACTCAACAGCGATGGTGAACTCGCTTATTTTGGTCCCTACGCAACCGGACTGCTCTGCAGTTTGGGGGAAGGATTTGCAGAAAGGGTGATCGATGAATTACAGAAGGGATTTTCGCCTGTAAACATCAATACAACTGGTGTGGGTTGCTTTTGCCAAACACCACACTCAGCGTCCTTGTAGCCGAGGAAGACACTATGTCAAATCATTCGCTGGCTCAGTCGTACAACAGCAAAGCGGACAACTTGATGATCGTGATCATGAGCGGTCTCTTTGTTTACAGCCTGGCGTTAGCAACCATGTATCAAACCTGGATGATGGCAATCATCATCGGTGGAGCGAGCCTGGCTGCAACAATCGCCATCTGCAAGATGGCTCCGGGAACACTCGTGAGCCGCTGCGTTGTCGCCGCCGCATTTATGATCATGTGCGCCCTACACATCGACCAAACCCGGGGCATGATCGAAGCACACTTTGGCATATTCGCCCTCTTGGCGATGTTGCTTTACTATCGCGACTGGCGCCCCATTATCGTCGCCGCCGCCGTCATCGCCGTTCACCATTTGCTCTTTTTTTCTTTGCAAAATTCCGGCAGCAATGTCTGGGTAATCGGCAATACTGAACGGGGTTGGGGCATCATTTTTATGCATGCTGGCTATGTCATAGCCGAGACTGCAGCCCTCGTTCTCATTGCCATGAATTTAGCCATGAATGCTCGTCAGTCTGAAGAGCTGCAGGAAACTGTCAGCCGGCTCGTCGACGGTAATCGAGTGCACCTGGATGTACGTTGCAAAGATACAACAGGAAAAGCGACACAAGCGTTTAATCAGTTTCTGGAAGTGATCGAAAACCTTGTTACACAAGTCACTGATACCAGTCAGAACCTGCAAAGCAATAATTCGAAAATGAGCTCAGCTACGGGTGCTGTTAATACCGATATTCAAAAGCAGCAAGCGGAAATCCAAGCCATGGCGTCGGCGTTTGTACAATTAACAGCCGCGACAGAAGAAATCGCCCGACACACTTCCGCAACGGCCAGCAATGCCAGCAGTGCGACGGATAGCGCTCGCGAAGGTCGCGACTGTAGCCAAACGACCCGTCACGGCATTCAACAACTGGCCGAACAACTGACCGAAACATCAAACGCAGTTGGGCAACTCGCTCAGGAAACGGATAGTATTGGCTCCGTCCTTGAGGTCATTCGAGGGATCGCCGAACAGACCAATCTTCTCGCCTTGAATGCAGCCATCGAGGCTGCCCGAGCCGGAGAACAAGGGCGCGGCTTTGCCGTCGTCGCCGACGAGGTTCGCACACTGGCCTCTCGTACCCAGAATTCCACCCAGGAAATTCAGGCTATGATTGAGCGCTTGCAACAAGGCAGTAATCGCACCGTTAGCGCTATGCAGGTGAGCCAGGAAACCGTCCAAACCTGCATTGAAAACACCAATCGCACGTCTGACTTGCTGGAAGGAATCGTTGCAGCCGTCTCTACAATCGCTGATACCAGTCAATCTATCGCCAGCAGCACCACGGAACAACATGCGACTGTGGAAGAAGTCAGTCGCAACAGTAGCCGCATCAAAGAACTGGGCGACGCAAATGTCAGACAATTGCAGCTAGCAATGCAGGCGGTTAAAGCCCTGAGCGACTCCGCAGGAAATCTGCAAAGTCAACTCAGTAGAATACAAACAGGAGGTTATTAACGGGGCGGGTTATTCCGTTTCCGTTGCGAAATCCGAGTCAGAAAATCCAAGCAAATAGAGAACGGCATCCAGGCCGAGCGTAGAAATTGAAAATCGCGCCGATTCGCGGACGATAGGCTTGGCCTTAAACGCTACCCCTACCCCTGCCAATCCGAGCATTGGCAGATCGTTGGCACCGTCACCAACCGCCACAACCTGCTCCAACGTCAGTCCGTAGCGCTCCGCCAGCATTTGTAAAAGTGCTGCCTTTCTCGAGCCGTCAACAACATCACCAACGACTCGGCCAGTAACCTGTCCATCGACGATTTCAAGCTCATTGGCATAGACCTCGTCGATGCCTAATTTCGCTTGCAGAATACGGGCAAAATAATTAAATCCGCCGGAAAGAATAGCGGTTTTGTAACCGTGCTGGCGGAGTGTACGGATTAAGATAGCGGCCCCCTCCGTCAGGGGTATTCGTTCAGCAATACCGGCCAATACAGATTCATCTAGACCTTGCAATAGCGCCATACGCTTGGCGAAACTCTGCTTAAAATCCAACTCACCACGCATGGCGGCCTCAGTGATCGCCACCACTTGGTCACCAACCCCAGCCGCCTTGGCAAGCTCATCAATGACTTCCACTTGAATCAACGTAGAGTCCATATCAAAGCATACAAGTCGTCGACTGGTGCGCAGAGCATCATTTTTCTGGACGGCAATATCACAATGATGTTGCTGCGCTAATACCAAACACTCTTTACGTAAGCTATCGAGATCAGCGACCACACCATGAATTTGGATCTGGACAGCACCTCGCTGGCAGCTTGCTGACGGCAGTGAGGAAAGCTGTCGAGTCGTGACAATATTAAGTCCCTTGGATTCAACAAGATCTATAACGGCAGCGAGTTGCTCAGTACCAACCTGCGGTGCCATCACCGTCATCAAATAAGAGGTCTCCAATCGCTCCTGAGCTTTCCACTCCTCATAGTCGGCGGCGGCTACCGGCTGACTATGAATCACCAATTGACAGTCAGGCATGGATTCGCGCAAGGCTCTTTGTAATTCGTGGTCATTGAGCGGAGCTCTGCAACCCGCCAGCAGCGTCAGTGAGGTATGTTGATGCCGATCAGATTGAGAAATATCCAATACGCGGGCATCAACTTTCGCCAAATGACGACAGATGTTCGCCATAACCCCCGGACGAGACTCCCCTGCGACCTTGATCAGAACAAAATCCATCACGACTCCTATAAATTGCAGATCCGTATATCGATAAGGAGGCGGAAGATACCACAAACCACACTTCAGCCCCAGCGCCTGCCACCGACGGCACTTTGCCACCAGTGAATAATTCATTTACTCTGACGGTGAGAATTGTCATATCCCACTGGTTATGTCTGTCACGTTGATCTGTACTCTGTCTCTCTCAGCTAACTCTGCACGACATTGGTCTGCAAGTGCCTTACAGGGTTATCGCCGTAATGACTAAAACAGCGCCAGACGAAAAGCGAGACCCGCCCGAAGACCGGCTCATCACAAAGCCACTGTTTCTCATCAGCTTGACCGCCTCCCTGGTACTCACCATAAGCGCCCTACTGTTTGTCACTCAACATAGATCCCTGGTTTCACAGCTTTATCAACTTTACGGAGATGCTCTAGCCAAAATTGCAGCACATCAGGCCAGAGACGCCACACTAAACCATGATTTGGTTAGCCTTCAGCTCACCGTCAGAGACGCCACGAACAATCCCGCGGTAAGTGGCGCAGCGATCTACGATGTAACCAATCAACTGTTAGTCCAAGCCGGAGACATTAAAAACAGGAGCGCCTCTCAGAGAAGCTCGATTCGGCGCTACCGCGCCGCTATCGTCTGGCAGGAAAGTACTGCCGGGTACGTCGAAGTTCTGCTCGATACACAAGGGAGCTGGCAAATCACACCCGAGAGATGGCTATTGTGGCCGCTCGGAGGATTTGGGGTACTGCTCATTTTCAGCATTGTATCCCATCGTTTTCAACGCTCTCGCCGAAAAGCTGCAGCATTATCGGAAGCACCAACTGATAATGCTGAAATCACAGTGAGTGATCATTGCATCACCGTTGTATTGACGCTATTCAACCAAACAGCAACGCAACAGAGCTCCGACTCGAACTGGCAGGGACAATTGCAAAGTTTAGAAATGCACCTTCAAGAAATAAATGCGATCTACGCCGGCAGGGTGCTTCGAACAAACGATACTCACATCCACCTCCGCATAGAATCAAACAATGGTGAAACCGACGATTCTCTGATTGAAAGGGCTTTGTGCTCAGCCCGACTACTGCAGCTACTGCTGAGTTCAACATCCAGCGATCATCATTTACAGGTTTCTGCTGGCTTGCTCTATCACGCCAGACCAAAACGACTGGAGGAATTTAGGCAGCATGAGAATCAGACGGCTGACATTGCTGACTGGCTATTAAAGAAAGCAGACGAAATAATCATGTTTGCGCCGGGGACATTAGACCGCCAAATGATTTCCAGCAAATGCAAATTCGCTCTTTCACAGGATTCTGAGGACTGGTTAGCCATCAACGAACTTTCATTTAACTTAGAAAAACTTCTGGCGTCCCAAGTTCGCCAAATCATAGATATTGAGCAATAACCTACGTTAAGACGACACACCAATATATCGCTGGCGCTTGTTATCCTTCATCAACGTCAGGTCGGCGAGAAACAAGCCATCCAAACAATCTGAAAAGTCTGGATCCACACTGAATGCCAACAGCTGAAATCCACCCGGTTTAAATAGTGCAGCATACTGTCTAAACAGAACCGGAACTCGCTCATCAGCCCCATTAAATACTTGCTGCAGTTGATTGAAGGCTTCATCTGAGGAAAGGCCCTGATAAATCGCCTCCAGATATTCAAGTCGATCTTGCGGAATCAGGTAAGCATTTCGTGCAGTTGCCAACCGTTCCTTTGCACCATAATACTGTTTGTAAAAATACACTAAATGCTCAGTCAAAGAGCGATCCAATCTGGCGCTGATTGTAACTGGCCCTAAAAGATAGCGAATGTGTGACTGTTGGCGCAGCAAAGAACCAATGCCCTGCCACAGATAATCCAAACTGTTGCGGCCCATATATTCAGCAGCGACAAAACTGCGCCCAAGCTCAAGACACTGGCTCAACAAGGGTGTCATAGCGCTTTCAAAATGAAACAGCGTACGCGTATATATCTCTGCCGGGCCGACATAACCAGACTTCTGTAGTGCGGCAATATCCCCTAGCCGATAAGCACCGGCAAGACTCAGAGCTGACTGATCCCACAGTAATAAATGCTGATAATGCTGATCAAAACGATCCAAATCTCGGCGCGCGCCAGTCCCCTCTCCAACTTTGCGAAAGGTTACTTCACGGAGACGCCCGATCTCTCTCAATGTTGAGGGGCTTTGGTGATAATCGGTCAACAATATCCGTTTACCGTCACGAGTCTCTCCCAAGCTGTGCATCTTCGGCAATTCCTGCAAAAGATCTCTACGGTCTTCAGGATGCGCGATGGTTTTTTCGGTTTCGAAGAAGGGCCGTGCCTGCTTACCCGCCAATTTATACAGGTGTTTACGTATACGTTTGATCAGTGCACGATCCGTCAGCGACGGCGTCACTAAAGAACTGACAGGGATAGGTGCGCCAACATGAAAGCGAATTGTTGCCGAGCGCTTGTTAAACATTTCCTTTGCCAACAGAGCCGTCCCCAATGGCTTGTACAACATTGACGCGCTGTAAAACCAAAGCGAGTTCTTCGCTCGAATAAAAACCGGTAATGTCGGCGCACCAGCCCGACGCGCCAACTTGAGAAATCCTGGACGCCAACGGGTATCTTTTACACCGGAAGGTCTAGCCCTTGAAACCTCTCCAGCAGGAAAGATGATCAAGGCGCGCTCCTGCTCTAGATCATCCAGTGCATTTCGGAATGTTCGCACACTGCCCGATTGCCCCATATTGTCTGCGGCGACGAACAATGGCCGCAATTCACTGAAGTTCATCAACATATCGTTGGCGACAATTTTTACATCCCGCCGAACTTCATACACCATGCGCAGAATTGCCAGTCCGTCTAAGGAGCCGATGGGGTGATTCGCGATGATGACCACCCTGCCCTGCGACGGAATATTTTCTTTATCTCGTTTGGAAACGATATAGCTGAAATTGAAATAGTCGAAAACAGAATCAATAAACGCTACGGGATCCAGCCCGCGATGTTCCTCGAGAAAGCAATTTATTTCTCTTTCATGAATCAACTTTCGCAGAAAGGAAAACGTGGGCTTTTGAATAATTTGGGGCTGTTGGCGCAATGCGGGAAATTTCTCGCAAACGGCTTGCTCTATATTAATCATGACAATGACCGCAGTATGAACTCTCGCAAAAGTACGATAGCCAGATGACAGCGGGGTGAAGAAACGATGGCAGCTTGATGACAGAATGACACGTAACGCATTGTTATACAGATGATAATCTATCGCATTCCCATAGCCAGTTTGGTAGGATCCTGCGTAAATAATTGTTCGTCAAATACCCTGAGGATAACGAGGCATGAAAAAGATTCTGTCATCTGTTGCGCTTGTACCAGCACTGTTTCTGGGCAATCTGGCTTGGGCTGGAGCCGACTGCCCTAAAGCGCCTAAGGAAGAGTGGATGCATGTGCTTGAAATGCAAAAAAAGATTATCAACGAATATGGATTTGCCATTAAAAAGTTTCAGACAGACGGCAATTGCTATGAAATTTACGGCTGGGGTTTAAACGAAGATAAAACTGAAT
The DNA here is from genome assembly GCF_056159445.1 of Pseudomaricurvus sp. ABR4_320. Classification (NCBI taxonomy): domain Bacteria; kingdom Pseudomonadati; phylum Pseudomonadota; class Gammaproteobacteria; order Cellvibrionales; family Cellvibrionaceae; genus Pseudomaricurvus; species Pseudomaricurvus sp. ABR4_320. The sequence goes on along the minus strand of NZ_JBSWVF010000010.1, from coordinate 67,846 downwards.
TTAAAAAAATCGAGGTTTATTTCAATCCTGTTACCGGTGAAATTGTAAAACAGAAATACGACTAAGCAGCGTGATTTGGGATGGTTACATACGACTTTTCCACTGGAGCCTTGCAGCCAGTTTTCTAGCGAACTACTGGTGGCTGGAAGATGGCGACACGGCTCACGAATGGACTGGATATTTCATTCTCGCTTTGTTGAGCAGCAGGATTCTATGGGGATTTATCGGATCGCCAACAGCACGTTTCAGCCATTTTTTCCCCACCCCAAAGCGCTTGCATATGGGTGTCACAGAATTCGGCCGATTCTATACGCCGCACAAGGGACACAGCCCCCTGGGCGGACTGATGGTGATATTTTTAATTACTATGATATTGGTTACAGGGATATCGGGCTGGATGCAGGAATTAGATCGCTTTTGGGGAGAGGACTGGGTTCAACAGCTGCACGAATGGAGCGCACATATCGTTATGGCTGCCGTTGTAGTTCATGTCGCTGCAGTATTTATTATCCAGAGACGTTACCAAGTTCCTCTCATTCGCGCGATGATAAAAGGTAAGTAGAAACAGCAAAGGCGCGGCGAAATTTATACCCCTGTCGCCGCACGATTTTCTATGGTTAAACCACCATCACGCCAACGCTTAAAGTCCTCTATGTCTTTCCCAACCAAATCAATAACCAGCTTGAAGATAAACGCATCATCCAGATAACCGGAAACTGGAATAAAATCAGGCAGTGCATCAAGAGGCGCGATGAAATATAACAAGGCTCCGCAGATAGCAGCCATTGATCGCCAGGGCACCTCCCGATAGGAACCTGTCGAATAACAAACTGCCATACTGATCAGCGCACGTATATCATCCCAAAAGTCGACTAAGGATCCAGGTATATGGGACTTGAAACGCTCAATTTTATATAGCGCCTGCCGAACCAGCGCCTCCATGTCCTGACGCTGAAAGCCGATACGAAATGCATAGTAGCGCTGCTTTGCCGAAGTCTTTGCTGATTCACCAAACCCCATAACAGCTCTCGCAACCTCGCCTAGTGATAAAAGTTTCGTAATAGAACAATAACAGGATGCCTGCCTTGTCGGACTGAATTCAGACAAGGCAGGCATAGACCCTAGATGGCAACGGACTCTTCTTTTGCCACTTTGTCCACGTGCACATCCATTTGCGGGAAAGGTATTTCAATTCCCAGCTCGTCAAAGCGCAATTTGATCTTTTCGGTCAGATCACATTTAACCGGCCACCAGTTCGCCGCGTCAACCCAAGCGCGAAAAATGAAGTTTACGGAAGAATCCGCCAATTCAGACACTACGACCGCAACTTCTGGATCTTTAAGAACACGCTCATCCGCTTCAGCCAGTTCGAACAAGGTTTTCTTCACCAACGCGAGATCGGCGCTGTAACTAACTCCCACGACCAGATCTACCCGACGGGTTGGGTAGGCGTTGTAATTGACAATATTCCCGCTCCACACGGCATTGTTCGCGACTATGACCTGTTTATTATCTCCAGTCGCCAGGATAGTTGTGAAAATCGAGATTTCTTTGACAATGCCAGATGTTCCACCAGCCTCAATGAAATCGCCCGCCTTAAAGGGACGAAAGAGAATAAGTAAAACCCCAGCAGCGAAGTTTGCCAAAGCCCCTTGTAAAGCGAGGCCAATCGCCAAACCGGCAGCACCGACAACGGCCACAAATGACGCTGTTTGAACCCCTAGCTGTCCCAAAGCAGCGATGATAACAACGGTGAGTAACGCGTAGAAAACGATATTGCGGGTAAATCGAGCAACCGTCGAATCCACCTGGCGAGCCGACATTGCTTTTTCGAAGCCGTTAGCTATCGCTCGAGCGATCCACTTCCCCACATAAAAAACGAGGATGGCAAGGACAATCTTTACACCGTAGGTAATCGCCAGCTCGGGAGCCTTATCCATGATTTCCTGAATATTGAAATCCATTATTTCCCCTTAGTCATCGTGAATGTATCGTCATTAGTCATTCTGCGCCCCTGATCCCGACACGGGTTACACAGGCGATTCAGTTTAGTAAATCACGGAACAAATGCCAGTATATTGACGCCAATGATGTAAACGACAAAGGTATACGAGGAAATGGCCTATTAGGAACGTTTCTGATGGCGCTCTAAATTTTCCTGTCGCTTTTTAAGGCTTTTTTTCATTAAAAGATACGTTGCACCACTGCCGCCGTGATGACGCTGTGCAGAGTGAAACGCCAAGACCTCATCGAGTAACGGCAACCAGGAAGCCAAACAACTTTTGATAACCGCGGGATTTTTGCGGCCAGCGCCCGTGCCGTGGGTAATTAGCGCGCAGCGAATGTCCATGGCGAGACAATCCCGAATAAACCCCGTCAAAGCACTACGTGCCTGGCTTACCGTATGATTGTGTAAGTCTAAGCGTGCATCTAATGAGTACTTGCCCAAACGTAGGTTGCGATAAACGCCATTCTGCACCCCCGGCCTTTTATATTCTAAAATCGCGTCCGGAGCGACAGATTCGATGTGGTTCTCCGAAAAGGGGCTTTTCTCAACCAAAACCTCATCGACGGCGAATCGGCGGCGAGCTTCATGGTTGATCTCGCTGGAAGGGGCTGTTTTTAAAGCAGCACGCAAACCCGGCTTATGAGGGATAACATCTCCCATTGCTGCACGGAAATCTTCATCGAGACCTAACTCTCTGTCGATCATTCTAGACGCTCCTATCTCGCTGACCTAGAGCCTGTTGACTCTAATACACCATTCCACTGAGTCAAGTGCCACCCTGACATGCGGGATACGTATATAGGTTATAACGACATTCGATATACGCCAACTGCTCGAAATGTGGCTCCTGCACCTGCCAGCAATAAAAAGGCCGAAAGAGCTAGCTCTTTCGGCCTTTTTAGACGGTGGTGACTGGCTGAATCTTACTTATTCAAACGATTGCCAATCAAATCATCCACAACGGCGGGATCAGACAAGGTAGACGTATCTCCCAAGCTGTCCAATTCATTGGCTGCCACCTTACGTAGAATGCGGCGCATGATTTTACCTGAACGTGTTTTCGGTAAGCCCGGCGCCCACTGAATCCAATCAGGCTTGGCAATTGGACCAATTTCCTGCACGCAGAGATCAATGAGTTCTTTGCGTAATTTCTCGGAATCCTCCACGCCCTCCATTGGGGAAATGTAGGCATAAATGCCTTGACCTTTGATGTCGTGAGGAGCGCCAACGACTGCAGCCTCTGCAATATCCGGATGCAATACCAAGGCACTTTCAATTTCCGCGGTACCCATTCTGTGACCACTGACATTCAAGACGTCATCAACGCGACCGGTAATCCAGTAGTATCCATCTTCATCGCGACGCGCCCCGTCGCCGGTAAAATAGTAACCAGGATACGTCGAATAATAGGTATCAACACAGCGCTTGTGGTCCCCATAAACGCTACGTATCTGGCTCGGCCAGGATGCTTTGATGGCCAAAGACCCTTCACACGCCCCTTCCAGCTCTTTGCCTTCCGCATCCAAAATGACTGGCTGTACGCCGAAAAATGGCAAGGTCGCCGAACCTGGCTTCAACTCTGTCGCGCCTGGCATTGGGGTTAGCATGTGAGCTCCCGTCTCCGTCTGCCACCAGGTATCAACGATAGGGCAGCGGGCCTCACCGACAACTCGGTGATACCACTCCCAGGCTTCCGGATTAATAGGCTCTCCAACGGTCCCCAGAAGGCGCAGAGAAGTACGATCGTAATCCTGCACGTGCTTATCACCAGCCCCCATAAGAGCCCGAATCACTGTTGGAGCGGTATAAAAAATATTAACTTGGTGCTTATCGACAATGTCCCAACAACGTGAAGGGCTCGGATAGCTGGGAACACCTTCAAACATTAATGAGATAGCACCGTTACAAAGGGGTCCATAGACAATGTAACTATGACCGGTAACCCACCCCACGTCAGCAGTACACCAGTAGACTTCGCCATCTTTATAATCGAAGACGTATTTGTGCGACATAGCGGCCTGCAGTAAATAGCCGGCAGTCGTATGCAGCACACCTTTTGGTTTACCCGTAGATCCAGAGGTGTAGAGAATAAACAGAGGATCTTCTGCGCCCATACTTTCCGGCTCGCAGTGACCATCCATCGCACCAATTTCTTTGTGATACCAAATATCACGCCCCTCTTCCCAATCAACTTGTCCACCAGTACGGCGAACGACCAGGCAGGTGTGAACATCAGGGCATTTCTCCAGCGCGATATCAGCGTTTTTCTTCAGAGGAATGGATTTACCTGAACGAACACCATAATCTGTGGTAATTACGACTTTACAGTCCGAGTCCAAAATCCGACCCTGCAAAGCTTCTGGGGAAAAGCCGCCGAAAACGACAGAATGAACAGCCCCAATGCGAGCACATGCAAGCATTGCGTAGGTCGTTTCAGGGATCATCGGCATGTAGATACAAACTCGATCGCCCTTTTTTACGCCCCTGGCACGCAACAAGTTCGCAAACTTGCAGACCTCAGTATAAAGCTGTGAGTAGGTGATGTTTTTATGGTGATAGAGGTCATCTGCCTCCCAAATTAACGCCGTTTGGTCTCCGCGGGTTTCCAGATGACGATCGATACAATTGACTGCGACGTTAAGCTCGCCACCTTCAAACCATTTGGCCGTTCCCTCATGGAAGTCAAAGTCTTGAACTTTGTCCCAGGGTTTGCTCCAGGTTAAAAATGCCTCAGCTTGCTCTGCCCAAAATTCATCCGGACTTTCGACAGATTTCCGGTACATCTCATCGTACTTGGCTTTATTGATCCAGGCACTGTCTTCCAGTCCTTGAGGGATACCGTAAACGTGGTCTTCGGAATGGACTTTTGCTTCCAGATGAACGTCAGTCATGTGAACTCCAAAAATGGTGGTTATTCTTAATTTTCACCATGATACGTCAGCCAAAGACCGGGAAAGTATCCGACTTTGGTCGGGGCAAATTGGTCCTTGCAGTCATGAATGATCTTCGACCGCAGTAGCCACGCCCCGTTAGGAAATACCAACGGCAAGCTTCCGCGGGCCAGACTGGCGACGGAATCAAGTTTTATGGCTAGAGGTTAACGCCGAAATGCAGATGTGAGCAACCCTGCGTTGGTAGGATGGCGAACGGTGTATATGATGAAATTTCAGGTACTTTTAATAGCTCACGCCATTAGATGATTTCGCGATATAAGCCAACCCAAGTTGAAAGGGTTATGCCAAAATCACGCTGACGTTATCGATCAAACGCGTTTTTGCAGTCAACATTGCCCCGAGCAAGGTTAATCGTGCGTCTTCTGGAGCTGCGGGCAAAAGCGTATCGCTGTTCATTATTTGAAAATAATCCGCTTGAAACCCCGCTTGCGCCAAGGCGTCCGCACCTTCACTCTCCAACTGCCGATAGTCGCGATTTCCTGCTGTAATCGCATCTGCAATAGCCGTCAATGTGCGATACAAAACCGTAACCCGACCCCGCTCATCTGACTCGATGAAGCTGTTGCGAGAACTCACCGCCAGTCCGTCTGCATCCCTCCAGGTAGGTGCCGCGAGGATTTGCACAGGCATACAAAGATCTCGAGCCATTCGACGAATCACAGCGAGCTGCTGAAAATCTTTCTCGCCAAATACGGCGATATCCGGCTGAACAATATTGAATAATTTTGTAACAACCGTAGTCACGCCTTCAAAATGCCCAGGGCGAGAGCCACCGCAGAGAACGTCCGTCATTGTCGGACAGATGACTCGCGTTTGATCCGCCATGCCATCGGGGTAGATTTCAGCATCGGTGGGGTGGAACACCAGATCACACCCGGCTTCTGCCAATAACTCACAATCTTTCTGTAGCGTTCTCGGATAACGATCCAAGTCCTCATTTTGACCAAACTGCAGGCCATTAACGAAGATCGAACAAAGTACACGATCAGCCGACGCTTTAGCCTTTGCGATCAGACTTAAATGGCCATTATGGAGATTCCCCATCGTTGGCACAAAAGCAACAACGTCTCCTGCCATCCGGGCTGAGTTAACAAAAGAGCGGACTTGGGTGATGGTTTCACAGCGTTCCATTGAATCTCCTAAACATGGCGCTTAAAAATCGTTCTGAGAAAAATACTCAGGAGCGAGGTTTTCAAATCGCGTAAATTTCCCTACGAAGGCGGCTTTTGTTGTACCCACCTCACCATTCCTCTGCTTGCCGACAATAATCTCGGCGACCCCCTTATCCGGACTCTCTTCGTTGTAGTACTCGTCCCGGTATATGAACAAAATGACGTCCGCATCCTGCTCAATGGCCCCGGATTCACGAAGATCCGAATTCATAGGGCGTTTATTTGGTCGCTGCTCAACCCCACGATTTAACTGTGACAAAGCGACAACCGGACATTCGTATTCTTTTGCCAGAGCTTTTAGCGAACGAGAAATTTCGGAAATTTCCTGGGTTCTGCCTTCACTTTTCCCGGCAACCTGCATGAGCTGAAGATAATCAAGCATGATGATGGCCGGCATTGATTCACTCTCCGCTTCCTCCAAAGACAGATCCGGTTTTTTTTGCTGAAGCTCAGCCTGGCGGCGCCGAACAACTCGCTTCACCCTAGCCCTCACCTCCTGGGGGGTTAAACCTGGTGTGTCGTCAATATACAAAGGCCGATCTTTCATCTTGGCAACAGCCGCCGACAATTTTGGCCAGTCCTCTTCGGTCAGAGAACCGTTGCGCAATTTATTGGAATCAATTCGGCCGACCGACGACAGCATCCGCATGACCAGCGAGTCCGAGGGCATTTCCATACTGAATACCAGCGCCGGCCGAGATTGAGTCATAATCGCCGCTTCAATAAAATTCAGTGCCAACGCTGTTTTTCCCATAGATGGGCGAGCAGCCAAGATAATGAGTTCGCCCGGCTGCCAACCTGACGTCTGTCCATCGAGATCGTTGAGCCCTGTGGACAACCCGGTAAGGTCGGTTCCGGAACGAAACCGCTCGTCAATTTTCTGCACAGACACCTTGAGCAGCGCATTGACATCAAGAAAACCATCATTTTTCGGCCGGTCTTCAGCGATCTGAGCGACCCGCTTCTCTGCCATTTGCAGCAGATCTTCTGCGGTCAAACCGGCGGGATTATGGCTGCTGCGGCTAATTTCGTTCGCCGCCTTAATCAATTGACGCAGTGTTGAGCGCTCGCGCACGATCGCCGCATAAGCAGAAATGTTTGCTGCGCTTGGGGTGTGACTCGCCAGATCCGAAAGATAACCAAGCCCGCCCACTCTCTCCAACAGCTCGCGGCCATGGAGCTCCTCGGAAAGAGTGATGATATCCAGCGGCTTGCCTTGTGCAGCCAATCCGCTCATAACCTCGTAAATCTGTCGATGGCTATCACTGAAGAAATCCTCCACTGACAGTGCTTCCGCGACGACATCGAAACGTTGATTGTCGAGCATAACGCCGCCAAGGACGGCTTGCTCTGCTTCTATCGAGTGAGGTTGCTGTGTGCTTTTTACAGCGTCATCCACTGCTGCTTCCTTCCCGGAGTGCATAGGAGAGTCAGACATGTTTGGGCAAATTTGATCCAGACTGAAGGGAAAAGGCGACGAAAACTTGTCGTCACTGAGTCTATGGAGAATACACCATAAACTTAATGCAGGAAGGATAAATGGGGAAACTGAACAGGTAAAGCACTCACGGATACAAGACGTACCGGTGAGATAATTCTGTCGCAGGTCGAAGACGCCCTGCGACAGGCTCCGCAACCGACTCTACATCGATTGCGGAAAAGTAGTGAACTTACTCAGCAACAATAACCAACTTAATTGGCTGAGTAACTTCTGCGTGCAGCTGAATATCGATATCGTATTCACCAACTTCACGCAAAGTGCCTTCTGGCAACTTCACCTCAGACTTCTCGACGGAGATCCCGCCAGAAGAAATTGCTTCCGCAATGTCGCGAGCACCCAGTGAACCGAACAACTTACCCTCGTCACCTGCATTTGCAGTAATGGTAACCGTCAAATCTGCCAGCTGCTGAGCGCGAGCTTCAGCTTGAGATTTTTTCTCAGCCGCAGCGGCTTCCAGCTCAGCACGACGAGTTTCAAATTCAGCGACGTTAGCCTCAGTTGCAGGAACTGCTTTGCCCTGAGGGATCAGGTAATTGCGGCCAAAGCCTGCTTTAACAGCAACCTTGTCGCCAATGTTGCCCAGCTTACCAACTCTATCAAGAAGAATAACTTCCATCGTTCAAACCCTTCATTTAAATCTGCGGTTTTCAACCGCCAAATTTCAAATTTATCCAATAACCTGGCAGCTATTGGTCGCTTCGATTTTCAGTTTCCGACACCTTTGGCAACCCGAGCCAGCGCTTGCGAAGATCAAACTTCAAATCCACGACGGCTAACATCGCCAACAAAATAATGAGCGCATTTATCAGCAGTAGAGAGACATAAAAAATAACTAACCAGCCTCTATTAAGCTTTTGCCCTTTAACGGCGCAATGGACGATAGCAATACCAACGATTAACAGCGGCATGCTGAACACATTCGCCCATATCTGGTAATCACCACCCCGATATACGCAGTAAAACAACGCAGCGGCACACACCATCGCCATTGGCAAAGGCAGTTTCAAACGGTGAAACTCGTGCTGCAAACCGCCAGGGTTGTACAACATTGCTTGCCACCAACGCCCGACCAGCAAGCTCAACAGAGAACTGAACGTTAGTACGTACGCACATATACCCAGTACAAACACAGGGCTCGGGCCTGAGACTTGCCCACCTTCTACAGGCTGAATATCCTGCATCATTTCGCCCAGCGCATCGGCAACAGATCGCACAGGATCTGGTACCGCCCAGCCAAGCACCAAGGCCGCCAAGGTGCTTAACCCTGCAAGCATCAGCAGGACCACCTCCCAAGCGCCATTGCGCAATGCAAAAGCCGCGCAATACGTGACCAGCAGTCCTGCGATGGTAACCAGTGGCATCAAAGCGCCAACATCGCTGATATACAAGGCGACTAAACCTGGCAACATGGCCCACAAAAATATCAGAAAGCCATCTGCCGCGCCGCGCCGCAATGTTACCAGTGCTACAGTTGCGGGACTGATCAGAGGAAACCAACTACCGATCAGAGCGACCACAGCCGCCTGTACACGGCCACGCATAATAAATTCAGCGAGGACGCGCACAATACGTTTTATTCGTGACCGTCAGTATAAGGCAACAAAGCCAGGTAACGGGCGCGCTTGACCGCAGTGGCCAACTGGCGCTGGTACTTAGCTTTAGTTCCGGTAATACGGCTGGGAACAATCTTGCCAGTTTCAGAAACATAGGCTTTCAATGTTTCCAGGTCTTTATAGTCAATTTGCTTTACGCCTTCGGCAGTAAAACGACAAAATTTACGACGACGGAAAAAACGTGCCATGATCGATTACTCCTCTTCTTCAGTCGTTGCAGCGGCTCTTTCTGAGTCACCACGCTCGGATGAGCCGCGCGACTGTTCTGAAGAGTCATCACGACGCTCTTGACGGTTGGATTTACGCTCGCGGCTTTCTTTTTCCGCTTTCATGATTGGAGACTCTTCCGTAACCGCCTCATCAGCGTTGATCACCATGCTGCGAAGAACAGCATCGTTATAGCGGAAGTTAGTCGTCAACTCTTCAAGAGCTTCTTGACCGCACTCAATGTTCATCAGAACGTAGTGGGCTTTGTGAATTTTATTGATGGAGTATGCCAGCTGGCGGCGCCCCCAATCTTCCAGACGGTGGACGTTGCCACCACTGGTTTTAACGGCCGAGGTATAACGCTCGATCATACCGGGCACTTGTTCGCTCTGGTCCGGATGAACCAGAAATACAACTTCATAATGGCGCATTTTAGCTCCTTACGGGTTATAGCCTCCCGAAAGTCCATTTGACGGCCCTTTCGATGAAGCAAGGAGAGCTGTGCTATTAGCAACAGCTATTTCAGGGCCGCGTATTCTATTGGGGAGAAGAAAGCAATGCAAGATTTTGTCGAATATTCGATCAATTTCGTCCCGCTGAACCATTCAGGCCCGCCCCTCCCCCTATGCACGAGTCTCCACCAACTTGACCCAGGGCGCGAAAATGTTCAGTTGTGCTGAAGCCAGCTTCAAGCAAACGAGAAGAGGCACAGCCAAGAGCACGCCAACCGCTCCCCACAGCCAGCCCCAGATAATCAACCACACCATGAGCACCAGCGGGTTCAAGCGCATATGCGCGCCCAACACCGTCGGAGTTACAAACTGAGCCTCCAGTAAGTTGATCAGGAAAAAGGTAAACGTCGGCAGCAAGGCAAGCGTCGTCAGACCATATTGCTCAAGACCAACAATAGCGAGAATACCCATCCCGATGATCGGACCGACATAAGGCGCGTAGTTCAGCAGCCCGACTAATACACCCCACAACACAGCGTCATCAACACCTTGCAGAGCGAGAGCCCCCGCAGTCGCGCACCCCAACAAAAAATTGATGGCACTTACAGTCACAATGTATCGTGACAGCTCTCGTTGCGTGTTCGACACCAACACCATCAATTTACGCTTGTCGCGTATTTGCGGCAGGGCGTCCAAGCCCGCCTGATATAAGCGCGGACCAAACACCAATAAAAAAAGTACCAGAATCAACACCGTCATCAATTGAGCAACGAGCACAGGAGTAACGCTTAGCAGTGACAGGCCGACCTCCAATGCTCCTTGCATCAAACGCTCTGAGATCCTTAGTGGCTCTTCTGTTGCCGGCGAAGCCCCCTGCTCCTTGTTGCTGCGGAAGAAGCCAAAGAGACCTCGCGGCTTCTCTTCACCAATGGCTTGCTGTGAGGGCGCCAACGCCGCCTGCATATCTCGCAATTCCTGCGACAAATGCGTTGAGATCTCCGGCACACGCGCCAACCATTTTTGCGTAGGCTCCGCCAACTGCACCCCTAAGAGTCCGAAAGGGACGCCGAAAGCCGCTATGAGCAATACTGCGGACAAGGTCCGAGGGATATAAAATCGCTTGAGAAAGGTCACCAGAGGACTTAACAACAAGGCGAGCATCAACGCCACGACAACAGGCATCAACAGTGTGCGCGCAAAATAGATCGTGTAAAACAGAGCCAGCCCAAGCATCGCCCCTTGAATCTTTGTGCCTTTGACCGCCAGCTGGCCCTGCTGCCATACCTGCGTCGAACTTCCCTGGCTTTTTGCCTCAAACTTTATATCTTTCTGCTGATCCATTGCCGCCGCGCTTTCTGCGTCCCCGTGGTCGTAATTGATTGGGCCATGCAGGCCCCGCGCCAACCTTAACAACGAGTAAACCCGCGCCAACAGGTAGACAGCCTGCGCCCTCCAAACAGCAGACAACCCAATACTTCATCAATCTTGCAAGATTTACAGACCGGAATGCTATAGCAATCGAGTCTCGCCTCCAGAAAAAAAATCGGTTACCATATTCACAGACATTAAGGAATTATCTCCTGCCGTTATTGTCCGCTTTGGCCGGTCGCAACAGCTAGCCCGGCAATCAGCAACAAATTCCCCGAGACAGTGCTCCATTCGCGGTATACTCCCTGCTTAGTTAATGAGCCGTGGCTTAGTTCGTATTATTACGCGTCCCGTGCCGAGTCTTGGCCTGCTGCCCTTTTAACTCTGTAAGGCAATTTAATGACAACTGAGCACACGCTTTTTACCGACCTTGGTCTCTCACAACCAATTCTTTCTGCGATTGAAAAAGTTGGGTATGAACAGCCCTCACCAATTCAGGCTCGCAGCATTCCAACCTTGCTCGCCGGCCGCGATATCCTAGGTATCGCCCAGACAGGTACGGGTAAAACCGCAGCCTTTGCGTTGCCCCTTCTGAACAGTCTGGACGTCAATCGGCGTGAGCCTCAAATCCTGGTTCTTGCTCCAACACGCGAGCTCGCCATCCAGGTGTCTGAAGCATTTAAAACCTACGCGGCGCATATGCCTGGCTTTCATGTTTTGCCGCTCTACGGTGGATCCGATTTCCGTGGGCAAATTAAAGGCCTCCAGCGCGGCGCCCAGGTTATCGTAGGAACACCGGGTCGCCTTATGGACCATATGCGTCGTGGCAACTTGTCCCTCGACACTTTGAAAGCGGTCGTGCTTGATGAAGCCGACGAAATGCTGCGCATGGGCTTTATTGATGACGTGACCTGGATTCTTGACCAAACTCCCGACGACCGTCAGGTAGCCCTGTTTTCCGCAACCATGCCGAGAGAAATTCGTCACGTTGCCGAGACCTATCTCAACGATCCGGAAATCATCAAGATTGCGTCTGAAACCCAGACCGTAGATCGTATCGAACAGCGCTACTGGCTGGTGCGCGGCGTGAATAAACTCGATGCTTTGACGCGCATTCTTGAGGTTGAGAACTTCGACGCCCTGATCATTTTCGTACGCACGAAGAATCTCACCGTCGAATTGGCGGAAAAACTGGAGGCTCGAGGATTTTCAGCCAGTGCTCTTAATGGCGATATGAGCCAGGCACTGCGCGAACGCGCCATTGAGCGCTTAAAAAATGGACAGCTGGATGTCGTGGTTGCAACGGACGTCGCAGCTCGTGGTATTGACGTATCCCGAATTAGCCTGGTCGTAAACTACGATATTCCCTACGATGCCGAGGCTTACGTCCATCGTATTGGCCGCACCGGCCGAGCAGGTCGCAGCGGTAAAGCCATTCTGTTCGTCGCGCCCCGCGAAAGACGCATGCTACGCACGATTGAGAGAACCACCAAGCAGCGAATCGAAGAGCTGCAACTCCCAAGCCGTGCGCAAGTGGTTGATAAGCGTATTGATCAATTTAAATCACAGATCAGTGCGGCAATGGAAACTGAAGAACTGGAGTTTTTTCGCGACTTACTCCTGCAATATGCCGAAGAATCTCAAGCGGAGCCTCTCGATATCGCGGCCGCTCTCGCATTTATGGCGCAGCGTGAACGTCCTTTGACCAAATTGGTAGAAACCGAAGTCAAAGAACGCTCTTCAGATAGAGATGATCGCCAGGATTCTCGTCGCCGCGGGCGTCAACGTGATCGCAATACCAACATGGACGTCTATCGCCTAGCGATCGGTCGCAGCCAGCAGGTCAGGCCGAGTGATATCGTCGGAGCCATTGCGAATGAGGCCGGCATTCAAAGCGGGGCGATTGGGCACATTCGTATCAACGATGCCCACTCAACCGTAGAGCTGCCGTCAAACTTGCCTCAAGAGCAAATACAAAAACTGCAAAAAATCCGCATCAAAGGGCAGCCAGCCAATATCACCCTAGGGCGCGACGAGGGACGCTCACGAGGCGGCCGAGATGACCAACGTCACCGTGGAAATCGCGATGACTATAGCCGCAAGCGCAAAGACTCTCGCCCTGCTCGCCGCCACTGATTGGTCAACAGCACAATAGGGGGAAAGCCCCTATTGTGACTGGCGCTGCCGCACTGCCTCGAATAAGCAAACCCCCGCCGCAACAGAAACATTCAGACTGGAAATCGCTCCAGTTAAAGGAATGCTCGCAAGCTGATCACAGGTTTCGCGAGTCAGGCGCCTCATTCCCTTGCCTTCAGCGCCCAGAATCAAAGCAGTAGGTCCGCTCAAGCGAATATCATAGAGCAACTCTGTCGCCTCTCCGGCCGTCCCGATGAGCCAAACGCCCTGCTCTTGCAAACGCTTGAGCGTTCTCACCAAATTCGTCACAAGAATATAGGGGACCACCTCTGCGCCGCCACAGGCAACCTTACGCGCCACTGAATTCATTTTGGCCGAGTTATCTCTAGGCGCTACGACGGCATGAGCTCCAGCAGCAGCGGCCGAACGCATACAAGCGCCCAGGTTGTGAGGATCAGTAACGCCGTCCAACACCAACAAGAGAGGTGTTTGCTCAAGCCCTTCCAGCATTTCGTAAAGATAAGCCTCGTCGTACAATTTGCCGCCACTGGTTTCAGCGATAACCCCTTGATGACGCCCGTCAACCAATTCATCGAGCCTCTGCCGAGCCACGACCTGCACGGGAATATCTAACGACTCAGCCAAACTCAGCAGCTGCTTTAGTCGTCGATCATCACGCCCTCGCTGCACCTGCAAGCCACGGATGTCCTGAGGAGTAGTATTCAACAGTGTCTGTACAGCATGTATGCCAAAAATGAATTCACCGGCCACGAGAAAACCTATTATCGATTAACGAAATGGCGGGAGTGTAACCTCCCACTCATTCAGTCGCACGCGTATTATCGCCGACGACGGGATTTCGCACGCCCTTTGGGCTTAGGAGATTTGGCCGCTGCCTTCTGTCGGTTAAGACCGGAACGCGCAGACTCTTGCGGTTTTTCTGCCGAAGCAGATTTAGACTTATTTCGCGTCTTTTTGGTAGCGGGCTTGGTCTGGCCATCGAGCTGCTCTAAACGCCGTCGATTCTCTCGTGTGTTGATGCTGCCAGCCGTCTTGCTCTTACGCCGACTACTGGACTGGAACTTGACCAGCCCAAGGTCTACCTTGCGATCATCCAGCTTTACCTGCTCGACACGTACGTCCAGCTCATCACCAAGCCTGAAAATTTGCCGTGTTCTCTCACCAACCAAACGATGCTGAGCTGCCTCGAACGAGTAATAGTCATTGGGCAAGTTTGTTATGTGTATGAGACCTTCAACAAACAGATCCTGCAACTCTACAAACAAGCCAAAGTTGGTGACTGCGGTAACAATGCCGGGAAATGTCTCGCCCACACGGTCTTGCAAATACTCACACTTAAGCCAACTGACGACATCGCGCGTCGCGTCGTCAGCCCGCCGTTCTGTCATCGAGCATTGCTCGCCGAAGGTCAGGATATCAGGAACGCTGTAAGGGTATATTTTTGCTTTCGGCAGCACCCTGGCGCCTTTAACTCGCTTTACCAGGGTAGATGCCAAGCGGGAGCGAACGACATGACGAATAGCCCGGTGAACCAACAAATCCGGATAGCGGCGAATGGGCGAGGTAAAGTGCGCATAGGCTTTGTACGCCAAGCCAAAATGGCCTTTATTCTCTGGCTGATATTTAGCCTGACTCAGGCTGCGCAACATCACGGTTTGAATCAACTGGACATCGGGGCGCTCGCAAATACGCTCAAGCAGCGCTTGATAATCCTGTGGCGCTGGGTCTTCGGCACCAGGCAACTGCAAACCAATTTCCCCGAGAAATTCACGAAGGTTTTCTAGCTTCTCAGTTTTCGGCCCTTCATGAACACGGAAGAGTGCTGGCAATTCATGTTTTTCCAAAAACTTCGCAGCACAGACATTCGCTGCCAGCATGCATTCTTCAATAACTTTATGAGCGTCATTGCGTCGGACAGGGACTATTTCCTGAATCTTGCGCTGCTCGTCGAAAAGGATGCGCGTTTCCGTCGTTTCGAAATCAATCGCGCCACGAGCCTCACGGGCCGCACGCAATTGCTTATAGAGACGGTGCAGCTCCTGAATCGACTTGAACACACCGCGACAATTATCACTGATGTTTCCTTCCAATGCGTTACCCACTTCGGTGTAGGTTAGACGGGCATGGGAATGGATCACCGCTTCATAGAAAACGTAACCGCTGACGTTACCTCGCGCTGACACGGTCATTTCACAGACCATTGCCAAACGATCAACCTTGGGGTTGAGCGAACAGAGCCCATTGGAGAGTGCTTCCGGCAACATGGGCACCACGTAATCCGGAAAATACACGGAATTACCGCGGGATTGCGCCTCCAAATCGAGTGCGGAATTTATTGGAACATAATGAGAAACATCGGCAATGGCGACGTAAAGGCGCCAGCCACCAGATTTTTTTGTCTCACAGTAAACGGCATCATCAAAATCTCGAGCGTCCTCTCCGTCAATGGTGACAAGAGGAAGATCACGTAAATCCACTCGGTGTTTTTTATCAGCCTCGGCCACTTCTCGCCCGAGCGTCTGCGCTTCTTTTTCCACAGCAGTAGGCCACTGATGTGGAATGCCCGCAGATCGAATGGCCACGTCGATTTCCATGCCCGGCGCCATGTGATCACCAAGCACTTCGGCGACACGCCCCATCGGCGGACTCTTAGAATCCGGCTGGCGCGTAACATCAATCACAACCAATTGGCCGGGACTGGCTTTGCGATCATTGGGAGGAATGAGAAAATCTTTCGCCAATCTGGGGTTATCAGGGCGGACGAAATCGATGCCATTCTCGCTAAAGTAACGCCCCACGACTTGCCGGGTGTTATGGGAGAGCACCTCTACCACACTGCCTTCACGGCGCCCGCGATGGTCTGTCCCCGTCTCACGAACCAGCACTTCATCACCATCGAGCACACTTCGCATCTGTCGAGGCGAAAGATAGAGATCATCACTGCCATCGTTCGGTAAAACGAACCCATAGCCTTCACGATGCCCCTGAACTCGGCCTCGAATCAACTGCATCCTGTCTAGAACACCAAACCCTTTGCGTCGATTGCTCAGCAATTGCCCATCTCGGGTCATTGCAATCAAACGGCGTCGCAACGCCTCCACCGAGTTTTCATCGTGCAAATCCAAATGCTGGCAAAGCGCTTCGTGAGTCATCGGACCCGACGCTTTCTCAAGCACCTCCAGAATGTACTCACGGCTGGGAATCGGGTTCTCATACTTATCCGCTTCACGCTGAGCAAAGGGATCCTTTTTCTTGGTTTTTTTTCTAGACAATACGTCTCCTGACTGACAGCCCCCAATTGACAATAGGAAGCCGCCTGAATTTCAATGAATAATACGTGCGCTGACCGGCTTAATACGAGAATTTAAACGACAAATCAACATTTTTGCTGTCTTTGGTGCCCACACCTACCTGGTGGGCAAAAGACCTCGAGCTTGCAACTAATTTCGCTTGGCAGGATATTTCGGATCATAGAATTTGTCCTCGGGCGATAATTTTGCCTTGGACCTTCGAGCACAGCCGATCAGAAGCGAGCTGACACCGACATTAGAAACAAACCCCACTCCCGCTCTGTCTCCGACGGGATCGGGTTTTCTAACCGAGACAGCCAACCGGTCCCGTCAATGTCGTGATATTCCATACTGACCAGATAATGTTGATTAATATCCCAACGCAATCCAACCGTCCAATCTTTCGCAAACCGGGAGTGAGCCGGTACCGCGGGGGTACCCAACATAGCAGACGCCTGTGTTGAGGATTCTGCGAACTTCTTACCATCCCGATCGTCATTATCCCAAACCAAACTATCGTACCGAACAAAGGCACTCCAACTGGGGTTGAAACGATAGCTCGCTTGGACAAAATAGCTGGTTCCGGTAAAACTCTTTTCGGAGACACCTTCGGGTCGAAGCCCTTCTGTTTTCGTCGTTCGCAGGGCGTATTCCGTCGTATAGGTTATCGTTTCAGTCTGATATTGAGCTGAAAGGATGATTGGCCGAAAAACGAATTTTCCTTCACCGGGATAATAAGGCGCCTCCGGAGCATGGCTCGGCGCCTGATTTCCCGCCAAGTCAGAGTAGCCAATGCTCCCGAGATTGAACGACGGTCCAGAACCATGGGAATCATAATCCATGTTGATTTCTGCGGCTGTAATTCCCAGTCGAACGCGGCCAAAATCATAATCGTACAGAAACCGCCCTGCCCAACTGGTATCCCCATCGAAGCTTCCAGGAGCCTCCCCTGCAAGCAATGTGGTCTCCAAATCCGGATCATCCGGTCGCGGCTGCCCCGCCCCTAAAACAAAGGAGATATCACTGTTTTCACTGAATTTTTCGAAATACAGATGCACGCCATCAGAAGAAAACGACAAATTCCGATTTACATCAAAATAGATCGACTGAGGTAATAAAATGCTGGGTCGAGTCGCAGCGATATCTCGGGTTTCGTTGTAAAAACCAAGAGGATTGGCAATACGACCGATGCGAATGCCACTGTTCACGCGATCGGAATTCAACCAGTTGTAGTCAAGGAAGGCATAATCCACCCTAAACTGACCGTCATCAGTTTCCCCAGCATCTCGAGCGACGATTTGGGCCGCCACATTCAGTTGGGGTATCGGCTTCCACAGGGCATTAAGACCCACTTCATAGAAGTCAAAACTGCCATCCTCGCTTTCGCCGAAGAAATTATTATCGGTACTGTAGAGATAATTTTGTGTTGCGAAACCATGGAAATCGACGTTATCCAAATAAGACAATTCGACCCCATAGCTGGTGGCGCCATGGATCGCCAACATCCCTGACGCGAGTAGATAAGACAAGCTTTTTTTCTTAATCATGTCTAATCAAACCCCAATACGTTAACGCCATCCTTGACTGCAACACTTCCTATATATCCTATTGAGTTTTCTGTTTTGGAAACCATTTCCAACATCTCGGCTTCCGAACCGACGACCGTTGGCGATTGCCCCGTGCCAGAGAACACCTTTCTGTCCCAGATACGACGCAAATTGTAGGGAAAGGTATTGAGAACCTCCTTGGCAAATTTGACGTGAACCGGATCATCATCCGGCAATACAAAGACTTTTATGACAGATCCGCCCTGCCATTTGCGATTCCGCATTCCGAAGATAGCGCGCAGGGTTCCCGTGTTTACTTGATCAATAGGTACACCGGGATTCGTGATAACCTTCACCCTTCCGGCTGCGATGGCATCAGAAGTGGCAGCATCAGCCGAACAGGGCGTTGCGCCGAAGGACAAAGGAAGAACACATACGAAGGCGAACAGGTATAAAATGCCGCGCATGGATAATCGCCCATCAATGATGATGGAAAACGTCCACAGCTTGCTAAATAGCTTGCTTCTGGCTAACAACATTAATTCTGTACTCGAATCACACCCGCTGTGTCGCTCTCTGAACAAAGATGCGGTTGCGGCTTACCAATATGATAACCCTGTGCGTAATTCACACCCATGGCTGCCAGTAATGCCAGTGACTGGCGGTTTTCTACGAACTCAGCGACGGTCTTTTTACCTAGCCCCTGAGCGACGTCATTAATAGCCTTAACGAATAGTCGATCTTCAATACTCGAAGACAACTCTCTGACAAATGAGCCGTCAATTTTAACATAATCTACAGGAAGCTGGCGTAGATAATACCAGGAGGAAAAACCCACACCAAAGTCGTCTAGAGAGAACTCATAGCCAACCTTACGGAAATGCTCAATAACGGTTGCAGCAGCTTCCAAGTCTTCAACAGCGGATGTTTCCGTCAACTCAAAGATAATTTTAGACCGTTCCAGGCCTCTTGATGTAATTTCTCTCTCAACAAGATCAATAAATTGTTTATTGGATATCGCTTTAGCGGATAAATTTACCGAAAGCTTTATATTTTTCCCTTCGCGCTCGAACTTCTCTAGCGCTTTAGCTGCCAGCTTGATGACATGAACGTCAATCTCGTAAATAAGCCCGGTTTTTTCCGCCACAGGAATAAAAGCACCAGGAGGAATAATCTCACCATCACTTCCCACCATACGAACCAGAGCCTCGTAGTGAGAAACCGTATTGGAGGCAATGTCCAGTAACGGTTGAAAATAAAGCACAAACCGATCTTCTTCTAACGCGTGCTCAATTCGGCGCTTCCAATTAACTCGATAGTAAAGCTCTTCCTTATCAGGCGCATCGACTGAATACACCTCCCAATTACTGCGTGCGTTGGTCGATGCTTTTGCTTTATACATGGCCAGATCAGCATTCGCCATCAACTCCTCAAGTACGGCGCCATGCTCCGGATAGAGTGCGATACCGATACTCAGGCTAATTCGGTGAGTCGAGTTCTTATCGATAACCTGGATATCGCTGGCTTGCTCACAAAACCTTCGAGCAAAAAGTGCAGCATGAGCTCGATCTGTCTTTTCCAGCAGAATGGCGAATTCATCTCCCCCCAACCTGGCGATGGTATCGCCGGGTCGAGTCAACGCCCTCAACTTAGATGCGATATCCCTAAGGAGCTGATCTCCAACCGGGTGTCCACTGGTATCATTGACCGTTTTAAACTGATCAATATCGAAGAAAATCAGCGCTCCCGGCTCTCTAACATCATCATAATCACGAAGAACTCTTTCGAATTCCCTCTGGAAGCGACGACGATTATAAAGTTGAGTGAGTGGATCGTGATCAGCAAGCCAGGCAAGGTTCTTCTCAGCCACCTTACGAGCAGTAAGATCCAGACCGACAGACAGCACAAGTTCATCGCCAATTTCCATAATGGGCAATCGGCTGTGGTACCACTCCATATGCAAAGAGGCATTGTTTAAATCACGAAATTCCAGCTCCTGACGGAATTCGTTAGCACCGTCTTCATCAAGACCTTTAATGCCATCGAAAAACCTTGCTCGATCAGCAGGCTGTAAATAGTCCGCAAAATTCACCCGCTGCGCGTCAGGATTATCGAAATCAATAAGCTTAGTGCCTTCTGAGTTCAACAATTTCACATAACCTTTAAGGTCTTGAGTCAAAATCACTACATGTACGTTGTTAAGGAGGCTGGTAACGAAATTTCGCTCCCTTAACAGCTCTTGGCTACGATTTTTCAGGCGCTGAGTTCTTGACCTGACCGTTTCGTCAAGTTCCTGAAGTGTATGCGACAATGAAATAGACGCGTCGAAAATTTCATGAATTTCATTGCGGACGAGATCTCTATGACCGGCACTTAACTGCAAGCTCTGAATGTTTTCCGTGTGATTCCCAGCCAACTGAGGTAAAACCTTCGCCAATTTTTGCAGGCGCCTCATGGGCAACCAGAGCATCATCAGCAAAACCAACTCTGAAATAATCAGAACGATTCCTGACAGCCCCAACAGATAATTTCGCAAACTGTCCAGCCGAGCCATCTCATCAGTGACATTTTCGATAACGACCAGATGAGCGATTTCTTGCTGCAAGGAGGTGCTAAAAGGTATAAAGCTGATTTCATAGGTCTCGCCATTCAGAGACCGCATTGTCCGTTGATTAGCGACTTGCTCGAAGGAATTTTCCGCAGACAGTCCTCGTAGCAGGTCGAGAGTAACCGGAGCTCCGGTTAATGCCGTAATTTCATAGTGCCAATATTGAAGCTGCTTTTGACTCACTCGTTGAGGATCTTCCGTTTGAGCAACCAGTATTCCGATATCCGCTGCTGTGTTAGCCTGAAAATTCAATACGGCATCGGTTAGAGAGCTGGTCAGTACCATTAAAAACGGTTTGGTTTCATCCGAGAAGGTCGGCACAATTTCGATTTGCACACAGGTGCGAGGACACCAGATTTGGCTGACGGGCGATTCCTCCTGTCGAGCTGAACTCAGCCAATCGGAAGGCAATGTCGCTTGAGAGAGGGGCTCCCCCCAAGATGATATTTGCTGATTTTCGGCATCAAGCAGCAGTAAACTGTCCAAACCCCATTCAAAATTCAGCTGATCCCAATTTTGATCAATGGTTGTTACCAGCGCAGACCTGCGCCCTAACTCTGGAGATAGCGCTGCCTGTCCTTGAAGATGACCGGCCAACCGCTGCATTTGTAACTGCAGCGCTTGCAAAGATCCAGTAACGATATTTTGACGATCAGAGAAAACCCTTTCTCGCTCTGTCGCGAAGCTCTCTTGAAGATTTCTGTGCCCAACATAGGTCAACAACCCCGTTCCCAAAATCAAGACCAAGCTGACACTAAACACAGCTTGCCACTTTAGGCTCAAGAAACTTCCGGAACGAGGCTTGGATTCGGACACGACGGAAACCGTTTCGTTAATTGGCTATCGCGCGTTCAAACGTACAATGTGATGCGTAATCGGCGCTATCTGGAATAGCCATCGCATTACGGTTTGAACACGCTTCTTGCTCACGCTGGCTTAATTCCAGTTGCCACCATGGTCGCCATGCTGCTGTAGAACAGACCATCTTCAGCCTGTTTGCGCAGGGTTTTATGCCATTCAGCTAAAGACTCTGGCGTCATTAAGGATGCTGACATTGCAGCCTCTTCGACTTGATCCATTTGCCCCAACAATCGCCATAGAACATAGTCCGTAATATGGTAACTGGTAGGATAGGCATACACGTCCAACAGACCTGCCGTCTTCATCTGACCGTAGAGATTGCGCCCAGAAAACCCGTTATTGACAAATTTTTCAGCCATGAAATGGGAAATTTTCCGCTCAACAACATCATTTCCTGATGCCGTTGACAAGCTGGCCCAATCAGTATCGACTATAATTATAGTTCCTCCCGGCTTGGTAACCCGCACCATTTCCCGCAGTACTGCCATAGGGTCGGGGAGATGAATGAAAAGCCTTTCGGATCTGACCACGTCAAATGTATTGTCGTCGAAATCAACCTTATCTGCATGGGAAGCAACATGCTTGACAGTATCCTGCAGTCTTTCCGCACGGGCTCGTGCGTCTGCTGCCTGCACCATGTTTACATCCATGTCAACACCGGTTATTGTGGATCCCGCACCCGCCAAGCGGGCCATCGCGCACGTATCAATTCCTGGCCCGCACCCAACGTCCAAAATGTTCTGGCTGGAATCCGGATTGATCGGCGCATAGCTCGCCTTTTTAAGTGGCGCCAACAGCTCAGCAGCCTTTTGCAGATAGGTTTCGTTAATTTGACTTTGATCGATGGTTGTCATGGCATATCCAAAAAACTAATTAAAAATGTTTTTTTATACACAAACTAAACTGTAACTAAGCATAGCCCATAGAGGACTGATGTATATGCAACTTGCCAGATACTTTAATGAAAATTTTTATGTCTGCCAGGCGGAGTCCGAAGAGTTGCTTAACAGTTGCTATCGTGTTCGGCACGAAGTGTATTGTAAAGAGTACGGTTATGAAGCTGTACAGTCCAACGGACTCGAAAAAGATCCCTACGATCCCTGCGCCTTGCACAGTGTTATTATGCAAAAAGAGCAGGATTCACCCATTGGCTGCCTCAGACTGATAGAAACCGGCCCAGACTCCATGAACAAAAAACTCCCTGTGCAGGCTTTTTGCCCTGACAGTCTCGATCCCAACTTGTTTGATTTGGATCGATACCCGCCCGGCCATATCGCAGAGTTTTCCCGGCTCGCCGTGAAGAAAGATTTCCGAATGCGCGCTGAGGACCGCCGAAATACGTCAGTACCCGATCGCCGCAAGCTTGCCCAGATTGAAGATGCAGAACGCCAAAGCGACAGACGTCGACGTATCGAACGACGTCGTTTTCCTGTGGCCACCCTGAGCTTATTTATGTCGGGAATGGTACTGCTAGCCCGCAGTGATGCCGAGGCGGCAATTGCAATGATGGAACCCAAACTAGGCCGCATGCTGCGCATGTCTGGATTTTTATTTCAGCCGATCGGCAAACTCGTTGACTATCATGGACCTCGTGCTCCTTTTATTGTTTTTAGACACCAGATGTTTGATTGCCTGACGACTCCAGCCGTTACTGAGCTCTACAACTCTGTAAAAGCGTCAATGGATGATCCGGCCGCAGCGCGGGAGAGCTTCGACTTCCCGTTTATCGATGCGACCAGTCGTCAGTCGTCTGCTCTTTCAAGAGCATAATTTATCTTTGTACGCCGAAGTAGGTGGTAACACCATGGAGGCGTAACAAGCGTGCTGCCGATTTGCTGACATTTTGAAAATCAAGATACTGACCATTTTCAACCAGCAACCTTTTAAACAGCATTAGGGTACCAAGAAACGCCGCATCAAAGTAACCAAGATAATGCCATTCCAATACGACAGGCTTATCCTGAGACAGCAATTCTAAGCACACCTTTCTGAATTCTTCTCTATTATCCAGAGTCGCTGCGCCATGAATTTCCAATACAATATCGGAACCTCGCTCTTTAGTAACGAATTTTGTCTCTTTATAAAGCTTACTCTTGCGCCGGTAACGCCGATGCAAAAAATAAAGTGGCATCACTTTCTTCGACATCAGACGACAGAGATCCAGTCCGTCAGATAAGTAGCGACTCCAGAGCTTTGGCTCCTCATAGATCCTAAACAGCCACTCCAAACCCATTTTTTGTAAAAGTACAGGTGCTCTATTTACGGTGTTGGATTCAAAATTGACCACTGCCCCAAGGTGCGAAACCACTGGAACATTAAGAGACTCCATGTTCTTTTGGATCCACGCCTGCCCTTTTCGAGCTCCCAGCGACACCACTAAAAAATCCGGGCCACTGGCACGAATCTGAGTCCGAATGGCGTCCGTACTCATGGACTCAACGGTCCCCATTCCGGGATTGTAATGACCGACGCAACTCATGGCGCCACCATCATCATTAACCCTTTCACAGGCAATTTCGGCGACATTATCCTGTCCACCAAAAAAGAAAACCTTCATCGCTTTGGATTTGAGAGACTCAAATAGCGATGCACCCGCCACCCTTTCAACGATAGGGACACCAATAATTCTTGAAACCCAAACTAACGTCATTCCATCTGCAACGGATATGTCACTTTGTATCACGGACTGCTGAAATTCATAAGCAGTGATCGACGCAACGAGAAAGTTGGTATTTGGCGTTGATAAGAAGCATTGAACACGGTTTTGAACACAGTAGTCCAAATGATCCATTGTCTCATCAAAAGATAGATTGTCGATCAGCAGGCCAAGGATACACCAGGCATCACGATTCAGTGTTTCTTCCCGACTGGGACGTCGTACGAGCTCCGACACTTTATGCATCTGACTGGTCACAATAGTTCTCCCTGCCCTTATTCGGCTGTGTTTATCGCGGTAAGGAGCCTTCGGGCATTTTCCCCTTCGGAAAATTCCGTTTCCACTCGCTGTCTGCCGCCGTCGACTAATTGGACGGACAATCCTTCGGTCTCGACAAGCTGCTTAAGTGCCATGGCTGTCGCTTCTGCGTCATTTGGCTCAACCAATAATCCTGTCTCATGATCCAATATCAGCTCAGGAATACCGGAAATTTTCGTTGAGATGACTGGAACGCCAATTGCCATGGCTTCCATTAATACGACGGGAATGCCATCCATATCACCATTACTGTCAACCTTGCAGGGCAACACAAATACATCCAACTCGCTCAGCCAGTGATGCACCTCGGAATGAGGTAACGCACCGACAAATTCCACAAAAGGCGCCACAGTCGACTCTTTTACCTGATCAACCAAGGCTTCTTTTAGTGGGCCATCTCCTGCTAATTTTAGCGTAAATTCGACACCGGCAATATGTAATAGTTGACAGGCAGCAATTAGAACGTCAAAACCTTTTTTCTCAACCAATCGGCCCAACGCGCCGATAATCAGCGGTTTACCGGGCTGACGCTGGGGGCGTAGAGCAAATCGTTCGGGGTCGATGCCACAGCGTACGATGCGGATTTTATCGATATCCGCTCCGAGTTTTCGTAGATAATTGCGATTGAACTCTGATATCGAGGCACAAAACAAACTGCGGCTGACTTTTTCACGGAGCAGCCAACCCCGCTCAAACAAATCATTCGCATGCCCCATAAAGCTGAAGGTAGCGCCACACATCGCGGAGGCGTACATGGCCAGATCCGTGGGAACATGGGCAAAATGGACATGTATGTGCTGACACTTTTTATTATCCACGTGCTCGGCCAGACTAGCCGCCGCCAGAAAACGATATACCTGACCAACTGAGGTTCGCCCAAAACCGAGCGATGCTAAGTCGGACATCAACCACCGGATTGCTTTCAGGTATTTTCCAGGAGTCCGCAACAACCTGAGAACACTGCGGACAAGGTGTTTAACCAATCCATCTTGATAGAGCTCATCAATCTCTCCCAGAGCCTGAGCCACTTCCGGGTGCGCAGACTTCTCTGGCGCGTGCACGGTCATCACGTCGACATCGGCGCCCGCCTTACGCACAGCAAAAATTTCGTTATAAACGAAGGTCGCTGAAAGAGAAGGTATCTCAGGCGCCAGATAGAGTATTCGTTTCAAGGCTCTTTCCCTGTGATCGCCAGCAATCAGATGTTTTCTGGATGCCAGGCAGCTTCCTGCTGCTGATCCAATTCGGCCATGGCTTTCGCCCGTCCTTTAAACAGACACTGCCATTGGTATTTTCTAATAAAGTGGATGAGATCGGTATCCTCCATATGGGGGTTACGATCCAAAACGGCTTTGACGTAGCCCCACATCATATTCAGGCCACCGGCAAGGTAGGGCGGCTCGGTCATACGGAACACCGAGGACGCCAACATGTAAAAGAAGCCCGTTCCCATATAATGCTGACCAAAACCATGCCGCCGCTTGCCGACGTAAATGCTCGTCTGACTGGACCCCATTGGACGCAAATGCGTGAAGCGTAGATCTGGCTCATCCCAACTTACCGCCTGCCAGCCCAAGAATCGACATTTGTGACTGTCGATGGCATCCCACATGACTTCACGAACGAAACCGCCGATCTGCAGAAAACAAGTGGTACGAAAGAACTTAGTCATCCCTACCGACATATCATCACTGCGCCGCTCACTCACCAATTCACCATCTTGCTTCACATACGGCTTGCCGCTGCAAGTGCCCAGGCGAGGATTCTGCTCCATACGATCCATTAGAATTTCGAAATAGCGCGGCGGTAGATGCAGATCTAAATCTAGCTTACAGAGGTAATCATAATCCGTCGGCGTTATCGCCTCGTAGCCAGTATAAAACGCATCAATAACACCAGGCCCTACGCTGCGATGACCTCGATCTTGCCGAGTGACGATCTCAATAAAGGGATAGCGTGCTGCATAGTCCGCAAGAATCTCAGGCGTAGCATCCGTTGAGCCATCATCGACAATGACCCATTTCGCAGGCGGGATGCTCTGCCCCACAACGGTATCGAGTGTCTCTTTCATAAACTCCGCTTCATTGCGACACGGTGAGATGATGAGATACTTTTTCGACATGGGTTGACACCTATCCTTATTGACCAACTATTTGTATTCGATAATGCGAGTGCGGCTGGTCAGTGTACTGAACAGAAACTGAAATACGCCGACACATTCCGCAAATTTTCCCAGGACCAGGTAAAACGCCCAGCGGCGCCCATCCCGTCCGGCGATGGGTGCCTGTTTGGACAGTCGCCATATCTGCAACGGATAGATAAGAAACAACAGTAAAAACCAAACCTGACACAACGAGAGAACGACAATTGCCAGTGGAAGTAGACCTCCCCACAAGCATGCACGCAGACATTCCCTGACCTTAAAACGTTCCTCACTGGCGCCGTGTAACCAAGCGCCAGAAGCAAATGAGTAACCCGCTCGAACCGTACGCTTCCACCATTGACCGAATCGGAATATCGCCGCGTCATGCAACGTCATGTCAGCATCAAGGCGATAGATCTCATGCCCCGCTTTACGCAAACGAAAGCATAATTCTGGTTCTTCGCCCGCAATACGATCCGGACGAAAACCGCCGACCTCACGAAACGCCGCGATCCGCATCAATGAATCACCACCGCAGGCTTTTGCCACTCCAATAGGGGTATTCCACTCAAGATCGCAAAGCCGGTTATAAATTGAGCGCTCGGGAAACTTCTCTCGACGCCGACCACATACAACGGCAGTACTCGGGTTAGCATCAAGATAATCCGCTGCGAATTGCATCCACTGCTGATCGAGAACGCAGTCGCCGTCTATAAATTGTACGAACTCAACCTCTGGCGCCAACTCTAGGAGCTTGTCGACCCCCTCATTGCGGGCTCGCGCCGCGGTAAAAGGCCGCGACAGATCCAGCTCCAAAACCTCACATTGCAGTTCTTTGGCAGCTTCACGGCTCCCATCTGTTGAACCCGAGTCGACATAGACCACCTTATCCGCAAGCGCCGTGACCGATCGCAAGCATTGAATCAGGCGCTCCCCCTCGTTGCGACCAATGGCCACAACGCCAATGCGCCGGGATAAATCGGTGTGCACATCAGACATCGGCAGGCCACTGGATCTTGAAGTCTTTTTCAGCAAACACCGAGGAGAAATTAGCACAGGAGATGTCCACCCCCAGCCAACGCCCCAGGATGCTGAGATCCTGATCAAACACCTCGGCCAGCTTAATAGCTTGAGCCTCATTCAATTCCGGCCGTTCAGACATAGACAGCTGCTTTCGCACTTTCTCCCTCAAACCTTTTGGTATCAGCGCACGACGCGCCCAGGCCATCAACGCAGAATCCACCAGCAAATGGTAACCAGGAAATTTGCGAAAGCGCTGGCTGGAGACATTTTGAGAGGGCGCTTTTTCCTGCCAACGTACGTCACTGGTATAGCCAGCAAACTTCGCGACCCGAGACAGTTGTTCCTGCGGGCGAGCTCGCAGAGCCTCATTCGCTGTAATCAAAATGTTCGAAGCACCATACGCTTTGATATATGGCTCCAGCTGTCTGGCATAGCAGCTGTAATTAATCAATTCCGGAAAGTCAGTAATGGCTTGCCCAATATCACAGCGGATAACCCCCTGCGTCCACTGATGGATATAGTGAGAAACCAATCTTTCAATCGGGTGACGCAGCACGTATATCAAACGACACTGTGGCAACAGTGCCTGCATACGGTCCAGTGTCAGCGGATAATCGGGAAATTTCGTATAGTGGGTGCTGGATTCGCCACAAATATCAGACGCCTCAGCACCTTTAAAAAGGTCCAAATACCAGGATTCGCCGAGCGCGTACTGCTCATCGTCGCTGAAATAATTGGGCTCTTTTGGGTCCGACATGAAAAAGCCGGGCTGTAAGGCCAACTGTTGATGCAGCGTGCTGGTCGCGCTTTTCATCGCGCCAATAATAATGAAATCAGGTTTTCTCACGGTAATCGTCCGGATGCACGTAAGGGCGCTCTGGTTTAGAAAAGTTGATCCAAGTATCAGTCCATTGCTTCGCGCAAACGCTGCTATCGTAGCCTGCGCTGATTTTGGATCTGGCACTCGAAATAGCGCCACCAAGAGTCCACAGAAGGTTCGCCGCCAGCAAGCCGGCACGACCATAGAACTGATTGAAATAACGGGTACGAGATTCGTAATTATATCTCGGCAACCGCTTTTTTAAACGCGCTTGAGCTTTGAGAGGAGAGGTTCCGCCACGCAGGTGCACGACATGAATATTGGGATCATTAACGATTCTCCACCCCTTTTCACGGGCTCGACGGCAAAATTCGACGTCTTCAAAATACATGAAGTAGTCTTCATTCAGCCCCCCTAACGCCTCCATGACCTCACGGCGAATCATGACGCAGGCGAAGCTGGTCCATTCAGGGTAGCTGACGCCATCCTGAACCGGCAGAGCCACTTCATATTGCTTAAAGAGTTGGGTAATCGGCCCTGTATTGGCCGAGCGGATCAACTCGCTTACGGGAGAGTGAAATCGAAAACAACTTTCCTGCGGCCGACCATCTGGCCACTCCAAGCGAGGACTGGCCAGCCCACATTCAGGATGAGCTTCCAGCAATTTGGCAAGCGCAGAGACAGAATCGGGGCGAAGCAAGGTATCACTGTTGAGCAACAGGTAATAGTCTGCCGAGAACTCGGCAATGCCTAGATTGTTCCCCGCCGCAAATCCCCCATTAATCGGAGAATCAACCAAGGTAACCTTAGTTTTAAATTTCTCAGGCAAGCCTTCCCGGATCCTTGCCAAGGAGTCATCTTTTGAGCAGTTGTCGACAATGACGACATGCATATCGTCCCACAAGCTCTCATCAGAAAAGCTCTCCAGACAATCAAGCACCATCCCCGGTGTTTTGTAATTAACGATAACAACTGAAATTTTCATCCGGATGCTTGACCAGCCCTGTAAATCCCTCTGACAGCGCGACAAACCGCTACCACAGCACAATAGTTAACTGTAAGTGTAATTCAAAATGAGCGTTAAGCCCCAATCTTACGCGGCGAACGAAGCCACCAAGCGGCACACAAAGTGCCAACCGCACCGCCAGTGGTATTTAAAATAAGATCCAAGACACTTGAATGCCTG
This sequence comes from Pseudomaricurvus sp. ABR4_320, assembly GCF_056159445.1. NCBI lineage: Bacteria > Pseudomonadati > Pseudomonadota > Gammaproteobacteria > Cellvibrionales > Cellvibrionaceae > Pseudomaricurvus > Pseudomaricurvus sp. ABR4_320. Next base: position 37,962 of record NZ_JBSWVF010000010.1, on the reverse strand, counting down.
AAATACATCCACGACTGGATATACTCAATGGAAAAACTCACTAAAAAGCTGCCACCAATTGCCAGAGGCAAAACGTAGGCCGGGCGTTGGCGCCAAAACACCAGCAAGAACAACACTCCCAGCGGAATAAAGCCCGCTACGTTTACGACGTAATCCACGAGAGACCAAAATTTCCACCGCTCGAAACGACTGGGCATAGAAAGAAGGTCCTGCTCCATCAAGCCAATCTTGTCAGGTACGGTCAAACCGCCCGGAACATCCGCACCCGAAAGCAGGTGCTCTCCTTCGTTAACAAAGGGTAGCTCCAAAACAGTCTGCCATCGCCCGCCTGATTGAGATGACGAATCTGATAGCCAATGCCTCAACGCGACATATTCTATGTCGCCCACCCAACCGTTATTCAGGTGGGCGGAATTACCCAGTAACAACCGAGTCCCTCCGGACACAATGGGGAGCTGTAGTGCGCCTTTATTAAAGTGACTAACGGGCTCATCATTTAAATACAACGTGCTACGTCCGTCCCGAGAAACCAAACGCAACACTTGCGGCCCTGCGGCGACCGTCGTGCTTAACCGAGGCTGACGACGACTGGCATCGTAATCGTCGCTATCCATAGCGATGAGATGATGCCGCCACTGCCACACGATAAAAGTATCTAAATTTCGGTCACCGTCTGGTATCACCAAAATATTACTTCCACGACGTGAATCCACATCGGTAAAACGACCGCGAAACTCTAACTCAAATCCATCTTGGTTCAGCTGACTTGCCAACTCAGGAGTCAAAAAGGGTTTCGTAAAAGCAATCCCGGACTCACCAAGCGAGAGAGCACCATCCTGCTTAAATTCATACTGATTGGTGACCGAAAACCGACCACCAAGAAAACCGGCCATATAGATTGCCAACAATACTGAGGCCAGCAAAATTGACAATACAACCCGGTTTCCAGCGATAAAGAGGAGTAACTTGCGAATCACAGAAAGATCACTTAACGCATTCGAAAAGGCGAGGGCTAACAATCTGAGTGGACGGCACACGGCTATCCAAGACGATCCAAATATCTGTTCCCATCATGTCGCTTGTTACCACTTGTCGTTCATCACTTACAGGCCCTTTTTTAAGAGCACTACCGTGATCAAATCTTCATATATTAGTCTTGCGCTCGCTGCACAATCCCCATCAACTTGTAAACGAGCAGAGCTGCTGAAAAATCATAGGCGTGCAAGCCTTTCATGGGGGCAAACTCAACCACATCAAAACCGATAATATCCCGCTGCCTCGCCAGGCTATTGACCAGAGCAAGCGTTTGATACCAGCCTGTACCCCCTGGCACGGGAGTCCCTGTCGTCGGGAAAACCGATGGGTCCATTCCATCTACATCCAAGGTGAAATAGACTTTCTCGGGAAACTCATCCGGCAGCTCAAAACTCTGAATCTGCCGTGTTACCAGAACCTCAGCATCAATATGATCAACCCCATAGACTTTACGGGTTTTGATTTCTTCTTCACAGAGCGCGCGAATTCCCAACTGAAACAGCGGAATGTCTTCATCGACAACCCTCTTCATTACCGAGGCATGGCTATAGGGGTTGCCCTCGTATGCCTCTCGTAAATCGGCATGCGCATCGAGTTGAACGACGCCAAAATCCTCAACGCCTGCCGCTAGCAAACCTCTAATGACACCAATTGTCACCGTATGTTCACCGCCAAGAGTAATCGGGAACTTGCCCTGCCGCACGATCGCTTCAGTACGCTCAGCGATACGGCCCACAACGGCCTCCGCCTCACCGTCACAATCGACAGCTTCGTGAGTGTAAATTCCCAGGGACGAAGGGTTGCTTTTCCCGTCCCAGGTCTCCAGCTGCAGCGACGCATCAATAATTTTCTGCGGTCCCAAAGACGTACCCCCTCCGTAGGAAACTGACGCTTCGTAGGGCGCGGGCAGGATATGAAAATGCGCTGCTTCAGGCGATAAGGAATCAATCTCAGAGCCTAAAAAAATTGTCGGCTCACTCTTGTTTACAGTTGTCATAGTCATTCAGTGAAAGGCTAAGACTCAGGAGAGTCGGGATTTGAAGTCTTCATAACCGAAATCGCGAATAACACGCAGGGTATCGGTTTCCGAATTCCAGATGGCGATCGATGGTAAACGCACACCATTGAATGTCGACGTTTTTACCATGGTGTAATGAGACATGTCATCAAACATCAAGCGCTGGCCAATCTCCAGCGGCCTATCAAAACTATAGTCACCCATAACGTCGCCAGCCAGACACGATTGACCACCCAAGCGGTAGGTATGAGACTTAGCTCCCGCTTCACCGGCACCAAAAATCTCCGCCCTATAGGGCATTTCCAAAGTGTCAGGCATATGGCAGGTGGCAGAAGTATCAACAATAGCAATGTCAACGTCATTGCTTGTGACGTCTAAAACCTCGCACACCAGCACCCCACTGCAGACAGCAACGGCTTCGCCAGGTTCCAAGTAGACCTCCAGGCCGTAACGCTGCCGAAGCTGCTGAATACGAGAAATCAGCCCCTCTACATCATAACCTGGCTTGGTAATATGGTGCCCTCCCCCCATATTCAGCCAATGCATCGATTCTAGGTATTGTCCAAACTGAGATTCGACAGCATCCAACGTGCGTGATAGAGGCTGGAATTGCTGCTCACATAACGTATGAAAGTGCAGACCGGAAAAATCACTTAAATCTTCGCCACGAAAAGCATCGAGCGGGATTCCCAAGCGAGAGCCTGGCGCGCACGGGTCGTAAATTGGAACAGCACCTTCGGAGTGTCGAGGGTTAACACGTAAACCAAAATCAACGTCACTACGCTGCTTTCGCGACGCCAGTGCGATCTCCTTATATCTGTGCCACTGATTAAAGGAGTTAAACAACACGTGATTAGACAGCTCGAGAATCTCTGGCATATCAGCTGGAGAATAGCCGGCGCTGTAGGTATGCACCTCGCCACCGTACTCCTCACGCCCGAGCTTTGCTTCATGTAATCCGCTAGCGCAGACGCCTGAAAGATAACGCCTCACCAGGGGCGCCAAACCAAACATCGAAAACGCTTTGAGCGCCAGGAGGATTTTAGCCCCGGACGCCCTCTGGACTTGATCAAGAACCTTAAGATTCTTTTCGACAGCGACCTCATCGACGACAAAACAGGGCGATGGCACACGGCGCGGATCAAAACTCGCAAATGTCTCTGCATTTATCGTTGCCACAACAAACTCCTCTGGCGCAAGATCAAACGAGATCGAAACCTGGGTTTTCAATGACCTTCCAGGGCAATCCCCAGAGGTTCATGCGCTCCATAAAAGGATCTGGATTAAGCTGTTCCATATTCCAAACACCTGGCTTTAACCAAGTCTCATCACACAACAAGCTGGCCCCAATCATTGCGGGCACACCGGTCGTATAAGAAATAGCCTGAGATTTAACTTCAGCATAACAAGCCTGATGATCGCAAATATTATAGAGATATACCGTCTTCTCTTTTCCATCCTTCACACCGCGTACAACACACCCAATACAGGTCTTACCTTTCGTCCTCGGACCTAACGTCGATGGATCGGGTAGTAGCTGCTTCAGAAATTGAATAGGAATAATGTCCTGCCCCTGAAAACTAACAGGTTCAATAGACGTCATCCCCACGTTACCCAAAACCTCTAAATGCTTAAGATAACTGTCACCAAAGCTCATCCAGAATTGAGCCCGCTTCAACGTAGGAAAGTGCTTGGTCAATGACTCAAGCTCTTCGTGATACATCCGATATATGTTGTAAGTTCCAACACTTTCTGGACATGTAAAGCTCTGCTTCAACGACATCGCCGGCGTTTCCTGGAAGGCACCGGACTCCCAGTGACGACACTCCGCTGTCACCTCTCGAATGTTAATCTCCGGATTAAAATTTGTGGCAAACGGATAGCCATGATCGCCGCCATTAACGTCAATAATATCCAGATAGTGAATTTCATCAAAATAATGCTTAGCGATATAAGACGTAAAAACGTTCGTCGCGCCTGGGTCGAAACCGGATCCAAGTAACGCCATCAAGCCCGCTTTTTCAAACTTTTCTTGGTACGCCCACTGCCAGTGATATTCGAACTTCGCCGTTTCTGGAGGCTCATAATTCGCGGTATCCAGATAATGAACACCCGCCTCCAGACACGCATCCATTATGCTCAAATCTTGGTAAGGAAGCGCTACATTGATTACCATAAAAGGCTTTTCTGCTTTTAACAGTGCAGCCATTTCCGCAACATTATCCGCATCAACTTTCGCCGTTCTTATAGGAGAATTTATTTGTGATGCAATCGCCTTACATTTTTCTTCGGTACGGCTGGCTAGCAGAATATCAGAAAAGACTTCAGCATTCTGAGCACATTTATGAGCAACGACCTGACCGACGCCACCAGCGCCGACAATTACGATTTTTTTCATTTATGTATCCTCACTCATCTTCCCGTTCGTAATAGGTATAACCATCTAAGCTCGCCTTGAACGTTTTCAACATCTGCTGGCGTTCTCGAGCAGTAATACGACCTTCTCTCACAGCCCTCTCTGCGGTATTACGATAGCGCAATGCAATTTCCGCAGGATGAAACTCAACATAACTCAGAACGTCTTCGATTGTGTCACCATGAATCTCTTTGACGATATCGAATGTTCCACCACGATTCAAACGCACGCTGGCGACATTAGTATCGCCAAACAGGTTATGAAGATCACCCAGCGTTTCCTGATAAGCACCGACAAGAAAGACCCCAAGGTAATACTCTTCACCGACTTTTAAAGGATGCACAGGCAGCGAATGGGACACACCTTTTCGAGGATTAATAAAACGATCAATCTTGCCATCACAATCACAGGTTATATCAGCCAATACCGCTTCACGCGACGGCTTTTCATTCAAGCGGTGAATTGGCATGATTGGAAACAACTGGTCAATTGCCCAGATATCTGGAAGCGATTGAAACAAACTAAAATTACCGTAATAAATATCCGCCAGCGACAAGCGCAGATTTTCAAGATCCGCCGGCACCTCATCCATGTCCTCAAGAAGCTCCGCAATTGCCTGAAGAATTTTAAGGAAGAGGTTTTCTCCTACCGCGCGTGTTCGCAAATTAATTTCACCGCGGCGAAACAGTTCACGAATTTCATTGCGATGATAGTTTGCATCGTTAAAACATTCCTGCACTCTATCCGCTCGCAGATAACTGAAGATTTCATTCATCAGGTTAATCTGAGAGTGCGGCTCGACACTTTCACCTGCCATTTCAATGGGCTCAAAGGTATTGCTGTCGAGAATGTTGAATAAAAGTACGGACGAATATGCAACCGTTGCGCGCCCAGATTCAGTCACAATCACCGGATGATCAATACCAACTCGATCAAGCGTCGTCTTTATCGTCTCGACAATATCGGCACAGTACTCTTCAAGATCATAGTTACGACTTTGATTATCGTTGCTTCTTGCACCGCTGTAATCGACAGCCAAGCCTCCACCCAGGTCCAAATGAGAAAGTGCTGCGCCTTCGTTGCAAAGATCGATATAGAAGCGACAAGCCTCTGCAATACCGCGGCGAATTTCACTGATGTTTGGAATCTGCGAACCCAGGTGACAATGAAGAAGTTGCAGACAATGCAACATTTCCTCTTGCCGCAGGGTATCCACAACATCGATTAACTGCGCCGTTGTCAGACCGAAGACACTGCGATCCCCGCTAGTAGAATTCCAGTGACCACTAACCTGGCTGATCATTTTCACGCGCACACCGATGTTGGGCTCTACTCCCAATGCGCGACTGCGAGAAATGATAATAGGAAGCTCGGTAGGCGTCTCGATAACAAAAAAGCATCGAAACCCGAGCTTTATTGCCTGCAAACCGAGATCGATAAACTCCTGGTCTTTATATCCATTACAAACGATTAAGCTACCCGGCTCTTCCAGAGTCGACAGAGCGGCAATCATTTCAGCTTTGCTACCGACTTCGAAACCGTGCTGAAAACGAGAGCCAAAAGCGGCAATTTCTTCAACAACCTGAGCCTGTTGATTCACCTTTATCGGGTAAACACCTCGATAACTATTTTTGTAATCAAACTCTTTAATCGCTTTAATAAAAGCATTATTCAGGCGTGATATCTGCGCATCGAGTACGTTTTCGATTCTCAGCAGAACCGGCATTTGAAGGTCCCGCTCCAGCAACGCCTCAACGATATCCAACAAAGGAACTGCCGTATTGAGGGTCTTGGCAGTTACGTTGCCGTCCTCGTTGACACCAAAATAGTCATTTCCCCAGCGGTCAACACCGTAAAGCTCAGCGGATAGTTCAGCGTTCCACTGATCGAAGGAGCGAATATTCAACCAAAGTCTCCCAATGCACAGGTAAAAGAATGGCGCTGACGAGGCAGGCCCGCCTCCAGCGAAAAGCGCAATTCTGAACGTATTGGCAGCAATTTGCTACCAAAATGGCGCAAATAATATCGTTGACAGATTTACCTCCAAATTAGGATAAAACAGCAGAAAACGATCAGAAAATAGGCTCAATCTCCAAAAAAAGGAGGCTCGCAAGGAATTTGCAATCCAGAGCATATCGGCCCTGTTTCACTTGTCCCAAAGCATTGGGCACAAAAAAGCCTGGGTGACGGATCACCCAGGCTTCTCTAAAAATTCTGACGATCAGAATTAGTTGGTAGCGTCGTCTACCGCATCGCCAGCGTCTTCCATTGACTGATCAATAGACTCGCCAACATCTTCGGCGCTGTCGGCGCTGTCGTCGCTGCATGCAACAATTCCCAGGGCCATGAAGGCCAGAAAGAAAGGAAGTACCAGTTTCTTGTAACTCATATCAAACACTCCTTGGTAAGAAAAACTTCACAATCGCGGCGACTTGCCTCTTAAGGCTCCCGAAATGAGAGAGATCGCAAGCAACACGACGAACACAAAGAAAATAATTTTCGCGATTCCCGCAGCAGTTCCGGCAATTCCGCCGAACCCAAAAACAGCTGCGATAATGGCGATGACTAAAAATGCTAATGACCAGCTCAACATGGTTCTATCTCTCCTCAGCTTGTTGTGAATACTGCTGATAGACGATAGAGCCAATACCGTGCCACTTCTTTAGACAACATCATTCGTGTTTAATTTTCGCCAACCCAATAAATATTTATTACCTATAATCAATAAGTTACAAACCAATAAAATTAACTGTCAGGTAACAACACATTGACTGGCGGTTAACACAAGCTGCAAACCACAGCTGTAACCTTTACAGATTACTCAGAAAAAGTTGCAGCCGTATGAATGACCTCCGTAAGAAGAGATCTTAAAATGACTTATAAAAAGATCACTGAAAAGAAGAGAGAGTTTCGTTGTAACGACGAAAAGACAGAAAGTTCAGACGTCAGAGGCAGCTGTTTCGACAACCGCTTTTAAACGTTGCATATCGACCGGCTTCAAATAGCAGTCATCAAGATCCGATTCATGCAGAACCTGCGAAGGAATTTCTTCACCAGTAAGCGCAATGATTTTAAAACCGGCACCAAATTTTTCTCTAAGCCGCTGCGCCAAATGATAACCTGAATCGTCCGGCAAATTGATATCCAGCAGAACGACTCGTGTACAGCCCGGCGTAAATTTATCGACAGCCGAGGCTGCAGTTTCAGCCTCTTCAACACCACACCCAAGCATACGCAGTAGCTGCGCTGTCGACTGGCGCGCATCACGATCATCTTCGACCAGCAGAATGCGGGGATCCGAAGTTTGATCTTTCGAACAGGGGGCACAGGGTTGCGAAGCGCTACGCAACTTAGCAAGGTTGTCTCGAATACACGTCAACAGCTGCTGCTGATCGATCGGCTTCGTTAAGTGATCGGTAAATCCCGCCCTAAGATTATCATCTTTCTGCCCTTTCATCGCTGTTGCAGTAAGCGCAATAATCGGCTGAGAAAATGCCATCTGTCTTAATTTCTGCGTTACTTCAAGTCCACTTAATCCTGGCATTTGCATATCCAGAATTAACAGATCAAAGGGAACTCCGGCATCACGCGCGGCCACACTTTGCGCGAGGGCTTCTCTACCGTCACACGCATAGGTCACTTTACCGCCGGCTTGCTGAATAATGTGCCCGACCAAATTCAATATTTCCGGAACATCATCGGCCACCAGTATCCTGCCATTGATGGATGCACTGATCTCAAGTGACCGGTGCTGGCTTGGTTGCGTCAAATCCAGAGGCTTACACTCTTTCCAATCATCCTGCTGCAACGGCAGAGATAACGTAAAGCGACTGCCAGCCCCCAAGTGACTGCTAACCTCTATGGTACCCCCCAACCTGGAAGCCAACTGCAAGCTGATGGCCAAACCAAGCCCGGTACCTTTCTCTGTATCAAACCCAGAATGGGCGGCCTGACTAAATGGTTTGAAAATTCTCTGCAGGTCACTGTCAGAAATTCCTCGCCCCGTATCTTCAATATGGAACAAAAGAAGATGTTGCTCACCGTCTTCTTTGACATCGATAGAAAGAGACACACTGCCCTTTTGGGTAAATTTAATCGCGTTACCAAGAAGGTTTAACAGTATTTGCCGTAACCGAGTTGAATCCATAGATATCTGCGTGGGAATATCTCTCAGCGCATTAACGTTCAACTCCAGAAATTTATCTTTTGCCTTTACCGCCATAAGCTGGAAAATATCCGCAAGAAATGCGTGCAAATCCAACGGTAAATATTCGATTTCCAATTTGCCCGCTTCAATTTTGGAAAGATCCAAAACATCATTTAGCAAACTGAGCAGATGATGGCCGTTTCGCTTAATAACCTGCAAACTATCTTGATTGACAGGATCAGCGGCCTGACTCAGCATCAAATCGGTGTAGCCTAAAATAGCGGTTAAAGGCGTGCGCAGCTCGTGGCTTAAGTGCGCTAAAAATTCACTCTTAGATCGATTCTCAGATTCCGCACGCAGGCGCTCAACCCGCTCAGCCTCCATCTCCTTTCGAGCCACCGCATACCGAATAGCACGAGCCAATCGCGATGCATTTAGCTGGGACTTCACCAGGTAATCGACCGCTCCCGCAGATAATGCGTCGGCATCCAGCCGCTCGTCATCCTGCCCGGTCAACATGATAATTGGGCCACGAAAGCCCAACTGAGATGCTTCCCTTAATAAAGAGACACCATCTTCCGGTCCCAGAGAATAATCCATAAGGCAAACGTCGTGACGATTAGCGGACAATTCAGCCCTGGCACTCTCCACATCATGAACCCAATCCAGGCTATAGGACTCTTCGCCGAGATCCCGCAGAAGATCTCGCGTAATGATGAAATCATCTTCATCATCCTCGACCAGAAGTAGCTTGGTTTTAATCATGACGCGCGCCGCACTATCCTCGACTTACCTATCTGCCGCACTGGGCAGTTCTACAAATTCAATCCAATATCGCCCCAGAGCTTTCATAAGCTCGACCAGGCCGTCGAAGGTTACCGGCTTTGTTAAATAGGAGGCGGCACCCAAGTTGTACCCCTGCAACATATCCTCTTCAACTTTTGAGGTTGTCAGAATGACAACGGGTATTCGGCGCAACGCATCATCAGACTTTAATTCCAATAATGTTTCCCGACCATCCTTACGGGGCATGTTCAAGTCCAGAAGGATTAAACCTGGCCAGGGGCGCGCCTGATCTTTAAAACGCCCCTCACCCCGCAGGTATTCCAGTAACTCCACACCGTCGTTAACAATGTGCAATTCATTGGCAACCCGACTTTCCTGCAGGGCTTCCTGAGCGAGCAGCTGATCGTCCTTGTCGTCATCCGCCATTAAAATAACGATAGGTTTTTTATTCACTTTGCGATGCCTCGCGTTCGACGTTCAATAATGTATCTTCGCGATACTTGGTTAACTTAAGAATAAACCGACTTCCAACATCGGGCGTGCTGGTGACATCAAGTTCTCCCTGGTGCCGCTCAACGATTTTTCTACAGATGGCCAAGCCAATACCAGTTCCCTGATACTTTTCACGACCATGCAAACGCTGGAAGGGTGTAAATATTTTATCGATGTACTTTTCGTCAAACCCGATGCCGTTATCTTCAACTGCAATCAGATAGTGTGGGTTTTCTGTACCATCTTCAGGCTCCATGCTTTCAGAACTGATTCTGACTTCGGGTGGCACATTTTCACGACTGAATTTTATTGCATTGCCCAGTAAATTCTGAAAAAGCTGGCGCATCTGAGATTGATCGGCTTCTATCTCCGGCAGTGTCTCCACAAGAATTTTTGCACCAGACTCTTCGATTTTAACATCGAGATTATCGATAACTTCCTGTAACACGCCGTTGAGATCTACCATTTGAAAAGGGTTTGCACGAGTGGAAACCCGTGAGAACTCCAACAAGTCTTCGATCAGGCGAGACATACGAGCGGCGGCTTTTTGCATGCGATTGATGTAATCCGCACCCTGACCCAACTCACTGCTGTACCCACTTTTTAAGCGATCTCCAAAAGCTTGAATTTTTCGCAGTGGTTCCTGCAAGTCATGGGAAGCAACAAACGCAAAATCTTGCAGCTCACGGTTACTGCGTTGAAGCTCGTCAGAATAGTGCTCCAATTCCGCCGTACGTGACGTCACCATTTCTTCCAGTTTCTCGGATTCTTGCACCTGAGAATCCAGCGCCCGACGAACCAGTATCGCAACCATTAGAACAAGCAGCAAACCGACAGAATTTGCGATAACAATCGTTCGCATAACATCATTGCGACTTTGAGATGCGACCAACGATTGATTGGCGAGATGTTCGTATTCTTCTGCTTCCAGCTCTTCAATCACATCCCGCAGCTCTTTCATGCGGTTGTGACTTTGCATCATTTTAATTGACGAGAGCCATTCCGAGGATTCGTTGGCTTTTTTCTGCTGTATGTGCCGGCCCATCTCTTCCAAGCGCTCGACGATCATACGCTCCAGAAGATCGACACGCACCAGCTGCTGTTCTGACTCATAGTTATAATCTTTGAGTTCCAGCAGATTTGCCTGTATTTGATCCAGCGATTGAAAATAGGGCGTTAGATAGCTTTCATTGCCGGACAGAAGATAACCTCTCAACCCAAGTTCCGCATCCTGAACTGAGGAATAGAGATTCTTGACAGTACGCAAGGCGGATTTGGTCACGCTCGCTCGGTTTTCATTCGCGACCAGCTCATTGATTGCCCGGTACGACTGCCCCGCATTAAGGGCCAGCATAACCACCAGCCCAACGATAATGACCACCCAATTTCGCTGAAAAGATTTTACTCTGTTGGCCACGACACCTGCGCCTGCGAACCGGGAAAAGCAATCATAGCAAACGCCTAGCTTTTAGAAGGAGAAAAGGCGTCATCGAGCAGAGAAGAGCAGTTCTTACACTCTTGCAATATTTTATCAGCACTACTGAGCACCTGAGGATTTGCATCACCACTTTGCACCAGCAATTTTATCAACTCGGCATTCACCGAGATGGTATTTAGCTGATTGCGAAGTGCATGGCGAATATTGCCATCTTGATCACTTTGCATTGTCACACATGTCCTATTGTCTCCAGGAGATCGAGTTCATACGTCGAGCTCTGAATCACTGCCACCAAATTTCACCCTGCGACATCGAAAACCACAGGGCAAATACCACTACAACATTTCTAATTTTAGTCTTCTTTCTGGTACTGATTGAGCCGGTTGTATAGCGTCTTCAAACTAATACCGAGCATTTCTGCCGCTTTAGGTTTGTCGCCGTCTACTTTTTGCAGGGTCAGAGAAATCAGCTCTTTCTCAATTTGCTGTATCGTCGTACCGGCGCGCAATGAGCTGTCCGGTGCTTTCTTGCTTGAGAAAGGCGAACCTAACTGCTCCGGCATGCGCAAATACCGCTCATCGCTACCGGTAAGAATAAAGGCCCTGAACAGAGCGTGCCGAAATTCACGCACATTACCTGGCCAGTCGCACTGAATAAGACGCGCCATGGTCGCCTCATCAATCTGTACCGTCGAATTGTGCTCTTCATTCATTTGCTCAAGGAAAAACTGACTTAATCGAGGGATATCATCCTTGCGCTCTCGAAGTGGCGGCAAATCGATCGGGAAAACCGCCAAACGAAAATAGATATCTTCCCGCAAACAATTATCCTGAGCCAACTGCTCCCGGGTACGGTTCGTTGCCGATACGACACGGCAGTTGACGGCAATCTCTTCGCTGCCTCCAACTCGCGTGATTTTTCCTGTTTCCAATACCCGCAACAACGTTGGCTGCATTTCAATCGGCATTTCAGTGATTTCATCGAGAAACAGGGTGCCATTTTTCGCCTGCTCAAACAGGCCGATCTTACGGCTGATCGCCCCCGTAAACGCTCCACGCTCGTGGCCAAAGAGTTCACTGCTCAACAACTCTGGAGACATGGCCCCACAGTTTGTTGCCACAAAGGGACCGTTGTAGCTGGAAGCATTGTGGATCGCTTGCGCCACCAACTCCTTACCCGTACCACTCTCGCCTTGAATCATCACATTGGCACTTGTTGGGCCAACTTTTGAGATCATGTCATATACCGCACGCATCTCTAGCGACTCGCCGACCAGTACGCCAAAATGGCAAGAATTGTCGGGATCTTCAATGTGCGTCGCACGCTCCAACAGCGCACGGATAGAATCGATATCAATCGGCTTCAGCAGATAACTGACATCTGGCCCGGTTACCGATTTGATCAAAGATTTAATCGCTGTGTGCCCGGTGATAAAAGCAATGTGCTCCGGGCGACTGTCTGCAGGCACTTTATCGAGCAGATCCAGTCCATTGCCGTCAGGGAGCATTATATCGAGTAACAACAGGTCGAATCGTTGCTCATGCAATAAAAGAAGCGCACTGGAAATCGAGTCCGCCACGGTGGTTTCATGGCCTAGCAACTCGATGATTTGCCGAGTAGCTTCGGTAAATCCCTTGTCGTCATCCACCAAGAGAATTTTTGACACTAATGCTCCCCTATATAACTGGTCTGCAGAACTAATAACTGAGGACTGATATAACATATTATGCCCTTCCAAACCACAGAAACTGCGTCAACACAAATAATTTCCTTTATTTATCAACCAGTTATAAATAAACACAAGCAGCACTCATCTTAAGCGAGAAACCTCCGCTTGCAAGACGCTGTCACTGCATTCGCTGCGCTGCCGCTTTTACCGGCCGGACCAGCAACAAATTCTTCACCTGAGTCACGCCCTTCACTCCAGCCGCAATATGCTCTGCAAGCTTCCGATTCTGGGCGTTAGCTACACTCCCCTGTAGAGTGACAATTCGCTCTCGGGTTCGGACATCGACGTCTTCGGCACTGACATCCTTCTCAAGAATCAATTTGTACTTCACTTTGGCGCTGATGGTTGCGTCGGTGATGGATTGGGCAGGTGTCGAGCCCCCATCCGCTTGCCCCGCTACACTTGCCAGAGAGCGATCAATTTGAATTTGATTAACAATCGACTTAACACCTAACGCTTTTTCGACTAACTCCTCAAACATGGATTTGTCCATGCGATTGGCCACAGCGCCAGTGAGTACCACCCCCTCGCTTGAGCGGGAAACCTGAATTCCGAGCGGCTCTAACTCTGAGACGAGTACCGCCAAACGTTCATCAGTAACACCTGCCAGGGAAAAGTCCTCATCGGCAGAATCATTAGAACGAGCAGAGGCAACCAACGCCTGCAAGTCCTTTCCAAAATTATCCGGCAGCTTGAGCACCGTCGAATCAGATGATGACATGGGTGAATTTGACACTCCCAGCCACCCAAAAATGACCAGCAAAGAGCCGCCGACAAGCACACCCGCAAGGATAATGGGTCTGGTGAATTTTTTAGCGTTCATAAACCAACAGTGATAGTCGTCCCGGTACTATCCTTTACCCCACGTCAGAAACTGATCTTGCGGAGGGACGATGACAGTTACGAAAGGAGCCAGATGAAATTTGAATCGGGCGCCACGAATCCATAGACAGTCATTCCTGCCTAACTACCCCGCCATTCAAAATGTGCGCCACAACAAACGCAGATTTCGCGCGCCAAAACACACGAAACAGGCCGCTGCTTCCAACAATTTCCCAGTCAACAAAAGTAAGAATTACAAGAAACCGCGAAACTTACAAAACAATCCTGGCGCGGCACGCTTTTTGTCGATAGAAATACCCCGCGTGTGGCGACATCTAATAACGCATCCAAAGTAGAGACATCGTAAAGACTGGCGACAACGCAGGAGAATGCGGCGAAAGATGAGAATCGCCGAAGGAAAAGGTCTGCAATTTGCTTTATTCCAGAAGTACAGGCAACCAAACCTGGTTGACTGAGAAACGTTGTGCAAAATTGAAATTAAGGGCGCCTCTAAAGACTGTGATTTGAGTATTCTGGTCAGGAAAAGATGACTCAACGCGAAAGGAGCATGAACAGTCTTATGTGACTCGTTGACCACAGCCCTGACACGGCCAGAATTTCAACATCAGTATTTTAGAGACACTCTTAAGAGGGATTAACGTCGGAGTAGGAGCATTATGAGACCCGGCCTTTACTATACAACTGGCGCGCTGATCAGTGTTGCACTTGCATGGATAAGCCTTAGGAGCGTTCAATCCCCGATGCTCGCTAATGTGCTGTTCACGCTATTTCTTTGGATAGGCATTTCTTTAGCATTGGTGGCAGTTGCCTACCTGCAAAATAAAGCCACGTTACTTCGCAAAAATAAGGACGGCCGCATACCGGCAGCAATACGCTGGCTGTTTATCCCCTACTTCATCGGCTGTAACCTCTACAACCGCTGGGCGAGACAGCAAGAACAATGTCCACCGCTGCAACAAATTGAAAATCATCTCTTTCTCGGCGCCAGACTGCGCGCCAGTGAAATCAGTCTACTGAAAGATCATCACATTGATGCCGTTCTCGACGTCACAGCAGAATTCGACGCTTTGGATTGGTCACTGATTAATACACCGGTGGATTATCTGAATGTCCCCGTATTAGATCATGGTGTTCCCTCTGCCGACCAAATTAAACAAAGCATCAACTGGATTGACCAAAAAATCTCATCAGGGAAAAACGTCCTAGTCCATTGCGCGTTGGGACGACAAAGATCCGCCATGATTGTCGCCGGTTACCTGCTCGCCGCGGGTCACTCAGACAGCGTCACCTCGGTCATACAGACGCTCAAGCAACAACGAACACAAGTGGGTTTGACTCGTCGACAAGAAGCATTGTTAGAAAATGAATATGCCTCGGGCAGGCTCAAGCTTCTCAAGGAAGCCTGGATAATCGCCAATCCGGTCTCAGGCGGGGGCAAATGGCCACAGCATAAAGACGACATTATCGAACGGCTCTCCCCCTATTTTTCTCTTCAAATTTTGGAGACAACACCGGAAACTGGCGCGGGCGCGTTAGCAGAGCAAGCCTTAAAGAAAAACGCCCGGCTTGTTATTTGCTGCGGGGGGGACGGATCAGTGACAGAAGTCGCCTCGCACCTCATCAATACAGAAACCGCCATGGCGATCATACCCATGGGGACTGCCAATGCGCTCAGTCACGTCTACTTCGGAATCAGCTCTAAAATAACCCCGATAGATGTCGCCTGTGACAACATCATCGGCGGTAATGTTCAGCACATAGATGCGGCCTACTGTAACGATCAGCCAATGTTACTGATGGTTGGCCTGGGCTTTGAACAGGAAATGATTGAGCTGGCCGACCGTGAAGCCAAAAACCAACTCGGGCAACTCGCCTACATTAAAGGCCTTATGCATGCCTGCAGCCAGAATCATATACACACGCTACAGATAGCGATCGATAATCAACCAGAGACAACCTTGGAGACCAGTAGCCTGATTGTTGCCAATGCCGCACCCCTGACCAGCCTTCTGGCACTCGGCAGCGGTGAGCCGGACATCGCCGACGGACTTCTCGACATTACCTGGCTGGAGCCAGGCGAAACCGCAAGCGACAATTATATCAACCTTCTCGAACTCGCTTACACCGGCCTTACCGAACACTCGCTGAACATTGGCAATCAGCACACAACCGCGGAACAGATAAAAATTCGCGGAGAAGGACCGCTGAAATACGTCATTGATGGGGAAGTTTTCGAGGCGGATTCTCTCGATATTCGAATTCTCCCCAAAGCCATTAAAATGGTGCTGCCAGAGACCAGCCCTGCCATTTCCAGTCCTGTTGAGGTCACAGACGCCGAAACGTCTGACACCGAGTCTCCTCTATCCTCTTCAGCCGCTTAAGCGGCTGACCCACCTAGAAATCGGACATTCTTCCTGGCAGCAACACCCCGTTGCAAAATAATTTCCGGCGAATGGTTTACACTATTCCTCTTCAAGTGCTATAGCTTGCGTCCAATCGCTAACTCAAGCGAAAACACCTTAGGGCCAGCTCAAGGAAAGCCTGGAAGTAATGAACAACGCTACGCAACACACGGAGAGTGGAATCATCGCTCCTCCACTCATGCCTGTCCCAATTATTTTGATGGCTGCCCTGATGGCAATGGGACCCCTCGCGGTCGATGCCTACCTACCTGCACTCCCCAAAATAGCAGAGACCTACGGCGTATCCATTCATTCAGTGGAACTGACACTTAGCTTTTATCTCGCAGGTTTCGCTGTCGGCCAGTTGGTCGGAGGCCCTTTCTCAGACCATTTTGGGCGCCGCCTGTCCACTTTTGTTGGTATGGGACTTTTTGCGATCGGCAGCCTCGGCGTCATGCTTAGCCCGAATATTGAAGGGCTCTGGCTGTTTCGGCTGGTTCAAGCATTGGGCGGCGGGTTGGCCGTGATAAATCCAGCGGCAGTCATTCGAGATCTCAGCAGCGGCATCGAAAGTGCGCGGAATATGGCTCACATGGCCATCATTATGATGATGGCCCCCCTGCTCGCCCCCTTTATTGGCAGCTTTATTCTCTACCTGAGTCAGTGGCAGAGCATCTTTCTGTTTTTATTGATGTATTGCCTTATCATCACCGCCATTATCTATTTTCGACTTCCCGAAACGCGAGTCTTGCAAGAGACTCGCCCCAAAGCGTGGACTCGCTATTGGCAAGTTTTAAGTCATCGCCATTCTCTCGGCTATATTTTTGCCCAGAGCTTCGCCTTCGCAGGCATGTTTGCGTTTGTGACGGCATCGCCGCAGATTTACATGAACTTTTTTGGCGTCAGTCAAACCCAATATTCGTTTTTATTCGCCGGCAACGTTCTGGGGTTGATGGTCTTTAATCGCATTAATGTAAGACTACTTCGGTACTTTTCTCCCCTGAACATACTGCGCGCCGGACAAGCTGCACAAATTATTATTTGTCTATTGTTTGTTCTCTATGTCAATCTGACTTCCGACATGCAGCTGAGTATCGTCGTCACATTGATTGTTTTGAGCATGGCGACAGGCGCTTTTATTGCCTCCAACGCATCGGCAAACACCATCGAGTACTTTCCCACCAATAGCGGTACGGCAACGGCACTACTTGGCGCAGCCTCATTCCTTACAGGCTCTCTCAGCGGGGCGGTGGTCGGCCTGATTGGTGACGGAACACCGATACCGATGGCTGGTGTCATGCTGGGATGTGCGGTCGCAGGAATGTTACTGCGTGTTGGCTTTCAGCTTGGCAAGGATCCAAACGCCAAATCAACTCATTAACCCAAAGAGGAAACCGTAGAGCCCGAGAGATGTCTAGGGACGTATAAATCTGCATTGCGAGAATGGGGTAAAGCCGTTACGCTTAATTGAGGAGACTTTACAAGTATGAGGATGTCAGATATGTCCAACAGTCGCTTCAGGGAAGTTCTAAACTCCTGGACTGAAAAAGCCGCAATAAAAGAAGAGACTGAGACGATTTCCGTGACTGTCAAAGCATCGGACTTTCACAAGCTCGAGGCGTTGGCCAGTGTCTACGACCAACCTCTGGAAAGCATCACGTGTGAACTGCTGCACAACGCTATCCGTGAAATTGAAGCAGCCATGCCTTATGTGGAAGGTGATAAAGTCATCCGTGTCGAAGACGGGCAGGAAATTTACGAGGACGTCGGACCAACCCCCAAATATGTGGAAGCCTTGAATCGTTCGACCCAATCCAAGGCCGGTTAACCCTTGTGCCATAGGGCGATCAACATTGCGTGTTGATCGTTCTGTCTTGCCCGCAGAACAGGACCAGCCCATTATCGACAGCACAATGACCACACTTCGACAGCGTGACACCGGTCATCTTACAACTGCCGCGCCACCCTGGCACGCATCTCTCTCATTTTATCTATCCAAGCCTGCTGCCAACCCCTGGCACATGGCGATATCGACGATCAGGAATCACCCTTGGACAATATTCAAATAAATCCCGTGGGCAGCATGAGCCTCCTCTCCCAAAGTGAGGCAAACCTTATCAAGCTCTCGGCAGATAGCCATCTCTATCAACTGTTTCGCAGCTGCTCACTCGCGGTGCTGAATAGCTCCAGCTATACCGATGATGTCGAGAGCTTGCTACAAAAGCACACAGATTTTGATATTCGGGTTTTACAGCGCGAAAGAGGCGTCAAGCTGGAACTGATAAATCCACCCGACACCGCTTTTGTCGATGGTGAAATCATACGTGGTGTAAACGAGCTTCTCTTCGCTGTTCTGCGGGATATTCTCTTTATCGCCGTAAAACATGAAGCACGACTGGCCGCGCCTGACTCCTCTGCAGATATCACCAATCTGATCTTCGACATTCTGCGCAACGCCCAAGTCGTCAAAGCCAACAGTGCCGTTAATATGGTGGTGTGCTGGGGCGGGCACTCGATCAGTGAAGCGGAATATGATTTCAGCAAAGAAGTTGGATACCAATTAGGACTACGAGGGTTCAATATCTGCACTGGCTGTGGTCCCGGCGCAATGAAAGGGCCTATGAAGGGCGCCACCATTGGGCACGTAAAGCAGCGATTTGGAACCGCTCAATTCGTGGGTTTAACTGAGCCAGGAATCATCGCAGCTGAGCCTCCCAATCCAATTGTTAATCAGCTGATTATCATGCCGGATATCGAAAAGCGACTCGAAGCATTTGTTCGCATCGCCCACAGCATTATTATTTTTCCTGGAGGTGTCGGCACAGCAGAGGAACTGCTGTATTTGCTTGGCATCATGTTACACCCAGAAAACAAAGCTCATCGCCTACCAATCATTCTGGCGGGTCGAAAAGAGTCCGCCGAGTATTTTCAGGTACTCGATAATTTTGTCGCCACGACGCTTGGCCCGGAAGCTCAGTCGCTCTACGAAATCATCATTGATGATCCAGAAAAAGTCGCCCAACGGGTCAAAGAGGGCACCAGCGAAGTGAGGGAATTCCGAAAGAACATTGGTGATGCGTACCACTTCAACTGGACACTCCATATCGATCCCGATTTCCAGCAGCCATTCATGCCTACCCATGACGCTATGGCCGGCTTAAAACTCTTCCCCAACCAGAAAAAGAATCAACTCGCGGCTCACCTGCGCCGAGCCTTTTCCGGCATCGTCGCAGGCAATGTAAAACCGGAAGGTTTACTCGCCGTCGCAGAGAAAGGTCCCTATGTTTTGCATGGTGACCGTCAAATTATGGAACAATTGGATAAGTTACTGCAGCAGTTTGTCCAACAGGGTCGAATGAAGCTGCCGGGGAGCGACTACCACCCCTGTTATCGTATCGCGCTGGAATAGTTTTTCAGCCAGTCGCCACCTACAGATCCTGCAGGTGGCGATTCAGATAATCGAGCAACTTCTCGCGTCCCTCTTCTCGTCTGACCACTTGTTTTGCGCTTAATTTTCGAAAGGCTTTCATCAGCACTTTGTGATCCCCTGCGGGCATCTGCTTCAGTAAACTGCCTTCATTACTGGTATTTAATATCGGAGTGCGATTGCCATGAGCATGATTGAGAATTTCACGATAGAAGAGCAATGCCCGCTCTAAGACAATAAACGGAAATTGCGGATTCCGATTCGGACCAATAACAACCCGAGAGCCGCCTAACGGCATTTTCATCACGCGTGTGTTTGCCAGATCCTGGCCTTTTAGCCAGGTTAGCCCACTTGCCCCCAGAGCTCCGGCAGCCGTGAACACACCAAAAGAAAGACCGTGTGCTGCCACATCTAATGCAGCCCCCAATCCGGCCCCCATCCCAGCCGACGCCACCAAAATCTGCTTTTGCGTCAAACCGAGAATTTGCCAGGTTCTCTCAGAAAATAAATCTTCCTGCAGCAGAGAATGACTGGGCAACTCAAAGTTAAAAACCTGATGACGGTAGAGGCGTTTTAATTCTCCAAACAAACGGCTTTCCCGTTCGGAAATGGCCTCTCGATAATCGTCGCCTGCTTGCTGCTTTATGTCGGACTCGGACAGTTTTGGAGAACAGTTTTTCTCGTGGCGATAATTAATAACCTCCTCAAGATAAAGCACGGTTGCCTCAGCAACCCGGCGGCGGCGATACAACCAATCATCCTTAAAAGCCAGCACAGCTTTTTCCAAAGCGGGCTCCCAATCCTGATGAATGGCTTTCAACGTCTCGAGCAATTGAATCCGCTCACTGAACCTTGCATGGTGCGCATTAAATTCGCGAATGACATTAAAGTGTCTGCGAAACGCCTGCTTCCAATCCTCCAAATACGTGCTGTCTTCTTCCTTAAAATTGATTACCGCCATACGCGGCTTGTTGATCAGCCGCAAAATCTCCATTTCAGCAATGTCGACATCCAACAGTGGACGAGAGCAGTCCACCACATAGATGAGTCCCGCCCCTTCCAGCAACGGCAACATCAACTCCCGGTCGTGGCTGAAATCCTCACGCCCTGAAAACTCTTGAACAAAATGCTTCAGCAGAGCCTCATCAGTAAGCTGAGCCTCCTGCATAAAAGCGAGCACCCGCCGAGGATTCTGAAATCCAGGAGTATCGACAAATTCCAGTACCGTCTCGCCATTTATCACCACTGGAAAGCGCTGACAGCGAATCGTATCACCAGGGAAATCACTGACCACAACAGAATCATCTTCAGTCAGCGTGGAAAGCACAGAGGATTTACCTTCGTTGGGATGGCCAACAATCGCGATCAGAGGATGAGAAGTCATTGACGTGTCTCCGCTGCATCGTCACTCTGGTCAACGGTCGACAGAATAAGAAGATTGGGCCGCGCCAACTGATGTATTTTGCGGCGCCACACCATCGCCATCGCATCCGGCAAGTCTCGCACAGAGTCTTTGCCCGGCTTGCCAAGTAACGCCAGATAGACTGACTGATTCTCCCCTCGCTGGTCAGCCAGTTGACCGAGCTCTGCTAACACTTCCTCAATCGGCGATTGCCACCCTTCCAACAACAATAGCAGCTTGCTGTCTTGCTGATATTCCGCCGCCGGCGAGAGAGAATCCATTGGAAAAACCTGCATATCGCGATTGACATGCTGAGCGAGCCATCGGTCTATCACAGCACGAGGATAACGTGACAGGGTATCGCTGAGGACCAACGCCTGGCGAAACCCGTGACCGGCTCCCTCCGTCATCGCCACCGCCGGTCGGGCACCGCGATGATGCTCGGTTTGCGCACCGGTGGTCGTCAAAAGAGGGCTGGTTAAACGTTCGTACAGAGGATTATAGATTGACGCACGTAAGCGATTACTGCCGAGAAACTGGCGCTCGTAGATATAACTTCCGATCAGCAATAGCATTCTTGGCAGCAATCCATAAACCGTAACGGACAGCAAAAGAAAGGGCCACCAGGAAATCAGAGCGCCACTGCGGGACACACCATCCATTCCTCCACCGAGCAATATCCGCGACGCCTCGATTTCCTGCAGCGACGGATAACCACTGCCTTCACCAAATAGCCAACTCCAGGGCAACGCCAACCACTGAACCAACTGACTGACCGTTTGAGCGGAATCGGTTAACGAACTCTGCCAACCGAAAGCCCGATCAGTGAACATCAACATCAGTAATGCGGTCAGCAGTACGGACACATTAAACGCGATACCAAACCATTGGGCCAAGCGCACACCCTGCAAGGTCACCAGCGGACTGTGCTGTCGAAACAAGGACTCGACAACGCTGTGCAGGGACTCTTCTCCAATCGAAGCACCATTTGACGAAGAGCGTCGCCGAGCATGAATCAGACGATCGGCAAACCACTGGCACCAGTGTAAAGGGAGGCTATACCAGGCGCTGGGAAATCCCCCGAATAGACGACCGGCGATCCAGCATACAAATAGCAATACCAACAGCAACAGCTGAGGTGCCAAGATCACAGCGAGAAACACGCTGACGTTAACCGGTACACTGCCATCGTAAGTGAGTGTCGACAGCGCCACGCTGACGCCAAGTAAACTGCCGAGCACAAGCATTCCAAACAACACCAACCCCACACTGCGCTCCAAGAGGTTTGCAGGGTCTGGCTGCAGAGGCTGCTGCTGTTGGCGACAAGACAACCAGTGCCGAAACAGTGAATCTCGCTCGACAGAGCGGGTGGAATCGCTCAGTGCAATGTTTCGATCTCGGTTTTCGAGCTCGGCGGCGTTTTTTCCGCTGTCCAGCAGACGATAGCTTTCGAAGCGTACAAGATCTTTAAACGACCAATAAAGGGGGGATGATTTTGGCACCAGGCTATTTCTTAACTGAATCAATCAGCGGCAAGGTTAAAGGGCGATAGAAGTCTAAGCAAGTCCGTACCAAAAACGGTATCATCATCGTTAACGTCACCACCTCCACGAGAGAACAGACACATATGCTCCGGCACTGCACCCCACGACCGTATCGACAATAGGCGACGCTCTATGACTGATCTACTGGTGCGCTACCTGCACTTTCTTGGCATACTGATTTTTGCATCTTCCCTTGTCGCAGAGCACCTGCTCTTGAAGGGGCGGCTGGACCATCAACAGATCCGCCGCATTGCAATAATAGATGGTTTCTACGGTGTGGGCGCTCTTTTGGTGCTGGGAGCGGGTTTATCGCTCTGGTTTTTCGTTGGTAAGCCTGCCGATTTCTACACCAATAACTGGATCTTTCATCTTAAAGTCACCCTCTTTGTCATACTCGGACTGATCTCCATTATTCCAACCATATTCCTCAGTCGTCGTAATCGTGCGGGGCTCGACGGCGTCGACATTCCTCGAAGTATCGTGATGATCATACGCCTAGAACTGCTGTTGCTGGTTGTTATCCCATTTCTGGCCGTACTTATGGCATCCGGGTATGGTTTGCCAAGCTAGTTGATCCAGGACATGAACGTAGAGCGCCACTTATGAACGAATTTCACCAACTCGGCGAAGAGCGTATTTATTGCCCATACTGTGGTGAACCTCTAGACGTGCTCATCGATGCATCCGAAGGGTCACAAACTTACATTGAGGACTGCCAGGTTTGTTGTCGTCCCATCGAGTTCTTCCTGACCCTCGATATGGAAGGAAACTCGCACCTGTCGGTTCAAAGGGACGACGAATAATTTTCACCGCAGTAAGAGATACAGCGCTATTTATGTTTTTCACACCACTGATCGATTTGATCTCTCGCCACTGGCGAATTCTCTCTCTGCTACAGCTCGCTTTCGTGACTCTGGCCTGTCTCACACCAGCGCCAGAGCTGCCTGACGTACCAGGCACGGACAAACTACACCACGTGGTTGCTTTTTTTTGCGTCGCGCTACCTTTGGGATGTGGTCGCCCTAAAAACTGGCTGTTTTTTGCCGCCCTATTGATTGCCTGGAGTGGAGCGATCGAACTCATACAACCCTACGTCAACCGAGTTGCCGACTGGGTAGACCTTGGCGCGGATACTTTAGGTGTTGTTTTGGGCGTTATTACAGGCCAAATGTTAAGTTGGCTACGCACGGAAGAATCGGCGCTGTAACTCACGTCAATTCAAGATGGCGTTTCTGACTGCTCAAATTTGCGATAACTGCGGATCATCGCTTTCACTTCACTAACGTATGCGTCACGTCGCTGGGAATAATTTACCAAGCCATCTGCCAGCACCAAGCCGTTTAACGGCTCGCCAGAATCTCTCAAGCGGGCGCGAATATCTCGCAGAGGCTTGTACGCGTCGTGAGTATTAAGATTGAGCAAATAATTCTGAATGGTGTCGCCAATGTTATCGAAAGCGGCCAATTCATGGGTCGCCCCAGCGGCTCTGGCACTCGGCACCACGCCGCACCCCTCGGTATAACACCATTGCCCAAACAGGTTATTTGCGGTTTTAGCGAACCGGGAACGTCCCCATCCGGATTCCTTCGCCGCTTGCACTAATGCCAACTCCAACGGTATTTCGTCGACACGGCGAGTCAATCTGGCAACCAATTGCTGCTGTTGTTCCAGTGTTGAAAACGGATCCAAAGATTCAGCGTCTGCGGGATCCTCTGCTTCTCCAGCGTCGCTTTCCGGCATTACTAGCCGGTATTGAGTCGCCAGTTCACGCAGAGATTTTAAATTGCGACCTTTGAGCGCCTTGCCCGCATCAAGTTTTTTTGACAACGCCAGAACCTTTGCGCGCTGTTCTGCAACAAGCGCATTCTGCTCATCAATAATGGGCGTCAAATAGTCAAAGAAAGCCTCTTTCAATTCATCGGATGATTCATATTGTGAAAAATCTGGTAGAGGCTCAACGTCAGGCGCTTCGACACCGGAGAGGTTTAATAGAAGAACGGCGGTCAGAGCAAGCACGATAGTAATCGCAAAAAGGTAAAGTGTCTTTTTTGTCATATCCACACAAGTCATCCACGGCCATTATCGTATTCGTGGAATCGAAGTGTCAAAAGCAACTCCCCACATGAAAGACAGCAGGCTTACATTGCTGAATTGACAGCAGTCTACCCCATAACAGGAGCTTGCGGTAGGTCGCGGCGGAGGGCGTACCCTTCACCGCGATAAGCAGGGTTTACTTTTTGGCGCGTTTTCTTTCGTTTTCTGTCAGCAGTTTCTTGCGGATTCGAATAGACGCCGGTGTAACTTCTACCAGCTCGTCATCTTCAATAAACTCAAGCGCCTGCTCAAGGGTATGGCGAATGGGCGGTGTCAGAGTCAGCGCCTCGTCCGTACCGGCAGCGCGGATATTGGTCAGCTGCTTGGCTTTAGTGGGGTTTACAACCAAATCGTTGTTGCGGGAATGAATTCCGACCACCTGACCTTCATAGACATCAATACCATGGCCGAGGAATAGGCGTCCGCGGTCTTGCAAGCTATAAAGGGCGTAGGCCAGTGTCTTACCTTTAACCATACTGACTAGCACGCCATTCTTACGATGAGCAACTTCGCCATCTTTGACGGGACCATAGTGATCGAAGACGCTGGTCATAATTCCTGAACCCGACGTCAACGTCAGAAAGAGACCACGGAAACCAATTAAACCGCGCGAAGGCACAACGAATTCCAAGCGAACGCGGCCTTTACCATCGGGAGCCATGTTTGTCATTTCAGCACGACGCAGACCCAGCTCTTCCATAATGGATCCTTGATGCTGCTCTTCCACGTCGATAACAACCTGCTCGAAGGGCTCTTGAATCTCGCCATCGACTTCTTTCTGCACAACTTCAGGACGGGATACACCCAACTCAAAACCTTCACGGCGCATGTTTTCGATCAAAACGGACAGGTGCAATTCACCGCGACCGGAAACGATAAACTTGTCCGCGGTATCGCCTTGCTGGACGCGCAGCGCAACGTTATGAATCAGCTCCTGATCCAAACGCTCCTTGATGTTACGGGAGGTCACAAACTTGCCCTCCAATCCCGCAAATGGCGAGTCATTGACCATAAAGGTCATGCTAACGGTGGGCTCATCCACGGTCAGCGCGGGTAAGGCTTCTACACAATCGGGATCGCAGAGGGTGTCGGAAATACCAAGACCATCAATACCATTGATACAAACAATGTCACCGGCGCTGGCTTGCTCTGTATCGATCCGCTCCAGGCCGAGATAACCTTTTACATTCAAAACACGTCCACGGCGCTGAGAATCGTCAGCACATTTGATAATCACTTGCTGGTTTGGCTTCAAGGTTCCGCGAGTAATGCGGCCAATACCAATAACACCCACGTAGCTGTCGTAGTCCAGAGCCGATACCTGCATCTGGAAAGGGCCTTCCGGATCGACCTCTGGCGCCGGAACATTCTCGACGATCATTTCGTAGAGCGGCGTCATGTCTTCTGCCATCTCTTCCGGATCCATACCCGCAATACCATTTAAGGCAGAGGCATAAACAACCGGGAAATCCAGCTGCTCATCGGTGGCGCCGAGATTGTCGAACAAATCAAAGACCTGATCCATAACCCAATCCGGACGGGCACCGGGGCGGTCAATTTTGTTAATCACAACAATCGGACGCAGGCCACGTTCGAACGCCTTCGACGTCACGAAACGGGTTTGAGGCATGGGGCCATCGACTGCGTCGACCAACAGCAACACGGAATCCACCATGGAGAGCACGCGCTCTACCTCACCACCAAAGTCGGCGTGCCCCGGAGTATCAACGATATTGATTCGGTAGTCCTGCCACTGGATCGCGGTATTCTTAGCCAAAATGGTAATACCCCGCTCCTTTTCCTGATCGTTGGAATCCATGATCCGTTCTGTCCCTTCGTTTTTGCGGTCTAGGGTGCCGGATTGGCTGAGGAGTTTATCAACCAGAGTGGTTTTACCATGGTCAACGTGGGCGATAATGGCGATATTGCGAAGTTTCTCGATCACAGGAACATCTCTACGTCAGGGAAGCAAACTCCCGTGGCGGGAGGGGGCTAGCGAAAAGGCCGGGATTATACTCTGCTGCCCCAGGCCAAGGAACCAGTTATCGTCACAGAGCGAACAATTTTTATACAATATAGCGAACAAATCCGCGACCTCGCGCTGCGACTCTGCCGATATTGGCTTACATCACCACATACGAGGGGGAATGGACAAAATTTACCACCTCCGCGGCGGGCATTGGACGCGCAAAATAGAACCCCTGTCCCTCTCGGCAGCCGTGCCGACTCAAATAATCCAGTTGGGCTGAGGTTTCCAGCCCTTCCGCAACGGTATCAAGGGAGAGTTTGCGGCACAGATCCAGTAGCGACGCGACAATTTCGGTGGACTCGGTATCTTGCTCCAAACGTGTGACAAAACTGCGATCAATTTTCACAGAATCAATAGGAAGGTTTCGCAGGAAAGTCAGAGAGGAATAACCTGTGCCAAAGTCATCGAGACTTACCTTCACCCCGGCATTGCGAAGGCGCGTAAGATGATCAATGACAAGCTCTTCGTCAGTTAAAATACTGGTCTCGGTCAGTTCGATTTCAATTCGTTGAAGATCAATCTGAAATTCTCTGGCCAGCATCAAAAAGTTTTCTGCAAAATTTTCCTGCGCCAACTGCCTCGCGGAAATATTTATCGCGACTCTCACCCCCGGAGGCAAAATTCTGTGCCACTGCTGAATGTGATAAAACGCCTCAGCGATAATCCATCGCCCGAGGTCGTAAATCAGCTGGGAGCCTTCTGCCAGAGGAATAAACTGCGCAGGCGACACATAGCCCAACTCAGGGCTTTGCCAACGAATCAGCGCCTCAAAGCCACCGATCTGCATCGTATCCAGCTTGATTTTCGGCTGAAAATGCAGAGAAAACTCAGACAGCTTGAGCCCTCGTGCAATTCTCTGCTCCATTTCAAGACGCTCACTAACCTGCTTGTTAATCGATTCGGTAAACAGATAGTACTTGTTCTTACCCAGTCGCTTAGCTTCATACATCGCTAAATCGGCATTCCGAAGCAGGGTATCTGCATCTTCTCCATCGTAGGGATAGATCGCCACGCCGACACTCGCGCCGACACTGACCGGGCTTCCTGAAAGACTGATCGGCGCATTTATATCGGTAATTAAACGCTCAGCAACGACGGCAATGTCCCTGGCGCTGTCGACATCATTAATAATGGCGTTGAACTCATCGCCTCCTCGACGACTGATCAATGATCCCCCCTCGCCCTTATCCGGGCGAAAGTCGTTGGTGCCACCGGAGATCAGATCACCGCCTCGCAGACAACGACTGAGTCGGTTGCCAACCTCGACCAATAATTGATCACCTGACGCATGCCCAAGCCGATCATTAACCTTTTTAAAATCATCCAGATCGATAAACAAGATTCCCAGCATGCGATGTTTGCGTGCCGCCGTCTCAATCATCTTCTGCAAGGAGTGCCGAAGTGTCTCGCGATTCGGCAGGCGAGTCAGTGGATCGTAGAATGCCAGCTGAGTCACCCGCGCGTTGGACTCTCCGAGCTGCTTGCCCATCACCCGGAAAGCATCTGCCAACTCGCCCATCTCGTCCCCGGACCGAATAGGAATATCCGGCTCATAATTGCCGGCCGAGATGGTTCTGGTTGCCCTGATCAGCTGGTCTATCGGACGCACAATCCAACGCGCTAATTGTGCATAGAAGATCAACACAACCACAGAAATCAGAACCGCCACCGCAATAAAAGCTGCGGTCAGTAAATTTCTGGTATGCATCAGCAAGGCATTCTTATCCAGCAAGGTGCCAAACCAAAGCCCGTTCGCGGCTGGATGCAACATCATTTGATACGAGTGGCTGTTAAACTCAACCGCGATGGTTTCCTCATTGCCTGCCAGCAACGCCGGCTGCATATATCCCTGGGGCAGTTCGTCGACCTGAATTGACTCCGACTTACTGAGAATTTTCCCCTCTTCGTTACTGAAAAAGAGCAACAGATCTTCAGTCTGGTTGAGCGTAACCAACCGTTGCAAAACGGTATTGTTGATATTCATCGCCAGATAGCCCAAATCCCCGGACTCCACGGAACGCACCGGCAGAAGCAACCGGAAAATCCGACCGCCTTCTGCATCGTCGACACCATACATGCGGTAGCTCCCCGGCGCAGGCAGCCGACCTGAAACCTGAAGCGGAAATCCAAGCGGCGTACTGTTTCCCACCAAGCCAGTGACGGAGGCACTTTCCAGCGCACCAGAGGTGTCGTAAACCGCCATTTCCACCAGGCTTGAATTCAGCTTCAAAAATTCCCGCAGCGCCCGCTGCAACGACAGCGCAGACGCCCGATCCGGCTCGCCACGATAGGCGAGCAGTTTCTCAAGGAAATGGGCGTTATCTGCCATACCTCGGTAGAAATTGAGATTGCGTTGCAGATTGTAACCAACAGACTCGTTAATCCGCTTGGTCAGCAGGCGCTGCTTCGACAGCGCCTCATCAAAAAACCGGCTGGAAAAATACCAATATCCCCCACCGCTCAACAGGGCGAGCGGAATAATCAGCAAACCGAGGAGCATTAAAAGCAGCTTGCTGCGCAGCCCCATGGAAATCCTCAACACATCGACAACCTTTTGAACGGAACACGGTGAAACATCCCGCGGGGCGGGATTAGCCAGGTAGCCTATAGACAAAAGCTGAGAGACGTAGATTCAAGGGAAGATAACTGCTGGTGATTAGAATAAGGAGTCGCACTGGCGCGCCTGATCCATGTATGCAGTTCTACCGCCGAGCACCTATAACCGAGGCCCTGGTTCATTAAGTATAGAACAAAACCGGCAACAGGCTGCCAATCCAAAGGCCCAATCTTAGTTATTCAGGACGCCATACGGAAACGTTGCGATGCCCCGCATCCCAGAGATTTGCAGCCTGCAACTGGCTGAGCACCCCTTTATCGCAATAGAGCAGATAGTGAGTGTTCGCATCCAGCCCGGAAAATTTCGTTGGCAGCTGGTAGAAAGGAATCATGATAATTTCAGCGCCAACATCCCCCAGCGGTCGCAACTCGGTTTCAGTTGGATGCCGCACATCGATAACCACCTGACCAGGTGCAATAACTGGCGACACACTCACGCTTTCTGCCAGCTCGGGCGAGGGGCGCAAATTCTCAATACTGTTGAATTCCCGCCCCTGAATCGCAGCATCTAAAATAGAGAAATCAAATCGGGCTTCTTCGCCCTCCACACGATACGCCTTGGCCCGCGTTGTCGGCTTACGGGATATAACACCGCAATACTCAGGAATCGATGCGACCAACTCCTCGGCCCCCATCGCCCGAACACTTTGAATAATCTCGCCCTTTCCACGCGCCGCCAAAGGACGCAACACCAGATGATCGGTGACGCGATCAATTATCGCCAGATTCGTCAACGTTTGACTGGACACCTGAGCGATGGCCTCCCCGGTAACCAGCGCAGGGACATTGAGCTCTTCCGCCATCGCTGCCGCAGCACGCAGCATCATTCTCTTGAGGATGACACCCATGTAGCGGTTATCCACTTTCTCCAGAATTTCCGTCACAACGTCTTCAAAAGGGATGGTGATAAAGAGTGCCTTATGGGAGCGTGCATATTTTTGCCAGAGAAAATACGCCACCTCTTTTACGCCGACCTCATGGGCCGCACCCCCTAACCGAAAGAAGCAAAAGTGCGTACGAACACCTCGGCGAATCATATCGAAACTGGCAACGGTAGAATCGAAGCCGCCGGAGATCAGTGACAAAACCGGCTCTTGGGTTCCCATTGGAAAACCACCCAAACCAGCAAGCTGACGCTCCACAATAAACGCTCGCTGATCTTTGATATCCACCCGAAAAGTGATATCCGGCTGTTTCAAATTAACACCGGCAGCATTGCTACCACGATTCAGGTGTGAACCAAGAACCCGCTCCGCGTCAATAGAAGAAAACCCATGCTCCCCAGTTCTCTTGACCCGAACACAAAACGTCTTTCCCTCGACCTGTTTGGCCCAAATTGGAACCACCTGCTCGACAACATCATCAAGCGTCGCAAAGCTAAACGACTCCACCACATCGACATGGGCAATTCCCGGGGTCGACGCCAGAATCACCTCCAATTGCTGGACCTGTTCTGGCGTTTCAGGATCGGCAAAGATATCCAGGCGATCCCATTCGCGCACAATCCGAACGTCGAAGGGTAACTCTGCGGTTAACGTCTTTAAATTCTCACGAAGCTGACGGGTAAACCGCTTACGGACCGGTGGACTTTTGATGGTAATTTCTGGAAATAACTTTACGACAAATTGCATGATGGCAGCGGAACTGATTGATCGAATTGAGCTCCATTATACGCGATAGAAGGAATAGGCTGAAAATTCGCAAAAACTTTCGACCACACCGATCGCACCAATAGTGGGCACATTTTATTTTCAGCACCACATTGGCGCCCTTCACCTATCTACTGATAGAGACCTCGCAACGATACGCGCGCCACAGTGAGCAATTATGTTGCAGAATTTCAATGGCATATTATTTGCCGGTCATGTTTCCACTCTTAGAAACGCACTGATCTCGCACAGGAGTAGAACACACACTTGCGTCGTCTCGTTAAAGAGTGAAGAATGCGAACGGACTTTTCGCCGAAACTGCCTCGAATCGATGCAGCAGACGGGAAGATTATCCTAAAAAACGTTACTTTGACTTAAGTTAGGCCATCTGGAGGCACCCGCATGTCAGAGAAAACTCTGAGTTTGATCAAAGAGAGCGAAGCCCGCTGGGTTGATTTACGCTTCACCGATACCAAAGGTAAAGAACAACACGTCACGATTCCCGCTAGAGCTGTTGACGAAGAATACTTCGAAAACGGGCAAATGTTTGACGGTTCTTCAATCTCCGGGTGGAAAGGAATCAACGAATCCGACATGATTCTCATGCCGGACGACAGCACCGCAATTCTCGACCCATTTACCGATGAGCCGACAGTAATTTTGCGTTGTGACATCATCGAGCCGTCCACCATGGAAGGCTACGATCGTGACCCCCGTTCCGTTGCCAAGCGCGCGGAAGAATATCTGAAATCTACCGGACTCGGCGACACCGCCTTCTTTGGTCCAGAACCTGAATTCTTCATCTTTGACGACATCAAGTGGGGCGCTGACATGAGCGGCTCTTTCGTCAAGATCAATTCTGAAGAAGCCGCCTGGGCTTCTGCCATGGACATCGCCGATGGCAACATGGGTCACCGCCCTCGCGTCAAAGGTGGCTACTTCCCCGTACCTCCAGTTGACTCACTGCACGACATCCGTTCTGCCATGTGTAACGCCATGGAGCAAATGGGTCTGGACGTAGAAGTACACCACCACGAAGTTGCCAACGCTGGCCAGTGTGAAATCGGTGTTTCTTTTAATACGCTCGTATCCAAGGCTGACGAAACTCAGATCCTGAAATACTGCGTTCACAACGTTGCTGCCGCTTACGGCAAAACCGCGACCTTCATGCCTAAGCCACTGGTTGGAGATAACGGTTCTGGTATGCACTGCCACCAGTCTTTCTGGAAAGATGGCGTCAACCAATTTGCTGGTGACGGCTACGCTGGGTTGTCTGAAACTGCCCTTTACTACATTGGCGGTATCATCAAGCACGCGAAAGCACTGAACGCGTTCACCAACCCAGGCACCAACTCGTACAAGCGTCTGATCCCAGGCTTTGAAGCACCGGTCATGCTGGCATACTCTGCCCGTAACCGTTCCGCGTCACTGCGTATTCCTTTCGTTTCTTCTCCGAAAGCAGTACGTGTAGAAGCGCGCTTCCCTGACCCAATCGCCAACCCATACCTGGCCTTCGCAGCATTGCTGATGGCTGGCTTGGACGGCGTCAAGAACAAGATTCACCCTGGCGATCCTGCCGATAAAGATCTTTACGACCTGCCACCTGAAGAAGCAGCTGAGATTCCACAAGTTTGTGGCTCTCTCCGCGAAGCACTGGCTTCTTTGGATGCAGACCGCGAGTTCCTGACTGCCGGCGGTGTATTCACTGACGACATGATCGATGCCTACATCGAGCTGAAGATGGAAGATGTTTACCGCGTTGAGCACACCACTCATCCGGTAGAATTCGACCTCTACTACTCTGTATAAGTCGCTCAAGCAAAGCGGGTTTCTCAACCCGCCACGCTGAAAAGGCCCCATTGGGGCCTTTTTTATTGTCGCTAAAATCTTCCTGTGTTCATAAATAAACCAACCGGGTATAGTAAGCCTGAAACATGCGCCAAGCAGTATCGGCCATTGTTAAACAGCTATACTGCACGACACCCGAAGAGACTTTATCAGAGCCAGACAGTAGAGATATGACTATGACTCGCTTACTGTTCGCCACACTGATCACCGTCAGCCTTTGCAGCGCTGCCAGTGCTCAGGTGTACAAAACCGTTAATAAAGACGGCAGTGTTACCTACAGCGACAGCCCCCAAAACGACGATTCGAAACCCGTTGAACTGGAGCCGCTCAACACCCAGCCCGCGATCGCACCACAAAACCAGTCAAAAATAACTCCCAGCCAGAAACAACCGCTAGAAGAATCCCTGCAAATTCAGATCGTTGATCCCCGAGACGGAGCAACCGTCCCGCCGGGACAAAGAGATCTCCTGGTTTCCGTGGGCCTTAGTGATCCACTACCCAATGGCTATCTCATTCAGGTATTGCTGGATGGCAAACCCGCCAGCCCCCCAAGCCAGGAAACCGATGTCGCAATCGGCAACCTCGTTCGCGGCGAACACACCATCAGCGCGGTATTGGTCGACAGCAATCGTAAAGTCGCTATCCAGTCAAAACCCGTCACGGTTTTCGTGCAACGCGCCAGCATCGCCAACTGACAGGCTTGCGTAAAACCCCGCCCCGCTCCCGACTTTCTATAGACAAGCCTTCGCTCACGCACTACTTTAGCGCGTAAAAGTCGGGCAGATTTCTACTATAAATGCCAAAAACCGCTGAAATCACCGAATTAGGGCGAGTGCGCCCTATTGGTTCGCTTTTTGCTGAATTAGCAGCCAGATTTCAATAAGTCGATAAAACGTCCGAGACTTAATGGTGATAGAACATCAATTTAAATCCGTATTTGATCACTTAAACATCTCTCTGGTTGTTATCGACCGGGCCTTACAGATCAAGTATCTGAACCCTGCCGCAGAGATGTTGTTGGCGATCAGTGGCGCCCAGGCGATCGATAAGCCATTCCTCAAACACTATCGTGAGGACGGGACACCAGAAGAGGTGATCCTGCAGGCGGCCGCGAATCACTCGCAGTTCACAAAGAGACGCGCCAACTGGCATTTGCACAACGGCCAGAAGTTTACCGTTGACTACAGCGTAACCCCGCTTCCCGACGCCGACCTGTTGATCATAGAGATATTGCCTCTGGATCATATTTTGCGCATCAGTCGCGAAGAAACGCTGATCTCCTCTCAAGAAACCACACGCAATCTGGTTCGCAGCCTCGCTCACGAAATCAAAAATCCGCTGGGCGGAATTCGTGGCGCAGCCCAGCTGCTGGCTCGAGAACTGCCAGACCCAACGCTGGAAGAGTTCACCCAAGTCATCATTGAAGAAACCGACCGACTGCGCAATTTGGTCGACCGCATGCTGGGTCCGCGGCAGTTGCCGCAATTTGAACGCATTAATGTGCATGAAATCGTCGAGCATGTAGCCAAAGTGATGATCGCGGAATGCGGACTCGACATCTCCATTCAACGGGACTACGACCCCAGTATTCCTGATGTCGATGCCGATCGTGAGTTTATGGTCCAGGCACTTTTAAACATCACCCGAAATGCCATGCAAGCGCTGCTGGAATCCGGGTTGAACCAACAGAACACCATAACCTTGCGCACACGCATTAAGCGTCAGCTGACCATCAGCCATCACTACTACCATCTGGTTTGCCGCATCGACGTCGAAGACAATGGCCCCGGCATTCCAGAAGATATTCTCAACGATATTTTTTATCCGATGATATCCGGCCGCGCGCTGGGAACTGGCCTAGGACTCGCCATCTCTCAAAATATCATCAATCAACACCACGGCCTGATCGAATGCGAAAGCCACCCTGGCCAAACCATTTTTTCTATCTTCTTGCCTTTGGAACAAAGCAATGCCGCCTAACAACGTATGGATTATTGACGACGATCGCTCTATTCGCTGGGTACTGGAAAGAGCCCTGCAACAAGAGGGAATCAACTGCACCGCTTTCGAAAACGGGGATAGAGCCCTAAGCGCACTCAAAAACGATCGCCCCAATGCCGTCATTACCGACGTGCGCATGCCGGGCACTGACGGCCTGGCACTGCTGAAGATCTTCGCAGAAGAAGCGCCGGGACTGCCGATCATTATCATGACCGCCCACTCGGATCTCGACAGTGCTGTGTCAGCCTACCAAGGCGGCGCATTCGAATATCTTCCGAAACCCTTTGATGTCGACGAAGCCGTCGCCGTTATCAAACGCGGCCTCGCTCATGCCAATGAAGAGCAACGCGAAAGCGAGCCTCCCGTCCCCGAAGTTGGCGCCGAAATCATTGGTGAAGCCCCTGCCATGCAGGAAGTCTTTCGCGCCATTGGTCGCCTGTCGCAATCCAACATAACGGTATTGATAAACGGCGAATCCGGAACGGGTAAAGAGCTGGTCGCCAGAGCCTTACACCGCCACAGCCCACGCCGCAACAATACGTTTATCGCATTGAACATGGCCGCGATTCCAAGAGACCTGATCGAATCAGAACTCTTCGGTCACGAAAAAGGCGCTTTTACCGGCGCTGGCGGGCAGCGCCAGGGGCGCTTTGAACAAGCCAATGGCGGCACCCTGTTTCTCGACGAAATCGGAGACATGCCCGCGGAAACACAAACGCGATTATTGCGAGTACTGGCCGATGGTGAATTCTATCGCGTAGGCGGCCATACCGCGGTAAAAGTGGACGTTCGAATTATCGCGGCAACCCACCAAAACCTGGAAACGCTGGTTGAACAAAATCGCTTCCGCGAGGATCTCTTCCACCGCCTGAATGTTATTCGAATTCACATTCCGAAGCTGTCGGATCGCCGCGAAGACATTCCAAAGCTCGCCCAGTATTTCTTCCTGAAAGCCGCCCGCGAACTGGAAGTTGAACCCAAAATTCTACTGCAGGATACCGAAAACTACCTCTGCAATTTGAACTGGCCAGGCAACGTTCGCCAGCTCGAAAACACCTGCCGCTGGATCACCGTAATGGCGTCTGGACGAGAGGTTCACCTCGAGGACCTGCCGCCGGAATTGATGGACAGCAAGCCCGAAGACAGCCCTTCCGGCGACTGGGAAAAAGCACTTCGCCACTGGGCGGATCAATCCCTTGCCAGGGGCCAAAAGGACATCCTTTCGGTCGCCGTACCGACTTTTGAAAAAGCACTGATAGAAACCGCACTAAAACACACGGCCGGCCGCAAGCGCGATGCCGCGAACCTCTTGGGCTGGGGGCGCAATACACTGACCCGCAAGCTCAAAGAATTGGGCATGGCCGATGACGGCGATGGCGACGGGAACGACTAGAGTTCCGCCCCACCATCAACAGAACGCCAATTCAGATTAGAGTCCTACTGAACGATGATCCCGGATAGCGGCTAACGCGGCTTCCGGGATTATTGCGTTATGGGGTATTGCGTCGGATCCTCTCCGGGAGCCTGATAGCGCTTCTTAGCGTTACGCCAGTACCCTGGACGCTGTTGAAACACAGTCAATGAAATACGACGAAAACTCGTGAAGCGACAATCTAACAACAATCACTGAACGCAATCCCGATTGTAGGCACTGTCTTTGCCGACCCACCACCTATCCGCAACCATAGCCCCTCCTCTCTATGGCGATGAAGTCGCTACTGGCACAATCAGCACCTACGAAACACGACAATATTTCTAAATAAAGCGCTCTTAGCAATCGACAACAATATTTACCCGAGTACGCGAAAGAAACATCTCTTTTTCTTAACTATCTTTGGAATGCGCTCACTACTTATTAGGGTGTCTCTCAAAAAATTTGAATTTTCTTACAACACAGCGGTCTATCATCGCCGGAATGTTACAATTCCATTCACGTGTTTTTTTATTTAAGAACCGCGCGTACAATGCGCGAAATTTAAAGCCCCGGCACAAAAATAAAGACAAGAAAAACAAACTTAGTAGACTGAAATAAATTTAGTGGATAGAAAAAGGAACTTAGTAGACACGGACATATCTGCAGCAAACCACATTTAAAAATAAATATGGTAAGCATAGGGATATACAAGAAAAGACTGTTAGACGTTAAACAGTAGCTCGTCAGAAAAAGCGACGACTGCCATTTATTTTAAGGTCTAACACAGTATAGATAGATTTATTTCATGGAAGACCCACAGAAATTTCCCATTTGTCTTTCGACAAATCATCCCCTTCTCTTTCATTGGTTTTGCCGCGTTGCCGAGCCTATTTTTACCAGCAAAAATAACGGCACAACAGCGCTTCACAGACAGCAAAACAACACGTCAGCCAGACTACGCAAAATACCTATTCATTCTAATTTACCGGGATTTTACGTAAACCAATGACAGATTCGAAGGTAAAAAACGTGATGCGAAATTCAAAATTAATATCCTCAAATTTTCAGCTAATGCTATTACTCCTTTGTCTTATCCTCACCGCTTGTGGTGGAGGCGGCGGAGGTGGAGGTTCCAGCGATAGCGGTGGCTCTGACGATAGCAGCGCAGATGATGGTAGTACCGATAATGGCGGCAATACCAGTAATAATAGTTCTGGAGAAATAAATTCAGGTCTATCAGGTAAGTTTTTATATGAAAATTCAAAATCTGCTTATTTGATGGATATAAGTTCTGGGGAATATATTCGAATACCTAATACAGATTGGATATCCCAGAATACTCGATTTCCACTTAGCGCAACGTATTTCGTTAAAGCATCAGCCGATAACACAACATTTTGGGTGACCGCTATCGGTTGTCGCTATCACACTGGCGATGTATTGGGTGGTGAAGATACGTGCGTATCTGTTCAGGATTTTAATGGTGTTTATATCGCAGATATTATTGTCGACTGGGATCTAAAAACAGGGGCAGAACCATCACCAGATGGTCAGTATTTCGCTGCATTTCGAGAGCTTGACGATATCTGGTTGGAAATTTGGGATATCCAAGGTAATCGAATTGGCGGCATT
>NZ_JBSWVF010000009.1:0-224198 GCF_056159445.1 Pseudomaricurvus sp. ABR4_320 | reverse complement strand
ATTCGAACCTTCGACCGCTCGGTTCGTAGCCGAGTACTCTATCCAGCTGAGCTACGAGTGCGTTGAGGCGCGTATACTAGTGACCAGACTTTCCCAAGTCAAGCGAACTTAGAAAAAATTTGTCATCTGACCATGGCGCCAATGACGCCTCATCGAAAATACACACTCATCGCACCACTCTTCTCTCGATTTCCAATCCAAGCGATTCTACTATCCGACGAATGCCTAATAGCTCCGTCTTGGTTGCTACGCGCTTACTATGAGATAATAACTGCGCCATACCCCCCAACATAACGACCACTATCGAGGCACCATTGACCCCCACCATCGAAGACGTGGCTAAGCTGGCCGGAGTATCCATAAAAACGGTTTCCCGTGTCGTCAATATGGAACCCAATGTCCGAGCGACCACAAGAGACAAAGTTCAATCCGCCATTCAGGAACTCGGCTATCAGCCCAATCCCTCCGCCCGTAGCCTCGCGGGTAAACGCTCTTTTCTCATTGGATTGCTCTACGATAGCCTGCTGGCGGGATCCTCTTATGTTGTCAATGTTCAGGGAGGTGTTTTATCTCGTTGCCATCTCGGCGGATACGAATTACTGATTCGCCCCCTCGATTATCAGTCAGAAGATCTCGCGACAAACATCTCGTCAATCATCCAGAAAACACGAATTGACGGAGCCATTCTCATTCCCCCGATTGCCGACTTGCCTGAAGTCACATCGCTGTTTGATGACGCTCAAAAGCCTTACGTTAGACTGTCTCCCGCTGAAATACATCAGACAACCTCTCCCAATGTGCACACAGATGATCAAGGTGCCGCTCAAATCATGACCGAGCACTTGCTTGGCTTAGGACATCGAAATATCGCCTTTGTCATTGGCCATCCAGATCACAAGGCTGTCGCCTTGCGTAAAACTGGCTACAAGACAACCATGGAGAGCGCCGGCATTCACACATCGGATGCGTATTTTGCACAAGGCTACAATACGTTTGAATCTGGGATTGAAGCGGGACGCCGGCTGCTTGCACTGGACCCAAGACCAACAGCAATTTTTGCGAGCAACGACGATATGGCAGCGGGCGTAATGAGTGTTGCCCACGAAATGGGCATAGACATTCCACGACAGCTTTCTGTCGCAGGATTCGATAACTCCGCCATCGCCCAGCAGATCTGGCCAACATTGACGACAATTCGTCAACCAGTGCAAGAAATGGCGCAAGCGGCAACGACGCTGCTACTTGAACGTCTGCGGGCGGGGAAAAGCGCGCAGAGGGAAATAGCCATTCCGTGCGAAATGATTCTAAGAAACTCTACCGGTCCAGCCCCATCATTCTAACAGCCAGTAAGAACGACCAATCGGCTGATAACTAAGCACGAGTTCTTTTTGCCACGAGCAAAAAATAAATGCCAACGGCGATTCCCGCGCAGCCCACTAAAAAAATTGCTGACGGTAATGCTGAATCGTTATAGGCATGCCCGATAAGAAAGCCACTCAGCGCACCACACATTACTTGGACGAAACCAAACACCGACGATGCCCCTCCTGCCGCCTTGTCGAACACCGAAAGCGATAAGATTTGCGTGCAAGGATACACCAAGCCAGCACCGGCAAAAAAACCGCTGAATGGCAACAAAATGACAGCAGTGGGAACATCCACCGCCAACACATACACCAGTAGTGCGACAGCGGACATTAACGCAATCATCAAACCGCAAAAGAGCATTACCTCAGCCCCATAACGATCAACAAATCTGGCACCCACTTGCGATCCAATCAGATAACCACAAATAACCGCCATAAAATAATATCCGAATTGAGTTTCCGGAACTGACATCAATTCAATAAAGACAAAGGGTGCCGATGAAATAAATGAAAACATGCCGGCAAAACTCAAGCTCCCAACTAACACATACCCCATAAAAACAGGGTGAGTAATGCAATCCTTGAAGCTTGAAAGAATACTGCTGAACACCGAGCGAGTTTCATATCGAACGAGGGTAACGTCAGGCACCACAAACCGAGTGAGCAATAATGTCACGACGCCAAACAACCCCAGAACAATAAAATGACTACGCCAGCTGGCTACAGCCAGCAACCAACCACCAACGACGGGCGCAAGTATCGGAGCTAAAGCCATCACACCGGTGAGATACATCATCACCTTCACGGCATCTTTTCCGGCATATAAATCTCTGACGATTGCCCTTGCGACGACCGGACCGCTTGCAGCAGCTAAACCTTGCAAAAGGCGACCGGCAAGCATCGTCGACAAGCTTGTCGACACCAAACAAATGATCGACGCAACGACATAAAGACATAGGCCAATATACAAAATCCGCTTGCGGCCATAGTGATCCGACATCGGGCCATAGAACAATTGGCCGGCGCCGTAACCCACCATAAAAACCGATAACGTAAGCTGAATCGAGGCGTGATCGACGCCAAAATCAGCCATCATTGCCGGCAAGCCTGCCAGATAGAAATCCGTTGAAATGGAGCCGTAACCGACAAGCGCTGCCAGCGCCCCAATAACAACCCAAAATTGTCTAGCAGATGTGTTCACGACAGTCTCACGAGAAAACGAAAACGCCAATGCACAGCCAAACCATTAATACATCTGGGCTCAGGGCTGCAAATACCGTGTGAAAGGATGTCTTGATCTGAATCTCAGAGGTTAGATTGTTTTAACAAACAAAACCTACTGAATAAGGATGGCGGAGAAGGAGGGATTCGAACCCTCGATACCCGTTAAGATATATACCCTTAGCAGGGGCACGCCTTCAGCCACTCGGCCACTTCTCCGTAAATGATGACAAAAGAGCCGCCATCAATGCGGGCGGCATAATAACAATATCCACCCGAAAATCAAAGACTTGGTTTAAAAAATATTGCGAAGTAAAACAGAAAAACTTTTTAGACTGTCAGAGAGAGAACCCTTGGCAGAGCGCGAAGGGTCTTCTCACTAGCAGCTACGAAATCAGAAGACCATCACCCCTGATGCTCTTCATCCTCTTCCTTTTCGCGCTGAATACGTTGATAGATTTCTTCACGGTGAACGGCGATTTCCTTGGGTGCGTTGACACCAATACGAACCTGATTTCCCTTCACCCCCAAGACGGTGACGGTAACCTCATCGCCCACCATCAGGGTCTCACCAATACGCCGGGTCAAAATTAGCATTAAACCTCTCCTTAGAGAATAAAAGCGGGACTCACCATCGCCCCAGCCAAACGGCCAATTTATAGTTTAGATTCTGAGCGCAAAATCGCGCCTACGACTCACTGAGATCAGCGGGGCTTTTGTCCAATTCAAAAGCTTTGTGCAAGCATCGTACCGCCAACTCAAGATAACGTTCATCAATAATGACAGCGATCTTTATTTCTGACGTGGTGATGAGCTGAATATTGATATTGTCCTGCGCCAACGCAGAAAACATCTTTGAAGCAACGCCGGCATGGGATCTCATACCAACACCAACAACAGATACTTTTGCAATTCTGTCATCAGTTCGAACTTCTCTGGCACCGATTTCACGGCTGACCTCATTCAGTATAGACTCTGCTTTTGCCAAATCGTTACGATTGACAGTGAAAGTGAGGTCTGTCGTGCCATCTGCGCCAACATTTTGAACAATAACATCGATTTCAATGTTGGCAGCGCCAATAGGTGCCAGAAGTCTCGCTGCGACGCCTGGAATATCCGGAACGCCCGCAATTGTGACCTTTGCTTCATCTCTATTGAATGCGATGCCAGAGACTAGCGGTTGCTCCATGTTTGAATAATCCTCATCAAGAGTAATCAGGGTGCCAGACCCTTCTTTAAAGCTGTGTAAAACCCGCAGCGGTACATTGTACTTTCCCGCGAACTCTACCGAACGAATTTGCAATACCTTGGAACCCTGGCTGGCCATCTCCAGCATTTCTTCGAAAGTAATTTTTTCCAGACGGCGAGCCCCCTCGCAAACACGAGGATCCGTTGTGTAAACTCCGTCAACGTCTGTGTAAATTTGACATTCATCGGCCTTCAATGCCGCAGCTAAAGCGACCCCAGTGGTGTCAGATCCACCGCGTCCGAGAGTCGTAATATTTCCCTGGCCATCAATCCCCTGAAACCCAGCAACGACAACGACGCGACCTGCGGTCAGGTCACTGCGGATATTATCGACATCGATATCCTGTATGCGCGCCTTGGTAAAGGCGTCATCTGTCAGGATTTTTACCTGACTGCCTGTATAAGAACGAGCATCCCATCCCCGTTTCTTCAGCGCCATGCACAACAAGGCAATGGTCACTTGCTCGCCCGTAGACACCAGAACATCCATTTCACGAGGATCTGGTTTCGCTTGAATTTCGTTCGCCAAACCAATTAACCGATTGGTTTCACCACTCATAGCAGACACGACAATAACAAGATCGTGCCCTTGCTGACGAAAACCAATAATTTTTTCAGCGACAGACTCAATCTTCTCAACGGTTCCGACTGATGTACCGCCATATTTTTGTACAATTAAACTCACGTACTACCCGCTGATCTACACTAAGGCCCTGAAAATAAAAGCCGCCAATTAAACACTAGAACTGGAAGAAAGTTAACCACTTTCCGGGCGCAGACGATAAAAAAGCCGCTATTTGGCGAGCTTTTCGGCAACCCAATCAGTAACCGACGCCAAAACCGAATCCAGTTTTGAAAAATCAGTGCCACCGCCCTGCGCCATGTCTTTTCTGCCGCCACCTTTTCCGCCCAGCGCGGGCGCTACAAAACGCATAAGCTCTCCAGCCTCCACTTTGGTCGTCAAATCGTTACTCACGGCCGCGATCAACGCAATTCGATCATCTGCGGTACCGGCTAACAAGAGTACGCATGGCGCTAATTTGCTCTTTAGCTGATCAGCCGATTCACGCAAGGCTTTGGCATCGGCGCCCTCTAAGGCTTGCGACAAAACCTTCACCCCGTTTACCTCAACGACAGAGGACGCTAAATCTGAGGTGGCGGCCGTCGCCAATTTTGACTTGAGACTGGCAACTTCTTTTTCCAGCGACTTATTCTGCGCGACCAACTGTTCCGTTTTTTCTTCGACAAGCTCGGAAGTTGATTTTACGAGGCGGGCAATATTGTCCAGCTTTTGTTCCTGCTGCAGAGACAATTGCAGCGCATTAAAACCGGTGACCGCTTCGATTCGTCGAACGCCTGCCGCTACCCCAGACTCGGACACGATCCGAAACTGCCCTATGTCGCCCGTACGAGCAACGTGGGTACCGCCACAGAGTTCTACCGAAAAGCCATTCCCCATCGATAATACGCGGACTTCATCACCATATTTCTCGCCGAATAGCGCCATCGCACCGCGGGCTTTTGCGGACTCCATATCGCATACATCAACGCCCACTTCAGTGTTTTCCAACACCCGGCTGTTGACCAGCATCTCGATCGTGCGCAGTTGTGCCTCTGTTACTGGCTCAAAATGAGAGAAATCAAAGCGCAGTCGTGACGAATCGACGAGCGACCCCTTTTGAGTCACGTGATCCCCCAGCACCTCTCTCAAGGCGGCGTGCATTAAATGCGTCGCAGAATGATTGAGCGCGGTCGATTGACGCTTATCGACATCAACCCTGGCGGAAATTTTCTCACCGACAGAAAGCGACCCCCGCTCTATCTCACCAAGATGAATGTGATTGCTTTTGTCTTTTGTGCAATCGGAAACACGAAATGTTCCATTGCTGGAATCAAGCACGCCAGTGTCGCCCACTTGGCCACCAGACTCCGCATAGAATGGCGTAGCATCCAGCAAAATTGCGCCCGACTCTCCGGCACTCAGGGATTCGACCGCAATACCGTCTTTAAAAATGGCAGAGATACGAGAATCCGCCGTTAATTCCTTATAGCCAACAAACTCGGTGCTTTCATCCGCACTAACACCAGCATTGTAATCGACTTTGAAAGCGCTCGACGCCCGACCACGCTCCCGCTGAGCCTCCATCGCTGCTTCATAACCGTCACTGTCAATGTCCAAGCCTTTTTCACGTGCAATATCAGCGGTGAGATCCAGAGGGAAACCATAGGTATCGTATAACGTAAACAACACGTCTCCGGGAATGACCTTGGATTCAAGTTCGGCTAAAAACCCTTCGAGCACGCCCAACCCTTTGTCCAACGTTTTAGCAAACTGCTGCTCTTCAGCGAGAAGTATGCGTTCGACCTGCTCTCTCTTTGCCAGCAACTCTGGATAAGCGTCACCCATTTGCACACCCAGTTCAGCGACCAGACGATAGAAAAATGGCTCTTTGCATCCCAGCTTATGCCCATGCCTAACGGCTCGACGAATAATACGCCGAAGAACATAACCCCTACCCTCATTGGAAGGCAGAACATCATCGCAAATAAGAAATGCCGATGACCGGATATGATCAGCGATCACCCGCAACGATTTATCACTGCGATCTTCTGCACCAGTAACGTCAGCGACGGCAGCTAACAATGCGACAAATAAATCAATCTCATAATTCGAGTGTACGCCCTGCAGAACTGCGGAAATACGCTCTAGCCCCATTCCAGTATCGACAGATGGTTTCGGCAAGGGCGCCATATCGCCATTTGCACTGCGATTAAACTGCATGAAAACGATATTCCAGATCTCTATAAAGCGATCACCGTCCTCTTCCGGTGACCCTGGAGGCCCTCCCCAAATATGGTCGCCGTGGTCGTAGAATATTTCAGTACATGGGC
Organism: Pseudomaricurvus sp. ABR4_320; assembly: GCF_056159445.1. Lineage (NCBI taxonomy): Bacteria > Pseudomonadati > Pseudomonadota > Gammaproteobacteria > Cellvibrionales > Cellvibrionaceae > Pseudomaricurvus > Pseudomaricurvus sp. ABR4_320. The sequence continues at coordinate 217,470 of NZ_JBSWVF010000009.1, read as the reverse complement.
CACAAGGACCCGTGTCACCCATCGCCCAAAAATTATCGGACTGATATTTTTTCCCGTCTTTGTCACCGATTCGAATAATTTTTGTTTCTGGCAATCCGATTTCGTCACGCCAGATACCAAAAGCCTCGTCATCGTCCTCATACACAGTTACCAGCAACTTCTCTATCGGCAAATTCAACCACTGCGACGTCGTCAAAAGCTCCCACGCGAAAGCAATGGCGTCGCGTTTAAAATAATCGCCAAAACTAAAGTTGCCGAGCATTTCAAAAAAGGTGTGGTGGCGCGCGGTATAGCCGACATTTTCGAGATCATTGTGCTTACCTCCGGCTCTGACACAGCGCTGGGAACTCGTCGCCCTGGAATAATCGCGAGGATCATCGCCCAGAAAAACATCTTTGAATTGCACCATGCCTGCATTAGTAAACAACAGTGTCGGGTCGTTCCCTGGAATCAAAGAGCTGCTCGGAACGATCTCATGCCCCTTCGAGCGGAAGAATTCAAGGAAGGCTTGTCTTATTTCTGTACTTTTCATAAATATCGCGAAGGGAATTGTTTACCGGGCAACAAATTAATCAGGTCGGCGAATTATAAAGGAATTGAAGGGAATGTCAGAAAAAACCAAGGAAATAACGCCACGAAACGCAACCAAATAAGCCTCTAGCGCGTTTTGAGCGACAATTTGACCCACACATTCACTCCCAGGGAGCGAGAACTTTAAAAATCGAGGTTAGCTTCTGTGAAGGATTTACCGCCCAGAATATGCAGATGGAGATGAAAGACGGTTTGCCCGGCATCTTCACCATTGTTTACGATCAGGCGAAAAGCATCTCCCACCCCAACCTCTCTGGCTACGTTACCGGCGGTCAACATCAGCTTTCCCAATAGCGCCTTATCGTCATCAGACGCATCGACCAATCTCGGTATCGGCTTGCGGGGAATCACCAACAAATGAATCGGTGCCTTTGGCGCAATATCCCGAATACAAATACAATCATCGTCTTCATAGATCTTATCAGCGGGAATCTCTCCGTTGATAATGCGAGTAAAAATGGAAGGTTCAGTCACGATTTACGGTCCTCAGCACTTATATTGAGAGCTAGCCATCTTGTGCTGCTCTTTTTCATCCAGGGTAATTTGTCGCGCCTCAGCTTCCAACATGACTGGGATACCATCCCGAATAGGGTAAGCTAATCCACTTTCCCAGCAGATCAATTCTTCACGATCGCGATCGTAATCCAACGCCCCTTTACTGATGGGACAGACCAACAGGCTGAGAAGTTTCTTATCAACCATGACTTTAACTCCACTTAAACTGACTTGCACGCCACTGCGCAGCTCTATAAGGATACTACTTACTGGCCTCTGGCGTCACCATCGCCGGCGCCAGTAACTGAGGATCGATGCGTTGATCAAACCAGTTCATTCGCCAATCGAGATGCGGCCCTGTCGCTCGACCTGTCGCTCCGACTTCCGCGATTTCCTGCCCCTGATGAATTTCCTGCCCGACATCAACGAGAATTTTACTGAGGTGGATAAACGTAGAACTCAACCCGTATCCATGATCGATGATCAGCGTACCACCGGAAAAAAACATGTCGTCATTCACCAGAGTCACTTTGCCGCCGGCTGGTGCCACAACACGAGTACCCGTGGGTTGAGCAACATCAACACCGAAATGCGGACGACCGGGTTTACCATTATATACCCGCTGACTGCCGTAAACGCCGGTAATCGGTCCAACCAACGGCCACTGGAAGGCTTCGCGAAAAAACTCCAGCGGCAACACAACGTTGCGCGCGCTTGCGACACTTGCGGCCTCTTTGCGAATTCTGGCCAGCTGCTCTGCCGGAGGTGTTACCGTCTTTTGAGGCACACCTTCGATACGTTGGATATTATAACTGCGCGCCTCAACGGGATAAGTAAAGGTCTGCTGCTCTCCTTGCTCATTGCCTACCAGTAAACTGGCAGACTCAGGAAAATCTCTGCCCAACCCAACCATAAACTCACCGGAAGCTGTCAACGGCAACCGTTTACCTTGAAATTCGACCCATTGCCCCTTCGCCAACTTACCCTGCAGTAATCCTCCTTGAATCCAATTTCCGCGAACCTCCGGTGTAACCACGTCGGCTACGGCATGATGGACTACGCCGAACATCACAAACACAATTAAGGTCAACGATTTAAATGATGAAACTGGAAACAAGGTCACCCCCTGGATTGGATACTTACGTTTAAACCTCAGTATGAATTCAATGATCCTGTCGATAACCAAACGGGACATAGATACACGGAACGCACGCTTGGCGGGACTATAAACTTAGCAGGCAAGGTAAGCCAAGCGGCAATAAAAGCTTAGCGGGAGAAAAATAAGCGGAAGGATAGTTGGCAATACCAGCACTTACGGCAAACTTACAAGAATATTAATTATGAAGATGGTAAGAAGAAAGGGGGCAATCATCCAAGCAACTGGAGGTGATCAAAGTGTTCCCTAGCGAAGCCTCTGTATTGGAGAAACCGAAATTGTTTGGCTTTCTCTCGAGAATCTTTTCCGAAACGTCCGAATTTTTTATCCCACAACCTTTTAGCCTCCGCTTCCCAGTCATGGTCGGAAGACGCCAGCGCGGTGTCGATCGCATCATCGCATAGACCGCGCTCACGCAATTCCATCTGTAATCTTACCGGCCCAAAGCCTTTACGTTTTCGCATCGCGATATAAGCGTCAAGGAAACGCTCATCAGACAAAAGATCGGAAGACTGCAAGTCATCGAGAAGTTCTGCGATATAGACTTTAGCTTCCGGCTTTTTCGTCACCAGCAGCCGCTGTAATTCATAACGAGAGTGCTCTCGACGCGCAAGGCTTGCGAGGGCCACGCGTCGTAAATAGGCTGCGTCATCTGTGCTGATGACGCAGGGCTCATTCTTATCCATAGTCAACTGTGGGTTACTTGGACTCTACAACTTCCAGTGCGACGCCGTCTTTGGTTTTGGCTTTCGTCAGAGGCAGTAGCTCTTGACGAATCGCCGCTTCCAGTTCTTCAGCGACTTCTGTGTTTTCTCTCAAGTAACGAACCACATTATTTTTACCTTGGCCAACTTTATCGCCTTTATAGCTGTACCAAGCACCGGCTTTCTCCATGAGCCCCAACTTGACACCGAAATCAATCAACTCACCGTAGCGGTTAATGCCCTGGCCATAAAGAATTTGGAACTCTGTTTGAGTAAAGGGCGGCGCCACCTTATTTTTGACTACTTTTACTCGGGTGTCCGAGCCGATGACTTCGTCGCCATCTTTAACGGCACCAATACGGCGAATGTCGAGACGAACTGAAGAATAGAACTTTAATGCGTTACCGCCAGTTGTGGTTTCCGGATTGCCAAACATAACGCCAATTTTCATCCGAATCTGGTTAATAAAGATGGCCAGACAATTGGCATTTTTGATGTTGCCGGTAATTTTCCGCAGGGCCTGAGACATCAAGCGAGCCTGTAAGCCTACGTGATGGTCGCCCATCTCACCCTCAATTTCCGCTTTTGGCGTCAACGCCGCTACAGAGTCGACAACCAGAACATCTACAGCGCCCGAGCGCACCAACATATCGGCAACTTCTAGAGCCTGCTCCCCCGTATCCGGCTGAGATACAATGAGATCATCGACGTTAACGCCCAACTTTTCGGCATAGATCGGATCCAGCGCGTGCTCCGCATCAATAAAGGCACAGGTTCCGCCCGCTTTTTGAGCCTCGGCGATAACTTGCAAGGTCAATGTCGTTTTACCAGAAGACTCTGGCCCATATATTTCAACAATACGGCCCTTGGGCAAGCCCCCTATTCCTAACGCGACATCCAGCCCCAGGGAGCCTGTTGAAATCGCGGGGATGGCCTCACGCTCTTTATCCCCCATACGCATGACAGTGCCTTTTCCAAACTGCCGTTCGATTTGGCTCAATGCGGCCTGTAGCGCCTTTTCTTTGTTCTGGTCCATATAACCCTCTTAAATCGATGAATTCTCTGTTCGGTTCATTTTGTCGGCCGCCATCTATCATCCCGATGGCGGCGATTTTTTCCTGTTCTTTGGTGACTGGCGGTCCATATTCTTGCCGTGCTTCTTGCCAGAACATCTCGCCAAGGCAAATCTTCACGCCACACTAACCAGCCCCGTCTTCAAGTTTCAATTCAAGCACAGATTGATTAACTGTACAAGAATACAGCACTAAGTTTTTATACAGCAGAACCATCAAATCAGCTTAAGGTTTGAAGCCCCAATCTAAAGAGCCTTTTGCGACTCAATTTTCTCAAGCACGGCCTTCAATGCAAGACGAGCAGCCTCAACGCGAATCGCGTGGCGATCACCCGACAACCGTAAATGCGTCGCTGTTGTTCCTCTAGCACTGGCGACGGAGAGCCAAACGGTTCCGACAGGCTTTTCAGGCGTACCGCCACCGGGCCCAGCAATACCACTGGTGGCCACGGCAAAATCTGCCCCACGACGCAACACGCCGGCGGTCATGGCGGTAACAACCTGCTCGCTAACGGCACCATAGCGCAGCAAACATTCCTCTGGCACATCCAGCAAACGCTGTTTGCTTTCGTTGGCATAGGTCACCAAACCTTCCTGAAACCAGGCAGAACTGCCGGGAATTTCCGTTAATGCCATGGCAATCATGCCGCCGGTACAGGACTCAGCCGTCCCCAACACACCGCCACTGGACACCAGTATGCGACCGATACCCGCCGCCAATTGATACAGTTCTTCCAACAGACTCCTCCTCCCTCTGCTATCACTCCGCCGGGACTTCAGGAAATTAACGCATTTATTGCAACCACAACAGCCCCTTCTCTTTGTCAGGCGCTATAGTGAATAAGTCTCTCTCTTGTTCTCGCCACGGGAATACGCCATGGTTAGCGTACAGATCGACTCCCCACAGACAATCATTACTCTACGCCCTAATTGCTCGTCCAGTTGGGTTCAAATCTACGGCCTGCTGGCAATACTTTGCGCAACCACCCTGGCCTGGGGAGCGCTTTGGGCGATTGCCGGAGCCTGGTTAATATTGCCCTTTTCTATTGTAGAGACGCTCTTAGCCAGCGTACTGATCTATTACTCCACCGCCAGAAGCCGCTATAGACAGATCATTGTCTTCAGAAATGACTGCATCTTTATATCGGGTCAACAGACACAAACCACGGCAACAAAGTTTCAACAACCGAAATCCCAGCTGCTCGTCGAATCCGCCGCACCTCATACAGAAGAGCGATTCCTGTCCATCAACAACGACCAGGGAATCCGCGTCTCACTGGGAGATTTTCTTACCACCGCAGATAAAGATCGCGTCATTTCACTGTTTACCTCCCAAGGTGTCTCTATTCGGCACCGCCGACTAACCTTCCACACCATGTAAACAGAATTGACTAAACGTCCACAGTGACGCCATTACGATACTCTTCCGGCGTTCTACCGAAATGCTTTTTAAAGGCCCGATAGAAATTATTAGCTTGAGTATAGCCAAGATGATAGGAGATTTGCTGTGCACTGATACGACTATTTAGGAGATAGTCCTCAGCCAACGTCATACGCACCTCCGTAACCAGTGTTCGAAAGCAGGTGCCCTCATCGGTGAGTCGTCGCCGCAATGTGCGCGACGATAACGACAGAACCTCAGCTACGGTCTCCAGCCGAAACGCACAGTGCCCGGGGCGCTCCAGCAAGAGTCGCTTTACTCTGACCGCCGTACCCTCCTGAACATTAATACCAGGAAGTAATCGGCGGATTTGTTGTTCATACAAGGCCTGCTGCGCTCTATTGCTTGAGGACCCTCTCAATGACAGCCACTGACGAGGAATCGCCAGTACGGTGGACGGCTGATCAAATCTAACTCGACACCCCAATAACTGCTGAAACTGACCGTGATAGGACGGCGAGGCGAAATTGAATTCCCCGTAGCTCGCACACGCAGCCAAGCCCTCGGGCAGAATATCCTGAATGCACTTCCACAGAGAGACTATCCAGTACTCCAAAAGAACCTGGGCATAACGCGCTCCAGCCCCTTTCACAGAACACTGCAAAACAAAGTGATCTCGTGTAAGAAAGTGAGAGGGCCTGAGGTCAGGAAACTGCTTTTGAGCCAGAGTCGCACAGAGGTTTATACCGCTCTCGAGAGACGGACTGGACAAGACGGCATAGCCAGCAACGCCCATCGCCTGCAAACGGACCCTTGCGGCAATCCGCAGAGCAATGTTTGGAACCTCGTTTTCTTTCAGCTGAAGCAATAAGCGGAGGAAATCATCGGGTTCTAGCGCCCTTTCCGATGACCACCAGGCCCCGCCAAGACCGCAGTAGTATCCCAGCGCATTGCGATCGACGTAGGAACACTCTTCGATCAACACTTGATTGAGTAAAGCAGCTTGGCGCGCCAGCATCTTGGCTGCTGGATCCATCATTCACCTCTGCTCCAAAACTAATTTCAATTAAGCGATCGACTCATCACAGGATTGATGGTGAAACAACAACAGGTTAGGTGAAGCGATGTCATTTGTCCGAAAATGATACTAATTTTTGGCCAATTATGATACCTCACTGGCCTAAAATGCGAGTTACCTTTGTCTTGGAAGCGATTATTCTGTGAGAAATGCATCACCGAACATAGAGAAGAGCCACGATTATGACCAAGACCTGCATTATCATCGGTGCCAGCCATGCCGCCGCCCAGCTGGGCCCCTCGCTGCGACAGGAAGGCTGGGAAGGAAGAATCCTCGTCATTGGCGATGAACCCCACTTACCCTACCACCGCCCCCCCCTGTCAAAGGGGTTCTTATCGGGAGAGAAATCCTCCGATGACTTATTGATTCGAAGTCAAGCCGCATACGAGAAGGCCGATGTCGAATTCCTGCTGGGAACACGGGTTGAATCCATTGATCGCGTCCTTAAAACCGTCACCCTATCTCACGGAGAGGTATTGAATTACGACAAACTGGCGCTCTGCACGGGATCCCGGGTAAGAACTGTTTCACTGCCGGGTATCGATTTGCCCGGTATTTTTTACCTGCGCGACCTGAAAGACGTGGATCAGATTCGAACCTATGTCGTTTCAGGTAAACAAGCAGTAATCGTAGGGGGCGGATATATCGGCTTGGAAACCGCCGCCTCGCTGACCAAATTAGGCATGGACGTCACCGTCCTAGAAATGGCACCGAGAGTCCTTGCCAGAGTGACCGCACCAGAGCTCAGCGAATTCTATACACGAGTGCACACCGAGGAAGGTGTCAGCATCAAAACCGGCATCGCTGTGGCAGGGTTTGAAGGAGAACGTCAGGTAAAAGGTGTCACCTGCGCTGACGGCACCCACTTCGACGCAGACCTGGTCGTCGTCGGCGTTGGTATTGTTCCCAACATTGAACTTGCCGAAGCCGCCGGCCTACCCATTGAGAATGGTATTCTGGTCGACAAATTCGCGCGCACTCAAGATTCCGACATCGTCGCCGTGGGGGACTGCACGAACCACCCCAACGACTTTTATGGCATTCGATTACGACTGGAATCCGTGCCCAATGCCACTGAACAGGCAAAATCGGCAGCGGCAAGTCTTTGTGGTAAAGACAAGATCTACCATTCTCTGCCCTGGTTTTGGTCCGATCAGTTCGACCTGAAATTACAGATTGCCGGCCTGAGTCAGGGCTACGATCAGGTTGTCATTCGCGGCGATATTCATCAAGGCCGCAGCTTTGCTGCGTTTTACTTAAAAGAGGGTAAATTGATCGCCGCCGATTGCGTCAATCGCCCACAGGAATTTATGTTTACCAAGAAATTACTCGCCTCAGGCCAATCCGTTGATCCGGCACGATTGGCAGATGAATCAGTCCCCCCTAAGGAATTTGCCCGTTAATCCCCCATGAGCGCCTCGCTGAACTCAACACCGGAGCGTGATAAACTCCGGCACCGGTGTTCACGAGGTGTCCATGAAATTTTCCCAGTTTGGTCAGAAATTCGGCGGCGAGTCCTCCATCGTCAACCTGATGGACGACTTAGGTACCGCACTTAACGAAAATCCCGATATGATTTTTATGGGGGGCGGCAACCCGGCAAAAATTCCGGCAGTGGAAGAAGCCTATCGCAGTAACTTAACGCGAATTCTCGACACCCAAGATGCAACCGGCAAACTGCTCGGCACCTACCAGTCACCCCAGGGGGACAAAGAGTTTCGGCAGCATCTCGCCAGCTACCTCAAACGGCAATACCAGTGGCCTCTGAATGCCAACAACATTGCCATATGCAACGGCAGTCAACCTGCGTTCTTTATTCTTTATAACCTGCTCGCAGGCCCCACAGAACAAAACCGTGTGCGGCGCATTCATTTTCCGGTCAGCCCAGAGTATCTCGGCTATAGGGATCTTGGCCTTAGCGAAGGCCTTTTTTCCGCTACTCGCCCTGGCATTGAGCGATTGCCCAACCATTTATTTAAATACAGAGTCGACTTCTCCCAACTGGCGATTGATAACGATGTGGCAGCGCTCAGCATTTCGCGGCCAACCAATCCTACGGGGAACGTAATAACGGACGAAGAACTGGCACAGCTGAGCAGCATCGCCGAAGAGAGAGAGATCCCGCTTATAATAGACGGCGCCTACGGTCTTCCCTTTCCCGGCATTCTTTTTACACGTGCCAGTAATTTCTGGAATGAAAACACCGTTTTGGCACTCAGCCTTTCCAAGTTGGGCCTGCCTGGTATTCGCACCGGCATCGTTATTGGAAGCGAAGAACTCATCCAGGCCTTCGTCAACGCCAATACCGTGATCAACCTGGCTGCAGGAACTCTCGGCCCGTCTCTGATTCATCGACTGTTCGCCAACGGAGAACTTCAATCGTTGTCTCAGAATTACATTGCCCCCTATTACCTCCACGCCGCAGAACGCACGCTCGATGCGTTGCGCACGTCGCTCGCCGGATTACCCTTCCATATCCACAAACCGGAAGGTGCCATCTTCCTCTGGTTGTGGCTTGAGGGACTTCCAATATCCAGCCAACAACTCTACCAGCGTTTAAAAGCACGTGGGGTTCTGGTGGTACCCGGCGAGAGTTTTTTCCTCGGGTTAAAAGAAGACTGGCAACACAGCCGGGAATGCCTGAGGATCTCCTATGCGCAACCCTGGGAAAAGGTTCGCCAGGGTATCACCATCATTGCCGATGAAGTTCACCGCGCCTACCGCGGGGGCTGATCAGCAATAAACGGGGCTTCCAAAGCGTCAAATTTGGCGGTTTTGCCGTTACAATGACGCTGACCGCGAGCCACGTGTAACTATTTCTTCAAATGGAGGTTTTCCCCTCTTCAATTCTCTGGGGAAAAGCCAGTATAATTGCGCGCATTTTTTGACCCCGAAATTTCGAAGGCTTCCAATGACTGATTTATCCACGTACAGAAATATTGGTATTTTCGCCCACGTTGACGCCGGCAAGACCACTACCACTGAACGTATTCTGAAACTGACCGGTAAGATCCACAAAATTGGCGAAGTCCACGAGGGTGAGTCCACCACCGACTTCATGGAACAGGAAGCCGAGCGTGGGATTACCATTCAATCCGCTGCGGTTACCTGTGAATGGAATGGCCACCGTCTGAACGTTATCGACACCCCGGGGCACGTCGACTTCACCGTTGAGGTATACCGTTCTCTGAAAGTACTCGATGGCGGTATCGGCGTTTTCTGTGGTTCTGGCGGTGTTGAGCCCCAGTCCGAAACCAACTGGCGCTACGCCAACGAATCTGAAGTCGCCCGTATCATCTTCGTCAACAAGCTTGACCGCGTTGGTGCCGACTTCCTGAATGTCGTCGACCAGGTGAAAAACGTTCTGGGCGCCAAGCCTCTGGTTATGGTTCTGCCGATTGGCCGCGAGGACACTTTTACGGGTGTTGTCGACCTGCTCACTCAGAAAGCGTATATCTGGGACGAGTCCGGCCAACCAGAGAACTACACCATTGAAGACATCCCTGCCGACATGGCCGACGATGTTGCCATGTACCGCGAGCAACTGATCGAAACCGCTGTTGAGCTGGACGACGATCTGATGATGGCTTACATGGAAGGTGAAGAACCTTCTATTGAGGACCTCAAGCGCTGCATTCGTAAAGGCACCCGTGATCTAACGTTCTTCCCAACCTTCTGTGGCTCTGCGTTCAAGAACAAAGGTATGCAGTTGGTTCTGGATGCGGTTGTTGATTACCTGCCCTCACCTACTGAAGTGGATCCACAGGATCTGACCGACGAAGAAGGTAATCCAACCGGTGAAAAAGCCATCGTTAGTGCTGACGAGCCTCTGCGCGCTCTGGCATTCAAAATTATGGATGACCGCTTCGGTGCTTTGACCTTCGTACGCATCTACTCGGGCAAACTCGCCAAAGGCGATACCATCCTCAACTCCTTCACAGGCAAGACCGAACGTGTTGGACGTATGGTGGAAATGCAGGCGGACGAGCGTAACGAGCTGACCAATGCTCAAGCCGGCGACATTATCGCCATCGTTGGCATGAAGAACGTACAGACCGGTCACACCCTGTGTGATCCGAAGAACCCCTGTACCCTGGAAGCGATGGTGTTCCCGGATCCCGTTATCTCCATCGCTGTTGCCCCTAAAGACAAAGGCGGTGCAGAGAAAATGGGTATCGCCATCGGCAAGATGGTTGCGGAAGATCCTTCTTTCCGTGTAGAGACTGATGAAGACAGCGGCGAAACCATTCTCAAGGGAATGGGCGAACTGCACCTGGATATTAAAGTAGACATCCTCAAGCGTACCTACGGTGTTGAATTGATTGTTGGTCAGCCTCAGGTTGCTTACCGCGAAACCATTACTACTCCGGTTGAAGACAGCTATACCCACAAGAAGCAGTCTGGTGGTTCTGGACAGTACGGTAAAATCGATTACCGCATCCGTCCCGGCGAGCCCAACTCTGGCTTCACCTTTACCTCGACAGTTGTGGGCGGTAACGTACCTAAGGAATTCTTCCCCGCTATTGAGAAAGGTTTTGGTGGCATGATGGCTGAAGGTCCTCTGGCTGGATTCCCGGTACTGGATGTTGAAGTCGAATTGTATGACGGTGCTTACCATGCGGTTGACTCTTCCGCGATTGCGTTTGAAATTGCCGCCAAAGGTGCTTTCCGTCAGTCAATGCCGAAAGCAGGTCCACAGCTGCTCGAGCCTATTATGAAGGTCGACGTGTTCACTCCTGAAGATCATGTGGGTGATGTAATTGGTGACCTTAACCGTCGTCGCGGCATGATCAAGTCTCAGGAGCCTGGTGCTACTGGCGTTCGAGTGAAAGCGGATGTGCCTCTTTCAGAGATGTTTGGTTACATTGGCCACCTGCGCACCATGACCTCTGGCCGCGGCCAGTTCTCCATGGAATTCTCTCACTACAGCCCTTGCCCAAACCAAGTGGCAGAAGAAGTGATTGCCAAGGCCAAAGAGAAAAAAGCCAAGGGTTAATCTCAATGGCACTGGCCCCACACTCAATAGTGAGGGCCAGCAAAAAACCTCCTTCGCGTCAGCGTTGGAGGTTTTTTTATGCCTACCGTTTAACCCAGAGAAAGCTTTTATCCGTAGATCTTGTCGAATAAAATGCCAAAAGAGTGAAAATATGCCCACCTTCACTGAGACGGTTTCCAACCCATGACGGAAAATGAGGCCTATAGAAGGCTCAATCTATTCCCTGGTTCCAGCCTTGCCGACATAAAGTATGCCTATCGCCGCCTGGTTGCCCGCTACCACCCGGATCGCAATCCCGGTTGCCCGCAAGCTGCGGAGACGTTTCAGGCTGTGGATACCGCATATCGCCTGCTATCAAACCGTGTAGGTTCGAACCTTTCCTCGGAGTCTGCTGTGGACAAAGGCGAAGCGCCAAAAAGAGAGGAGCGTCGAAAAAAAGAAGCAAGTCGAGGCAGAGAATCCGCCCATGACGGCAATCGGCGTCAGCGGAATCGTGATGACGAGGTGGAATTATGTCGAAGACAAAGACGAGGAGACAGATCTCAAAGACGCTTTGGATGGCAGCTCCCGGACGAATACATTGGAACTCACATCAGTAGAGAAATTTAAACGGTGCTGGCGGCGATATTCATTAGACTCACTAGAACTCTGACGACTTCACTCGACTGCGCAACCTTTTAAGCTGGCTTTTCTTACCTTTATTGTCGAGTCGACGACGCACACTTGACCGAGTAGGCTTGGTATCCACACGAACTTTCTGACAAAGCAACCCAGCCCGCAGAAAATCTTCCAAGCGCTGCAACGCATCATCGCGATTCTTATCTTGGGAGCGATGTCGCTGAGCTTTGATGATCAATTCGCCGTCGGAACTGATGCGGCTATCCCGTTGACGCAATAGCTTTTCTTTCACGTTTTCCGGTAGACGAGACTGCCGAATATCCCAGCGCAAATGAATTGCACTGGACGTTTTATTTACTTTTTGTCCGCCTGGGCCACTCGCACGCATCGCCTGCAAATTCAGCTCATCCAACGCGACATTAAGAAATTCTGACCTGTACATCCTGGTATAAATCCGCTCTCCACTGGCAAGCCTTCGGCTTGCAAGCGCCCACTGTAACGATTGAATGCCGGAAAAGAAAGCCTCCGACAGAGAGGATAAACATCGACAAGTACAGAATCTATAAAGTTGCGGGCAAACTGATTCAGCTATGGCTAAGGTAGCGTTAACGTAAACACACCGCCCCCGAGCTCACCGCCATTTTCCAGCGTTACGAATCCCTGCCTTTCACCCACAACATGCATTTGCGCAACCTGCTGCGCAAAATAAAGACCCAAGTGGGTATTCCCACGAGAAAAATCGACCTTTTTCTGGGGTTCAAGTCCCGGATTAGAGAGCATATAGTCAGGGTAACCATCACCGTCTTCAGCGATAACAATTTCCAATTGCTTGTCGACAATGCGCGCGGTAATGGTCAACCGTGTTTTGCTGTAACGAGCGCAGTTGACCATGACATTGTTAAGAACACCACCGATCAATTCGGCATCCATATACCAATCGAGATCTTCATCACAATCGATTCGGACATCCAGCTCACGGGTACGAAACAACATATCATTCCGCGCAACCTGATCTTCGATAATCTCCACCACATAGCACTCCTCTTGGTGCATAGGCATGTGATCATTTTGCATGCGGTAGATCGCCAACAACTGAATAAGCTCCGTATTAATGCGCGACGCTTCGTATTGGAGAGTTGCAAAGCGCGTGAGCTGCCGACTTTCTTCCGGTGTCATTTCATCGAGAATCTCTGCCAAAGAATGCAATAGCATTCCCAGAGAGTTTTTCATGTCATGGACGCTAGACGCCAGTATTAGTGAGAAGTCGTTACTGTCCTGAGAATTCATGGTCTTCCCATTCCGCTGAGTGTATTAATCATCATGTCGACGCAATTTTGCTTCTTTCTGCAGGGTCGCAAACATCTGCTGAAGCTGCATAAAGCGCGAAAACTGGGCGTGATCTTGCTGCATGGTTTCACTGAGGTGTTTGATCAGCCCCTGACAACGGGATGCAGACCCCGCTGGCGCGTCACCGCTGCGCATGCAGCCGATAAGCGCTTGGATTAAATTTAATTTTACGCCTGGGTGATTGGGAAATAGACGACCTGCGTAATCAAAGCACTCAAGAGATTTGATGTAGTTTTTCGCCTGATAAAAGCCAATCCCTTGGTTATTAATTTTTGTCACCATTTTTCGGCTGGCATCGGAAACCGGCTCATCAAGCCACGGATCAATCAGAGCTAGCGCTTCCTGATCTCCCTTGAAATCAGCCAGATAGTTTTCAATCAGACGATCACATTCTTCTTCTCTTCCGAGCTTTTTCAAAGCTGCCAACGCATCGATGCGGGCTTGCGCGGATAAATCTCCAGACAACAACGTATCGCCCAAATTGCTTAAGAGGTTTTCTGCCTGATCAACACTCCCTTGAGCAACCAACAATTGCGCTTGCAAGAGATGCAGCTGGATTTGGTTATCGTCATCCAGCTGCCCATTTTTTTGCAGCCGTTTCAACGCTTTCAAACCATCGCTGATCAGTTCTGCATTTGCATCATCTCCTGTTCGCCCAACCCACTTTGCGCTGACGCGGGCAAATTGTAGGTGATTTGCAGGATCATCCTGACAGGAATTCGCCCCCAGCCGGACAACCTTACTGTAGGCTCGTGCAGCTACGGGCAAATCCTGATTTTCATCCGCCGTTTTCGCGAGAGCCAGCTGGCGAGGCAAAGACAGAGGTGAACTCTCCACAGCTCGTTGCTGAACATCCTGCAACTCTTGCTGACGATTCTCTTTGCTGTATATTTCTGCTAGCGCATCGTACGCTTGCAAACAATAGGGATTGGTCGCGAGAATTCTCTCGAGCCATTCGATTGCCTTGTCAACGTCGCCAGCAGCAAGCCTAACCTTGGCCATACCGACTTGAGCCCATTCTTGAGGGCGAACCTCAAGAACTTTGACAAAGGTATTCTTCGCCTCTTCAATCCGGCCCATCTCCAAATAAAGATCGCCCAGAACTTTTTGATACTGTGGTGTGTAGCGGCTTTCGTTTTTAATTGCTCGCTCAGCAATCGCAATCGCCTTTTTCTTTTCACCTAAATCGAGAGATTCGTAGAACCCCCCCATTTCCAGGCGCTGTTTTAGCAAACGTCCGAGGCGCTGCTGTAGGCTTTTAGCGGTAATTGGCTTAGTGACATAGCCGTCAGGAGCATAATCGACGGCAGAAAGAATAATACTCTGGCCACTTTCTGCAGAGACCAGCAGAAAGATGCTTTGCGTCGGCAAGAGATGTCGCAACCGTAATTCTTCCAATACTTGCTGACCGTTTGCACCATCGCCGAGATTGTAATCGCACAAGACGACGTCGAAGGTTTCTTTGATGCAAGCCTCGACAGCCCGCTCACCGTTGCTTGCCATTCGAACGGTTTGGCAGCCAAAGGTTGATAACATCCGCGCCAAAGTATTGCGAAAACTATCAAAGTCATCGACAACAAGAACCTTTAGAGCCGAGAAATCTTTAAAACTCATAGAAACGCTGCTCTGCAGGGAAAAAATACCCTGGCCTCTTCCCGACGGGCTGGCGCCACAGGAAGTGCAACAGCGAAAAATATACAAATGTCCTGTATGGTCATTCCCGAGGTTCCGTGATCGCGTGTGCTGGTCACCCATATGCGCCCACCCCGTAGACGCATAAAGTCAACCCAGCTTATTCATACTAAAAGAATAGACTATACATCCGCTCAATAGATTGAGTATTTCGCTGACTATGCTACGCCAACCAAGCAATCGCCTGTGTGAGCTTGTTCATCTTTTGATCGAACGGTAAAATCCTGCGCCTCAAATGCTCCAACGACGTCTAATTTCCATGGCAACATCCCCTACTGCAGATAGAATTTACGCCAACTCGCTGGCGGAAATCTCCGGCTTCCAATTTGATCAACAGGTCGCTGCTGTTTTTCCCGACATGATCGAGCGCTCAGTGCCAGGCTACGGCACCATTATCAACATGATCGCAAATTTGGCGGAACGATATGGACGGGACAGCTCTCGCTGTTACGACCTGGGCTGCTCGTTGGGTGCTGCTGCTGTCGCCATACAACGTGGAGCTCCTTCTGGCGTCACTGAAATTATTGCGGTAGACACGTCTCAGGCCATGCTCGAGCGCTGCCGCAATATGTTGCCGCCCGAGGACCAAAAAGCACCTATTCGATTAATTGAAGGTGACGTGTGCGAACAAGCGATAGAGAATGCGTCACTGGTCGTGCTGAATTTTACGTTGCAGTTTATTTCGGTTGAAAAGCGCGAGGCACTGTTGCAGAACATCTGTAACGGACTTCTCCCTGGCGGAATTCTCGTCCTATCAGAAAAAGTGACCTTTGCTGACAAAAGTCACAATCAACTGATGATCGAACTGCATCATAATTTCAAACGCGCAAATGGCTACAGCGATTTGGAGATCGCGCAAAAGCGTACTGCGCTTGAAAATGTCCTCATACCCGAGACCTTGGAATCCCATCGCTCTCGACTAAAAAACGTTGGTTTTGACAGCTTCGATGTCTGGTTCCAATGCTTCAATTTTGCCTCAATGATCGCCGTTAAAGCCTAGCCCCATTCAGATGTCTAAAATCAACTACGAGAGCTTGTTTAGAGACCTACGCGCCCATGACTTGTCTCACTGGGCAGATATATTGCCGAGCCAAATCGACAGCGGCCTTTCGACAAAACGCTACGGGGATTTACCCCGCTGGCTAGATGCATTAGAAGCCATGCCCGATATTGCCCCCGGACATATCGAATTGGCAAACGAAGTTAAGCTCAGTTGCGAGGGAGGCCTATCACTCCCAGAGGCCACACAGACTCAGTTGACCGCCAGCTTGCAGGCACTGATTCCCTGGCGCAAAGGTCCCTATCAACTGTACGGCACCCACATTGACACAGAGTGGCGTTCCGACTGGAAATGGGAGCGAATTTCCCCACACCTGGCGCCACTTGCCGGCCGACGCGTGCTCGATGTCGGATGCGGTAATGGCTACCACTGTTGGCGCATGCGGGGCATGGGGGCAAGTCTGGTAGTGGGCATTGATCCATCCCCCAGATTTGTCGTGCAGTTTTTTATGATTAAACATTTGATTGGGGAGCAACCGGTCCACGTTCTGCCAATTCCGATGGAATCCGTCCCGGAAAATTTACGGGCGTTTGATACGACATTTTCCATGGGTGTACTCTACCATCGCCGCTCCCCCATGGATCATTTAAAAGAGCTGCACGGCAGTTTACGTCCCGGTGGCGAGCTGGTGCTTGAAACCTTGGTTATCGAAGGCGATGAAGGGCAGGTTTTGGTTCCCGAAGGACGTTACGCACAAATGAACAACGTCTGGTTTTTACCCAGCGCGCCCACTCTTGAGTCGTGGCTACGAAAATGTGGATTCGGCAATGTACGCACTGTTGATATCAATCGTACCAGCTTGGACGAACAGCGCGCCACGCGTTGGATGACGTTCCACTCACTGGAGAATTTTCTAGCCCCTAACGACCCGTCCAAAACAATCGAAGGCCATCCGGCACCAATGCGTGCCACACTGATCGCCGAGACTCAGTAAACGTCCGAGGCATTAATCCTCTATAACCGCCGTCGTTACATCCAGTTCGAACTCATCAGCGACCTGTTGGCACCAGCGATTGAGGCGAGCGGCGGTTAGGGATTCCTGCTGATCCTGATCCAGTCCCAAACCAACAAAATATTTTCCGTCTTCGGTCGCAGCTTTAGAGGCATCAAACTCATAACCTTCTGTCGACCAAAAGCCAACGACGCTGGCGCCCTGCGCTACAACCACTTCATAGAGCATCCCCAACGCGTCCAAAAAATAATCGCCGTACCCAAACTGATCACCCAGTCCGTACAGAGCAACCGTCTTGCCCGTAAAGTCAATTCCGGAAATGTCTTCCCAAAATTCTTCCCAGTCAGACTGGATCTGTCCGAAATCCCACGTCGGAATTCCAAGAATAATATGATCGTAATCGGTAAAATCGAGTTGAGTCACATCGGCAATATCGTGAACGTCGACACAGTCTCCACCAAAGCGCTGCTGGATACGATAAGCCACCGCTTCGGTATTGCCGTCGTCACTACCAAAGAACAAACCTATATTCGCCACTCGAAACCTCTACTGTGAAAATGCACGCGGATTTTCCCAACTAATGACGCCGGTCGCAACTGCCTAAAAGAGAACTTGACGACGGGCGGCCATAGCCGCCCCTTTTTTACGGCGCCATTGTTTATTTGCTGTTGCAAATCGTAAAGATTCGTAAGATGCGGAATGAAATCCGTGACTACAATATAGAAGGTCGGGCAAACTTCTCGGCGACGCGAGTAGCCTCTCAAACCCCTAAGGTTTGGCACCACGCCTGAGGCCCTTAAAACTGAATAACAGTTTCTTGTTGAACTGTTCTCGAAGTAGAGACACGAACGCTTTCCCCATATGAGTAAATTGCTATTAGTCGATGACGACCAGGAACTCTGCCTTTTGTTAAAAGAATATCTGCAGACGGAAGGTTTCGATGTTTCTCTGGCCCATGACGGCAACGAAGGGGTGCAACGCGCGTCGGAAGCTACCTACGATGCGATTGTCCTGGACGTCATGATGCCAGGAATGAATGGCCTCGACGCATTGCGCAAAATTCGCGAGGACCAGCGAGTGCCCGTGTTAATGCTTACAGCCAAAGGTGAAACCGTCGACCGTATTGTCGGGCTGGAAATGGGGGCTGATGATTATCTACCCAAGCCGTGTAACCCGCGCGAGCTAGTCGCTCGTCTTCGCGCCATTTTGCGCCGTTCTGAGGAGGCTCGCCCTCAAGCGAAAGCTTCAGAAGACATCCGCGTTGACGATCTGCTCATCCAGACGCGCAGCCATTCTGCCTTTTACAGTGATCAGCCCATTCCGCTGACAGGCGCTGAGTTCACGGTACTTGAATTATTGATGCGCCAAGCCGGGGATGTCATCAGCAAAGAGACTCTGACTGAAAAAGCACTGAACCGCAAACTGACCCCCTACGATCGCAGCATCGACGTTCACGTCAGTAATATCCGTAAAAAATTGTCCCAGCTGGGCGCCAGCAAAGACATGATCATCAACATTCGTGGCGCCGGCTATATGCTCACTCGCCAATAGCGGAACACCCTTTCGACAACCGGAACCTAACATGGGTAAATCTTACGTTAAGATTTTTCTGGTTTTCTGGCTGGTTTCCATTCTGGTCTTGCTAGGCTCAAATGTTCTCGTCCACTTCATGCGAGTCGGGCCGGACAAACACCTCACTCACTATGAGACCGATGAACTGGATGGTCCTGGCGCCAGATTATTGCAGGAAATTGTCTCCGACGCCGTCAACTACAACTACACCGAAGTCCGCGATGCGTTGCGGCAGATGCCCCAGTGGGCATCCAGTAACTTTTACTTTATCGACGCCGACGGCAAAGACCTGCTGCGACGAGAACTGCCTGACACCATTCGCCGCTTTGCAGCTCGCATTGATATAGAAACGCCCTATGTGCGTCAGTATCGAGGCGATCGCACCTTATTTGGGCGCCAGATAACCCTGCGCGATGGCGAATTAATGCGAGTGGTCGTCTTTTCACCGGCGCGGGAAACTGCATTCCGCTGGCGCCTCTACATCAACAATGTCTGGCACATATTGCTGCTCAGCCTGCTTGCCAGTGGAGCCGCTTGCTACTATCTGGCCCGCTATTTTACCCGCGACATTCGTACATTAACCCAGGCGACTCAGCAGATAGCACGGGGTAATCTCGATATTCGACTGGCCGAAAAGTTCGGGGACCGTCCGGGTGAAATCGCAGAGCTTGGACGCGCATTTGACAACATGGTGATCAAACTCAAGAAAACCATGGACGAACAGAGACGCCTGATTAAAGACGTCTCTCACGAACTTCGCTCTCCCCTGGCTCGATTGCAGGTCGCCTTGGCAATTGCTCAACAAAGAGCAAACACCGAAATTACCGATGAACTCGACAGAATCAAAAAAGCAGCGGACTACCTCAACGACGTGATCTCTAACATTCTGTCTCTGCCTCTCACCGCGCAAGACAGTTGGGAACTGGTTGATGTTGTCGACATCAGCAGTATGCTTTCCGTCATTATCTCCACGCTCGATGAAGAAGCTGAGCAACGCGGTGTAAAACTGGTACGTACCGATGGCATAGCAGAGGCTCTGGTTCACACCCGCGGCAACTCTCTGAATAGCGTTTTTGGCAACGTGATTCGCAACGCCGTGCGCTACACCTCAGACGATTCAGAAGTAAAAGTGACCTTGCAGCGCTGCAAACCCAACAGTTGGCAGATTAATGTGACCGATTCCGGACCAGGCGTGCCAGAGGATCAGCTCGAGGACATCTTCGAGCCTTTTTATCGCACCGACGAAGCGCGCTGTCGTAAAAGTGGTGGCTATGGTCTGGGCCTGGCGATCGCGAAGCGAACCGTGGTTCTGCACAGTGGCAGTATTTTTGCCAAAAATATCTCAGCGGGCGGCTTAGTCGTAACCATTACTCTGCCTTCTGCGGAAGAAGAATTTGCACTGATCGATGATGATGACGGCTCTAGGGATCACCCAGATACACTTGGTCATCATACGTCTTGACCAATTCTGGTTTGAGTACCGTTAATGAAGTAATCAACGCGCCATTAATAAAGCCTTCTGGAAACATCATCAGTAACGTCAGGTAATAATTATCACTGAAGGATACCAAAAGCGGATCTGGCCCAAAAAACCAGAGATAGAGCCACGCAACGCCCCCCATGCACAACACGGTGACCATGGCGCCAAGGAATCCCCCACCAAGCATGTAAACAAATAGGTTTCGCTCGGGAATTCTGTCAATAACGGCTAGCACAAAGGTCGCAGCAGCCACCGGCGTCAATACATTGACGAAGGCCTGTACAGGCATATATTCCCAGGGACTTCCACTGAGAATAACGGCCAAACCTACTGCCAGACTGCCGACCCACACCGCCAGCGCCGGCCCAAAAACCATCGTGGTCGACATCATCACCAACGGATGAAGTGCCAGCAGATGGGGAATATCTACCTGTAACTGCCAAAAGAGCGCAAGCGCAATCACGCTCGCGCCGAACATATGTTTGCGCAAAGGGTGGCTGAACAGTAATCGCCAGGGCGACTTCACCGCGGACACCGCCAGCGCGGTGAGCCATAATGCCATCGCCGGAGCCCAAAAACCCCAGTTACCCGCAAATTTGAAGATCATTTCCGCCTTCCCTTCTCCACGCCTTCAATACCGGTTCTCACCACCAAGGACGGAGAGTTTACCTCCACCCGTTAAGTCCGTCTGCATTTTGACGGTGGCAACATCTGGCCTCTGGCGTTGCCGCCAAGGTCGACAGGTTTTTGACCCAGATTTTGCCGCCTTGACTCCAATGAATTGTAACGCATTGTTTTTATTGGTGAATATTGAAGAAAAAAGACTGGCACAGTTTTCGCTAAAACATCTTAAACGAACAGTTTCTGATCAGCTTCCGCTGCCAGAGACAGTCAAAACACGTAATAGTTACTGGACACCCTATGGCAACTTCAATTGGAACCAGCCACAGCCTGTCTGCCAAGGCCGCGCAGAACGCTGTCAATACTCTGTTAAGCTCTGAACAGTTTTTGTTCAATTGCTATCAGCTCAGCCAAAACCTGCAACGTCATTTGGAACTAAGACCCATGTTGGCTGCCCTGCATCAGCAGCTGCTGAAAGTTGTGCCGTTTGATGGCCTCTGTTACGAACATGAACAGGTTGGCTTTCGAGCAGAGTTTGGTCGATCTGCCACGCACAAAGTGAACTACCGCCTAAAAACGGCAAACGACGATCTCGGCGAGCTGACCATCTCTCGCAAAAAACGATTTACAGAAGTCGATCTTGCGATACTCGAGCACCAACTGACGGTCATCTATTTCCCGCTTCGTAACGCGCTACTCTACCGCGAGGCGATACAAGCATCACTGCGCGACCCACTTACCGGATTGGGAAATCGAAAGGCCATGACCGAGGCGACCATCCGGGAGATTTCCCTGGCTGCACGGCATCAGCGACCGCTAACGATGGTGGTTATCGACCTGGATCATTTTAAGTCGATCAATGACCGCTGGGGCCACGATAAAGGCGACCTGGTTTTGCAAAGTACCGCGAACGCCATTCGCCAGAGTATTCGCCAGAGCGATTTGGCGTTTCGTTACGGCGGTGAAGAATTTGTGCTGCTGCTGCACAAGACAGATATGGAAGGCGCGATGGTAATCGCCAATCGAATCAGCGCGAGAATTTATTCGGACCAGTTCAGTATGCCATCGGATCCAATTTCAGTTACTGCCAGCATTGGTATTGCGCAATACCAGGATTCAGACAACGCGACCAGCCTCTTCCAGCGTGCCGATACTGCCATGTATCAGGCAAAGCAGGCAGGACGCGATCGCATTATTACGGCGGCCTGATCAGGTCCGCCGACGTTTTTTCGCATTGCCTTTGTTGCGCAGCTTTTCCCGGTGGCGAGTTTGATTTAGCGCTTCCTGCCGGGTTGCCTGGGGCGCATTAGGTCTTTCTAACCCGGCGGTGGCACAAAGCTCTGCAATTTCTTTATCGGTCAGCTCGACCCACTGCCCGGCTCTTACATGGGAGGGAATGAACACATTGCCGTAGCGCACGCGCTTGAGGCGACTGACTTTAACGCCCTGGGATTCCCACAATCGACGAACTTCTCGATTGCGCCCCTCCATAATGACGCAATAAAACCAACGGTTGCTACCGCCTTCTCCAGCACCCTCAACAATGTCGGTAAATTTGGCCATGCCGTCATCCAGCAATACGCCTTCCCGCAGAACTTGCTTCATCGTGTCATCGACCCGTCCCTGAATCCGCACCAGATATTCCCGATCGATGTTCGCCGAAGGATGCATGATTTTATTCGCGAGCTCTCCATCGTTGGTAAACAACAGTAGGCCACTGGTATTGAAATCGAGACGTCCCACAGAAACCCAACGTCCGCCTTTAATTGGCGGCAACCGATCAAAAACACTTGGCCGGCCTTCGGGGTCAGAGCGAGAACAGATCTCTCCCTCAGGCTTGTTGTACAACAGCACCCGCAATCGCTGACTGTCCGGCGCCTTTAGCGCCACTTTGTGTCCGTCAACCGAGACACTCGCCGTCATGGTAATACGATCCCCCAAAGTGGCGACGCGTCCGTCAACTTTGACCCGACCTTCATCAATCAACTTTTCCATCTGACGCCGGGATCCGACCCCAGCTCTGGCCAGGACTTTCTGCAATTTCTCATCTCCTGGCGATAATTTCTCATCTCCCGGCGATTGTTTATCGTTCATAGTTTATGTCTCTTCGCGCTCAGAGGGCGTGTCATCATCTTCCTCTGTGTGCTGTTGGTCTTGATTGGTTGGCGACGGCGAAGCATCGTCAGCGTCTGTTGCGGAAGATTCTTCTGTCGGCACGTCAGGCTTGCGCGACGAGGAAATAATTTCCTGGGCTAGCTGTGCAATGTCGATCTCGCCGGATGACGACCGAGGAGATTCTTCGTTACGGTGGCCGACCTCCACGCCGTTTTCCGTAACCAGCTTTAACGCGGCCCGACGCGGAGGCTGATCATCAGAGCCTTGCGGTGCCTCTTCCCCATCTGCGAAAAGATCGTCCACCTGCCCTTCCGCATTGGCCTCTGTATCGATTGAATCGACATCGGTGACATCATCGGACTCGTCCATGCCGTCCGCCAATTCGCTCAGAGTGGGCAAATCTTCGAGGTTTTTCAAATTGAAGTAGTCGAGAAACTGTCGCGTTGTCGCGTAGAGCGCAGGCCGTCCGGGTACATCTCGGTGCCCGACGACGCGAACCCATTCACGCTCAGTCAGCGTTTTGATAATGTTGGAGCTGACGCTGACACCTCGAATATCTTCGATATCTCCCCGCGTGATCGGCTGGCGATAGGCGATCAACGCTAAGGTTTCAAGCAGTGCCCGCGAATATTTCTGAGGCTTTTCTTCCCACAGGCGATTCACCCAGCGCGCAGTGCCCGAGCGCACCTGAAACCGCCAGCCGCTGGCAACCTCTTTGAGCTCAATACCCCGATAATGATTGTCGGTTTGCAGCTCGGTGATGGCCTCAAGAATTTCTTCTTTGGTTGGCTGCAATTCTTCTTCTTCGAACAGGGCTAAGAGCCTTTCACTGTTCAATGGTTGCGCCGCCGCGAGCAACGCCGCTTCCACAATACTCGCGAGGAGTTCTTTATCGTATGACATAGTGATTCGCTTATTCCGGCGCGGCCTCAGTGCGCGCCTTGACGTGAATGGGTCCAAAGATTTCGTTTTGCACGATCTCGACCAGCTGCTCCTTGATCAGCTCCATCACGGCCAGGAAGGTCACGACTACCCCCAAACGCCCCTCCTCAATTGAGAACAAACTGACAAAGGGCATAAACTGTCGACCTCGCAAACGATCCAATACCTGCCCCATACGCTCGCGGGTAGAGAGTTTTTCCCGCTCGACGTGGTGGCTTTCATACATGTCAGCCCGACGCAGGACCTCTGACAACGCTAAGAGCAGCTCCTTCATTTCAACGTCTGGGTCTGGACGGCCGATATTGCGATCCGGCGGCTGCACACTGGCTTGCTGAGTGTCTCTCCCCATGCGTGGCAGCTGATCGATATCCTCCGCAGCGTTTTTGAACCGCTCGTACTCTAACAGTCGCTGAATCAAGCGCGCACGGGGATCTTCTTCGTCGTCAGTCTCCTCGACGCTGCGCGGCAACAGCATGCGGGATTTAATTTCCGCCAGCATAGCGGCCATAACCAAATATTCGGCAGCCAACTCGAAATGCATGGCCTCCATCATCTCAACATACTGAACATACTGATGGGTAATCTGGGCAACATTAACATCGAGAATGTCCAGATTTTGCTTTCGAATCAGGTATAACAGCAGGTCGAGCGGTCCTTCGAAGGCTTCCAAAATGACCGACAATGCATGGGGAGGAATGTAGAGGTCTTTCGGCAACTCCGTCACTGCCTGCCCACGAACAACAGCGAGCGCTGGACGTGAGGGATTCGACACGTCAACCTCTTTTCCAGACGCGACGGCATCGGCTTGGGTAGAAGCCTCCGTTTGTGCAGAGCCCTCTTGCTCAGACGAGGTTTCTGGGCTTTTAGACGTCTCCGTCTCGTCGTAAGAATTTTCTTCAGTCACAGCTTTGACGTCATTAGTCACAGATTGAACCAAGTCAGAATATGATTGAGTGCTGCCATAAAAACGTTGCTAAACAACAGCGAAGACAACGGTGGACCGGATTCTTTATGGCTCATCCGGCCAGATTACCCGGAAGTTACTGCACGAAACTGCTGGCATCGCCACAACCCTGTCGCACGATCACAGGTGTTTCTGCAGACATATCGATGACGGTTGTGGGATCCATACCACAATAGCCGCCATCGATGACAAGTTCCAGCTGGTGCTCCAATGTCAGACGAATGTCATAGGGATCGGTCATCGGCTCTGATTCACCGGGTAGAATCAACGTCGTCGACATTAAGGGGGCTCCGAGCTCCTCCAGGAGCGCGAGAGCAATCGCGTTATCCGGAACACGCATCCCGATGGTCTTGCGCTTGGGGTGAAGCACGCGTTTTGGCACTTCTGACGTGCCTTCTAAAATGAATGTGAATGGTCCGGGCGTGAGTCCCTTCAGTGCACGAAAAACAGTGTTGTCCACGCGCGCGTAGGTCGCCAACTCTGACAGATCCCTGCACAATAGAGTGAAGTTATGATCCTTTTCCAACCGCCGTACGGTTCGCATACGCTCGAGAGCTGCCTTGTCACCCATCTGGCACCCTAAGGCATATGCCGAATCGGTTGGATAGGCGATCAAGCCACCTGAACGTAGAATTTCTACGGACTGGCGGACGAGCCTAACCTGGGGATTTTCCGGATGAATCTGGAAGAACTGTGCCACTGTGAGCCTCTCAGTACGGGTTGTTTCCGGCTTCCTGCCGGTTATGTGAGCGCCTCACGGCGACCCGATCATTTCAGGCGCGACAATATCCTTTGTGCCTCTGGCGAGCAAGTATAAAACAAACGACGATGAATTAACCGCCAGAACAGATTTTTTTCCGCAGCAAATATGGCATGCATCAATTCGATGCGGATTCCCAGAATGACCACACCGGCGTACAAGAATCCGGCAGTGCGGGCTGACAGCCCAGTTCATTCCCCGCCACACCCGGTTCATGGAAATCACTACCGGTCGACGCCATCATCTCGTTCCGCGTGACCAGAGTCGCCATCTTCTGCGTGATATCCGCAGCCTGACGGCCGGAACACACCTCCATCGCCATCCCTCCGGCCTCTTTGAATTCAGAAAGCAAACGCTGCAACTTGGTCAACGTTAACTTGTAGTGAGCGGGATGCGCCAGCACGGCAATACCACCAGACTGTCGAACCCACTCGACAGCAACGCCTATTTCCGGCCACTGCTGCTTCACATCCCCCGGTTTGCCCGCGCCCAAATAACGCTTAAAGGCCGCCTGAGTATCCTTAACCAAACCTTTTTCCACCAGGTAGCGGGCAAAATGAGGCCGACCAATCACACTGTCTCCAGCCAGTTGAGTCGCGCCTGCGTAACTGTCAGGGATCCCCAACCGAGCGAGGCGTTGCCCGATCATTTCAGCTCGCTCCAGTCGAGCATCTAACTGCCGCTGCACCGCAGCCTGAATCACTGGAGCGTCACAATCGACGGCCAACCCCACCATATGAATGGTCATCCCCTTCCAGCAGCAGGAAAGCTCAATGCCAGAGATCAAAGATATTCCGCAAGTATCGGCCGCTTGCCGCGCTTCAGGCAGCCCAGCTAAGGTATCGTGGTCTGTGAGAGCAAGATGTGTAACCCCCATGTCATGGGCTCGGTTAACCAGCGCGGTTGGCTCGAGAGAGCCATCGGAACAGTTACTGTGGCAGTGCAGGTCGTACAAGAAATCTCTCTCTGTGAATTTACGGCAGGCAAAAATGACGGTTGAGGAACTTTTTCTGGAAAGTTTTGCTTCTGGCTCTTTTAATTGTTGCAGGAAACTGTATAAATCCCTTCCTGCATCAGACCGCCCTATTATTGGTCAATCATTAATCAGATAGTATCCTTGAGCCCGGAAATGACACAAGCAGTAAATCAACCCAAGCGCGAAAGTCTACTGCTGAACCTCACTCTGAATATCGTTTTACCAACGATCATTCTTACCAAGTTTAGCAGTGAAAACTACCTTGGGGCGCGCTGGGCTATCGTCGTAGCACTCGCCTTTCCCATCCTTTACGGGCTAAACGATTTCCGCGTGACCCGCAAATTGAACGTGTTTTCTGCACTGGGAGTGATCAGCATCTTTTTGACCGGCGGTATCAGTCTGCTGGAACTCGACCCCAAATACATTGCGATCAAAGAGGCGGCGATCCCCGCCCTGATTGGTCTCGCGACCGTCATCTCGATGAAAACCAAATACCCACTGGTACGCACGTTCATCTACAATGACAAAATTCTACAAGTGGACAGAGTCGCTGCCGCACTGGAAGCCCACGGCAATCAAACCGCGTTTGCCAATGCCCTGAATACGGCTTCTTATCTGGTCGCTGCCTCGTTTTTTCTCTCTTCGGTTCTCAACTACGCGCTGGCGAAATACCTTCTCGTGAGCCCGCCGGGAACAGAGGCTTACAATGCTGAATT
Organism: Pseudomaricurvus sp. ABR4_320; assembly: GCF_056159445.1. Taxonomy (NCBI): domain Bacteria; kingdom Pseudomonadati; phylum Pseudomonadota; class Gammaproteobacteria; order Cellvibrionales; family Cellvibrionaceae; genus Pseudomaricurvus; species Pseudomaricurvus sp. ABR4_320. The sequence continues at coordinate 190,182 of NZ_JBSWVF010000009.1, read as the reverse complement.
AGGTAAGATGACGGCGTTGAGCTTTCCTGTGATCGCCCTGCCAGCCACGATGGTTATGATGCTGGCTTTGTTCTATCTGTTTCGCCGCATTAAACAACTCACTCAACTGGACTTGGAAGACATTTTGCTCAATGTCTAGTGAAAACACCTCATTGACGGCAAAATCCCATTTTGACTACGGAATTATCTATGTTTTACGCCATTATCAGTGAAGACGTCAGCAACAGCCTGGAGCGCCGCCAAAGTGTACGCCCCGCGCATCTCGCGCGATTACAGGCATTGAAAGAAGAAGGTCGCCTACTTATTGCAGGCCCGCATCCCGCCACGGATTCCGAAGATCCGGGCTCAGCCGGCTTTACCGGCAGCCTGGTCGTCGCTGAGTTCGACTCTCTCGACGCGGCGCAACAATGGGCCGACGCCGACCCTTACATGGATGCCGGTGTCTACGCGAATGTCATTGTCAAACCGTTCAAGAAGGTTTTGCCCTGATCCCAGCTCTCAGCGGCCCCCGGCCAAACACGCTTTTCACTGTTCGCCGGAGTCATTTTACCCCCTAGCCACCAACAGAAATCCATGTCAAAACTGCTTATCAAATTTACCCTGCCCCTGTTAATGCTTTCCAGCTTGCTGTCCATGCAGGTTCGGGCGGAAGAGCGCTGGGTTGCCGATTCGTTCTTTGTGCCCATGCGGACAGGAGAAAGTATGCAGCATCGTATTATCAGCAATCTCCGCACAGGTACTCGCCTGACACTGGTTTCCGAAAATGCGCAAAGTGGTTGGAGCAAAGTTCAAACCCAAGGGGGCACAGTCGGTTTTGTGCAAAACCAACACCTGATGAACACTCCGACAGCCAACCAACGGCTGGCGCAGGTGCAGGCAGAAATCGATAAACTGAAACTGCGTAACAAAGAATTGAGCGAGCAACTGGCCAGTGCTCGAGAGGAAGAACAACGCCTCAGCGAAGAGCTTAATGCCAGTACCGATGCAGCAACTGAACTCCAGACCAGTTACACAGAGTTACAGGAAATTTCTGAAGGTGCGGTGAATCTTAACGAACGCCACCAACAATTACTGCACGATCATCAGTTAATTCAAACCGAACTGGATGTGGTTAAAGCTGAAAACGCCCGACTTCAAGGCGACTCCCGCAATACCTTTTTTGTGTACGGTGCGGGGGCGGTGTTGCTCGGCGTCATCATCGCGATTATCTTACCCCGAGTTCGTTTTCGGCGGGGATATTCCGAATGGGCCAACTAAACGTGAAGACGCTGCGACAGCACGTCATCCTGCTGTTGGCGGGTCTCTGCCTGGCAGCGGCAGGTTATTGCCAAGAATCGTCAGAAGCGCCTGCGATTCAACCTGAGGTCACCTTCGAAACCGATTTGGGCAGTTTTACACTGCTGCTGTTTCCAGATAAAGCGCCGGCTACAGTGGCAAACTTCCTCAAGTATTGCGATGACAACTTCTATCTCGGAACGATTTTTCACCGTGTAGTACCTGGGTTTGTTGTTCAAGGTGGAGGCTTAACCTTCGACTATGTCAGTAAAGAAACCCGTGACCCGGTTGTGAATGAATCGAACAACGGCTTGAAAAACCTGCGCGGAACTGTTGCCATGGCCCGTATGCCAGATCCCGACAGCGCCACGTCCCAGTTCTACGTAAACTTGGCGACCAATCCCCATTTGGATGCCGAAAAAGATGAGCCCGGCTATACCGTGTTCGGCGAAGTGGTTGAGGGCATGGAAACCTTGGAAAAAATTGCCGCAGAGCCCATAGGAAAATATCGGAATGAGGCCCCTGACCTGCCTATCCGCATACTCTCCGTGAACGTCGACCGCGGCAGCGACTAGACCTCTTTATGACTTTTGATTCAGCGACAACGGCGCTCAGCGTCAATCTCAACAAAATCGCCCTATTGCGTAACTCTCGCGAGGGCAACTTTCCCGATGTCTGTCAGCACGCCGAAATCTGCCTGCAGGCTGGCGCCGATGGCATTACCGTCCACCCGAGGCCAGATCAGCGCCATATTCGTCCTGACGATGTGCGCTCTCTCGCAAAGCTCGTTAAACCTTTAGCCGGAATCGAATTCAACGTTGAGGGCAATCCGTTTGCGGGTGCCCAAGGCAGCTATCCGGGTTTTATGGAGCTGGTGAAAGAAACCCGGCCAGATCAATGCACGCTGGTGCCTGATTCCGAGTCTCAGCTGACGTCGGATCACGGATTTGACCTGCGTGACGCGGCAGCCCGCCTACGCCCCATCATTGACCAGCTGCACGACTGGGACTGTCGCATCAGCTTGTTTATGGATCCCGATCCAGAGCAGATTCGACTTGCGGCAGAGCTGGGCGTCGAGCGCATCGAACTCTATACCGGCCCCTATGCGGCAGCCTTTGGCACAGATGCCCAGGAAGCCAGCTTCAACACCTATTTTAACGCCGCCATCGTCGCTCGCGATGTCGGGCTCGGATTAAATGCCGGCCACGACCTAAATTTGCAAAACCTTCCGAAGTTTCGTCACCTACCCGCACTGTTAGAGGTATCCATCGGTCACGCACTGACTGTCGATGCGCTCCACTACGGGTTGTCCGAAACCGTTGGCCGCTATCGAGCGATCTGCCAAACTACCCCCTACCACGAGTCTACCTGACGCAGGATTTGTCTGACGTATGTTGACACTCAATCTCATAGGCGGTGGTCGCCTGGGGTGCTCCATGACTCGCTTGTGGCGCCTGAACGGTCAGTTTCGCCTGCAACAGATTTTATCCAGTAATTTCAGCCGGGCAAAAGCTGCGCGCCGATTTATCGGCTATGGGGAAGCCGTCGCTGATCTCGACGCGATGACGGTTGCCGATGCCTGGTTGATTGCCACGCCAGACGGTGAAATTGAGAAAATTGCAGAGCAGCTGGCAACCACTCGACTGATTCGCCCTGAAACCACGGTGTTTCACTGCAGTGGCTCACTGAGCAGCAAAGTGCTTCACTCCCTGCAGCGACATACGCAAAAACTCGCCAGTGTGCACCCAATCCACAGCTTTGCCTCGCCAGAGAAATCTGTCGGCGTTTTTAAGGGGACCTTTTGCGCCTATGAAGGCAACGAAGATGCGCTGACATTATTAGTGCCTGCGTTTGAGCGGGTTGGCGGACGTATGTTCCCAATACATACTGACGACAAAACCGTTTACCACGCTGCCTCAGTGATCGCCTGCAACTATCTGACAGCCTTGTTGGATGCCAGTCTCGAGTGTTTTTCCCTCGCCGGTGTACCAGAAAATCAAGCCAGCGAGATTCTGATGCCCATCGTGCATCAAACGGTCGACAACGCACTGAGACGCACACCCGCAGACGCGCTCACGGGCCCCATCTCGCGCGGCGACAAAGATACCGTCGCGCATCAGCTGCATTCATTGCAGGCAATTGCACCAGCCTTGGCGGAAATTTACCAAATCATGGGGCGGCGCACGCTTAAGGTTGCCAAAGATCAGGGATTGTCCGAAGACGCTCAACAACACTTACAACAGATTCTGACACCGAAAGACCCATGACCCAAACCGACAGTGATGCCTACCGAGCGAAAAAGCGATTTCTCAAGAATATTCTCACCATTTATGGGCGCAAACCCGTTCAGGAAGCCCTGTCAGATAAAAACCTAACCCCCTATCGATTGCACCTCGCCGACAGCAATCGCTCAGCAGCAGTACTCGAAGAGATCTGCGCATTGGCCGAACAACGCAACGTCGACATTCAATACCATGACCGACAGGCACTGTCGCGAATTTCCCGCAATGGAAAGCAAGACCAGGGAATCGCGCTGGATATACACTGCCCGGCATTTTGTGATTACCAAGATTTTATAACCTCGGCGCCAGATGACAGCTGGGATATCATTGCACTGGATCGAGTGACCAATCCACAAAACCTCGGCATGATCGTTCGCTCCATCTGTGCCGCGGGTACACAGGGCTTACTTTTGCCAGAAAAAGGCTGTGCACGGCTTGACGCCCTGGTGATCAAAGCCAGCGCTGGAACCTTATTTCGCGCCCCAATACTGCGTTGTTCGCAGTTGACAACGGCGCTCAAAGATTTCCGTCAGGCAGGTGCCAATATCTATACCCTCGATGCCGATGCGTCGCAGCAACTCGGACAGCTGCCTGCAGGTGGGCGAAATATTTTTATTCTCGGCAATGAAACCGAGGGCGTTTCACCAGAGGTGACTCGCCTGTGCAATGCCGAAGTCAGCATCCCCATGCAAAACAATGTGGAATCGTTAAACGTTGCGGTAACCGCAAGTCTGGTGGCCTTTCGACAGCAATTGCTTTAACAGGCAGTTAAGTTTCGACTGTCGTCTGTTTTCGCCGAGCAGAACCTGGCTCGGAAACGAGCGTCTTCGGCCTGTCAAGTAATCGTGAACGCAACTAAAACTACGCGGTCAATTGTTCAACTTACCGAGGCATTTGGTTGACAGATAAGCCTCTGGCTGACTATTTTTTAATGGCCTCCACCGTGAGAGGCTCAGGTTTATTCAACAAAAACCCCAAGTTCAGGACCCAGCGCAGATCACGCCAGGGAGATACAGTTGGCCAGCTTTACGCTCTACGGTTTCCATTCAACCACCATCTATCAGTTCGTTCGCCAGCGCATCCTCGACGGACTCAAAACCACCGATTTCAGCCAGAGAGCTGCCTTCGCAAAGGCCAACAACGACCCGTGGCAAAAAAGTTATGCCCGTATGCTGTCGGGGAATTTGGCTACATCCCCATCTGAGCTCATCTATTTACAAGCGGCCTTACCGCTACTGGCAGATGAGCGACCATTTTTCGATGCGCCACGTGTGTATCTGCCCTCCTCAGTACAACAGGTAACCGCACTCTCTCATCGTAGCCTCAATGAAGACCTCAGTATTGATCACATAGAGGGTTCTCACTGGATGATCGCCTTGCCCGCAGGCTGTGTATTTGGCGATACTGAAATTACCGGTATGATCGTCGCCTGGCGAACGGCAAGCGACCGACAGCGGTTGGAAAACGAACTGTGTCAGCTGGATCCAGAGCCCGCTCAAGAACCAGAAGACGCACCATTTCTTTGGGGAGAAGACCCTTTTCCTGTCAGTGAGGACAAGGAGCTCTTTATTGGCGCCAGCCACGGCAGAAACCAGCACATTACGATAACACTAAATGAAAACCTCATCTCGCGCCTGGCCACCAGCGAATCATGGGAAGACATGCAGCAAACGCCACTAAATCTCGATGACGACCTTGGCTTAGTGATTGAAGAAACTGCGTTGAATTCTACCCAATTTGATATTGCCCAATTCGCATTGCGCTTTCTGGACTGTATGCAGCAGCCGGATGCCTGCACCGACGCCGGATTTATCAAAATGACCCGGGACCGCAAAACCGGTTTGGGAAGAGGCCACCTTTTCCGCCTGATGCTCTGACTATTCCACCCAGGGAATGCACACCAATCTTCTGGGCAAGCCTGACAGAAGCTCAAGCCCCTCTTCCGTCACGACAAGCGTATCAATAACCTGCGCCTCGTAACCCTGTTCGCGATTGCCAAACACGATTTCAATATTGGAAACAAACCCGGGCTGCAACGCATGCTTACGAACGCCCTCATTCGCCAGATACGCGTGGCCAACCCAGCTGGGGGAAAATGCGATTCCAAGCGAATAGCCACCAATCCACCAGATACATTCGCTGGGTACTTCAGCTTCCACGCGAGCCTGCACCTCTTCAAGACAATGACTGGGATTACTTCCAACGGAGGCCTTTAGCAGCAGCGGCATCGCTTCTGCGGCAACGTCCAGCTGTGCACCTGCCAGCGTTTTGTCCTGCCCCAGAACAAAGGTCCGAGCCAAATTCCCATGGTAATGATGTACCGTTGCACAACAATCAACGGAGACGATATCGCCAAATTGCAGCTGACGCTGGGACGGAAAACTGTGGGTTTCACACCAGGCATTGTCACCAGACGCTACCAATACGGGAGTGGCAGCGTAACCGCTCCCCTCCTCAATCAGTAAGCCCGTCAGCCGAGCGGAAACATCCAGTTCTGTCATTCCCGGTCTAATGTCATCGGCCAAACGGTTCATTGCTCGATCGGCAATGGCAGCAGCCTGCCGAATTACCAAAAGCTCCTCAGGCGACTTGTATAAGCGGATATCATCCACCAGACGATCGGCGTCAATGACCTGAAGACCCGAGGATATCAACCCGTCAGCCAATTGCTTCAATGTTGCGCCATTAGGGGACTGACTCTGCCATTCAAGACCTATGGTCAACGAGGATTTCGAATCAGCTGCAATCACGTCAAGCAAAGGCTGAATGAAATCTCCGTACGCCATAAAACCAACCTCACTGTAACAGGCATTGCGCGCTACGAAGTCCTCGTGACGATCCCAATCAAAGAAATAGACCTCTTCACGATCAGCGGCCAATAGCAGACCGACAGGCAACCGAGGTGGATACCAACTCGCACCGTACCCCGTCAAATAACACAGGTTCGCCGGGTCGGTCACATAGAGAAAATCCAAACGATCCTCAGCCATTCTTTGACGCACCCGTTGATGGCGTTGCTGATATTCGCTCTCTGAAAATGGCATTGAGCTAGGAAAATTATTAAATTGAGTCAAAGGAAACATAACGAAAATCAGTACTAGTAGACGGTTGGAAACAAGGACTTGTAAACACGTCCCTGCTGTAGAATGAGTGCGATTTTGGCCGGATTGCGTAGCACCTGTATATCCGACAGTGGACTGTCTTTAATGGCAATCAAGTCTGCGCATTTACCCACACCAATGCTGCCAATATGATGCTCCAACCCTAAGCATTTGGCAGCATCTCCGGTGGCGGCCACAAGAGCCCCCATTGCCGACATGCCCTGCTCGACCATCAACGACAGCTCCCAGGCATTTTCGCCCTGAAAATGCCCATAGGAATCTGAGCCAGCCGCGATTTTCACACCCGCCGCCAGTGCCCGACGAAACCCCTCCTGGTGAACGGCGAGAATCTGTTCTGCCGCGAGCTGGGCAGACGCGTGTACACCTGCATCGGGATCCTCAGCGACGGTTTTTAAAATGCCGGCGTTGCAGCTCAGTGTTGGCACCAACCAACAGTCATGGTTCAGCAACAGATCGATATCCTCATCACTGAGTTGGTAGGGATGCTCAATGGTATCGCAGCCACTGCGGATGGCATTGGCCACTCCAGGCCCACCATCCACATGAGCCATCACACGTTTTCCCGCACGGTGAGCTTCCGCAACAAATGCCGAAATCTCCGACTCCGTAAACATGGGGCGCAATGGGTCTTTCGGTGATTTGTGCAGACTGCTGCTGGTGTGGATGTTCAGAAGATCGGCGCCTTCATGGAGTAACTGGCGGGCCATATCGATCAGATCACCGCTGCGACGACTGTAACGCACCACCTCTGGTTGAATGCCTGACAGATCCAGATGCGCGCCTGCGCCAAGATGCAGATCCCAGAGCCCACCGGTCTGCGTCACAATCGCCAGAGACACCAGCAGACGTGGCCCGGGAATCAAATCTTCCTCCAGCGCACGCTTGATCCCAAGATCAATTCCGCCCGCCTCGCGCACCGTTGTGTAACCCGCATCCAGCGTTCGCTTTAGGTTTTTCGCTGTTCGGAAATGACTGAGACTGGCCGGTGTCGTCAGTCGCTTTTCCAACTCGTATTCAACGGCAGCAAGATGAGCGTGACAGTCGATCAGTCCGGGCAACAGCCAGTAGCCCTTGAGATCGATACAGAGTTCATCGTCCAGCGGCTCCAGTACTGATCCGAATGAGATCTGGTCAATCAACCCGTCGCGAACGCGTACACAGGAAAGCGATGGCTCGTACCCGCCAATACCATCAATGATGCGCGCATTTTTTAACAGCAGGCTGTCCCCGGTCGTATTCATCGGTCAGTCCAACGAGTAACGTCCAGACTCGTTCCATAGATCCGGATTTTCGTTCAGTGCATCGATACAAACCTGCAGGTGATCGCGATAGTGGCGCCACTTGTCGATAGATGAACGATACATGGGCTGACGCACCTGTACCGCACTGGCGGTGGTTGAGGCGGTAGGGTTTGCGGCAAAATTAAGACATTCTTCTTCCCAGGAAAGACCGCAGGCTGTCACGAGTTGTCGACTGCAGTTTTCCTGATCGGCAACGAGATCTTCATAAATCACCCGATGAATCTTACCCGGCATTATTCTGTGCCAATGATTCATCAACCGCCGGTAGGCCAGATAGTAGGCCACCGTCTCTTCGAGCGAATAGGAAAAAGGATAGGCGCCAACAAAGCGCTGCTTGTACATTGCCAGACACACATCCAGTGGATGTCTGACCAACTCAATAATCTGCGCCTCAGGCAGGGCTTTCTGGATCAGGCCGCAGTAGAGAAAATTCAGCGGCATTTTATCGATAAAACGCCGATCTCCTGCTTCCCTGCGGAATTCATCACAGGCCTGTAGATAGCGTTCACCCAGATTGGAAAAATCCAGCTGTCGAGACACTTCAACACCCTGCAGTCGATCGACCGGCGTTCCCGCCTGCTCCCTCACTGCCTGACTTAACGTCAACGCAAATTGTTTCAATTCACCCGCGGCATAAACACCACTGTGGGAAGACAGGATCCGCTCAACCAGTGTCGTCCCGCTGCGCGGCAACCCCAGAATAAAAATCGGTCTTTTGTCCGCAGGACTATTCTGTGTATCAGAGGCCGTATCGATCGGGGTATCGTAGTGGCGGGCGATGGCCTCCATAACGGCGCGATCACCAGCGACATCGTAGTGAAAGCTGGATCGATACCGGCGGTTGCCGATGGACAAAGCGGAAAAACTGTCAGAGTAATGTTTGAGATCATCCAGTTCTTTTGCCAACGCAAAATGCAGATAGCTGATATCCCGATTTAAACCGCGCTTGGCTTCAAGGGAAATTTGAGCGTTTAATTCATCAATGTGATTGTTTTCTGGTGTCTGCTTACGTAAACCTGAGCGCAAATACCAGGCCTCATAAAACTCCGGATGTATTGTGATGCCTCTGTCAAAAGCCTCTTCTGCGGCGTTCAGATCACCAAGAAACCGTTGCGCTGTCGCCAAATGAAACCATGCCCCCGGCTGCTGAGGGTCTCTTTGCAACGCTTTTTTAGAACAGGCACACGCTTGAACATAGTGCCCTGCCAACAGGTAAAATTTACCTAAATCCTGCATAAACTGCGCACCGGCGTCACTCCCCTTGAGTTTCGATGCGACATCCAGTGCACGAGATTTTTGTCCCACCTGTAATAACAGATGAGCTTGACGCAACTGAAAAATTTCTTCAGCGGGCGCCATAGCCACGGCCCGTTCAACATATTTCAGCGCCATTGGGAGATTGCCCATACCCTGAGCGGCAGAGCTTGCCATATACCAGCCAGGCGCAAAGTCCGGATAGGCTTCACATAAAGTTCGGCAGGCCATCAGAGCATCCTTCGGCCGACCGGACCGGAGGTGCTTCACAACATTCTGATACAGCTGTTTCTGGTCTTGCATTGCCTGAACCTGTTACCCCCACACCTGCGCCATAACCCGGCGCCAGTTCAATCCGAGAAAACCCAGTACATCTTGCTGCTGCCACCCTTTTTTCAACAGCACATTGGCGATCTCGTGAATAATCTCCGGGCCGGCAAAACTGGGCGTGCGTGATTGCAGATATCCACCCGTGGGATACCGCTTGCGATTCGCCCGGGCAAAATTATCCAGAAAATAATCCATGTGGTGTACAGAATCCATGCCGATCCCAACATGTTCAGGCCCGACCAACTCCGCCATGTAATCCGCGTGGGTGGCAATGATTTCCGCGGAGGCATCGTATCTGGCTTCACTGAGAAACAATCCCACACCATTCACACCAATCACCCCACCGGTCTGTGCACACAGCCGGATCTGATCATCCGTGATATTACGGTCATGCCCCCACACAGATTTCGAATTGGAGTGGGAAAAAATAACCGGTGCTGTAGAAACTTCCATGGCGTCCAGAGACGTCTGCAGGCTGCAGTGGGTCACGTCGACAATCATCCGCGCCCGATTCATCGATTCGACCAGTGTACGCCCGAAGCGACTCAGGCCACCGTTGCTTTCTTCATGACAGCCATCGCCAGCAAAACCGCGCGTGTTGTAGGCCAGCAACATATGCCCGACACCCAGCGTCCGATACAACTCCACGAAGTCCGTATTGCCCTGCAATCCGTTCGTCCCCTGAAAATGAAAGTTGATGGCCAGTTTGTCTTCCACCATCGCACGATCCAGATCGGCCACAGAATTCACCAGAATATAGTCATCCGGCTGCGATAGGAAATAATCCCGCGCGCCCGCCACGGCGGTAATTGTCATTTCAATACTGGGTTCATCGCTGGCCAGAGTTAACGACGTAAACCGACAACCGCTCTCGCGACGCTTCTGCATTGCGCCCTCGAAATCCGGGGTATACAAAACGCCACAAGGCGCCTGAGGAAACGTCATATCGCAAACCAGAAGTTCGCGTAATCGTTCTGGGGTAAAAACCGTTTCAGTGGTCATGCTTTTGATGTTCCATTAAAAATCTGGTTGGCAAAATCTTTGGGCATACGCGCGGTGGCGTAGAGTGTTAACACCAGCCCTGCCAGCGCAGCCAGCGTGACAAGGGCCAAAGAATAACGCAGGGATTCCTGCCCATACACGGGCACCAGTAAATCGCTGATACCGCCGACAAGCAGATTACCCAATCCCAGCCCGACGATGTTATAACTCAGTAAAATTACCGCCGACGACACAGCACGCATTCGCACAGGCACCAGTCGTTGCGTGATTGCAATAGTCGGCGCCATATAGGAGGCGCCCATTAAAATACCGATAAAGTAACTTACCATCTGCAGCCAGCCATCACTGAACCAAAAGATCAGAGAGGCCGGTACACACAAAGTACCGCCAATGGCGGAGATCCACAGATACCAGCGGATGTCCCTTCCGGAAAGCCGATCTGCCAGAAGGGCAAACACCATCGTGCCGATCATTCCCGCGATACCGCCCATCGCGCCAATGGTCGCACCCGCCTGAGCGCTGTCGAGCCCGTGGATACGCATCAGAAAGACCGCCGCCCAGCTATCGAGGCAATTGCCGCCGAGAACAAACAGGCCGGATCCCAGCACGTAGCAGACGAAGGTCCGATTGGACATCATGTAGCGCAATACCGCCAACACCGAATAATGTTGGCGATCGGTCGCGGCGAGATCCGCACTGCCTCGCACAGGCTCTTTTACGGTCAACCAGAAAACAACCGCAAAGAATACGCCAGGTATTCCCGCCGCAAGAAACGCGACACGCCAGCTGTAGGCTTCGATGATCCAGCCACCAAACCAGAGCCCCGTCGTCAGCCCCACGTAGAGTCCCAGGCCGTAGATGGCAATGGCCGTTGCGCGATGCCGTTGCGTAAAATAATCAGAGATCAGGGAATGGGCGGCGGGACTGCAAGCAGACTCGCCAATCCCCACCCCCATACGCGCGAAAAACAATTGCACGAAATTAAACGAGGCTCCGCAGACGGCGGTCATCGCGCTCCATAGAGCAATGCCTCCGGCCAGAAGATTACGGCGTCCGCGCGCGTCCGCTATGCGTGCGGTTACCAGGCCTGCGAGAGAATAAACGAGAGAAAAGGCAACACCACTCAATAATCCCAGCGCAGTATCTGAAAGCTCGAGATCACGCTTGATGGATTCCATGGACACCACAAACAGATAGCGGTCGATCCAATTGAGAGAATAAGCCACACACAACAGTGCCAGCACATACCAGGCATAGGAGGAATCGACATGGCTTTTTGCCGCCGAAGTGTCCCCGGCCGACGTTCGGGTTTCCTGATTCGCGAGCACACGTATCTCCGGACGATGAGAAGAGTTTACCCGCAACTGCCCATGGCGCGTTGCGGGTAAGAAGGACACGCATCATCACGCCATACGGCGCTAGAACGTCAAACCAAAGGTCAGACCAATCGTGCGGGGATCCTGCACATACATCAAACTTCCCGGGCGACTGGGCGGCGTCGTCTCGCTGGAAAGATCCACAGAGGTCACGCCCAGCTCATCGGTAATATTGTCGACAAAAGCCCCGACACGATAGCGGTCATAATTCCACGTCACCGACGCGTTCCACATATCGAACCCGTCCACTTCCCAATAATTACGGGCCTCGGAATTCAAGGCAGTTTGCGTCTCTGAACGATAGGAGCCATCGAGGTGCCAACGGATTTCACCCATATCCAAGGGCTGCACATAGTTCATCGAGAGAGTCACAGAATGCTCGGGGACGCCGGGAAGCTTGTCACCGTCATAGCCGTTAAAGCCAGAGCGAATCAAACTGTCTTCGGTCAATTCGGCATCGGTATAGGTATATCCCAATACCGCATCAAAGTTGTCGGTTAAATAGGCCTTTAACTCCAACTCCATGCCCTGTGAAACGGCATCACCACCATTGGCAATGGTGGGAATACCCGACGCCGGAGCGGGTACTTGAACCTGAATGCTCTCCCAATCGATGTAATATAGGGCAGCAACATAACTGAATTTATCACTGATCTGCCCTTTCGCGCCGACTTCCCAATTGGTCGCGTAATCGGGATCATAAGGAACGAATTCCTCTGGCGCGCCGAACGGTCCGGTCACGGGAATCGCATTGCTGCCACCCTGCCGATAACCCTCTGCCCAGGTGAAATACACCATTGTCGAATCGCTGATGTCGTAAGACGTATTCAGCTTGAAGATCATATCGTTGTCTTCGTCGGTATTTTGGGCGTAGAAATCAAACGCAACACCACCGAAGGGAACACTCTGATCAGATACTCGGTCGTTTTCGACCCAGAAAGCGCGAGCCCCTAAGGTCACCTGCCAAGCATCGGTCAGATGCGTGGTTAACTCGCCGAAAATGGACGTGTTTTCATAGGTAATGTCTTTGTCTAGGTAGTAGACAATATCATCGTTAAACACGGCGTCCGGATAGAGTGTCTGGTAATATTGTGCCCAGGTTGCATTGGGATCGCCCAGCTCAGCAACAGCGGTTGGATGCCCTGGCGTATTGGCGAGCTCTGCCCAACCGGCAAATTCACTTTCGATGTGGGATTTCTGTTGGTAGTCAGAATAATAAGCGCCCACCACCCAATCAAACAGACCACCTTCGCTATTGGACGCTAAACGAAACTCCTGAGTGAAACGATCGGTATCGTAATCAATACCGTCTTTGTAACTCGGGCGAGGGTTACCCGCGTACCACGCGGCGGCACCAATTCCGTAGTTGGTATTATCGGTATCACTGACCATTTCTGTGTCAGTGTAAGAACTGGCAGACGTCAGTGTAGCGAAACCTAAATCTACCGATACCTCTGCAGAATAAACGTTATTCTTGATATCAATGGGAGACTTGCCAAACCGGGTATGTTCACGTTCATTCCCGTTCAGACTCTGGCCACTGAAATCCTCCGCGGAATCTTCCTGCACGTGAGCACTTAACAATACAGAAACGGAGTCCGTTGGTTCCCACAACAGAGATCCGCGCACGTAATACACATCGGATTCATCGACATCTTTCTCACCGTAATAAAGCGCGTCGCTACCAAAATAATCCGTCGGATCTGCGAGAACCGGCGCCCCGTTTTCATCCATCTGCATCAGATTGGTGGCGTCGATCACACCGGCGTTATATTCATAACCCGCACCTACCCGCAGAGCTAAGGTCTCCGTTAATGGAATATTCGCAACACCATCTGCGGCATAGTCCATATCGTCAGCATCTTTAGATTGACCAATTTTGGTATCGATGCTGCCGTAGAATTCATCGAACTCAGGCTTTTTATAGATAAACCGTACGGTTCCCCCCACAGAGCCAGCGCCGTAAAGTGTTCCCTGAGGACCACGTAAAACCTCTACCCGTTCAATATCTTTTAACCGAAGGTTGGCGTAGAGCGGTGTTTCGTTGAGATAAACGGAAACCGTTTGATCCCCTGCGCCAGGAGACTTGCTGTTCGAACCGGCTGAGGTTCCATTGAGCCCCCTCAGTACGATCGGATTATTAACACCGTTTGAGCGCGCGCCCATATCATTCCAAACCATGCCGGGCACTTGCTGAGCCAGTTTGGCAATATCGGTAATACCGGCGTTTTCCAAATCCGCGGACGTCATCGCGGTAATGTTGTATGGAATGTCCTGAACCGACTGTTGACGGTGCGATGCAGTAACCACAACCTCCTCGATCTGAGCTGCTTTGACCGTCGTGGTGCCAGCCAGCGCAACAGCCAGTGCCAACGGAGCACGAAGTGCGGCTGAATCGAACATAACGTGTCTGCTCTTCCTGAAACTTCTCATTTAGACTCCCAGTACATAACTTGAACAGGTTTTCCACCAAGTCCGGAGATCAATATCCGGAATAATCCGCTCGCTCATTTTGTGAACATATATTCGTATTGCGAACTATCACTATTAGGCAAGATGAATGCCATGGAGAAATGTCACTAACTTTCAACACCTTAACGAGAAAGCTTCAGAATTCCGCCTCTCAAATTCGCACCATCCTTAGGCTTTTTTATATTGCCGCACCAATTTGCAACACATTCAAACGTGACTCGCCCCAGCACACCACCCTACCAACCGGCACAAAATCACCACTCTTATGAGCAGACAAGAGTTTGGCGCAGAAAGATAAAGCCCTTCTAATTTTCGTGGGTACTATTAGTACTGTTATAAAAGGACAGGTTAGTTATAACAATACGTGCATTGGAAAGGACAGCATGCGCTTGAACGACTTCAGATCATTCCAGATCGCCATCTCAATGGCAGGCGTTATACCCGTCGATCCAAAGCCTATCCAGGGTCCACCTTAATCGAGGTTTTTATTCACAGCATCTCGACCAGAATCCAAAAACACAAAAACGAACAACAACGAAACACCAAACCTTTGCCGGCGGTTGCCTGGGCGCTTCTGACTTTTGATTTTTAACGGGTGGTACAAACAAGGAGTAATACAATGTCAGAACTTAATCGATTAACCTTTGGAAGCTTACTGGCGTTGGGGGCGATTCATGCCAGTGCGGATCCATACGTGGGGATAGGTGCAGGTTTTCATGACCTAGAAGAATTCAGCGATTCAAACTATCTCTCTTCGTTTTCAATCAATCTGGGTTATGAAATAAACGATCGGTTTTCGATAGAAGCCTCATACATTGAAGATGAAGCCCAACGAGAAACCTCCATAAGTCAGTATGGCTATACCGATCGAAAAGACGATGTAGATAATCTCGTACTGAAAGGTATTTACCTCTTTCCGCTCACTGAAAAATTTAGCGTTTACCTGGAAGCTGGTGCGGGATACGATTTTGATGATGGCTACTACACTCACGAAACCTACAACACTGACAACCCGATTGATTATCATCATGAGGGAGAAAACGAATTTGATCTTTACTTTGGTGCGGGCGCCAAGTATCAGCTGAATGAGAAATGGGACCTCAATCTAGAGGGGATCTCCGGCAGCTATCTGATCAGAGTGGATTATCATTTTTAAGTGAGCGTCAATAATAACGCGTTAACCTATCGTTAGTTTTAACGAAAGGTCAAGTCAAAAGAGACACACGGCTGCTTTGAAGCAAACGTGTGTCTTCTCAGTATTTATCGAGCAATACATTCTCGTGAGAAGTCACTCATGTAACCGTTTGACTGTTTTCCCACGGCGGCTTCCGAAACGCCTCCACCAAAAAGTCCACCAATCCACGCACTTTGACACTGAGAAAGCGGCGGGAAGGAAACACCAGATAAATACCGATGACTCTCTCCTGCAGGTGAGGAAACAGCGGTATCAAATCCCCATTCGCAAGATCGTGATGCAGCAAAAAATCCGGCTGTTGAATAATGCCACGTCCGGCTAATGCCAGCGCCCTGCAGGTATCGCCATTGTTGGTGCGGAACGTCGGCTGAGTCGGAATATCAATGGATCTTCCCGCCGCCTCATAACGCCAGATATCCCGGGACAAACTGAATTGATAGCCAATCAGAGAATGCTTGGGTAGCGCCTCCGGTGAGCTGGGTTTTCCATGAGCCTTTAGATACGCGGGGCTCGCGCAGGTGACCAATTGCGTGCCCGCCAAACGACGCTGCACCAAAGACGAATCGGTGAGATCACCAATTCGAATCACGGCATCAAAGCCCTCCTCCACCACATCCACAAAGCGATCCGATAGATCGATATCCAAATTGACCTCAGGATACTGCTGACTAAATTGCCCCCATAATCCGGCGAGATGATTGATGCCAAAAGACACTGGGGCATTAATTCTAAGCTTGCCAAGCGCCTGGCCGGTAACGGATCCAACCGCGCTATCCGCCTCCTCCAAGCTCGCAAGAATGTCACAGCTGCGGTCGTAATACGCCTGACCGGCTTCGGTCAGCGACAAACGCCGCGTGGTTCTGTGCAGCAGCCTGGCGCCGAGGCGATCTTCCAACTCTTGCACAGCACGGGAAACCGCCGCCTTGGACAACCTCAAGGCATCTCCTGCGGCAACAAAACTACCCTGCTCAACCACGGCTTTAAACGCGGTGATTTCTCGAAAGCGATCCATACACACCTATTGTTACGTTTTACGTAACAATATATCAATTGAAACGCCATTTATCCATGCTATTCAAACCAATACTATGGGAATCAAGGTCAAGCAGCGGCTTGAACCCATAAATCAACTTAGGAATTTTATTATGAAAACCACACTTGCCACCTTCTTACTGGCCAGCAGTTTGTCCATTCCCGCTCTGGCATCTCCCGTGGTGTACACGGTGGACGACGCGCATACGTTTCCTCGCTTTTCATACAGCCACTTTGGCTTCAGTACACAGCAGTCCCGTTTCAACAAAACCGAGGGAACCGTGTCACTGGATGCCGACAAAGAGATCGCCAACATCGACATCACTATCGGTATTGATTCCGTCGACACCGGCTCAGAAAAACTCAACGAACACTTGATGAGCACCGACTTCTTTAACGCTGAGCGCTATCCGACGGCGCGCTTTACTTCGACGCGAGTAAACTTTGAAGACGGCGTACCTACGTCGATGTCCGGGGAACTCACCATCAAAGGCATTACCAAGCCTGTCACCATGGACATTACTCGCTTCCACACTGCCGAAAACCCCATGGCGAAAAAGCCCGCTATTGGCGCCGATGCCAGCGCAATCATTAAACGCTCCGACTTTGAGCTGGGCTTATACGCGCCGGCTGTCGGCGACGAAATCACTCTCAACATTGCCATCGAAGCCGTCGCACTCTAAGCGCACGGCAATTTACAAAAGACTCGTGAAGGAGGAAAAACCATGTTGATCAACGGCGAATGGAAAGAAAATTGGCAACCGGTCCAAGCGAGCGATGGCGAAGGTCGTTTCCTTCGCCAGCAGTCTGGCTTTCGTCACCAGATTCATGAGAAGAGCGCCAATGGATTTACCCCGGACTCAGGACGCTACCATCTCTATCTGGCCTATATTTGCCCCTGGGCCAGTCGCACTTTAATTGCGCTCTACTTAAAAGGTTTACAGGACCACATCACTATCGACTTCGTACACCCTGTCTTATCCAACCAGGGCTGGACGTTTCGTACAGACTTTCCCGGCGCAACCGGTGATCAGCTTGGCGACCGGCAGTTTGCCCATCAGCTGTACACTCAAGCAGATCCCCACTACAGCGGACGGGCAACCGTTCCCATTCTTTGGGACAAACAACAGCAGACGATCGTCAATAATGAATCTGCCGATATTGTCAGACTTCTGAATTCAGGCTTTGGCGACCTCGCCAGTAACGAACACGACCTCTACCCGACAGCGTTAGCCCACGACATAGACGACATCAATGATCGACTTTATGAACGCTTTAATAATGGGGTTTATCGCGCAGGCTTTGCCACCACACAAACCGCCTATGAAGAAGCCGTCAACGACGTCTTTGAATCGTTAGACTGGCTGGAATCGCGATTACGCGAGCGACAATGGCTGGCTGGCAATCAATTAACCGAGGCCGATATTCGTGTCTTTGTCACCCTGGTTCGGTTTGATCTGGCCTACTATGGCGCGTTTAAATGTAACCTGCATCCGCTGAGCCACTACCAACACGTATTAGCGTATTTGCAACGGATGTTACGCATTCCCGCTTTTGCCAACAGTGTGCGACCCGACCACATCAAAGCGGGCTACTACAGCATCAAAGCGATTAACCCGACTGGGATTGTTCCGACTGGACCAAATTTAGCCTATTTCGCGGAGAAAAACTTAAGGTAACCAAGGTTTCGCCGACAGATACAAGGGATGGTAAATATCTGTCAGCGACTCGCCTGGTAATTTTCGCCCGCTCGGTAGACGGTATAGGTCTCTACACCCATACCCTTAATTCGTTCTTCAATACAGTTTTCAAGTAGCAATATGTTATGTTATAACATATCTATACTCTAAAAGGGCTAGACTCGGCCCGTATCATTTTGTTGTCGACGGAGCGACTTGATGATGTTGGGAAGCAGGAGATAAGCGTTTGGCCTTCTGCTTCTGACAAAAATTTCTCTGGAAAGAACGCGAAAAAGGATCTCAATTTGAGAACCCCGAATGATATAAAACCGTTATTCTATTGGAGCACCAGTGCCCGTATCACATTGGCGACAGCATTATGTCTGTTCATTTGGCTTTGCGTGTATGGAGTCGTGACGTGAGCGTTGCGATTAGGCTGATCAACCTAACGATCACTTATTCTCGTCAAGTCGTGATTCAAAACCTAACGCAGAATATTAATTGTGGTGAGTTATTAGCCATCGTCGGACCCAATGGCGCCGGCAAATCAACCTTGCTTAATGCCCTCGCTAAGACAATTCCGGTTACCCAGGGCCGCATTGAAGGACCCAACCGGGAAAATATCGCCTACTTGCCACAGCACGCACATATCCAACAGGCCTTCCCTCTAACGGTACTGGAGCTAGCTGCAACAGGACTCTGGTCATCTCTGGGAGCCTTCCGGCCGATAATGAGGAACCATCTTGAGCGATGCTACACCGCAATTAGCGCATTAGGTTTAGAGGGCTACGAACATAGGATGATTAACACCTTGTCAGGTGGACAACTGCAACGGGCACTTTTCGCCCGTGTCCTGGTAGAAAATAAGCCCGTCATTTTACTGGACGAACCTTTCAACGCAATCGATGAGAAAACGATCTCCGACCTTACTCTAGTTATGCAATCTTGGCATGAAGAAAAGAGGACAGTAATTATGGTGTCTCATGACCTTCAGCATATTCGAAAATTTTTTCCTACTACGCTGTTACTAGCCCGAAAAGGACTAAGTTATGGCAAAACAGAAGACGTACTAACAGAAGAAAATATCACCCTTGCATACCAGTTACACAAGCCACTCTCTAAAACAATACCATGGTCCGCCACCCCAAAAAATGATGTTCACTCAGCCATTCACTGATTATTTATTTATGCAACGAGCATTGGTGGGCAGCCTCGCAGTATGCTTGGGATCTGTACCGATAGGAGTATTCATGACTCTGCGACGGATGAGTTTGACAGGCGATGCTATGTCCCATGCAATTCTCCCCGGAGCAGCCCTCGCCTACCTAGCTACAGGCGTTTCACTTATAGGAATGACACTGGGTGGATTAATTGCCGGACTGCTCGTGGTCGCAATGTCAGGCTGGGTAGCCCGTAACACCCAACTTCAGGAGGATTCCAGTTTAGCGGCATTCTATCTAATTTCTCTCGCCCTAGGCGTATTAATCCTTTCTTTGAAACGCAGCAATCTTGACATCTTTCACGTTCTTTTCGGTAACATTCTAGCTTTAGACAAACCAACCCTATTGCTATTAGCGAGTATATGTAGCATCAGCCTGCTATGCCTGTCGCTACTTTACAGACCGCTTGTTATCGATTGTGTAGATCCTCAATATTTACGCCGTTTTGGTGTCGCCAGTGCAATCTCCCATTTCGGCTTCCTTGGCATGATGGTCATCAATCTTGTAGCCGGATTTCATGCGTTGGGAACATTAATGGCCATAGGAATTATGGTTCTACCTGCAACGGCGGCTCGCTTTTGGGTTACAGCGTTAGACCGGATTCTTCTACTAGCCATGGGTTTTGGTATTAGCGGATGCTATGTTGGTTTACTGGCATCGTACTATCTGGATCTTCCTGCAGGCCCCTCTATCGTAATGTCCCTTGGCTCAATCTATCTCTTGTCTCTGCTCGTGGGCCGCCATGGTGGATACTTATTAAAAGCCTCTAGTCATCGGCAAATGGAGGCGTAAGTTATGAACCAAATTTCCCGCGTACTAATACTCGTCATTCTTTCCAGTATGTTTACTGGGGCTGTTCATGGGAAAAATCAAACAATTCAGGTGGTCACCAGCTTTTCCATCCTAGAGGACTTAGTGCAAGAACTTGGTGGACCGCAGGTTGAGATTACAAACTTAGTGGGTCGAAATCGTGATGCCCACGTCTATCGGCCGACACCCTCCGATGCAGTTGCCGTTGCGAACGCGGAATTACTTGTCATTAATGGATTAGGTTTTGAAGGCTGGATATCTCGCCTGATAGGTAATAGTCAGAGCAACGCCGAACTCATTGTAGCAAGTAATGGCGTCATGTCTCTTTTACTTAATGATGAGGTCGATCCACACGCTTGGCAAAGTTTAGATAACATAAAAATATATATTAATAATATCACCACAGCGTTGATCGAACATATTCCCGATGCCGAAAACGAATTAATTCTAAGAAAGAAATCTTTACTCGATAAGATAGAGCGCCTGCAGAAAGAATTTACCGATAAGCTTAAAGGCATCCAGGAATCAGATCGCTTGGTCGTTACGAGCCACGATGCATTTGGATATTTGGGAAACGAGTTAAGTATACGTTTTATCGCTCCAATGGGCTTCAACACCGACACCGAGCCAACAGCTCGCGATGTTGCGGATCTTATCGATCAGATCAAATCTCAGAATGTAAGGGCAATGTTTTTAGAGAACATCAGCGACCCCAGGCTTCTGAAGCAAATTTCATCTGAAACGAAAGTTGCGATAGGAGGCCGACTGTATTCCGATGCATTAAGCGAAATCGAGCAACCGGCATCTACCTATCTAAACATGATGCGCCACAATCTGACCCTGATATACAGCGCTTTAGTAACACCCCGTGGAATCGAAAAATAACCTTTAACAATAACGTTGGGAGTTAGTTATGTCGAATAAAATTCCAGTTACAGTGTTGACCGGTTTTTTAGGAAGTGGAAAGACTACCTTACTGAATCGAATTTTATCTGAAGAACATGGAATACGTATCGCTGTTATAGAAAATGAATTCGGTGAAATTGGAATTGATCAAGACTTAGTGATTAATGCCGATGAAGAAATCTTTGAAATGAACAACGGTTGTATATGCTGTACTGTAAGAGGCGATTTAATTCGTATTTTAAGTGACCTGGCGACTAGAAAAAATAGCTTCGATCGCGTTATTCTTGAAACAACAGGAATGGCTGATCCAGGTCCTGTTGCGCAAACATTTTTCGTTGACCCCGAGATTCAGCAGCACTTTGATCTCGACGGTATTATTACATTGGTTGATGCAAAACATGTTTCGCAACATCTAATTGATAATACCGAAGAAGTGCTAGCGCAAATCGCTTTTGCGGATCGCATTATTTTAAATAAAATTGATCTTGTTTCTGAGAAAGAACTACATTCCTTAAAATCTCAGCTATTAACGATTAATCAATTAGCCGATATCTATCCTGCAACGATGGCAGAAGCCCCTATTAGAGAATTACTGGATATTGGCGGCTTTAACATTTCCCGTGCAATGGATATCAAACCCAACTTTTTAGAACCTGAATATCCGTTTGAATGGGCGGGAGCCTGGGAGCTAGCCACTGGAGAGTATCGTTTACAATTAGCGGCTGGACCCGACCCCGAAATGTCTATTCTAATGCACTTTGACAAAACTGAAACAGAACCGAATCTGCTACAACTTGCGGAAAAACTCTTTACAAAATTTTCGAGCACTCCCCTTAACGTCGAAAATAATCAAGTATTAGAGGAATCGGAAACTCATTACAGCCTAAAACTCGAGGACCGAAATGAATTTGAATTCCGTTTTTCTATAGATCAACCTAAAAGTATCGTTTTTATCACGGAACATACGCCGGAAGAATTCAATATGAAACTCGTTTCTTCTGCCGGCAGTTTAGCAACACCTGTTTCAGAACATTATTTCAATCCAGAACATTCACATGATAGTGAGGTATCCTCAGTCGCATTAGAAATTCCAGGTTTGTTCGATCTGGAGAAAATTAATAATTGGTTGAATGTTTTTCTTGAGGTTCAGGGCGCGGACATCTATCGAATGAAAGGTGTCATTGGCATTAAAGGTGAAGACTGCAGAGTTGTTTTCCAGGGCGTTCACATGATGTTTGGCAGTCAGGCAGGCACTCCCTGGGGCTCGGAAAATCCTGTCAATCGCATGGTTTTCATTGGCAAGAATCTAAACGAAACCTCAATTCGAGAGTCATTTGCGCGATGTCTTGCTTAAGTAGATTGCCCTTGTAACAACAGACCTGGACAAATTCTATTCGAAAGCTCCAGTCATCGGCGTCAATACTGCTGCAACTTCCTTAGCAGCAGAGTTGCTTACGAATAAAAATTTGTAAGCGACTGCCATGAAATGGCAAGCTTCTCTGTTTCATTCTGATTCAGTAACTTGGTGTCAATGGGGCGTTCCTTATATTGGATGAATATAGGTTGCATGGATAGAGCCCATGCTAGAAGCTACTATTTTCGCAACTTTTCAGAAACAACCTGGATCAATTATTCTGCTCAGAGGCAATTTGATACCTAAACTCCCAACCAAGAATTAACTACGCCTCTTTTTGTATTTCTCCAAGTCCCATCATTTGCGCTTGAGTATCTATTGAGTCGCGGGTGATCTGGGTAAGCTCTGGAAAGCTTCGAACAAGTCATTTGTGGACTAACCTAGCTCATCACAGGTTTGCTAGGGATCTTTTCGTTCCTTCCCAAAATGTTATATTATAACATTCCATATGGAAGACCTGCCGGTGTTATCTGACGGTACCTACTTGATCAACCCCAGAGATCAAATTATGACAACACAAATTCGCCCGCTCCCAGTTACCGTGCTTTCGGGATTTCTCGGAGCCGGCAAGACCACCGTACTTAATCACGTCCTCAACAATCGCGAAGGGCTCAAAGTCGCCGTGATCGTAAATGACATGAGCGAAATCAATATAGACGCCAACTCAATTCAGCAATCAGTTGATCTCAATCGCAGTGAAGAAAAGCTCGTTGAAATGAGTAATGGTTGCATCTGCTGTACCCTGCGAGAGGATCTCCTGGTGGAGATCCGTCGACTGGCATCTGAAAACAAATTTGATTACCTGTTGATTGAATCGACGGGAATCTCCGAACCCTTGCCGGTGGCGGAAACTTTCACCTTTACCGACGAAGATGGATCAAGTCTCTCCGATATCGCCCGCCTCGACACCATGGTTACCGTTGTCGATGCAGCGAACTTTCTAACCGATTATGAAACCGCTGACTATCTACAGGACACTGGGGAAAGTCTCGGCGAAGATGATACTCGTAGTGTCACCGATCTGCTCGTGGAGCAGGTGGAATTCGCCGACACCATTCTCATCAGTAAAACAGATTTGGTTGATCAACCAACCCTGGATAACTTGATCGCAGTGCTGAAAAGCCTAAATACCCAAGCGGATATCATTCCGATATCCAACGGGAATACCGCTATCGAGAGTATTTTAGGAACAGGAAAATTTGATTTCGCACGAGCACAAATGGCGCCCGGATGGCTAAAGGAAATGCGCGGTGAGCATGTTCCCGATACTGAAGAATACGGCATCGGCAGTTTTACTTATACCGCCCGCCGTCCTTTCCACCCCCAGAAATTCTTTGATTTTCTCCACGGTGATGGCTTTGGGGGCAAGCTTATTCGCTCCAAAGGCTATTTCTGGCTGGCAAGTCGTCCTCAATTTGCCGGGCAATGGAACCAGGCCGGGGGCATCGCCCACTATGGTTTCGCCGGGATGTTCTGGAAAGCCGTTCCAAAAGAAAATTGGCCTAGCGATGAAGAGTATCTGGAATCTATTCAAAAGAGCTGGCAAGAACCCTTTGGCGACATGCGTCAGGAATTAGTTTTTATTGGCCAGCAGTTAGATGAACAGCGGTTTACTCAAGCGCTGGACAATTGCTTACTTTCAGATACCGAACTCGCAGCGGGCCCGCAGTTATGGGAAGAATTCCCCGACCCATTCCCCACCTGGAGATCCGAAGCATGATGCTATCCCAAGTTACAGGACAGCCCAGTAAAAACGACGCCCATTTCGGAGAGACGCCAGAAGTGTTTTCCGAAATTTATCAAAACGACGTTTGCCTAACGGTCTGGCAGCGAACTCTGTCTCCAAGCATAAACTCTGAATGCCAAACGCTGATAAATAGCAAAGCCTTACTCAGCGAGCGCCGAATTTTAACCCTACAACAATCAAAAGATTTGACAGCATTTATCCCCAGCCTCACAGAATTTCCTTACCTGCGGGGAGACATCCAACTGTTAATTGAAATGTTCTGCTGTTTGTTTGAGCTGGACGCTGTCGGCTTGCGGCTATCCACCCTTAGCCAGCAAATGTGCCCTCGCTTTCATGTGGATCACGTGCCCTGCCGACTGATTA
Organism: Pseudomaricurvus sp. ABR4_320; assembly: GCF_056159445.1. Taxonomy (NCBI): domain Bacteria; kingdom Pseudomonadati; phylum Pseudomonadota; class Gammaproteobacteria; order Cellvibrionales; family Cellvibrionaceae; genus Pseudomaricurvus; species Pseudomaricurvus sp. ABR4_320. The sequence goes on along the minus strand of NZ_JBSWVF010000009.1, from coordinate 165,402 downwards.
CAACCTACGTAGGTGTCGCAACAGACTGGCTAGCAGATCAACAAGCTGACCGCAGCAAACTCGGTCGAGGCTCCCAAGGATTACCCGATGATCAAAGCGGGCTTTATCAATCCGAAAATGACATTTCCCAACTCTGTGCAGGAGACGTTGCTCTGCTAAAAGGTGAAACTTGGTTCGATAACGCGGGCGCCGGCGCCATCCACCGCTCCCCACCAATGCTCCCAAACAGCAAACGGCTTTTGCTGACCCTCGATTTCGCCAATTAACCACGAAAAGGACAACATGAACAGGATTCCCCCTCTCTATCGGAGTTTGCCTCTGACCATTGCAACGTCGATCACTCTGTTACCCGCCATCGGACTGGCAGAAACCGCATCCAAGCCTCGCTCAGAAACCCTAGAAGAAGTTCTCGTCGTCGATCGCAAACGCGCTTACCGAGGCGACTTCTCGCTTTTGGAAACACCAGCCACCGATTTGATCATCCCCGAAGATATCCTGCAAAACAGCGGTGCCCTGAACCTCAATGATGCGCTGGATCTCTCCAGCTCTGTGGCGCGCCAAAATAATTTCGGCGGTCTCTGGAACAGCTTTGCGGTAAGAGGATTTATTGGTGATGCCAACTTACCCAGTAACTATCTCATCAACGGGTTTAACGCGGGTCGCGGCTTTGGTGGTCCGAAAGACCTGGCGGGCATTGAATCGGTCGAAGTCTTAAAAGGCCCCCGTGCAGCACTCTACGGTCGAGGCGAACCCGGCGGTACCGTCAACCTGATCAGCAAGCGCCCCTATGCAACTACCGAGGGCGATTTACAGGTCTCTGCGGGACGCTACGATGACTATCGCACCGATGTCGATTGGAACCACGCAGTCAGTGATCGCCTTGGCTATCGCTTGGTTGGTTTTGCGGAAGAATCGGAGAGCTTTCGCGATACCATCGAATCCAGCAAACAAGGCTTCTACCCTTCCGTTGCCTGGCAACTCAGTGACGCCAGCACGCTGATCTATGAACTCGAATACTCACGATCAAAAGTGCCCTTTGATCGAGGCGTGGTTTCTGTCGACGGCGATCTCGGCGTCATTCCAGACAGCCGTTTCTTAGGAGAGCCTGGCGATGGTGATATCGAAGCGAGTGTCACCGGTCACCAACTTGAATGGCAATACGATATATCACCCGACTGGAGCTTTCTTGCAGGCGCAAACTATCGCAACTCCCAAATCAAAGGCTATTCCACCGAACCGGAACTGTCATCCAGCCGCCAATTGCTATTGGAAGACGGCCGCACACTCACCCGTCAACGACGCTATCGGGATTACACCGCCGACCACTGGATGTTACGTGCAGAATTCAGCGGCAATCTAGACATCGCTGGCTTGCAACACCGAATCATCATTGGTGTGGATACAGACCGTTTCGAGAACGATCAAATTCAGCTCAGGGCAAGAGCGCCATCCCTATCGAGCAATCCATCTCTGGAAGAACTGCAAGCCATCGATATTTTTGAGCCTGTTTACGGTAATTATTCCCTGCCGACGCCCGATCCATTGACCGACAGGGTCGAGGTGCAAGAGTCCAATGCCATTTATTTTCAGGATCAAATTAGCCTGACAGACCAACTGGATCTGCGCCTAGGCGCGCGCTACGACCGCTTCGAGCAAAAGATGAACAATCGCGCCAGCAGCACGCGCAGTGAACAGGACGATGAACGGGTTAGCCCACAGCTCGGAATCGTGTATAAATTCAGCCCAACCCTATCCGCCTATGGCGTATACGGTGAAGGCTTTCGAGCCCTGAGTGGTGCCGACTTCAACGGCAACACCTTCGACCCAAACACATCCAAATCGACTGAACTGGGCGTCAAATGGATTTCTGATGAACGGGAATTGGCGGCGAATGTCAGTGTTTTTTATATCGAACAGAAAAACATCCTCTCGTCTGACCCGGTTAATTCTGGCTATCTCATCGCCTCCGGTGAGGCCCGAAGCCGTGGTGTTGAAGTCGACGTTTTCGGCGAACCTGTCGACAACATCAATGTCTGGCTGTCGTACAGCTATACCGATGCCTATACCGTCAACGATTTGCTCGATCCAGATTTTGGTTTACTGGTTGAGTCCGGAGATCGTTTACTGAACGTGCCCGAACACGCTGCCAGTGTGCAGTTATCTGGAGACTATCAACTGGCGGGACTACCTTTGAGGTCCGGTGCAACCATCAATTATGTGGGTGAGCGGCTTGGGGAAACAGGTACGGATTTTGAACTGCCCTCGTACACGCTCACCAGCCTGTTTACAGAAGTAACACTGTCGGATGCCATTTCCTTATCGGCACACATCGACAACCTGTTCGATAAAACCTACTACCCCAATTCCTATTCGAGCCTCTGGGTTCAACCCGGAACACCATTGACCTATCGCATCAGCGCCAAAGTCAGCTTTTAACCAAAGATTTCATTTTAGGAAGTAACGATGTCTGTCATTGAAATCCATCAACTTGTCGTTCGCCGTGGCTCCAAGACGGTTCTGAATGGCCTAAACCTCTCCGTTGCCGAAGGTGAAGTTTACGCGCTGCTCGGCGGCAATGGCGCGGGCAAGTCCACCACGCTGCTGTCATTGCTGGGCTTTCTAACCCCGGACAGTGGTGACTGTAAAATACTCGGCCAGTCGGTGAGCAACGCCCCGGCAGAAGCTCGCCAACATATGGCGTATCTGCCGGAATCGGCAAACCTGTATACCCATATGAACGCCTATGAAAATTTGCGTTATTTCCTTGGGCTTTCTGGCATTAAAACCACCTGGGAAGATATGGATATGGCTTTCAACCGGGTCGCTCTGCCCGAGGAAGCTCGAGAGAAAAGGCTTCAGGATTATTCGAAAGGTATGCGCCAGAAAACGGCCATTGCACTGGCCATTTTGCGCAAAGCAAACGTTCTGCTTTTGGATGAGCCAACGTCGGGTTTAGATCCTGTCGCCATCAACGACTTCAATCGCTTGGTGACAGAACTCGCATCGACTGGGTGCGCCATTCTCATGGTCACCCATGATCTTTACGGCGCCTGCCAATCTGCCAATCACATCGGACTGTTGCGGGATGGGCATCTGGTGAAAACCTTTAACGCTGCCCCCGGGGAGAGAATTCAACTTGGCGACCTCCTGGCGAGCTTCAACCCGCTGGAGGCTGCGTGAGCATACTGACGTTAATCCTTCGGGAAGAATGGTTGTATTGGAAGCGTTCGCGGCTCTCTGCCTCGGCCTTTGCAATCGCCTTTTTGATTCTCACAGGCGCCGCAGTCAACACCTGGTTTCAAGGTCAGGCAGAAAAAGAAACACGGGAGCAATTTCAAGACGCCGCCGAAGCGGCCTTCCTCGCCCAGCCAGCACGCCATCCCCATCGTATGGTGCATTTCGGCCATTACGCATTTCGTAATCCGGTGCCGCTTGCCAGTCTCGACTCAGGCATATCAGCCTACACCGGCAGTGTTATTTTTCTGGAAGGCCATCGACAAAACTCGGCTATGTTTGCACCCGCAACAGAGCTGAGCTCTCTAACAGGATTTGGCGACTTGACGCCCGCGTTTGCGCTACAGATTCTCGGACCGCTGATCATCATCGTACTGGGCTTTAGCGGACTCACCCGAGAGAAAGAAAATCAAACCTTGGTGCAATTGCAAGCGAGCGGCTTATCAACGCCGATATTACTCGCGGGTAAAGCCTTGGCGCTGATGTCTGCCGCTATCCTGCTGTTAATTCCTCTCGTGATGTTGGGATTAGCGTTAGTCGCATTTAACGGCGCAAGTATCGGTGCCTTACTTCTTCTTGTGCTGTTTTATGCGGTCTATCTTCTGGTTTGGTGTCTTCTCGTCACCAGCATCTCGGCATTAACCTCGCGCTCAGCGACCGCTTTGGCAACATTGATTATGGCCTGGATTTTCTTGGTTGTGGCGTTGCCACGCCTATCAGCGACCAGTGTTGCGGCACTGGCCCCCATGCCGGGAAAAATCGAAACTGACCTTACCATGCAGACAGCAGAACAAACACCGGACGCACACAATTCATCAGATCCGGGTTACTCGGCCCTAATCGCCAGCCTTCTCGAACAGTATGGCGTGGACGATGTCTCGCAACTGCCCATGAACATCCGTGGCGTCACTGCCATGGAAGGTGAATCTCAATTAACCGATCAGCTAAATCATTTTGCCGAACAGCAATACGCAGGTGAAACGGCCCAAGTCAGCTGGCTGGATCGACTCGCAGTCTTGTCACCGACATCCGCCTTGCGCCAGGTTTCCATGGCGCTGTCTGCGACAGACTTAAATCATCAGCATAAGTTTATGCGGGAAGCGGAAAAGCTCAGGTTCACCTTCGTACAAAGCCTGAACCAGGTTCATGCAGAGCAACTGAACTACGAAGACGATCGACAAAAAAGTAATAACTATGAGTCGGAGCAACGAACTCGCGTTGACGCCGCAAACTGGCGAATTCTTCCCGAGTTCACCTTTAGGCCAGCAAGCGTTTCGATTCGCCTCAGTGATATTCACGGTGCCCTAGCGAGTCTGATTCTCTGGCTGGCCATTTCCCTTGGCTTATTTGCTATCGCGGGTAGGAGGTTGCAGCCATGAGTACAAAGACCCAACATCTTTTGAATGAATGCCGCTTTCAACTTTCACGCACCGCGGTCAAACTGACGCTTGTCTTGGCGTTCCTTTTATCCTCCTGTGCGGTGTGGCTAGGTACAACCGAGGTACAGGAGCAACAGGCGACCATTGACAAGCTTATCGAGCTCGATAAGAAAGAGCGGTCTCATGCCTGGGAATCGCACGATGATGACTGGGGCTATTCCGCTTACTATGGTTTCCACTACACCTACGACCGACCACATCCGCTCGCCTTTGCGGCGCTAGGACAACGCAACCTGCTTCCCTGGCAACATCGTATTCGTATGCTCGCCTTGGAAGGTCAAATCTACGAACGGGAAGTCTCCAACCCGGTGCTCGCGCAAATTGGGCAATTGGATTTTGCCTTTGTCGTTGCGTTTTTACTGCCTCTGCTGATGATTGTTTTAATTCACGATGTTCGCGCATCGGAACGCAGCACCAACCGAGAGCTTCTACTGCTGGTCGCAACGGGTGGAAACTCGCTCTGGCTAAGACGCGCGGTAATTCTCACAGGGCTGTTAGGTGGGTCGGCCATCATCCCCTTCTGGATCGGCTGCCTTTTAAATCACGTTGCCGTTATGGATTGGCTGCTCGCCTCCGTATTGGTCATCACCTATCTCTCACTGTGGGCGTTGGTGATCTATCTGTTTGCCCGAAGCTCAGCAAAAGCCGAAGTCTCTGCGTGTAGACTGCTTGGCGTCTGGTTTCTTGTTGCTGTTGCTGTACCTGTGTTGGGTCGCCTTGCCATTATAAATAGCAGCGACATTCCTGCACCTGGCGACATTCTCTTGCAGCAACGAGAAGCGGTAAACGCCGGCTGGGATCACCCCCAACCTGAAACAATGGCTAAATTTTTAACGATATATCCAGAATGGCGTGAGCAAGCAACGATTGAAAAACCCTTTGAATGGAAATGGTATTTTGCCTTTCATCAATTGGGGGATCTAGAAGTTGCCGACCTATCTAAACAGTATCGCGACGGAATTAAACAACAGGAAAGTACGGCGCATTGGCTTGGACTAATCGCGCCACCGCTACTGTTTAACAACCTGATGACAAACCTATCACAAACGGATTACGCCGCTTCAGCACGCTATGAAAGATCTGTACGGCAGTTTCATCAGCGCCTGCGGGAATTCTATTACCCACTGCTGTTCGAAAACCCCACGTTTGATCGTGCCACGCTAGACAAGATTCCAGCTTACCAACCAACAACTAACTCTTTAAAAACGGACCATTGATGTTACGCATTAAATCTCTATCACTGATACCTGTACTGGTGTTTTGGCTAACCAGCGCAGAAGCTCGAGAGCCGTTTACCATAGACACAGAGACGATCGAACCCGGCGACAGCCGCTCATTTATGCTCCCTGCACCTGGTGACGGAATCCCCACCACTGTCATTCATGGCCGTCAGGAAGGTCCTGTATTGACCCTGACAGCAGGCGTTCATGGCGATGAATACCCTTCCATTTTTGCCCTGCAACAATTGCGAAAAACCATTGATCCAGCGAGCCTACGGGGCACACTGGTGCTTGTTCATCTCGCCAATCTGCCGGGTTTTCACGCGCGTCGAATCGCGGTGCACCCGCAAGACGAAAAAAATCTGAACCGAGAATTTCCCGGAGATCCCCAAGGCACCCCGACCGAACAACTGGCGGATTACATTACCAAGAACATTATTCCCGTGACCGATTACTTAATCGACTTACACTCGGGCAGCGCCTATCAATCGCTATTGCCTCATGTGTACGCGCCGGTTCTCTATGAAGAGCCGCTGGATAGCAAAACACTCGCTTTCGCCAAGGCCACCGGCTTAAAACACGTTGTTCTCTATGACGAGCGCCCCAAGGATCCAGCCAATTCGATCTCGTATCCAAATACCGCTCAACTGCAAGGCAAACCGTCATTAACCGTTGAAATCGGTCATCTCGCACTCAGAGACCCTTCGTTTGTGGACGCGACCGTTATCGCCTGCAGACGTGCCATGGAACACCTAAATATGCTGACGGCCTCTTCCGAAGAAAGTTCGGACGCAATCATCTATAGCCATTTGCAATCAGTTAAAAGTAACGCCACGGGTATATTCACACCGAAGCGACACGTTGGAGATCGATTGAAAAAAGGAGATTTAATCGGCGTCGTCACCGACTATTTCGGCGACCCACTGATGGAAGTTCTGGCACCGGAAGATGGCACTCTGCTCATGCTGCACGATACACCGCCCATCAAGGCAGAAGAATCTCCCGCAACCTTAGGCATCGTTAAACACTGATCAACAAGGAAACCTCTGGGCTGTTTTACAGCCCTTGGGAACAGAATTATGAATAAACCCTCTGTATTAACAGCGACAATCTTTGGTTTGTCACTATTTTTAGCCATTCCCAATGGAATTGCAGAAAACCACTCGCAGCAACCCCACGTCCATGGAGTTGCCGAAATGCTCGTCGCTCTCGACAACAGAGATCTCATCGTTGAATTGCATTCTCCGGCGATGAATTTGTTGGGTTTCGAATCCGAACCGACCAGTGAAGCAGAGCGGGCAGCGGTAGCCGCTGTTCAACGACAACTCGAACAAGAGTCGTTACTTGATTTCCCCCAAAGTGGCTGCAAGCTACAACAGCAGTCGCTCGATATGGGAGGGATGGATACACATGAGCAACATGATCATGACGATCCAGAAGAACATGAACACGAACACGAACACGAACACGAACACGAACACGAACACGAACACGAACACGAACACGAACACGAACACGAACACGAACACAGTGATATTACATTAACGTACACCTATCAATGCCCAACGGAAAGTTCCGTTACTGAATTGCGGACACGTCTGTTTGAGGATTTTCCTGGAGTGAAAACACTACAAGTTCAATGGATCGTCAACGGCATACAGGGGGCTGCGACGCTAACACCGGACGAATCACAGATAAGGTTCTAACACAACGACGATGCTGAATATTCAGGAGATTCTCGACTTCGCTGACAACAGCTGTCGAGCAAGCGGCAGACGGCTAACACAAAAACGACGCCTAGTGTTGACCGCACTACTGCAGTCTCCTAAACCCTTGTCGGCCTATGAACTAATCACCTATTGTCAGCAACAATTTTCTCTAACACTTCCGGCTATCTCAGTATATCGGATCCTCAACTTTCTTCAGGAAGGACATTTCGTACATAAACTCAACTCCTCTCAAAAATATATAGCCCGCACGCTCACCAATGATTGCGTTGACCAGTACGCACCGCAATTCTTAATCTGCTATTCCTGCGGCAATGCTATGGAAGTTACGATTAACGACCGCGTCATTCAGCAATTAAAACAGCAGGTTGAACAAACCGGCTATCTTTTGCAGAGCCCAAAGCTGGAAATGCACTGTCTCTGCCATGAATGTATCAAGAAGACTTAAAAAGGATGATACCAATGAAACACATTTCTTCCCGTTTTGATTCCTTAGCCATCGGAATATCCTTCCTTTGCGCTCTGCATTGCCTAATACTTCCAATTCTTCTCGTCATACTACCGTCTTTATCTATCGGCTTTCTGGCGGACGAGGAATTTCACTTCTGGCTGTTATTTATTATCGTACCGACCAGTCTAGCAGCGTTAATTCTAGGCTGCAGAAAACACCGGCGCTGGTCAATTATGGCCACTGGACTAGCAGGGCTCGGTATAATATGCCTATCCGCTGTTTTGGGGCATGACCTGATTGGCGAGACCGGAGAAAAGGTTACAACGCTGGTTGGCAGCATTCTGATTGCGTTTAGTCATCTTAAAAATTACAAAATTTGCAATACAACACACTGCGATCCCGTTATTACTATTGAGTAAATTGCAATGAATACACTTAGTAACCAACATACTGTAACTACTTCCAGTTAGGCTCCGTACAACATTTCTGTTTTATACGGGTCGCCACACCGAGTACTCCTTCATTCTAACTGATTCCTAGCCACTCGTTTGAATGCAATCTCAACATAACGTAAAAGGCACCAGACGATGAAACAATCCGAAACTCAACGCAATGAAAAGCTCAAAAAAAAATTGAAAAAAGCACCTCCTCTGGCCGCTATTCCCACCAACATTATTACCGGGTTTCTCGGCGTGGGTAAGACAACTGCCATACTCGATCTTCTGCATCAAAAGCCTTCAAACGAACGTTGGGCGATCCTTGTAAATGAATTTGGAGAAGTCGGAATAGATGGGGAAATGCTTGTAGGAAACAACACCGAAGAGCAAGGTATCTTTATCCGCGAAGTACCTGGAGGCTGTATGTGCTGTGCCTCTGGATTGCCAATGCAGATTGCCTTAAATATGCTTCTGGCGCGAGCCAAACCAAATCGACTATTGATCGAGCCTACCGGTCTCGGCCACCCTCATGAGGTCATGGCTCTGTTGACGACAGATTATTATCGCGAACTACTGGATTTGCGAGCGACCATAACACTTGTAGACGCCCGCAAAGTTAGCGATTCCCGCTATACGGAACATCCCACGTTTCTAAAGCAATTGGATATCGCCGATATTATCGTCGCCAACAAATGCGACCTCTACACCCCCCAAGACTTTCCAGATCTGCTTTATTTTCTGGAAAGTCATATGAACCTGCATCAAAAACTGGTCTTGCCCACCTCACAAGGTGTAATCAAAACCTATCTTTTGAATCAAAAAGCTCGGGAATATCAGAACGTCCATCACCATCACCATCACCATCACCATCACCATCACCATCACCATCACACAGATTCCCTCGATAATGCGTTAACGTCACTGCCTGTGGATCTGCCTGAACAGGGCTATCTCAGTATTGATAACGCAGGCGAGGGTTTTGTGAGCCGCGGCTGGATCTTTCATCCTGACTGGGTTTTTAACGCCCACAAACTGTCAAACGTTATATCGGGAGTCGACGCCGAACGCGTAAAAGGTGTTTTTCGAACGGAGAAAGGCGTGACGGCATACAACAAAGCGGACTGTGTCTTGACCGAACGTACACTGACCTACAGCGTTGATAGCCGCATAGAATGCATCAGTCGTGATTTCCAAACGCTGTCTCATCTCGAAGTCGATTTGCTGAATGCTGTTTTGGTTCATAATTGAATTTATTTTTAAAAAGGAACAATTTTCCTAGAAAAAAATAACAGAAGCTTGTATGTGTAGCCCATAACAATAAATGCGTAGTCTTTCGATTGTAAAACACCACCGTCATTAGTCACCGATCCAAATAAAACAAAAACAAACACCGGTTCCGGTCAACGGAATTTCTATTGATTTATTTTGACTAACTTCAACGTGAGGTTGCTGCGTCCAACATTCGCGGCTCAGTCAAAGCCTCCAACTGACGGCCAGCAAGTTATATGCAGGCTTACAATCAATAAAAATCCATCTACTCAGGTGTTTTCGATATGGACAACAAACGCTATCTACGGAAAATTATTAGCACATCGATCTTCTTTTTGGCACTCAACGCAGCACAATCCCACGCGTATGATACCAGTACGATTCCCAGTAACCCTACGTCCTCCATTAGCTTGCTTGACTATGAAACCTATGATTTTGGTGGGCGCACCATCAATGGCGATAATATTCAAGACAGCGGGCTGTTTCGATGTATGAACCGTCGCGGCGTCGTCATCAAAAATGTCACGGTCACCGGCAGTCCTCGCTATGCGCTTTTTGCTCGAGGATGCAGTAGCTTTACCATTGAAAATTTTAAAATGGTCAACAACCCCAACAGCGTTGGTGGCATTCGTTTTGATCAGGGCACAGCAAATCTCTCCGTGACAATCAACAACATCGAAGCCGATGTTCAAGGCGGCCACGCACTGGAACTTTGGGATGTAAACGGTTTTACCATCGGCAATGTCAGCGCCAATGATACAGGCGGTTGCGGCTTATTGGTGAATAGAAGTCGCAATGGCACCATCGGCAATGTCACTGGCTATCGCAATGATCAATTTGGTGGTTATGCCACATTGCGATTCGCAAATAACGCAGGTCCGAATCTCAGCGCTAATGAAGTGTTTTCCCGTGATTCCGGCCGTGGCTTTTTTACCGTATCCGGTTCGAATGGCATCAGTGTTGCGAAAGTTGATGCTCACCGCTCCAATCGTGAAGCCATCTATATTCAGGGAAGCAGTGATGTCAGCGTCGGTCGCGGTATTGCACGCTCCGGGGGCACGGCCAACTGCCGAATCAGAGACAGCTCCAATTCAAATTTAGGCAGCGTTGACTGTGGCGGATCAATTGCCGACTAATCTCTATCATTAACTGCAAATGGCGTGGCTCAAAGGGACTCTTTGAGCCACGCCTGCAGGGTTAAGCAGGAATGACACCATTCCAAACCGGCAACAATAAATCTTCAGGCTCTTCTTTGGGGCCGCCGCTCCTTGTTTTGAAAGCGCCCTCTTCTATCGGGAGTTTGTAGAGTGCTGTCGCTTTGCGCTCCTTTTCATTGGGTGGCCTTACGTTATCCCAGCGACCGGGCTCTATCTGATCAATCACAGCCTCAAACGCGCGATCAAACATGGCGGAATCCGTTACCCGCTCAGGTCGGCAATAGAGTACGACAGATTCGTAATTGGCACTGTGGTGAAACGCGGATTTGCTGAGCACCCACTCGTTGGTACGAGCAAAGCTAACACACAAAATATCGCCACGATCCATCTGTTTTGAGAGCCGCCCTCCGTTTAAGGTATGAACGTAGAGATCGTCGTCCAGTCGCCACAAGGTAATTGGGATAATGCGCGGCTCGCCACCCTCAACAAAGGCAATGTGACCGGTTTTTAATTGGTCGATGAGCGCATAAGCCGGAGCCCGTTCATAACTGGCACGTTGCGCGGCGCGTTTAACCTGACTGCGAGGACAACAACTCAGCGGGTTTACATCGTTCATAATCTCTGTCTCAATCGATAACAAAAAAGGTGGTTAGCACCTGGGACTTCACGATTGAACCCTGAAACTGATACCCTGGTAAGATCCAGAATGTAACAAGCCATGGTACCAGCAAGTGCGTCAGACCGCGTTGAAAGACATTGTGTTGAACAGAGCTCAGCCCCTGCAGCCGCAGCTCTATCGACAGTTGGTTGAGATGATTCTGAGCGGACGACTCCCGGCAGCAACCCGTTTGCCCTCCAGCCGACAATTGGCGGAAGACGTTAACATCAGCCGCAATACTGTGCTGGCGGTGTACGATCAATTAAAGGCAGAAGGCTTTGTCCAGTCGCAGTCGGGACGAGGAATATTTGTTCACCACGATATTCGCTCGGTGCAACCCTCCCCCATTGGCGCATCACAAGATCAGGTAAGGCCGCCGCCAAACCGCGCCGGGGAAAACGCCGTTGGAACCTGGGCCAGCGATCAAGACAACACACTGCCGTTCACGCCCGGATTACCCGATCTCAGCGCCTTTCCCATCAAAGCCTGGAATCGCGTCTGGCACCATCATGAATCCCGCACCGCGCTTATGGGCTATGATTCCAGCCAGGGATTTTTACCGCTACGACAGATACTCGCGCACTACTTGCAGGTTTCACGGGGACTGCGCTGTCACTTCGATCAGATCATCATTACCCAGGGCGCCCAACAGGCACTCTCGATTATTGCCGATGTTCTTCTGCAGGCGGGCGACGACGTTCTTATGGAAAACCCAGGGTATCGCGGTGCCCGCCGGGTCTTCCAAGATAAGCAGGTTCGGCTTAAGCCAATTCCCCTTAAGCATCAGGCGATTGATGTCTCTGCACTGACGACGTCGGCCACCGCAAAGCTCTTGTACTGTACCCCAACCCATCAATACCCAATGGGCGGCAGCCTGGACATCGCAGAGCGTCTGCAACTCATTCGCTGGGCAACGGCTCAACAGAGCTGGATTATTGAAGATGACTACGACAGCGAATTTCAATTTGCCTCCAAACCTTTCGCAGCAATGCAAGGTATGGAAGACAAAGCGCCTGTACTCTACGTAGGCAGTTTTAGTAAGACTTTACTGCCCGCCATGCGGATTGGCTATCTCGTTGTACCAGAGACTCTGGTCGAACCCATGGTATTTCGCAAACGGGTTTCCGGCGGCGAAAGCCCCTTGCTGATTCAAGCCGTGCTGGCGGAGTTTATCGAAACCGGGCAGTTTCAAAGGCACTTACGCCGTATGAGGCAATTGTACAAACAGAAATGGGAAAGACTGATGGCGGCCATTGCACAACAGCTCAACGGGCTTGTCACCCCCATTGCCGAAAGCGCTGGCATGCACTTAGTCACAAAATGCCAGGCCGATGATCTCGAGCTGGCGAAAGCACTGTACCAACGGGGTTTTGGGCCAGCACCTCTAAGCGATCACTTTTTTGCTGATACGCCAGAGTCAGGATTGGTGCTCGGATTTGCGAGTGCAACCGAGCAAGATATTGAGAAATGCGTAAAGGCCATAAGAGACCTTATAGCGTGATCCAAAAGATAAGGTAGTTTTGCACTACCGAGACTCGGCCAATTGACGCATAATCACATCAAAGTCTTCACGAATCGACTTGATGCGACCGGCGGCGCTCATTACCGTATCGGCCTGACTTGCAGACTCGCTCGCGGTACTGGCTACATCCGAGATGGTTTCTGACATTTCAGAAGATACCTTGGCCTGCTCATTGGCGGCCAAGACGATGCGACGATTGGTATCAGAAATCTCTTTTACCTGTTCACGAATGCTATCTAATGATTGACCCGCCTCATTCAGATTACGAACGCTTTGCTCAGACGTCGATACTCCGGATGAAATCGCCGCAGCTGCATTTTGGGCACTGGACTGCACGTTATTGATGATCTGATGAATCTCTGCGGTTGATTCTTCCGTTCTCTGTGCAAGCGTTCTCACCTCGTCGGCAACTACGGCGAAACCTCGCCCTTGCTCTCCCGCTCTAGCCGCCTCAATCGCTGCATTCAGCGCCAGAAGATTCGTCTGCTCTGCGACCCCACGGATCACTTCGAGAACTTTTCCGACCGATTCCACATTTTCTTCCAGCACCTGCATGATGCTCGCTGTATCGGCCACTTGCGCTTTCATGTTCGACATCGCTTCGATCGCCGTATCCATCACTCTGCGACCTTCAACGGCCTGCTCCGATGCATGGCCAGATGCATTAGCAGCGTCATTGGCTTGCTTTTCTACCTCTACGGCCGTACTTGATAGCTCGACCATGGCAGCAGCGGCAAGATCCGTACGTTGATGTTGAGATTGCGTCCCGGCATGGATTCTTTCACTGGTTTGGTTGAGCATATCGTCGCTGTCTTTTAATTCCATCAGAGCTGTGCTCATACGACCGACGAAGCCTTTCAGTTTATTCTGCAACTGCGAAATACAATGGGCCATATCGCTGAGTTCCGCGCAGGATTGCTCAGAAATATGCTGATCATAGCTGCCACTGTCCAGGCCTTTGATCTTTTCAACCATCTCCGTTACCGGCCGTGAAATTCGATACATACTGATATACCATGCAAGCCCGGAAACCAGAGCAAGTGCCGCGAGCATCATCAGAGCCAGAGTACTGAAAAGTGTTTTTGATTCATCCGCTAATTGCGTCGCCATTTTATTTGCGGTCTGCAAAATCTCTTCTGCCGCCGCTTCTAATTTTTCAGTAGGTTCTCGATCAATACCACGAACAAACTGGTCTCCAGTTGATGGATTAAATCCATCATTTTCGTAGGCTTTCTTACCGTTACGATAGGATTCCAAGGCAGCTCCGTGTGACTGCCTGAAACCTTCCAATAACACTTTTACGCTATCAATCCTCTCGTCCCTGATCATCTTTTGGCTGGTGTCCTGCAATGACGCTTGCAACGCTAGAAACCGCTGCCAGTATTTGTCCAGATCTTTGGGGTTATGTCCTCTCAACAAGACATTTTTCCACTCCTGAACCTGCTTTTTATAGTCACTGACAGCACTTTCAATCGCAAAGGATCTCGCCATATCATGCTCGATCAGCGCTTGATACTCTTCAATCTTTTTATTCGAAAAATAGAGACAAATAAAGGCGCATATTCCTATTAGGAATGTACTGCCGATACCAACAGTCAGAACATAGACACGTAAACTTGGCTTTCCCATAGACCTATATAACATCTGAGTGAATTACACCTAAAGTATAGGTATTATCCACAAAATTGATAACATGGCCCCCTTCTTGGCAGGTTGGTTAACCTGCCACAGGATCTGTAGTGTTCACTCTCTTCTCAATGGTAAATAACACAGCAACTTACAACACCAAAATGAACATCAAACTTTTGAAGAGAATCTAGAGACCTAAGTTATTGATAGACTAGAATCGTGGAGAGCAGTGTTCAGGGCATCGTCAATTCAATTTAAGGAAGCTCTGATTAATTACCTGCGCTGCCATCGCTGCGTTAATCAGAGGTTCCTTAAATATTGTTCAACGATTGTGTTTTCTAACTGATCGAGAGATTCTCCCATCATCTCAGTGGGATTTTCACCCACTTGCTCAAGCGGTGTAACTACCGCTGTTTTATCTCCCACCTTTCCCTCAAGAAACAAAGCGCTATCGTCGGTTAGCTCATACAATGTGTCCACCTCTGCCATGAGCCCTTCCCTGGAATTTTTAATAGAAAGGTGTGGACCTTTATATGTCGTTTCTATCAACATAAATAGAATTTCTTTCTGATACTTCCTTTCATCGAAATAGCTAGCTGGAATTCCACCGACTAGATATTCAAAATAGACATGCTCTTGAGCCGCGCTTCCTTTTATAATCTTATTTACTTTTATTTTAAAAAGCGCGGTATGATATTCTCTATGAACCGGCTCAACGCCCTCATGTAACGATATGAATCTACCCTCAGTTATTGAATCAATCGTCCCTCTGACAATTTTTGATGACTTGCCGAATTCATATACTAAGTGCGACACTCTCATTATTAAGAGATGGGACCTGTGATACTAGAGTCTTTTTACTCCCGCCAAGAAGTGAAAAGTAACCATGAAGTATCAACAGATCACCTTAGAAGAGAGGTATGTCCTGGCTGCGTTAAGAAAACAAGGATTTTCTATTACAGCTATAGCCAGACACCTTAGTCGTCACCGCAGCTCTATATACAGAGAGCTAAAGAGCTTTTTCGTTCGACCTAGATCTTCGCAGAGTTATTGGTCTCTTTATTGCTTGTTGGTCAATACTTGGTCATACTGTAGAACGTTGACCCTTGATCGGCGGCTGAAGATCACATAGGCCGTTTATATTTTCCTCAGAACGTAACGCGGAGGTGGAACATGAAATGCCTGTTATCAAACTTCGTTTTTGTGGTTGCACTCTTCTTAGTGTCGCCCCCTTTATCGTTGATCTTGTTTGTGTGGCTTCTGGTTTACCCAGCGTTAAAACGGAAGGCCAAGCATCGGCGTCACCGTGAATCGGTGAAAAGCAGGGCGTTAAAAACTGAGCGCAGCCGGGTTACCGAGGACACTGAATTTTCCGCTGAAAAGCTTGCGGAGATGAATGACAAGGAAAGCTCTATGGTTGGATATCGGCAGTTTAGGGATGAACTCATTAATGATACCAACTACAAAATTTGGCTGTAGAGGATGGCTGAATTCCAACATTGATGTACATCAGGTAGGTATCTGATAATCCCAGCGCTCTGAGCGCGAGCTGTCCGTAGGTTATGCTGTGTTCAGTCAACGCATAACTTACGGACAGGGCGTTACTCTGAATGGCCTCCCTATTTATCTTCGCGCTCTCCGTCTTGGTACAGATGTTCGGTGTCGAAAGAAGGCCGATCGGGTTGCGCCAGGTGATTTCTGTTTTCGTTCAGTGTTTGAGAAATTTGTTCATATTGTTGAATCTGCGCTTTGCCATAATCCCCTTTAGACGGCAATTCTGCCAGTGCTGTCGCGTAGATTTCCGCGAACTGTTCAAGTACCGGGTCGGCAAGATGAACATTGCCCTGGTCGTCAGAGGTCATCACGGGTATGGGTTGGTTGTTGGAATCTAACACCAGCTCCCCCTCCCGGTCATGGCCTTGATAGAAACAGTTGTCCTCACATTGACGGAGCCTATAGACCGAGCAAAGCCCAAAGAAGAAGAATGGCTAGGAGCCGAAGATCGAGACGCAATTGCCACTATACACACGATGACTTTAAGTTAGTAAGACACCTTCTCCGCCGCAAGCTCAGCCCAGAACAAATTGTAGGCATCATCCGGCGATTGGGATTGATGAAGCGACGTCCAAGCCATGAAACCATTTACCGATATATATGGCGTGATAAAACCGAAGGCGGGACGCTCTGGCAACACCTGAGACAATCACCAAAGCAACGCCGAAAACGCTATAAAGCCTACGATAGCCGTGGCCGACTAGTAGATAAAAGGCACATTTCTGATCGCCTAGTCAGTGTTGAAACCCGCAAATATATAGGTCACTGGGAAATAGACACAGTTCATGGGCGAGGTAGCAGCCACTGTATCGTCACGCTCTCTGAACGAAAGACGGGCTTTGTCATGATTGGAAAGCTGCCAGATAAATCGACTGATGTACTGAATAAGAAAGCCATCAGTTTAATCAACCGTTATCCTGCTATTTTTAAAACAATCACGGCAGATAATGGCACTGATTTTCACCAGTACAAAAAATTGAAGAACGGCACGCTGTGAAGTTTTATTTTGCCAACCCTTACCATTCATGGGAAAGAGGCAGCAATGAAAATATTAATGGCTTGATTCGCCAATATCTGCCAAAGACTGAAAGTATGGCCACACTCACCCAACAACAGTGTGACCAAATAGCTAACCAATTAAATCGGCGCCCAAGAAAACGGTTTAATTACAAAACACCAGAGGAAATGTTTTATGGGTTTTAATCACTATTGTCGCGGTTCAAACTTGATACTGGCCTTCTCTATTTTTTCACCGAACGTTCTTGGCTCTCTCTCATGTCCAGAAAAATTCATTGCCACGAAGAGAGGGAGCTCTTCGTAGTTGGAAGAAGGCCGTTTAGAATTTTCTGGAGAATTAAAAGAGCTATTGCCGCCAAAACAGTACGCTGAAATACTCACTACGATAGCAATAGATAAGAATAATTTCATTGTACGGCCTTTAAAAGTCACGAAGTGAAATGCAGTAGATTCGTCAACAGCCAATTTTTTCCTTTGGCACTATAATAGCCCGCATTTTCTCCATTCATATCTATTTAAACTCTGTCGTCTTAAGTGATCAGATGTCACAATCCCTACTATTTCAGACAGACACAGAAAACCTCAATATGGAACTGATCCTCGCCTCAACGTCCCGCTACCGTGCTCAACTTCTGAGCAAGCTCAACCTGCCCTTTCGTCAGATCGCCAGCGCTGTCGAGGAGGACGAGATTGCAGGTGAGTCGCCGGAATCCCGCGCACGCCGCCTGTCTGAAAAGAAAGCGCAAGCAGTGGCGCAAACACTGAATACTCCGGCGCTGGTTATCGGATCCGATCAGGTAGCTCACTGCCGCAGCAGAGTTCTCAACAAACCCGGAAATTTTGAGAATGCCTGTGAACAATTACGATTCCTTAGTGGACAGACAGCAACCTTCTCGACCGGGCTCGCCCTGTTAAACTCCCAGACCTTCCAATGTCACACCACCTGCATTGATACCGATGTTCATTTTCGATCCCTGTCAGATGCCGATATCGAGAGCTACGTTAGAACGGATCAGCCCTACGACTGTGCAGGCAGTTTTAAATCAGAAGGTTTTGGCATTACCTTGATCAGGTCAATGCACACGGAAGACCCCAACAGCCTCGTCGGCCTACCCCTGATCGCGCTGATAGACTTCCTTCGCGCCGAGGCTATGAATCCCCTATCCGTTTTCACTCCCACGAATGACAATTAACGATTTCACAACCACCGAATTAATCAATTTTTTTGAATAGTTTTTCAGTGCATCCTCCCGTAGCATGGCGGGCTCAGGCTCTATTTAACAGTCCATCCAAATGGGGCTCCGGCGGCCGCAGCCAGCTGTGCTCGGACGTGATGTTTCATGCGATTTCAGGTAATTTACGTGACAACAACTCAATCCTATAACGCTATATCGCGATCGCTGCACTGGTTGATTGCTCTACTCATCTTCTGGGCGATCGTCCTCGGGCTGGTCGCCGAAGAACTGCCTAATTCTCCCGAGAAGATTGAACTCTTTGTCCTTCATAAGTCAGCGGGCTTTACGGTACTGGTCCTCGCCATCCTTCGACTTTTTTGGCGATTAAAATCACCGCCACCGCCCTTGGGACTCAGCCAAAAGCAGGAATCCATGGCCAAGCTGGGGCATTGGGGGCTATACGCGCTGATGATATCCGTACCGCTCAGCGGCTGGTTATTAAATTCCACTGCGGGCTATCCCTTTGCCTGGTTCAATTTGATCTCGATTCCCCATGTGCCGGGTTTAGATAAAGAGGCAAGAGGTCTGTTTGCCTCCATTCATGTCGCGCTTTTTTACGTGATCGCTGCAATGATCATCGGACATGTATTGATGTTGTTTCATCACAAATTTGCCGACGGACTCAATCTTCTGCCCCGGATGTTGCCGGGGAAAACAGCCGTGACAGCAATGGCCTTGGTCGCCGTATTGGCAGCTCTTGTTGGCTACACCATCAACAAAGCCTATAACATTGATACACCTACCGAGAATCAATCTGCAGATGCAGTAGAATCTGCGAGCGCCGCTGAAACGGATAACCCTGCGACAGCAGGCGGCCAATCCACGAGCCCTCTCTGGCAATTGATTCCCGCAAAGGATAATTTCCGGTTTCACAATAGCTATGCCGGAGAAGCCTTTACTGGATCTATCCCCTCTTTTCAGCCGGCCATTTATTTTGATCCAGAAAATCCCGAAGAGGGTCTGCTGGACGTCACTATCGATACCACCAGCATTACAACCAACAACAAAGATTGGGATGCAACCCTAAAATCCAGTCAGTGGTTTGCAACCAGCCAATACAACACAGCCCATTACCTCAGTGAGGGTATTCGAGTAACGCCGGATGGATTTGTTGCCGACGGCAATCTGACATTAAAGGGCATCACCAAACCGATTGCGGTCACCTTTGTTTGGCAAGAGCAAAATGAAGAGGCGATGTTTATTGGCACCGCCACCATCGACCGCCGAGACTTTGAGGTTGGAAGCGGCTCCTGGGCCACCGATGACAGTGTTGCCTTTGAGGTCAAACTCGACATTAATCTGGAGTTGGAAAGAGCCTCTCCCTAACGAACCAGACCCCAGAGCAAGGACGCATACCCTTCGTTTTAATGAGACCGACAGCACGCTGAGAGGCTTGCACAAGCCTCTCGCTATTCCTCATAGGGCTCCAGTAGATCTACCGTCATAGAATAGGCAGATGTCGCGGTATCGTTTTCCACGAGCGTCGTACTTAAGGTTCCGGAGACCCAGTAGGGATCGTACAAAGACGTCATTTCAAACCCTTCGGGATACTCGCCGAAGATGATTTGATTCGGCGGCGGTGGCGGTACATGGATACAGGCGCCGAAAAAAGGCACTAAAAAAAAGGTGGTAATCTGTGTCGGCCCCTTGCCAAATTCTAACGGCACAATAAAACCCGGCACCCGAATCTTCTGTCCGTTGTATTCCGGCACAACAGTGGTACTGACCAACGCTTGCTGGTAAGCATTGTCCACGGCTTGATCAATGGCCATTTGCATCTGACTGGCAATTTGATCCTGCTCTGAACCATCGGCGATATCATTTAGAGAGTCCGGAGGATTCAGCAACGCATCAAGATCTGCCTTGGGCATAAGATCCGTCCACTCAACGGTTTTATACTGATTTTCCCCGCACACCGCAGACATCCAAAGACACAAGAGCGCGACAACCCACGCTCTCCATCGGCGCAATCTTGGGTAGGACAAACCTTCATTCTGAACCGGGCCATTCTTCATAACACGAAACCATCGAAACTTTAACAGAAACGTTATATCATAACATTATGGCCTATGTAACCGACGCTGTGTTGACTTGCTACCCCAACAGAAAAAGTCACCCCCTATTTCATCCCTAGACTTAACCCCATCTTTCGGAAATGCCCACCTTGATTGTCAATATCTCCAATCTCGTCTTTCACTACGATGGCGATAGCCGCCCTCTACTGGACATCCCTACCTGGCAGCTGCAAGAAGGCGAACGGGTATTTCTTCAAGGTCCCTCTGGCAGTGGTAAAACGACGCTTTTAAATCTGCTGGCAGGAATACTGACGCCCACCGCAGGCAGCATTGAGGTTCGAGGCCAGAGCCTTGGCGACATGAGCGGTCGCAAAAGGGACGCCTGGCGAGCACAACATATTGGCATCGTCTTTCAGCAATTCAATTTGGTGCCCCACTTATCTCCTATTGATAACCTGCGCCTGGCGAAACATTTTGCAGGTAACCACACGAAAAATCGCCAACCCCGACAAGAGGAGCAACAACTACTTCAGTCGTTGGGTCTGAAGCAAGACGTGCTCAAACGCCCGGCCAGTCATCTGAGCATTGGCCAGCAACAACGCGTCGCGATCGCCCGCGCACTGATCAATAATCCCGAGCTCGTGATTGTCGATGAGCCCACATCGGCGCTCGACCAGGCCAATCGAGACAGTTTCCTGTCGCTACTGTTTGAACGAGCCTCGCAGCAAGGCACTGCGGTTATTTTTGTCAGCCATGACGACGCACTGGCTGAGCACTTTTCCCGTGTCGACTCTTTGGAATCGCTAAATCGAGCAGGAGTCAATCGCTGATGTTTATACGATTAGCCTTACTCAGTCTAATAAACCGAAAATCATCTGTTGCTCTGACGTTTCTCGCGATCACCGTCAGTGTGTTGGTACTTTTTGGCGTGGAGCAAATACGTCAGCAGGCGAAATCCAGCTTTGGCAGTACGGTTTCAGGTATTGATTTAATCGTCGGTGCGCGTACCGGGGATATCAGCCTGCTGCTCTATTCAGTATTTCGGCTGGGTAATGCCACCAGCAATATTTCCTGGCAGAGCTACCAAACCATCGCCAACAATCCCAAAGTAGCCTGGACCATTCCCATTTCTCTGGGCGACTCCCACAAAGGCTATCGAGTCATGGGGACGTCGCTAGATTACTTTACCCACTTTCACTATGGCCAACAGCAGGCTCTCGCCTTTGCATCCGGAAAAGCGTTTGCGGACACCTACGACGTTGTTCTCGGCAGTCGCGTAGCAGAAGCGCTCGGGTACCAATTAGGTGACCAGCTGGTGCTCGCGCACGGCATCGGCGCAACCAGTTTCAGTGAACACAAGGATTCGCCGTTTCGTGTCAGCGGTATTCTTAAGCCTACTGGAACGCCTGTCGATGAAACGCTGCATATCCGATTGGCAGGCATGGAAGCCATCCATAAGAACTGGCGCAACGGCGTGCCTATACCACAGATGTCTTCGCCTCGTACGACCATGAATTCCGATTTAACACCAGAGTCGATTACCGCTTTTATGGTTGGGTTGAAATCCAAACTGGCAACTTTTCAATTGCAACGACAGATCAATACGGCCACGGATGAACCCTTGCTGGCAATTCTACCCGGCGTAACCCTCACGCAACTCTGGCAAACGCTGTCGGCAATGGAAGACACCTTGCGCTTGATTGCAGCACTGGTACTTTTGGCTTCATTGCTGGGGTTAGCCGCCATGCTGCTGGCGACCATACGGGAGCGGCAACAAGAAATTGCTGTCATGCGCATATTAGGCGCATCTCCTGGATTTATCTTTGCCTTGATTGAGGCGGAAACGTTGGTCATTACCGTCGTAGCGACCTTGGCCGGTTACAGCTTACTGTCACTGCTTCTGGTTGCGGGCAATGACTGGTTGGCGGGCTTTGGGTTATTTATTGACATAAACCAATTGCTAACACCCAATATCAACCTGCTGGGGATGGTTATTGGTAGTGCGGCAGTCATTGGCTTTTTGCCCGCCTACGGCGCTTATCGAAAAGCGCTGCATATGCAGTTGGGGTAATTCATCATTCCCCAACAGAGCGGACATTAAAACAGATCAAAATACTCACGCTGCTCCCAATCGGTTACCTCCTCAGCGAGGAAGCGATGCAGCTCAGCGCGCTTGATGGTGGAATAGTAGTCGACAAACTCTCCCAGACGTTGCCGCCAGAAGTCGCTGTGGCTAAAGGCATCAACGGCTTCCAACAAGTTATCCGGTAGGGTTTTTGCACTGTCATCGTAGGGCGCGTCGACGGCATCCACAGGATTTATTTGCTGCTGAATACCCGCCAACCCGGTTTCAATTTGCGACATAAAATACAAATAGGGATTTGCAGCAGATTCACCCACGCGATTTTCTATGTGTGCCGCAGGATCACCCGGTTGACCGATCACTCGAATCATGGCGCCGCGATTATCCTGCCCCCAGACAATCTGTTTGGGAGCAAGTGAATATGGCCGATAGCGCTTGTAACCGTTGATTGTCGGAGTGGCAAAAATGCAGGATTCATAAGCGTGTTCTAACAGCCCCCCCACATAGTGACGCCCTAGCTCCGATAGTGGCTCGCTACTCCCTTCCGACTGGAAACAATTGGCACCGGTTGCTGGATCTACCAGGGATTGATGAAGGTGCCAACCATTACTGAATGCATTCGGTAGCCCCGGCCGACACATAAACGTGGCGAGCAAACCTTTTCTGCGACAGAACTGCTTGATGGCACTGCGCGCCAGTACCACGTTGTCCGCTGCCGCAAGCCCCTTGACCGGAGCAAAGGTAATTTCACACTGACTGGGTCCAAATTCGGATTCCAACGTGCGCACCGGTAAATTCAGTTGCTGTAACACCTGACGCAATTCGTCAAAGACTGGCTCCAGCTGGTCGTAGCGATTTTCGGTAAGGTATTGAAACCCCTGCGCCAGCATACTGACCTCGGGCGCAGCACCAGGCTGACCACACTGGGCAGCGGCAAGCTTGGCATCGTCCAGGCGATAGACGTAAAACTCCAACTCTAAACCGGCCAGATAGTCATAACCGGCATCGCTCAAACGTTGCAATGATTGCTGCGCCAGTTGGCGCGTCGAAAAAGGAACCGGCTCACCATTGGGGAAATAACAGTCGCACAGCATCCACGCGCTTTTGTTTGCCCAAGGAAGAATTTTAAAAGTCGCGGGATCCGGCAACATGACAAAATCGCTAGCACCGGTCATCTCGCGGCGATTCATACCGCCACCCTTCTGCCAGACGGGGTAAACCGTTTTATGAGCGGTATCTTTTAGCAGCAATGTGGTTGTCATATTGCAACCATTCTCCATCGCTGAAGCAGCCATATCTGCCACCAAGGTTTTACCGCGCAACACGCCATGCTGATCGACAAAAGATAAACGCAGCGTTTCGATACCGGCTGCCGTCATCTGTTGCAGAACATCCGCGCACAGGGTTTGCCGATTGTCGTCATGACATACTCGCGCCGCAAAGCCTGTCGCCCCGATAGAACTGGATGACTGACTCATGACGTTTGCTCCACAACGCCGACGGAATCAGCTTGTAAGGGCGCCTCCCACGGGGCCGCATCGCGGCGCTGCATATCTCTCTCCCGCCAGCTCTCATCACCAGACGGACCGCCGACAATCGCATCGATCGCAACCGGCCCGCCTTTTGCGCTGACAGGAAATCCCGGCAGTTCGGCTAACTGCCCTTCTTCCATCAGTTTGAAACAACGCTTCATCAAGCGCCGATTGGCGGTGATGGCAATATCGCTTTTGGCCAAATGCTCGCGGGTCCGGTCCTGGATGCGCCCCTGAGACTCGACAGCCCACTGGTCATGCACATTAATGTCCTGCCCCATACCCGTGTAGGTCGACGTTGCCTGCTCCTCGGGATTGTAACCCCAGTCATTATGGCGACCGACTTTAGGTGCGTAATTTGGAAGGTCGTGCATCTCCAACCGCTGCTCGCGCATCAATTGACGATCCACCGGTTTTTTAAAGCTGGTAAAGACGGCATACCAATAGGTGCGATGATTATCCACCGGCACATGCCACTGGGTAATGATCATTTCATTACTCATGGGGATGGTAATGGCATTGGGAAACAGTAAATTGGTGATGCGGTAATGCGTGCGCTGCTCATCCAGTTTACGAACGGTTTCCAGGCGCAACCCAAATGACGTCGGCTCGACGTTTATTGCAGGGCGACTGTATTCCCGCAGAATCTGTGTCAGCGGAGCATCGGAATCGGCAGCCGCATCACGAAACTGCTTACCGTAGGATTCCTCTACCGCGTCGTCTTCAAAAAACCGGTGCAGGAAAGATGCATGCACAGGATCAATACCCACTTCTAACGCCTGCAGCCAGTTGCAGTCCCACAAGCCTTTAAACGCGAAGGTGTAACTGTCTGGCGCCAGAAAGCAATCCAGATCCGGCAGTGGCGGCGTCTCTCCCTTACCCATGTAAATCCAGATAACACCACTGCGTTCCTGACAGGGATAGGCCGTCGTTCGCAGGTTTCGGCACATGGGGCTTTCCGGCGGCTCCGCCGGCTGTTCCAGACAACGACCGGCGCCATCAAACAACCAGCCATGGAAAGGACAGCGTACACCCGTTTGCTCTAGGCGGCCGAAGGCCAAATCAACTCCGCGATGGGGACAGTGTCTCTCCATGGCGCGATAGTCACCTTCCGGCGTTTTAAACAGGATAAGCGCCTCACCCAACAGCGTCAGAGGAATCAACGGCCTTTCTGTATTTAGCTCATCGACCAGAGCGGCTGGTTGCCAATACTGTCGAAGTAAGTGACCACCCGCTGTCTGCGGCAGGACACTGGTGAGCAATTCATTTTCACGCTGACTGATCATGGGCCACCTACTGCACAATAAAAGTTTGTATATCGAACATTTGTTTTTTATTATACTTACCTGAGGCGTGTCGGCAACTAATATCCACTGATCACTGCCTGAAAAACCGCCAGTGCGGTTATAATGGCCGATGTA
This sequence comes from Pseudomaricurvus sp. ABR4_320, assembly GCF_056159445.1. Lineage (NCBI taxonomy): Bacteria > Pseudomonadati > Pseudomonadota > Gammaproteobacteria > Cellvibrionales > Cellvibrionaceae > Pseudomaricurvus > Pseudomaricurvus sp. ABR4_320. The sequence goes on along the minus strand of NZ_JBSWVF010000009.1, from coordinate 139,802 downwards.
TTAGGGTTTATTCGCCGCTACCCCTGGAGGTCCGTATCCCCAACACTCTTCGGCAAATAGACTTTTACCGTAAAAATTGCGCGGATATGGGCTTACACGGCCCGAGATCTGTATCGCTTACACAAGGAGTTTTAATGTCCAGCGCGACAACCCAAGATAAACCCAGAGATTTTGTTGGCGCAGTGGTTCATGTCATGGAAGTCCTGAAGGCGTTTGACGCCGACCACCCCAAGATGACCCTGTCAGAAGTGTCCAAACGTACGGGGTTAGACCGTGCTGGCGCGCGCCGTTATTTACTGTCTTTGGCCCACCTTGGCTACATCAAACAGGAGGAAAAGAATTTCTTTCTGTCACCTAAAGTCCTGGAACTGGGTTACTCCTATCTGGCCACCATTCCATTGTCTAAAGTGGTCCAGCAATATTTGGATGACATTACCGAGTCGACCGGTGAAACCTCCGCCGTTGCCATTTTGGATGACACCGAAGTGGTGCATATCGCCCGTACCAATTCTCCGAAGATGCTGGCGCCGGTGGTCACCATTGGACGCCGTTTTCCCGCCATTGGGACCTCCTCTGGTCGTGTGTTGTTGGCGTTTATGAGCGACGACGATCTGCGCAAGGCTTTACAGGCGATCGGGTCGGATACCATTGAAGCATGGAATGAAAAATACAGTGTCGATTTGGTTTCGATTCTGGAGAAGGTTCGCAAGCAAGGGTATGCGATTGTGGATTCGGAGATTGAAGAAGGCGTACGCTCGCTCGCCGTGCCTATTTTCAACAACGACGGCAAGCTGGTGGCAGCAATGAACATTCTGACAACCATTGCATCCACACCCAGCAAACGTCTGACCGGAGAGCTTCTGCCGAAGTTGCAACAAACCTCAGATACCATACAAAGATTGCTGGTCAGCTAATTATTGCGGCCTGATTCCTGCGCTATGCCCGTGTGTTATAGCGGGCTGCGAACGCCTGCTGTCACTCGCTACAGGGCGATACTCATCCCCGCACCGAATAGCTGCTTTCGGTATTGAGCTGGCGCAATCGAGAGAACACCGCCAGATCAATTTTTCCTCCAGTGTACTTACAGGCGTACTCAACCGGAGAGCGATCGTGATCCTGACCCTGTTCACAGGAATCAATCAAGGTCGCCATCAAATCGCCCACCACACCGGCGTTTTTAAACTGGTGCCCGCTGGTTCCGATCGCCAGGTAATACCCGCCCAAATCGGACTTATCGTAGATTGGAACCCAATCGTCAGAGACATCATACATATCGACAACACCCTGCGCCTGACTGGGAATAGGCAGCTCTGGAATACGCCGCGCACCACGGTAAACCTGTGCCTGCCATTGACGGTCGGTAAAGCCGCGATCCATCGTATCGGGATCATCCACCCAAACCTGCTCGTCACATTCTGGATCACCGGAACCGATGGTAACTTTATTGCCGGTTTCCGGACGGAAATACACGTACAGATCACCGTCAGAGGTCATGACACCCTTGTTTTCAAAATCGAAATTCGGAGGGCTGGACAAATGGTAGACTTCACGTCTTAACGCTCGGGTGCCAATACCCGCATTTTCTGCAACACCTGCCAGGGCATTAATTTGTCGCGAATAAGGTCCGGCGGCATTGACGACAACCTGTGCATCAATATGTGTGCCATCAGAAAGCACAACGCCGGTGACTTGCCCAGCTTCCGATTGAATATCGGTTACCGCCTGCTTTAGCAAAAATTGTCCGCCGATGTGCTCAACCGCTCGACGCAAATTGTGAGCGGCCAATTGAGGATCGCCAATATAGCCCGCGTCTGGGGCAAAAACGCCTCCTGCCAGCTCACTGTCAGATTCACTCGACTCCCAAAATGCAGGGTCATCCACTGAAACCGCTGGCCCCTGTTTTTTAAGATCGAAGAGTGGCAGCCGCGAGTGAATGGTTTCGTTGTCCCAGAATTCATGGGGAATATCCAGAGCACGATAAAATTCCAGCACTGACTGGCGGTCCTGCTCATCGATGCGCAACATTAAATGGCCACAGCGATGGTATTTTGCCAGTCCCCGCTCATCCTCCACACCGAGAAACGCCGCCCAATCTTTCCAGTAGTGGTACCCTTCCCACGCGAGATGTGTACTCGCCAGCGAAGAATAGGAAAACCGCACCACCGCACAGGAATGACTGGTAGAACCGTAGCCGACTTCCGGATTTTTATCGATGTTGATGGTCTGGTAGCCTCTGCGCCCGAGTTGCAGAGCAATGGCACAGCCGATGATACCTGCGCCGATAATAACTGCCGTTTTTTTCTCGCTCATAACGGAGTCCCGGTTTCTTTGCTGAACCAGACAACTGCCTGCTCAGTCGCTTCAACAATTTTCTCAATTTCTTCACGGCCTGCATTCAGCGGAGGACCAAACTCAATAACCTGGTAGGTTCTCGCCAACACGCCGCAATCGCGCAATTTGTTGGTGACTTTGACCATCATTTGCTCTGAAGGAGGAAAAGGTGCACGTGTTTTACGGTCAGCAACCAGCTCAACCGCCGTCAGCAAACCTTTACCGCGAATGTCACCGACAATCGGGTATTTCTTCAAGGTTTCCAACCCTTCGAGCAGATAGTCACCCATCGCAGCGGAATTATCGACGAGCTTTTCCTGCTCCATAATCTCGATATTTTTCAAAGCTGCGGCAGCTGCCGTCGCATGACCACCGAAGCTGATCACATGATTCAATCCGGACTCACGCCCTACTGCGGAATCGAACACATCGGTGATACGACTGCTGACCAAGGTCGCTCCCATAGGCGCGTAGCCACTGGTCAAGCCTTTGGCAACGGTCATGATGTCTGGCTGCACGCCCCAATGTTCAGACGCGAACATCTTTCCGGTACGACCAAAACCATTGATCACTTCATCAATAATCAGAACAACACCATACTTATCCGCAATTTCTCGCAAACGCGGCAGGTACTGATCAGGGGGCAGGTAAATCGACGCGGATGCGGGAATGGGTTCGGCAATAATCGCAGCGACGGTTTCCGGACCTTCGTGCATAATGGTTTGTTCTACCGCATTAATGCAGAACTCAGCATAGGCCTCTTCCGACATCGCTGGGTCGTGGCGATACACATTGTGATGCGGCACCTGCACACAACCCGGCACCATAGGCGCAAAAATCTTACTGTTAAACTCGTGGCTCGCGCCGGAGATGCTCATCGCGTAAAAACTGGAGCCGTGATAGGAGCCGCGGCGGCTGATCACCTTGGTACGTTTTTGTTCACCACGCAGCCAGTGGTACTGCTTGGCAATTTTTAAGGCGGTCTCGACGGACTCAGTGCCACCAGAAGTAAAAAATGCTCGGTTCAAATCGCCCGGCGCCAACTGAGACAGTTTTTCCGCCAGGGCAATGGTCGAAGGCGCAGCAAAATTATACGGTGTTACATAGGCGAGTTTCGCAGCTTGCTCAGCCATTGCCTCTGCCACCTCGCGACGACCGTGACCAATATTGGTGACGAACGCACCACCGGATAGACCATCCAAATAGCGATTACCATGAACATCGGTTAGGTAACATCCTTCACCGTGGGTAAATACCGTCATTCCACCCGGCGCTCTCAGCGCTTGAGGGGATGTCACATGGAACCAGATATGGTCCAGTGCCGATTGTTCCAGGGGTAATTTGTCAGTCATGACCATCTCCGTCTTAACTTTACCGAACTCATCACAAAGCGATGAATCCCTGTTATAAAACCGTCTTACACAGCGTCGGCACATGCGGCCGGATCACTGAAATGTATTTTCTGCCCTGAACGTAAACCGTATCGCCGCGAGGCACAATCGGTCTGTATTCGCAAACGGCCCATTGAAACTGTTTTTTAAACGGCTTTTTTTTACCGCTTTTTAAAACCGCTGTCTGCTAACAGCTTCAACAGATAATGTTCGCATTTCGAATTTATGTTCGTCATTCTATCTATCACAGAAGAGCCCCGCAAGAGTTAATTGGCGATTAGATGCGTTCTGCAAAAGCGGCGGGCAAAAAAATGGCCCCCGAAGGAGCCCATGAACTAGAGTGAAATCAATTGCGGCATTAAGACGCCAAGCCGAGCGTTTCCGGAGAGTAGGCAAACAGTGCTGGCCAACCACCGGTGTGCAGAAAGACAACCGTCTCATCCCGGCGTACAAGACCTTTTTCAATATGGTCGATCAAACCGTGTAGACACTTGCCGGAATACACTGGGTCGAGCACGATGCCTTCAGTCCGTGCCATCATGCTGATCGCGGCGGTACAGCCGCTGGTAACATCACCGTAACTGTCACCCACATAAGCATCGTCAATATCGACCGCGTCGGCACCGGGCACGGCTTTAAGGTCGAGCTGACTGGCAGCAACGGCCATATCCTCGGGTAGCTTTTCAAGGTAGTGCTCCCGCGTACGAGAGACGCTGATTCCCCTTACGTTGTAGGGCGCGCCCAGATTCGCCTGACCCAACATCAGACCGGAATAGGTGCCGCCCGATCCCACCGCGACGTACAGGTGATCGGGCTTGATGGACAGCTCGTCAAACTGGCCAAGCATTTCCGAAGTCGCCTCGATATAACCCGCCATGCCCTCCGGGCTGGATGCCCCAAGCGGCACTAGATACGGTTTCCGACCCTGGGCTTTTAAGCTATCGCAAACATCCTGCAGACTGGTTCCGAATTCCCAACGGGGAACGGTTTCAACAAAATGAATGTTGGCTCCATAAAGGTGATCCAACACCAGATTGCCACGGGAATCACGCGCTTCGCCAGGCACGCCACCGAGCACCAATTCGACTTGTAACCCCAGTTGATTACCCATAGCGGCGGCAATACGTGCGAGGTTGGATTGAAAGCCGCCGCAAACCACGAGCGTATCGGCGCCTTCCGCAATCGCGCGGCCGATAACAAACTCCAGTTTACGCACTTTGTTGCCACCCAATCCTGTACCTGTCAGATCGTCGCGCTTAATATAAATACGCGGACCACCCAACATGTCCGTTAACCGCTCGGCATACATGAGAGGCGTAGGCACCTGCGCGTGCTGCACGCGGGGCATGGCAGACAGCCTGGGAAATTGCTCCAATTGGGCTGCACGTTGCTTGACGTTTTGACTGCTCACTTTCACCTCGATTCCTAACCGGTTGTTGATTGTCTGTCGGCCCGTTGGCCAGAGGACGATTGAACTCGGGCACTACCCTGCCATGGGTGCAAGACCATCAGTTGCGCGACTTGCGCACAATGCAGACTTGCGCAAACCATCAGTGCACTCGCCATTGACAGTCTACTGTTAAATATTCAAGCCGCAGGGATACTGCGCTGCAGCCTTCATCGTTTCTCTCACTCGCTGAGCAAGCCACTGCCATCAGAGCGAGGATCTGCGGCAGCCTCCAGCTGACCATTTCCGTTTTTGCGAACCGCCATGGCGTGGCCGACGCTTTCACTGCACGCGGAAATTCGCGCGAGATCCAGATCTGGCAAGGACAACACCGAATCCAAAATCCGTGGGGCATCTGCCTCAACGGCCACGGTCTCGCGAGGAAAATCGATATCTCTGGCACCGACCACCCAACGAGGACGCCGTAATATCTGCTGCAAATCAGGTTCTTGTTTGACAATACCCTCGAGCACCTGAGCCAGAATTTGAGGCTGGGCTCTACCGCCCATAGTGCCAAGGCTCGCCTCCAACTGCTGGTTACGACTCACCAACAAGGGCATCAAACTGTGTGGCGGTCTGACGCCCGGCCGATACTCATTGACAGCCCCTTCGTCCAGAGAAAAGCCCCGCGCCCGGTTGTGAAAAATGACACCGGTCGAAGGCTCCAGTACCGCGGAGCCAAACGTTTGATAGACACTCTGTATCAGGGAAACTCCATAGCCCTGCTCATCCATAGTACAGACGGCAACGGTATCGCCGTGAGCCGGTATGCCGCGACTGACCTCGTCAAGGTGGCCCATGGATGCACGTAAGCGGGCAGGATCCATCAAACGTTGAAGATCAATATCCGCATGACGCGGATCTACTAAATAAGCGTCTCTATCCCTTGCCGCCAGCATACTGGCTTTAAGCAACCACTTGGCATTCTCACCCGCAGCATCCAAAGGAATGTTCAACGCTGTAAGCGCCGAAAGGATTTCAAACAAGACAAACCCCTGAGAGTTTGGTTTTGAGGTATAGAGATCTAGCTCACCAAACCGATAGTGCAACGGCTCTTCGAGTTCTGCTTGCTGGGCGGAAAAATCATCGGCAGACAATCGAGATCCCAGCGACTGCAACCCCGCGACCAACTTTCCAGCCAGGTCACCACGATAAAAACTTGCAGCGCCCTGCTGTGCGAGCACAGAGAGTGTTTCTGCAAGCGCTGGCTGATAAAAGGTCTCGCCCTCTTGCAGAGGAGCACCACCGGGCAACAACAAGGCGGTGCATCCAGGATCTTGTGCCAATGCTGGCTGACGATAGCGAATCCCCGCCGCAAGACTGGAAGACACCTCTACACCGTCCAATGCGTATTGCTTAGCACGGGTAAAATGATCGCTCCACGCGAGGGTCGCACCAGCACTGTGAAGGCTGTCCCAACCAGACACGAGACCCGGCGTCGTAATAGCATCGACACCGTAATCCGGAATCTGGCCGTATTCTTGCCGCAGCCACGCCGCCGTCATCCCTGCCGGTGCCGCACCGGAACCGTTACAGGCAAAGGTTCCCTGAGGCGTTTTCACCAGTGCGAAAAGATCGCCACCGAGCGCACACTGGTGGGGATACACCACCGTCAGAGCGGCCGCCGCAGCCAAGGCCGCATCTATAGCATTGCCGCCCTGTGCGTAGGCTTCGCGCCCCGCCGCTGAGGCGAGATGATGAGGAGTTGCTATGGCACCTTGCATGATCAGTCTTCGCTAACGCCTTCGATAAGAATCGTGCGCGTCGCAGCAGCTTCAGAATTTTTAAGGCGCATCGGCAAACAGCACATAAAATAGGTGCCATCTTTGATATTGGTGAGCTTGGCTCCTTCAAGAATCACAACACCAGCACCGCACAAGATATGATGTGTGGGCCACTCTTCGGTGTGTTCTTTTGCTTCAATGGTGACATAGTCCAAGCCAACAATTTTTACGCCAGCATCAACCAGGGCCTGCGCCGCACTGGGATCAACACCCACCCAATCGTGTGAGTATTCTTTTTTATGCATGCGCTTGTCAGAATTGGTCGTGCGGAACAAAACCCGGGTGGCGCCATTCAGATTAGCGGCTTCGACGTCCGCTGCAGTAATGGCCCGATCGCCGTTCGCGGTTAAATCTACAACCCGTGTCGATCCCACAAAGGTATCCAAAGGTAACTGGTCAACGGTTGGCGCACCTTTTACAAAGTGACTGGGCGCATCGATATGCGTCCCAGTGTGTGAGCCCATTAACCAGCGGGTCACCTCTGAGGGCGCGCCATCATCCATACGCTCAACCGAAATATGCTCGGGTGGCTTTCCATCGCGCCAATAAAGCATGCCAGGCTCGATATCCATTGAAATGTCGTGAACGATCATAGTTTTTCTCCTCAAACTTGCTGCGGTTTAGCCATCGATATCGTTTTAATTTGGGTATAACTTTCCAGCCCCCAACGGCCGTTTTCGACGCCGAGACCAGAGAGCTTCACGCCACAGATGGGCGCTTGCGGAATGATTGCCAAGTGTTGATTGACCCACACAGTGCCGGCCTGCAGCTGGCTGGCAACCTTGCGCGCATCGGCCTCTTCGCCCCAGACCGAGGCGGACAAACCAAAACTGGTGTCGTTAGCGCGCTTGATAACATCATCCAATTCGTCGAATTCCAAAACGGGTAAGGCCGGGCCAAATTGCTCTTCAGCAACCAGTGGTGCATCGTCTGCCAGACCGGTAACGATTGTGGGCGCATAAAAATAACCTTGATTGCCAATGCGCTCACCGCCGCACAGGATTTCACCACCAAGCGCTCGGGCACTTTCCACCAGGCTCACCACACGCTCAAATTGAGGCCGGTTATTGATCGGCCCCAACGTGGTCGCCTCATCGCGTCCGTCACCAACAACCGCAGCCTTTGCCAGTTCAACCAGAGCCGTCGTAAATTCTGTGCTGATCGATTTGTGCACATAAACACGCTTAATCGCCGCACACACCTGGCCGGTGTTTTCAAAACCGGCGGTAAATATTTTCTGTGCGACGGCGGCGACATCGACGCCAGGCAAAACGATCGCCGGATCGTTACCCCCCAGTTCCAGAGTGACACGCTTGAGCGCTGCGGCGGCCGATTGCGCCACATGACAACCTGCTTCGGTAGAACCGGTAAAGGACACTTTGCGAACCAACGGATGAGCCACCATGGCCTTGCCGAGTTCGTCACCACCGGTCACGATGCTGACCACCCCAGCGGGAATGATCGACTGCAGCAAGCGTGCGGCGGCCAAGGTCGCCAACGGCGTAAAAGGTGACGGTTTAAAAACCAAAGTGTTGCCAGCGAGCAACGCCGGCGCCAGCTTCCACGCCAAGGTCATCAATGGATAGTTCCAGGGAGCGATCGCGGCCACGACACCCACAGGCTCTCTGTGGACTTCAACCCGGGCCAGCTCGTCATCCTTGAGGACTTCTACCGGCAATTCCATGCCTGCGGTAAACGCAAACCAACTGGCCGCCCCCATGATTTCGTAGCGGGCTCGAGGCACGGGCTTGCCCTGTTCTGCACTTAACAAAGACGCCAGTTCATCGGCGTTGGCCCGAAACACGTCAGCACAGGCTTCCAGCACCTTGCGACGTGATTCGATGTCGCTCTGCCAATGTCCAAGTGCTGCGTGAGCTGATTCAATGGCCGTAGTTAATTGAGCTTCCGTACAAACGGGCGCTTGCCCCAGGACGTTTTCTGTCGCGGGATCAATAACATCAAAACCACTGCTCCCGGTGACCATCTCACCGTTAATCAACATCGCGTACACAGGCAGACTCCTCTTGTATTCGTGGTAGGTGAACACTATGAGAGCTTCTCAACCTCCGTGTTCACACTACGAACTAATGTTCTCATTATATTCAGAGTGCGAACCACTGACAAGCTACTTCGCACGCCAAATCGATCATAAATTGTTCATTCTGGATGATGGCAGGCAATCCAGTGATCGCGCGTCAAGGCTCGAACGTCCGGTGCCGTCGCCCAGCACTGAGCGCTGGCACGCTGGCAGCGAGGTGCAAACGCACACCCATCCAAAGAAACCTCCGCCGAAACTACCTGCGCCGTCGCCGGCACACCACGGGCTCGCGATTCCAGCGTTGGTTCAGGTATCGCAGAGAGCAGCAGCTGGGTATAGGGGTGTGCTGCATGTTCCGGCACTTTAGCCGCTGGCAGCAGTTCAACGATGCGACCGCGATACATCACCGCAATACGATCTGCCACGTGGCGCACCACCGCCAGATCGTGAGAAATAAACAAAAAGGTGAGCGCCAACTGCTGCTGCAACGACAACAGCAAATTAATAATCTGCGCCTGTATCGATACATCCAGCGCAGCAATCGCTTCATCACAGACAACAAAGTCCGGTGCCGATGCCAACGCCCGCGCAATTCCGATACGCTGCCGCTGACCGCCGGAAAACTCATGGGGCAAACGATTTCCCTGTGCCGCGGTCAACCCAACCATGTCCAGCAGCTCTGCCACCCGCTGGCGACGCCATTGCCGGTTTCCCAGGCGATGAATAAGCAGAGGCTCGGCAATGGTTTCTGCGGCTGTGCGACGCGGATTAAGCGAAGCATAAGGATCCTGAAAAATCATCTGCATTCGCCGCCGCTGGCGCCGCAAAATCACCTTCGACAGGCGCAGTAAATCGACGCCATCAAGCAGGCACTGCCCAGAGACACTCTGTTCAAGGCCCAGCAAGGCGCGCCCGGTACTGGATTTGCCACTGCCCGATTCACCCACCAAACCCAGGGTCTCCCCCTTTTCGATGGTAAAGGACAAGCCATTGACCGCCGTAAAGCTCTTGCCCTGGCGGCCGGACTTGTCCGGGTAGTGAACACTGAGATTGCGCGCCTCAATTAACGGCCAGCTACGGCTCATAGTGCACCTCTGTCCAGCTCGTCTATGCCTGCTCGCACCAGATCTTCGGACCGCCAGCAGGCTGACCGGCTGTCGGTTCCCGCCACCGCTTGCAACACCGGGCCGTCACTTTGACACAGAGGCAGATCACAACGACAACGGGGCTGAAATCGACACCCCTGCGCAGCGATGGCCAAATTTGGCGGACTGCCGGCAATCGCTTGCAGAGACCGCTTACGCTCGGAGTCCAAGCGCGGTAAAGAATCCAAAAGCGCCGCCGTGTAGGGATGCGCTGGAGCGGTAAAAATCCCTTCGACAGTCGCCACCTCAACCGGCGCCCCGGCATACATCACCATCACCCGATCGGCCAATCCCGCGACCAGCCCCAGATCGTGGCTGATCCAGACCACCGCCGTGCCCATCTCGGCCTGAAGCTCTTTTACCAATTCAACAATTTGCGCCTGTACCGTGACATCCAACGCCGTCGTCGGCTCATCGGCAATCAACAGCTCTGGTTTGCAAATCAGCGCGATGGCGATCATCACCCGCTGCCGCATTCCGCCTGAGAGCTGATGGGGATATTTTTTCAATTGCGACTCACCACCGGTGAGTCCCACACGTTCCAGAATCTCCAGGGAGCGCGCCTTGATCTCCCTGCGATTGTAACGACCGTGAGCGGCAAGGGATTCAGCCAATTGGCGACCAATGGTGAGCAGAGGATTTAGAGAGGTCATCGGATCTTGAAAGACCATCGCCATGCTTCCCCCCCTCACCCTGCGTAATTCAGCACGACTCATGTCGGCAAGGTCGCGGCCCTGCAATTGAATACGCCCACCCGCAATACGACCCGGGTCTTGAATCAGCCCCATAACCGCCAACATGGTGGCACTTTTACCGGAACCACTCTCACCGACGATTGCCAGGGTCTCTCCCGCCGAGACCGTAAAAGAGGTGTGATCAACGGCGACCACAGGCCCCGCGCCGGTATCAAACACGACCTGTAAATCGTCGATCTGTAAGAGTGGAGAATTCACAGCAGGAGCATTTGGGAGAGGCTGATCGAGACGGTCTGTTTCTCCCACAATCGGCTCCTATTGATAGATTTCAGCAAAGCGGCGCAGGGCACCGGCAAAGCAATCAAAGGGAGCGCGGGTCTGACCCGCACCGATAACACCCCCGAGTCGGTGAGCAATCGCGGTATCAATCACCGGTGTTATACCCGTGGCAACGACTTTACGTATGTCGGTACCCGCGGGCGCCGCGGCAAAATCCAAATTCGGCAGACGATAATCGTCGAGAAACCCAGTGGTAATTTCGCCCATTTCCTGAGTTAAGCTGGATGCCCTGCCAAAACTGCCACCGACAAGCTGTTGTAACGCCGGCGCTGCCGCCTGCACATGCCCACCCAAACCTACGGTTTCCATAATGGCACTGTCACCCATATCCAGCACGGCATCCGCATCGCTCCAGTCGGAGGAAAAATACAAACCATGCACCGGATTCGCTGCGGCAACAAACCACTCATTGGGCATGCCTGCGACACGAACACCGAAATCGACGCCATTGCGGGACAGGGTCGTTACCACGGTCGAATACGGCACATCGCTAACGGCCAGGGTCATCGCTTTCGCCGCTGCCATAAAAATACACAGTGAAAATTGCTCGGCAACCTTCAGGTAGTGTAAGACGTCTTTCAATAGGTGCGATGAAACCGCTGTCGCAGCCAGTGGCGCCGCCAACTCCTGCAATAACAGCAGGCTGCCAGCCGAGTTGCGGTTGTGACATTCATCGCCCATGGTTAAAGATTTCGCGATAAGTGTTCGAACATCAATACCGCCACTGCACAACAGTGCACGGGACAGAGCAGGACCAAACACGGAATCCAACCAGCGCCATTGATTCAGTGCCTCACGATTGTAGTCTTCCCGCTTTTGCAGTCCGGTTGCCGGCCCCTGAAACAACTGCGAGCAACCGATCGCACCACTGGCTTCGTCGACAACAACCGCCAACGGGCTGGAGGCACTGGTAATACCCGCCATACCGCCGGTGGTGCCCAATTCGTGACAGGGCGCAATGCGCACCGCATTCCTCGCAATCAGCGCTTCGGCCTCCGACTCCGTCTCCGCCAGACCTTCGTAGACAATCGCATTAAGCACGCCCATTCGCTGTGGCCCACACATCCGTTCAAACGCAATGGGTGGACCTGCGTGCAGAATGGTTTCTTTGGTCATCCCCTTAAGGATTTCGCCAGCTGGCTGAACATCGACCCAACGCGGGCGGGCCTGATTAAATCGCAACAGCACCTCACGATTGGCTGCTGCAATTTTTTGGCGCAAGTCGGTCATTGCGATCAACCCTGATTTTGATAACGGGCGGCGAAAGCTTTTAAAGCCAATTCGAAACACGCCAGCGGTGCACGCACCTGCCCCGCACCAATGAGACCGCCCTCTTTGTGAGTAATGGCCGTATCAATCAGCGGTGCAATGCCGGTTTGGACAACCTTGCGAATATCGATACCCACAGGTGCAGGCGCAAAATCCATAGCGGGAATTTGCACGTCGGTATTCTCACCGATACAGATTTCCGCCATCTGCCGGGTATTGGCAATGGCTTCTGCCATACTGCCTTGGACGTATTGTGTAACGGTAGGCGCAGCGGGCTGAATAAAACCGCCCAGGCCGACAGTTTCCGTGATACAACTGTCACCAAGATCTGGCGCGGCGTCGGCATCGGACCACTCCGAACGGAAGAAAAGACCTTCGACATTTTCCGCCGGTGCGACAAACCATTCATCCCCCAAGCCACTCACTTGAATGCCAAAATCGACACCATTGCGGGCCATTGCCGTGACCATTGTGCTGTATTCCACATGCTTACAGGGTTCTAAGGTCGCCTTTGCTGCCGCCATGATGCCGTGCAAAAAGAAATGATCGGCTTCGACCAAAAACTGAATAACCTTCTGTAAATCATCAGCAGGCAAATCGGTTTCGGTTAAGGGTCCAATCAACTCCCGGAAAAACAAACCCGTCGCGGCGACACTGCGATTGTGACACTCGTCGCCCATCTGTACCGCCTTGGCGATGATATTGCGAATATCAATACCATCGGTGCGCTGCAATGCCGCAGACAGAGCGGGACCCAGCACCTTTGCCTGCCACGAAAGGTGACGTCCAATCTCGTCGTCGTAGCTGCCCCACTTGATCAGTCGCAAGCCGCCACCCTCAGACAAACAGCTAAACGCACGATTGCCAAAGCCACGGTTTTCCACGACCAACATCGGTGTCGAGGCCGACGTAATCCCTGCGCCAGCACCAACGCTGTCGTGGTGATGACAGGGCTCAACGCGAATTTCACCCATTTCGATCAGTCGCTCAGCCTCCTCCGCGGAGGTTGCCAAACCTTCCCAAAGTGCCGCGCCGATAACCCCGTGACGATGGGGACCACACATCCGCGCCCATTCAATTTGCGGGGCTGAATGCAAAATAAGATTGGGTGCCATATTGGGCACAACGTCGATGGCCGGTGCGACATCAACCAGAGTGGGACGCCCGGCCAACAAGCGTTGCAAGGCTTCCGCATTCGCCGAGGCAATGTGTTCTTTTAAACTGGTCACATCTACTTCCTAGAAAACTGTCGGTAATAAAAAGGGAACATTGAAAACACTACGTTAGGGAACCTCTGATTAATGTTGGCGATGGAAACGCAGATAATTAATCAGTGGTTCCTAAGCGTTTAAAGCAGATCATCAAGTATATCGAGCAATTCGGAATCGCCTTTGGCGGGAGGCTCCCACTGCACAGCGATCACCGGCTGCTGTTGATCGTGCAAACAGTCGGCAAACAAATCGAGACCAATATTAATCACCGTTAGGGGCTTGCCTAAAAAACTTTGCTCACTCACGCTTAGACTCCCGCTTATTAATTTGGAGAAATGGAATTCTGAGCAACAATCGCCGCCGCCAATCGGATGGCTTCGCAATTCGTCGCGGCGACCATCACGTCCGCGTCCATTAATTGCGCCACCTGCTCAGCGAGTGACTGTTTATCTGCCCGTGTGCCACAGACATGGACCACCACCGGTAGCCATCGTTGCTCTTTGGCTGCGATGTCTCGCGCTTGTCGAATCACCGGGACGAGCTCTCCGGCTGGATCTGCGACGGCGCCTTCGCCGATCACCAGATCAAGCAGTAACACGGCAACGTCTGGATCGCCAGCTTCATCAATAATGCGCTGATGACGGAGGCTGGAATCGATCATGGGATGTGCACGACCGGCGGTAAACTCATCTTCCCCCATATCGAGGAGGGTGTGCTTTTGGCTGGAAAAGCTGTCTGCCAACTCGAGCACACCGTCCACGTGCAAGTTCGAATGCAGTGGCCCCATGACCGGCTGCAGCTGCAATAATGCCTCATAGCACAGGGTTCCACCGGCATAGAGTGCTCGCACATACTGTTGAGCGCCGTCGAGCTTTTGGGCTTGCTCTGCCGCTGCAGCTTGCAGCTCTGCTGCAGACAAGAGCGGCAGGGCTGGAGATTCTTCAGCGGTCGCAGCAGCCGCATTCACGGCGACCACATTCGCGGCGACCGCATTCACGGCGATCACCTCGGCGGCTTGCTCTAAGGTTCCAGCCCAAGAAATATGATCGGCATCTCCGCCATCGTCAGAAAACTGCTCAGGGGAACAACCGAGAAAATTGATAACGACTGGCTTAGCACTTTCGCTGGCTTTTTTCACCAGTATGCTGGCAATTTCTGCGGACGGTGGTTTGGATGTCAGGCAAATCACCTCAGTCTGAGGGTCAGCGAGCAATCGATCAAACGCCATCAACATGGTGATGCCGCCCACTTCTATCGACAGATCCCGACCACCCGTGCCAATGGCCTGAGAAATCCCAATGCCGATACTGTCCAGCAAGCAAATAATTTCCTGCATCCCAGTTCCCGATGCACCGATGATTCCCACCTTGCCGCGTTCAACCCGGTTGGCAAAACCCAGCCCGACGCCGTCAATAATGGCCGTGCCACAATCCGGCCCCATCAATAGAAGATTTTGACTGCGGGCGTAAAGCTTAAGGCTCACTTCATCTTCCAGCGGAACATTGTCACTGAACATCATGACATTCAGCCCGGCTTCCAACGCGCGTCGCGCTTCCCGAACAGCGTAGATGCCAGGCACTGAAATTAATGCCAGAGACGCCTCGGGCGCATCCCTTAGCGCGGTATCCAAGCTGCGATGCTGATAGGACTGTGACGCAGTCTCGATACGCTGCTGCAATTTTTCCAACGCCGACGTAACAGCCGCGTCTAAGGCATCGCTGTCTTCTGCCCGAATCGCAATCACCAGATCATCGGCACGGGCGTCAGCAGCGTCTCCTTCCAGCAACCCAGCGGCAGCGAGAATACGGCAGTTGTTGGGCGTCGCCATCATAACCATGGCTTCTTCAACGCCCGCGGAGGTTCTGAGCTGCCCAGAAAGCTGCATCAAGCGTACCGAATCGTGATATTCACCACGCCTTACAAGCGTTTTAACGGGCATGGTTAACCTCACTGCAAGTTCGTTCGACATCGTGCCACAGGGGATAGGCGCCAATAGCATCAAATGCCAGACCACGAATGTCATCACGGCTGGCCACAATGTTGGTGTTGCAATGCAGAGGCACAACAAGGGCTTCTTGCATCACCATTTTCTGTATATCTTTTAAAAGCGGCAGATAGACTTCAGGATCACTGGCCTCTTCCACCGACTCCAACAAAGCATCAAGACCCGGGCGATGATCGGCGGTGCGTTTGCTCCAACCATAACCATCGGCACCACTGTTGCGCGAGTGATAGACAAAGGGCAGAAGTTCCGCCGTGCTGGCATATTTACCCTGGGGAATCAGATGGTGATTACCGGCCATTCCCGCTTGAATCCACGGTACCGGATCAAGAATTTGAACATTGACCTCAATGCCCACCTTGCGCAATTGCTCCGTGACAATGCGCCCAAACTCCGGATAGAAATTAACCGGCAGCGCAAAAAATTCAACCGACAGCATACGTCCATTGCGGTAGCGATAACCGTCTGCCTCTTTCAGCCATCCGGCCTCGTCCAGAAATTCTTCAGCGTAAGACGGCCGATAGGGGTAAAAATGTTGAACCTCTGGCTCAAACCCAAGAGTAAATTGAGAGACGGGGCCATAGGCGCGTTCAAACTCGCCGCGAAACACTTCAGCAACTAAGGCGTCCTGGTCGATGGCCGTATTGATGGCCTGCCTTACAAGAAGAGAGTCAGTCGGCACTTTTTCGAGATTCATCATCATGCACACGGGAATACCGCGAATGGGAAAGGTGTCCACCTTAAAGCCAGCGGATTCCCGAAAGGTCTGAACCGTGTCAGGCGCGACATAGAAAATCATATCTACTTCGCCGCTTTCCAGGGCGCGACTGCGCTCAGCGGGATCGGCCAGGAAACAAAATTGAATTTCTGCAATCGCCACCGGCCCAGTGTTGTTCACCATAGGTGGCGCCCAGGCGTAAGCCTCATTGCGGACCAGCGTAATACTGTGACCGGCTCGCCATTCGCTAAAACGAAAAGGGCCTGTGCCTACTGGGCAGCGACCGAACGCTTCGCCGAAACGCTCAACTGCCGTTGGCGATACCGGCGCCAACCAACCTTGACTCAAGGCATCGAGAAACAGTCCGTAGGGTTTGGCGAGATACATATCGATGGTGAACTCATCGACGATTTCAGAACGCAGGTAACTGCCCAACATGCAGCCGGCCAGCTTGGATTCATTGATGGGGTCGCGTGCGCGATCCAGGGTAAACGCCACGGCCGCAGCGTTAAACGGCGTGCCATCGTGAAAGAGCACGTCTTGACGCAACACCAGACGATAGCGCTTACCATCCTCTGACATCTCGAACGTTTCAGCCAGACCAGGCAAATAGTTGCCATCGGCGGTGCGGTTCACCAAGGTATCAAAGACACCGTTGGTCATCTGTAGCGCCAACTCAGCGGCGCCAATCTGCGGATCTACGGTCGAGGGCTCGTAGTGAACACCTACTCGAATTTTAGCCCCTGCTGTACCCATACACCCTCCACAAACGACATCAGCCTGCCAATAAACACATGCAGAACATTTGCATGCGAGCGCCCAAAACAAATGTGCGCATTATGAACTTATGTTCATATTAACAACTTTGCGTCGCAGATCAAGCATTGACGACAAGTTTTTAGACAGGTTTAAAAGAGAAAAACATCAAAACAGGAGAGGCGTTGTCGTCAAGAGTTCGGTGCCCTGCTCGGTGATAATGACGCAGTTTTCAAATCCGGAACTGCCAACCCCTTCGAGCTCATAAAACACCTCGATACTGATGACCATATCCGCCTGTAGAATCATATCGGCATCTGGCCCCACCTTCGTCGACAAGGTAGGGCCCTCAAAAAACAAACCATTGCCGTGGCCATACAAGGGCCATTCTTTCGACAAGCTGGCGGCATCTCCGCGGAAATTTTCCAACTGCTGATCACCAACGGCGACCAACTCCCGCACCGAAAGACCCGGACGTATCGCAGCGATGATTTCGCTCACCGTGTTGGCGTTGGCGGCCAACAACTCGCGCTGTCCGGCATCGGCATCTCGTCCACACACAACCGTGCGCCCGGGTCCAAGCCAATAGCCCTGAAACATCGGGCCGGTAATCCACAGTCGCGCCAGATCTCCCGTCGCAGGCTTTCGACGACTGAAGCCCGGCAGCGGGTCTGATGCCAGATAGCGCAGCTCCTCGCCATGGGCAATCGGCAGCATATGAACCTGACCGCCTCCGCGAAACACTTCCCGCGCGGCCTCTCCGGCGGCATCGGCCTCGCTGGCACCGTTGCGCAAGGCATCACAACCTGCGAGCAAAGCGGCACTGACCACCTTACCGGCCTGCCGAAAGGCGACCAGCTCACGAGGGCTTTTACGCTGCCGCAATGTCGCAATCAATAAATCCTCAAAACGCCACTGGACGCCGGGCAAACTCTCACTCAGTTGCGACCAGTACTTCAGCGGGACTATGTCTGACCCACAAAGGGTGAGCTGATCCAGGTTACGCACCTGCACCTGCACCGCAAGATCAGCAAAAATGTTGGTACTGGGGATGACGTCACTCGCCGCCAGAAGGTGCAGTTGCGGATCGACGTTATCGGCGATCAGCACGGGAGCTTTGCCCTGCTCAACCAACACCGCGGCAAACCCCGCCGGACCACGCCGCCCCTGCCCAGGCTGATTACCGTAATAATTGGTCAGCCAGACCAAATCTGCGCAACGATCATAAGTACCGGCGGTACGCCCGAGAATGACCGCCGCCGGAATCTGTTGCTGCACCATGTGCTGCTGCAAACGCACCCAGCGCTGTTGGTATTCTTCATCTGGAAAATAACGGGTTTCTTGGGTCATCTGTTTGGCCTCACGGGAAGGTCGATGCCAACTGACGCTGACGCCAACCTTGTAAAAAGGGTTTGAGCGCTCGAAGGTGACGGCGCAATTCCATCAATCCAGCCTCTTGGGATCGCGCCTGCTGTTCGAGTTGCCGCTGCAGCTGCCTGCGATCAAGAGCAACATGGCCTCCGTGCTTAACTCGCAACTGTCCTCCGACATACACTCGCTCTATGGCTTGCGGGCGGCCCGTTTCAACGGCCATCGCCCAGGGATCTTCTGCCCCCAACCAAGGGTCCATCTGCCCCAGCGACAACACCATAAAATCCGCGCAGTAGCCGGGTAACAACCGGCCCAGCCGTGTGGACTTGCCTATGGCTTTTGCGCCCTGGCTGGTCGCCATAGCCAACCACTGCCGATGGGAAATGTTGTGACCCGCCTGCCGTTGTAAGGCATCGGCAAGACGCATTTCCTGAAACATATCCGGTCGATCACCGAGTGGCTGGCTGTCTAAGCCAAGCGCCACCGTCACCCCCTTTGAAAGCATCTGGGTAACACGGGCGACGCCGTTGCCAAGCCTCAAATTGGAACTGGGATTGTGCACAACACTGATGTTTCTTTGCGCGAGCCCCCGCATTTCGTCTTCCGAAAGATAGACACCGTGGGCCATGGAAACAGCGTCAGAAGGCCAGGCAGCACGATCCAATCGCTGTAGCAAATCATCGCCTTGATCCTGCTGAATTCTCTGTAGAGGGCTTTCCAGCAGATGAGCCTGCACTGGCATTTTTAGCTGTTTTGCGCGGACGCCAATTTCAGACAGCAAGCTGTCACTAGCCCAGTGAATGGATACCGGGCCGCATAAATACCAGAGCGCATCACTCATTTGCTCGGCACGTTGCTCAAGACATTGGAAGTAAGGCTCATAAAGGGGGGCTTGCGACCGAGCTAAGCGGTCGTCAACAAACGCACGCACGTCGCCGACCAACTCTGGCAGCACGGCTACCAAAAGTTCTCGCAGTTGACTGCGATCGAGAAAACTGGCGATGACACCTGCCCGCATCCCGGCGTCCTGATAGCCAGCGGCAACCGCATCCAGCGTAGAACCATAGCCCTCACCGTCGACGTGATAGTAACTATGAATAGAGGTTGTAATGCCCGTTGTCAGCTGGTCCAGCGCCGCCAGCTGGGTATCCAACCGACAGTCCAATGTCGGCATTGCCATTAAATCGACCAGCCAGGGCTCGAGATAATCGTCTTCTATGCCTAACTGGCGCGCGGTCAGACCACGCCCATGATCGTGCGCATTGACAAAGCCGGGCATCAATATGGCGTCGTCGAGGTGCAGTAGCTCCCGGCCTGCAAAGCGTGCATCGATATCTTGCCAGGGCCCTGCAGCAACAACATCACCGTCGCGAATGGCCAAACCTGCATTTTCCTGAGCACCATCGGGCGAGTCTGGATCCAGCAATGCCCAGCGTGCACGCAGCAAAAGATCACAGGTTTCTTTCAAAGCGCTTTGAGAAACAGACACAGAAGGCTCCAATCAAACACGCATACGGGGATCCAACACATCCCGCAGCGCATCCCCCAACAGGTTTGCCGCCAAAACCACCAGCATAATGGCGATACCCGGGAAAATTGCTGTCCAGGGCGCATCCCAAATCAACTCACGCCCATCGCTCAACATCGCTCCCCACTCCGCCGTGGGCGGTGTCGCTCCCAATCCGAGGAAGCTCAAACCGGCCGCACTCAACAGAGCCCAACCGTAGGACATACTGGCGAGCACGAGAATGGGCGGTAAGGCGTTGGGAAGAACATGGCCAAAAATAATGCGCAGATCGCTGGCGCCAAGACTGCGCACCGCAGTAATGTAAACCTCTTCTCGAATGGCTAACACCGAGCCGCGAACCAGTCGTGCATAGTTGGCGACACCGCTGATACCGACCGCGATCATAACGTTGGTCAGACCGGGGCCAAGCAATGCGACAATTGCCAGCGCCAGCAGAATGCCCGGAAACGCCATCAGAATGTCGATAAATCGCATAATGACTTGATCGAGCCAACCGCCATAATAACCGGCAAACAGTCCCAGCAAGACGCCCACAGAGGCAGAAATTGCGACGGACACAAACCCAATGGTGAGCGACACCCGTGCCCCCGCTAACACCCGACTGAAAATATCTCTCCCCAATAAATCCGTACCCAGCCAGTGAGTTGCGTTCGGCGGCAAGAGAGAATCCGGCGGATTAACCGCCAGCGGATCAAAGGGCGACAGCCAGGGCGCCAACAACGCGGCAACCGCCATAATCAGCAAAATAAGCGAAGAGACAACCGCCGTTCGATGACGAAAAAAACGATGGTTCAACACGGAGCGACCCGCCCTGCGCGATCTCTGAAAACTACCTGGCAGAGCAACAAGGAAGCGCATAACATAGACAATCAATCATAGCGGATACGAGGGTCAATCAAACCGTAGGCGAGATCAACCAGGAGATTAACGGAAACATAAAGTACGGCGGTAACCAACACCACGCCCTGCACAATCGGCAAGTCTTTATCGAGAATGGCATTGATTAACAAAGTGCCCAATCCCTGCCGGGAAAAGACCTCTTCGACAATAAAAGAACCGGAGATCAGCCAGCCAAATTGCAAACCAATAATGGTCACGACAGGAATCAACGCATTGGGCAACGCGTGACGCCAAATAATGGTGGATTCACGCAGACCTTTGGCCCGAGCAGTGCGAATAAAATCCTGCCGCAGCGCCTCCAGCATACTGGCCCTTGCGGTCCGGGCAATGGTGCCGATCGCACCGAGCGCCAATACCGTTGCAGGCAGAACCAGATGCTGCCAGCTTCCAGCCCCAGAGGCAGGTAACCAACGCAGCCCGACCGCAAAAATCAAAATCAACATCAGCCCCGACCAAAACGAGGGTACAGAAACGCCGAGCGCTGCGATTCCGCTCAGAAGCCGATCCAAAAATTTATCCCGGTAGATGGCGGCGACAACCCCCATCAAGGTTCCCAGGGGTATGGCGATCGCCAGTGCCGCCAGCACTAATGCCAAGGTTCTAGGCAATCGATCGGCCAGCAATGCCAGTACTGATTCATTACTGGCCAGCGAGCTGCCAAGATCACCGCGGGCGATGTCACCGATATAGCTGAAGAACTGCACCGCCAACGGACGATCCAGACCGAGAGACGCACGCAACTCAGCGACCTGCTGAGCCGATGCGCCGGAGCGGGCCAACATGGTCGCGGCGGGATCCCCCGGCAACAAATACAGAAGGCCAAAGGTAATACTGATAACGCCAAACAACACGGGCAGAGTCAGCAGCAAGCGACGACAGATAAATCTGAACATGATTAATCTCCCGCCGTGCGCAAAGTCATTTGATCATAGGTCGGCACCAAGCCGACAGAACGCCAGCTGAGCCCCTCAACCTCTTGGCGTGTTCCAATCAACAGCGCAAAATCGTAGATGGGTAAAATCAGTGCCGCATCCATAATGCGAGTCTGAGCCTGTTGATACAGTGCCGTGCGCTGATCCGTCTCCATGGTGACCGCAGCACGATCCAACAGACGATCCAGTTCCGGATCCTCGTATTTGGAAAATGCAAAACCGGAATCCACATTATCTGAATGAAAATACGGACGCAGGGAATCCGCCGCCGAATACCCTGTACTGCCTGTAAAGAGTAAATTTTTACGGCCCGCCTGTCCGGCTTCCAGCTGCACCGCGTAATCCATCATTTCCAGATTGACCTGTATGCCCACGTCTCGCAATTGCGCCTGCAGCAACACACTGAAATGGCGACTTTGTCCCCAGGAAACCATGGATAAATCGATGGCCAGGGGCTTGCCGTCGCGCTCGCGAATACCGTCGCCGTCCTGGTCGCGCCACCCGGCCTCATCGAGAAGCTGCTTTGCCTTGGCGGGATCGTGCGCGTACAAATCGTCCAGCGCGGGTGAATATTCCGCCGTTACCGCAGACAATGGGCCGTGAGCCGGTGGACAAATACCGCGAGTAATGGCCTGAGTTCCCGCCGTCATATCGGCGGCATAAAGAATGGCCTGACGCACAGCCAACTCATCGGTTGGAGCCTTCTGAGTATTGATAAACCAATAGGCAGGCTGCCCGGTCAGATAGGCGTAGGTCACCGATAAATCCGGAGCGTTTTTGATGCGCTGCAGATTCGTCGGCACCAAATCAAAAGCGACATCCACATCGCCCGCCTCCAACGCCGGCGCTCGGGTGGAAGGCTCGGGAAGAAATCGCCAGACCATTTCTGCGACCGGCTGATCCGTCGCACGAGGCATATCACCAACCTCTTTGACAGCCTGCTGTTTAAATTGAGGGGCCCACTGGTAGTTGGGATTGCGAGTTAACGTGTAATGATCGCCGGGCACATATTCACTGAATTGATAAGGGCCAGTACCACTCTGATGTAGATGATACTGGTCGCCCCATTGCTGCGCGGCCGCGGGAGAAACCATCGACAGATACGGCAAACTTAGATTAAACAAGAAACTGCCATCAGGCTGTGATAACACAATGTCCACCACAAAAGGTGACTGAACCTCTACCCTCGAGACACTGCGTAAAAGCGACGCAGCTTTAAAAGACCTGGGACCAAAACCGCGAATACGCTCGATATTGTACGCTACCGCAGCCGCATCAAAACGACTGCCATCGTGGAAGTGAACGTCTTCTCGCAAGGTAAAGCGGTATCGCAAGCCGTCATCAAGCAGCTGCCAGTCTTTGGCGAGCCCTGCAATAAATTCTTCGCCATCCTGATAAATGAGCGTATCGTAAACCGCCGAGAGCACGTAGAGCACTTCCCATTGGATATCGAGATGAGGATCCAGTCGCGTTCCCGGCTTGGTCGCCGCGAGAATTAAACGGCCCTGCTGAAAGCGGGCATTCGCCTGACTCGCCGCAGGGTCCTCCGCGGCGGAACCACTCACGGATGTCTTCTCGCTACCACAGCCGGTCAACGCCAACATGAGCGTTAAGGCAACCCACGTATTGAGAAGAACTTTGTAACCGCCGCTTTTACTTTTCCGCAATGTGCCGCTCCACGCTCGCTGGCCATTTTCCAAACCATAACAGACCCCCTACTATTTTTGAACATTTATTCGTATTATGAACTAAAGTTTTAGACCTCCTTGCATGAATGGATATTTCTCTATGACTCTGCTTACCTTGGAAAACGCGGAACACGCCCTCGCTGCCGCGAAACAGGCGGCGACCGAAAGAAATGTGGCGCTCTGCATCGCCGTCTGCGATGCCGGAGGTCGACTGATGGCCTTTGCCCGCATGGATGGCTGTAATTGGGCCAGCATCTACGGCGCTCAGGGTAAAGCACTCTGCGCGGCAGCCACCGGCGTCGCCAGCGGCAAGATTCCACCAGAGCAACCCGTGATGCGACGCATCGCCGAGCTGGAAGGCAACAATATGATCTTTGGTCAGGGCGCAGTGCCGATCACGATCGACGGCATTCTGGTCGGCGCCATTGGTGCAGGTGGTGCCAGCGGAGATATTGACGAAGCGGTTGCCCAAGCGGGTGCAGACGCCATCGTTAATCAATCAACCCGAGGTTAAGGTTAGCGATCAAGGCAGTAAAGCGCCCAGATAAAACCTGCCAGCATATCGGCACCTGAGCAGCTGCCAAACGACAGTATGCGTGTTACAAAGGACGAGAGCTGTGCACCTGGGCCAGCTGCCAGCAGCTGCTGCCAAGTGCGACTGCATCCCCCTTGTGCGGCAGCGCGGATGAATTCTCTCGACAGAACATGCGTCTTCTGCAGCAACGGATGTAATCGGCCGAAGCCTAGCCAGGATCGCCATCTCTCACCGGTATCTTTATAGCAATGGCAGCCCAGGATAAAACCTGCCAGAAAGTCATCACCTGTCGGGGTCAATCCCGAACCCAGACCGATGACAGTGTCGACGGCATGCAACCAGCCTTCCGATGAACTGTCGATGCCATTCAAACATTCGGACATGGCGACACCCAGTGCTTCCCGGATAAAAACCTGCTCTATAGAAAACGGGACGTCACTCAAGGCGTGAAGATCGGTGGAGTGATTTTCAGACAAGGTCTCCAAGACCAAAGACAGGGCCAGACTCTTGTCCTTTTCAGCAGCCACCAAGCGACAAAGCTCTGCCCTTGCTGCCGACAGCGCCCTTCCCTGCCAAAGCTGTTGAATCTCACCCCATGCCGGTTGATGCTCGTAAACTGCAGCATTTACGATGCCAAACTGAAACCGATCTTTACTCGAACTCAGTTGCATACCGGCTGGCGATAAGCGCACCGGCTGACCAACATTCAACGATGCGAAGTTGACTCGACCAGAAAGAATAACGGCAAACGCACCGGGATCAACACCGGCATGACAGAGGCTGATCAAGCTCGGTTGATCGTGGGATGGCTCAACCTGGATATTCAGCACCCGATTAAAAACCGAATGAATGACGCCGGGAGTGTTCCGTAAAAAATAAGGCGTCAGCCAGTCGCTGTATTCTCTGACGTCAACCTTCGTCATCCGGATAAATCCAGGTTCCTGAGAAACCGTCAACGATGTTTTCGATAGCTTCCAATTGACCGATTACCGCCGGATTGCCCGTGGCACGCACAAACGCACAGGCCGCCTCGACCTTCGGCCCCATACTGCCTTTGGCAAACCCCAGCGCTTCCAATTCTGCCGGACAGGTTTTTTCCAGTCGACGCGCCGAGGGCTTGCCGAAATCCACATAGACGCCATCCACATCGGTCGCCATCACGAACAGTTCTGCCGGCAGCTCACTGGCTAACAATCCGGATGCCCGGTCCTTATCGATCACCGCCTCAACCCCCGCCATCGTCTGACCACCGGGCAGATAGGTCATGGGAATACCGCCACCGCCACCGCAAATCACCAGTGCATCCTGAGCCAGTAGCCAGCGAATGGGTCTGTGCCAGACAATTTGCTGCGGTTGTGGCGAAGGCACCACGCGGCGCCATCCGTTGCCATCCTGACGAAAGGTCCAGCCTTTGCGATCGCTCAGCTGCTGCGCTTGTTCTTCATCGACAACAGGGCCAACAAATTTGGTCGGGTTCTGAAACTCGGGATCATTACGATCGACAACAACTCGTGTCAGCAAGGTGGCAACAGGCTGCGAATAACCGAGTTGATTGCCCAATTCCTGTTCGAGCATATAGCCGATCATTCCGGCGGTTGCCGCCCCCATCACATCCAGCGGATAGGCAGGTACCTCTTCGTGAGAGGTGGCGTAGGCGTCAGCCTGCAGCGATAACAAGCCAACCTGCGGCCCATTACCGTGAGTTAATACCACCTTGTGTTTCCGGGCAACGGCCGCCAGAGGCACTGCGGCAAGTCGCGTGTTCGCGAGTTGATTTTCCGTCGTCAGAGGCTCACCCCGACGCAACAATGCATTTCCGCCGAGTGCAATCACAATTTGCATGTAGGTTACTCCCTGGGGTCTGGTGGCAGGCCCGTTAAAAGGCCCTACGCACCGATCACCAAACCCAGGAACATCTCACATATTCGCATTACGGTCAATTGTTCTTATTGTGAACTTATTTTGACACAGCTTTTGATGTACATTCGATGGCATCTATCGGAATTCGCGTTACCTCAATGTCCTCTTTATTCGTCGCATAGCTCACGTATATGGAGTCACCCCACACGCGACTCTTGGGATAACTGTAACCCACTCGCTTATAGCGACCATCAAACTGCATGGGCTGCAGATCAGACTGCGACCGCAATATCCAGGCTTTATCAAAGATCTCACCATCGCAACTGCGGCTGATGGTCAGAGGAATGCGCGTTTTATTGCCACTGGGATTGTTGACGATAAAAGCCGTTCCATCGGGAAGATTACCCGCGCTCTGCTTTGCCCGACTGTCGGGATAATCCGTCTCGACTGACGCGCTCCAGTGTTCGCCTTGATCCTGGCTCACGCTGGCAAGAATTCGAAAGCTGCCGTCCTGATCGCGAAAGGTCATAACCAAATCACCATCTTGCTGTCGAAACCAACTGGGCTCCAACTCTCGGCTCATACCGCGCTGGTGTTTGTGAACCGGCATCTCGCCGAGCTGCCAACCATCAATTCCAAGCGGTGAATCCGTATAGATTGGCACGGCGATCAATCCAGGTTGCCGATGCAGAGCGCTAATTAATCGACCGTTGGGCAAGGCTCGGACATCCTGCTCGATAACCCCGTCAACAAGCAGATCAGTCCCAAACCGAAGGCGACGTGGGGAAGTCCATGCAATACCATCACGACTGGTGATGACTTCCGTGAAACCTGCCTTGGGCTCCAAATCGTGGGGCCAGACATTGATATAAGCCACCAGCGTTTCGCCGTCGGTCCACCAACCACCATTGGTGACCAATGCGTCTTCCCGCGCCTCCACCAAGGTTTCAGGCGTCCCCCAGCTAGCGCCGTCTTCACTTGACGCAAACAAAACCTGGGTTTCAGGCGCGTCTTCGTCACGCAATGACGCCTGCCACTGGACGTAGAGTTTGCCCTTAAAGCCAATAGTCGTTGCACCGTGATTGTATTTGACGTCGCCATCGGATGAGGAATAGACGCGATGAGTTTCGGCAGAGGCAAGAACATCCAGACCAAGATGCTCACGGTCTTGCGAATCAAAAAGATCGGCTCGAACGCTGAACGGCACCTCTGATGCAAAAACGTGAGCATTCAACACGACAGAAAAACTCAGAAGACTTACCACCCGAAAAACAAACACAACCCACTTATTCTTTAACACTGATATTGATACCCAATTTTTATTCAACAAAGACAATGACAAAACCCTATTGTTATGCACCAGAAAAGAGCCAAATGAGAGTGACTTTATTGGCTACGCGCCTCTTTGAAGCGTAAACCTCTATTTGGTCTCATTTTAAGAAACAATGATGAGGCGAGTCATTCCCGCTCCGGGCACCCACCGATCAGACGCAAAGAGAATCGACGCTTTAAAATAGAGCAATTTCTGTCACTTAAACAGTCATTCGCCGTCTACATCGATGACCGATTAAATTCAATTCCCATAATTGATCGATAAAGGCAACGTTTAACGACAATTCGCCCCAGGACAGAGCAAAACACGAACGCACACGGAAGTAAAAGGAGTTGGTCTGACTATTGCGAAAACACCACAGAAGCTCTGGTAATGGAAAAGATCAAACCTCTCTCTTACAGCACCATGGAAGAGGATTATTGTGACAGGGCGTTCGACGAATTGCCCTCTCGCTTTCCATTACTTGCAGCTCCCACGGCGAGGTATGCTGATCGACAATTAGCACTGCCTCAACCTATGACAATATCTCTTTAAGGGAAGAAATTATGAGTGGATGTGAGTCCCGGCTCGCCGCGATCAGCGCTATAACCCAAAGCAAACCCATGGACGTTGAGATGCCCAAGCCATTGAGCAAGATTTGGGCGACCGACGTTTTCAACCTGGCTACCATGGAAGAATGCCTGTCGAAAAATGCCTTTAAGGCCATGAAGAAAACCGTGCAGACAGGCGCGCCTCTGGATCCCGCGACCGCCGATGTCGTCGCAGCTGCCATGAAAGACTGGGCCCTGGCCAAAGGCGTAAAGTTTTTCTCTCATATCTTCTATCCCATGACCAATGCCACGGCTGAAAAACACGATGGGTTTATCGTGACTAACGCCGATGGCAATGCCATTACCGAATTTACCGGCAGCCTGCTGATCAAAGGCGAACCTGATGGCTCGTCGTTCCCCAACGGCAGCCTGCGCATGACCAACGCCGCCCGCGGATATACCGCTTGGGATCCCACCAGTCCCGCCTACGTAATGAACACGGCGAACGGTGCGACGCTGATGATCCCCAGTGTGTTTATGTCCTGGACGGGTGAAGCCCTGGACAAAAAAATCCCTTTGATGCGCTCCAACGCCGCTATGGACAAAGCAGCGAAACGTGTTTTGTCGCTGATGGGCGAGACCGAAATCGCCACCCTCAATAGCAGTTGTGGTGCCGAGCAGGAATACTTCCTGATCGATGAAAAATTTGCCTATGCTCGTCCGGATCTTCTGCTGGCCGGTCGCACTCTGTTTGGAGCCCCCTCTGCCAAAGGCCAACAGTTTGATGATCATTACTTTGGAGCGATTCCTGAGCGAGTCCAGGTTTTTATGCAGGACTTCGAAGACCAGTTGTATCGTTTGGGTATTCCCGCGAAAACCCACCACAACGAAGTGGCACCCGGCCAGTTCGAAATCGCCCCCTACTTCGAATCGGCCAACGTTGCCTCGGATCATCAACAACTGTTGATGACCGTCATGAAACTGACCGCCAAACGCCACGGCTTTGTTGCCTTGCTGCACGAAAAACCTTTCGCCGGTGTGAATGGTTCAGGTAAACACGTCAACTGGTCTGTGGGCAACGCGACCCAGGGTAACCTGCTGGATCCTGGCAGCACCCCGGAAGAGAACCTGAAATTCCTGATGTTCTGCGGTGCAGTCATTCGCGGCGTGCATAAATTCGGCCCTCTTTTGCGCGCCGTTATTGCCACTGCGTCCAACGACCACCGTCTCGGTGCTAACGAAGCGCCGCCAGCGATTTTGTCGGTTTATCTCGGCACCCAGCTGGAAAAAGTTTTTATGGACATTAAAGAAGGCAATATTCCAGCAACGGAAAGCGGCGGCCAGATGGATTTGGGCTTGTCTCAGATTCTGCCCTTCAAGCGCGATCCCGGTGACCGCAACCGCACCTCACCGTTTGCTTTTACCGGCAACCGTTTTGAATTCCGTGCCGTCGGCTCTTCACAATCCGTATCCGGCCCCCTAGTCGCCATGAACACTATGCTGGCCGATTCCCTGAATTGGTGTGCCGACAAACTGGATACGGCGTTGAACGGCGGCACCGATTTAACGGCAGCGGTCGTTGGCGTGCTGAAAGAAGTGATGGCCGAACACGGTAATGTGGTCTTTGGCGGTGATGGCTATTCTGCGGAATGGCACAAAATGGCCGTTGAAGAACGCGGCCTTAAAAATCTGCCCACCAGTGCCGAAGCTCTGCCCGTCTTCCAGGCGCCAGAAGTGGTAGAGCTGTTTTCCAGCACCGGTGTGTTGACCCCTGTCGAGCTGGCGAGCCGCTACGAAGTTTATTCAGAGCAGTATATCCAATCCATCGAAGTGGAAGCCAAACTGGTGATTGAAATGGCGACCACCTTGATCTATCCGGCTGCCGTTTCCTATTTATCCGAATTAACCGGAACCATGGAAAAAGCCTCTGGCCTAGGGATCAAAATGGACGCCGCGATGGCTGGTAAGGTTGCATCCACAGCTGACAGCCTAATGTCGACCGTGGACAAACTCGCCTCAGCCATTGAAGAACATAATTTCCCTACGACAGAAGCCCACCTTCAGTACTGTGCCAAAGACATTCGCTCATTGATGGATGAAGCACGCACCTACGCAGATACCCTGGAAGGGTTGGTGGCCGACAAGTACTGGCCTCTGCCCAGCTACTCGGAAATGCTGTTTATTAAATAAGCCGACCTTCTCGGCTTATACCAATGAATCCAGAGCCTTTTGCCGCGATTTATCGCGGCTTTTTTATGTCTGGGATTTGCACTCAACAAGTCACGCGCCCTGACCCCTGAAACTATCGCAGCCTACTGGGTTGATAAAATCGTTTCCTGCGTAATGACTTTCAGGAGATGACAAAAGTCAGCGTCTTCCTTTTGGGAGACACTCTCTTCTTGCAGACTAACACTTGAACAGGCGTCTGGTTTTTCTAAGGGAAACTCCTCCAAAGGGTCTCGAACCAAATCGAACCAATGACAGTTTTGGATCTCTGTATTGTGACTACATAAAACCTTATAGCGTGCGTTACGTACCGCGACCTGTCGCAGCTCGTTTTGTAACGGATTTATGGTTTCTGCGGAGACGTAGTCTTTTTCGTTATCTCTTACCTCGGAGGCTTGCTCGGTAAGTAATGGCATTAAAGAAACCGAGTCTAGGTCGATCTTGTGTTGTCCGCTGCGATCCGGTACAGAGTCCGGAACCTCTAGCCCCGCCATTTCCAGAATCGTGGCAAACAGATCGACGCCGTGGATAAAAGCGTTACTTTGAGATCCCAATGCGATACCCGGTCCACTAACCGCCATAGACACGCGCACGCCGCTTTCATAAGCCGTGCCTTTACCACGGCCTTGCCGGGTAATATACATATTGTCAATAAATTCGCGCCGGGGGCCAAACATCCACGTGCCATTGTCTCCCAGATAAATAATATAAGTATTTGGAGAGACCTCTTCGATAGTCTTTAGCAATTTCCCAATGACGGTATCCATGGCATTGGTCATCGCCCGCATCAAGGCTTCAGAAGAACAATCGCCAACATTGGCTGACCCGAATTGTCCACCACAGGCCTCTATTTCAGCGCGAGACGTCTCGTCCAATGTATCTACATTAGGTACAGCCATCGGATTGGGCTCCTGCTGTACAGAAATATGGGAAAGATTGAACGCCAGCCAGGCAAACCAGGGAGCTTTCGGCTTTTCTCGGCGTTGTTTTAGTATCCACTGTTGAGCGTCGCTAACTTTAACCACAGGTGCAAAGGTAGTCGCAGCGATTCCTTCCAGAGATCGACGCGGTGGTGACTCATCAATCCATACATCCTCAGCGGTACTGTCATCCTGGACCTGGTAATCGTAATTCCAGTAAGTCTCAATAGCCCCATTTAGATTTCCCTGGAAAAGATCAAAGCCGGCTTCTTTCGGTTTCATGCCCGGATATTCATTCAAGCCTGCCATGTGCCATTTACCGAAGGCCGCCGTTTGATAGCCGGCCTGCTGGAGATCTTTAACGAAGGAATGTTGGTTCTGAGATAACCAGTCACGATAATCCAGCACCCCGGTGCGCGATGCATAGAGACCCGTCAACATTGAAACACGAGTTGGCGAACAAAAAGGCTGCACCCAGACCTGATTAAAGCGCATACCACCGGCAGCGATCTGATCCAATGACGGCGTGGATGCTGGACGTCCACGAATCCGTTGGTAATCTGGATGATTGAGACCTTGAGGTCCGTACTGAGACTGGAGCTCATCGATCAAACCGGGATACATATCGGTCGTCACATCCAAACCTATATCATCGCCGATAATTAATAGGATATTCGGCCGACTTCCTTGACTGTCATCGTTCAAATCTGACGGTGACATCGCTGAGGACGGCGCTACCATCAAGCAAATGTTGATAGCGATACCAATACTCAACCAATAAAATTTACGATATTTCACAGGTGATTCTCTCTTTCATAATGAGTTTTTAGGAGAATTGAGGGTTGGCGTTAATTAACGGATAACTAGGGCTAGTTCCAAAATAGTCGCTACCAAACTCTGCTCTGGTAGCGACTGCTTTAGATAACTTTTAGAAATTTTTCTGCAGAGATAGCGACCATTCCCGCGGCGCGCCGGGTTGTCCCGATGTAACCCCGATCGGTAGGGTCAGCTTATTGGCGTAGTAGAATTTATCGGCAAGATTGGTCGCCGCCAGAGCGACCTCCCAAGTTTCATCAGCAGATAACCAACCGATGCGGGCATTAAGCAGTGTATAACCATCAACGAGTCCGTTGGGATTGTTATCAATGTTATTGTAAAACTCTGATTGATAAGCCACGTCGAATCTTGGAGTTATTGTTCCCAGGGAGCCGAGAGACAAAGCATATTGAATCCCCAGGCTGGCTTTCTTGTCGGTGATATAAGGCGCCATAGAATCTATAGTCACACCGATGGTCTGTCCTTCGGAAACAGCAATTTCTTTCATTTCAAAGTCAAGCAAGCTCACTGAGGTATCTATCGATAAACCTTCGAATAGAGACAAGGTTAATTCCGCCTCAACACCGCTGAGTTCAGCTTCCCCTACATTGGTCGGTGTAGAATTCACGAAACTAACGACGTCACCATCAACAACTGTCGGCGATCTATCATTGAATACAATATCATCATAGATATTGGTAAATGCCGATACATTCAAGCGCATACGCTGATCAAAAATATCGGCTTTTACACCAATTTCGTAAGCATCCAAAACTTCAGGGAAAAACGGCACTGCCTGTTGTGATACAAAAGGCCGAGGATTGACACCTCCCCCCCGGTGACCCGTTGAATACTGCACGTATGCCATTAAATCATCGGTCACGTTATAACTTAGATTAAGTCGATAATCCCAACTGCTACCATTATACTCGCTACTAACCCCATCTATCGCTGCTTGAGCGGTATAACTGGGCTCGGAAGTATCGAAAGGATTGCGCCGCACAAAACGGTAGGATTTTTGATCGTCCGTATGACGGACACCAACGATGATGTCTAGCTTATCAGTAACATGATAAACGCCATGGGCGAAGCCGGACAGGTTTTCCGAGGGAATCACATCATTCGTATAAAACACCGATGAGAACACCTGCCCTGGAGCGATAATGTCAGAACCTTCAATATAACTTGTCGCTTTGTAATAGAAAACGCCTAATGTCCAATCGAAGAGATCACTCATACTGCTGCCATTGAGTCTGAATTCTTGAGTAAACTGATGGTGAGCATTGGTAAACACCGAGGTATTAATTCCAAAGGGCGTTACATCATAGTCAGTCCCATACTGACCACTTAAATCCTGATAGGCAGAGATAGATTTAAAACTTAGGTTGTCCCGTGGCGTCCAGTCGATACTGGCGGTGGCTGACCAACTCCGCAAATGAGTGTCAGGATCCCAATAAGTCGCCGGATGATCACCGTCCGCGTCAGTGTACGCCGGTGTGGTATAGGTCGCGTAATTATCGTAGGAATCGTTAGGTGTCAAAAATATGGACGGATCCGTCACCCCCGGCGTCATTAGCGGATTAACATTCAGACCAAGCAATTTGGTAGCCGCACCTTCGGAATCATCCGACAGCGTGCTGAAAGAGACATTAGTTTCTATGTCTTCATGAACGATCCAACGCAACGCGACCCTGGCAGCCGTGTATTCAGTCCCGCCGAGTCGCCCCAACTCACAATTGCCACTGTTTGCTGCACCGGCGCTAATTCCAGCAATGTTACCCGGGTTTTTACAGCCAAAATCAAAACGTCTCGAATAGCCATCTTGCTTACGGGACACGCCAGAAACCCGAGCGTATAAACTATCCTCGACCAGGGTCAAATCGGCTCCACCGCGGACGTCCATACGATCACGGGAGCCGACCTTTACGTGCAGATATTCTGTTCCCTCTCCCGGTTTTTGAGTAAATAACTTGATGGCCCCACCCAAAGAGTTCTTACCAGCAAGAGTACCTTGGGGACCACGAAGAATCTCGACACGATCCAGATCCAGTAGATCTAACTGGGAGCCGAATACAGTGCCATGATAAACATCATCGATATAAACCCCGACCCCCGGCTCCAAGGCAAAATTGGTATCAGACTGCCCGACGCCACGAATGAAAATCGCAGCACCTGGACCGAAAGCGGATCCAGTTGGTTTGAGGACAACGTTGGGAGAACTGTTGGTCAGATCGGCTATCGTATTATAGCTGCGAGCCTCCATATTTTCGGCACTGAAAGCAGATATAGCGATGGGTGTTGTCTGTAGCGACTGCTCTCTAAACTGAGCCGTAACAACAATCTCTTCGATTGCACCAGTGGATCCGGATTGGCTTTGAGAAAAAGCATCACTAGCCCCCAGCGCTGCTGTCACTATACTTAAATAGCGCATAGAATTTTGCATGAATAAATTCCTCTTATGATTTTATTGTTAGAATGTTTTTTCGCTAATCGCGTATAAAGTCGATACGATCAACAGAAAAATGAGTCGGCTCAGTCATATGCAGTTGCCCTCCTCCCGTAACCGTCTGCTGCCCTGGGTCACCCACATATGCATCCCCCAAAACCCGAAACACTCGTGGGACGGCAGATTCCGCGACCACATTGCCATCTACGAACAGCTGCGCCTCTACCCGTGAACCATCCTCCAGGCGTGAAAACGCAATCGTTATAAGGGATGAGCCTTCCGTTAATTTCTGTTTGCCTTTTAGCACCATCCTACCTTCGTCCGAGCCTAGAGGATCAAAATAAAAAACAGGACGGCAATCTTCTAGCGCCAGTGTTGCACCACTGGATTGTGTTCCTTTAACAAAAATTGTTCCGGAACATTGTTTCTTTTCAACAGTAACCTGCGCACGCCATTCACTATTGTCCGACATGTCGGGCCAAGCGGCCTCAGAATAACGGGTTTTTCCTGGATAGTAGGACAAGCTATCGCGCCTCTTGATCAAGCTGGGTCGATGACCATGCCGATATCTTTCCATCATATTCGCCTGTACCGGTAGCACGTGGTTCTTTTCAGCGACGATTTGAAATTCCTGCTTAAGGTCAGCCAGTTTTTCCGGGAATTCGGCAGCAACGTTATGGGCCTGGGAAAAATCCTCATCTAAATGATATAACTCCCACTCCAAGGATTCCGGATCTACGGTGTGGGCACGATCCCAGGGAGGAACTTGGGGTACTGTTGAGGCCAGCCAACCGTCTCGGTAATAACTGCGATTTCCCAACATTTCAAAGTACTGACTGGTGTTACGATCGGGGGCATCTTCATCATTGAAACTGTAGGCCATTGAAACACCGTCAAGAGACTTCTGCTCAATCCCGTCAATGGTCGAGGGCGGAGTGATATCCAACACTTCATAAATGGTTGGGACTATGTCAATCACATGGTGAAATTGGCTTCTAACCCCCCCGTTCTGTTGACGGGAAATCCCCTGTGGCCAGGTTACAACCAGTCCATTGCGAATACCGCCGAGATGCGAGGCCATTTGCTTGCCCCACTTAAAGGGAACATTAGTTGCCCACGCCCAGGCTGCCGGATAATTTGGAAAAGAACCATCCCTGCCATGCTCATCAATATTCTTGGTTAATTCTTCAAGGGTAGGCTCTTTGCCCGACAGGCTTTGCAGTTCGTTGGTAGCTCCCGTAAAACTCTCTATACTCGCACCATTGTCACCTTGAATAAAAAATATCAATGTATTGTCGAACTCACCGGATACTTTGAGCCAGTCGATAACCCGACCTATTTGAAAATCGTTATACGATAACTGTGCTGCCGCCACTTCCATCATACGGGCATAGATTCGACGTTCTTCATTAGAAAGACTTTGCCAGGAAGGAAATTCTTTAGGTCGCTCAGTAAGTTCTGCGTTTAAAGGAATGATTCTTTCCGCTTGCTGGCGCTCGAAGGTATCCTTGCGCAATTGATCCCACCCACCATCAAATTTTCCTTTGAATTTAGCGATCCACTCATCCGGCGCTTGGTGTGGAGAATGTACCGTACCCGGAGCCCAATAAATAAAGAATGGCTGGGAGGGCTTTAGATTTTTTTGTATTTGCAACCAGTGAATCGCCTGATTTGAGAGATCTTTATCCAACATATATTCACCGTCTTTTGGCGGATCAATTGGATCTCGATTACGAATTAAAGAAGGATGAAATTGATCGGCATAGGCGGCATTAAAGCCGTAGAAAAAATCGAAACCCCAAGCATTGGGCCAGTTGTCATAAGGCCCCACCGGTGTATTCTCCCACAATGGTGTATTATGGTTTTTACCGAGGAATGCTGTGGCATAGCCAAAATCCTGCAACACCTTAGCAACCGTCGCTGCACTTTTAGGCAATACGCCAGTATAGCCTTGGCGATCATCGGCAATATTAAGGATTGCGCCCGTATCAACGGCGTGGTGATTGCGACCAGTTAACAAGGCGGCTCGAGTGGGAGAGCACATGGCAGTGGTATGAAATTGGGTAAACCTAAGCCCTTCCTGCGCCAGTGAGCTCAGTGTCGGCGTCGGAATAGCGCCACCAAAGGTAGAGGTCGCAGAGAAGCCAACATCATCTGTCATGATCACCAGTATATTGGGGGATTCCATAGGTGGAACAGGACGTTCCGGATAGTGTTGAAAACTAGAATCATTGCCTGCTACGGAGTTGTTGGCGGCATGACAGTTCATGCTCCAACTGAGAGCTAATCCCAGAATAACCGCAGTTTTTGCACACAAAAGGCTCTGAACGGAGAGCCTGTCAAAGGTCCGAAAAGTAAACATGAGTATTGCCCGAGTCGTTATTGTTATTTCACTAGGGCATCAATATTCATTTTAATGACTTGCATAGCAACCTATCGAATACCTATCATGGTTATAGCCTAATACCTATCACTGGTAAAATAATGACAACACCAAGACAGTTACAGGTTTTTATTACGGTGGCCCAAGGAGGTAATTTTCGCAGGGCTGCAGATCAGTTGGGGATTACTCAGGCGTCTGTCAGCAATCACATCAATGCTCTAGAACGTTCCCTTGGCGATTCACTTTTCGTGAGGGAAAAAGGACGCTCGGTCAGATTATCGGAATTTGGACAACAGACTTTCAAGAAAGCTGTGGAAATACAAGAGCTCCATAGTTCCATCAGAGCGCAACTGATTCCAGTGAAACCTGCTATTAAGTTTTACGTTAAGCCACTGCTATTCGAAAAATCTATTTTCCCGAATCTAGATGCCTTACACGAATGGGGTATGCCAGAAAATATCGATTTCGTGATGCTCGACGATTCTAATGATATCGCGGCAATGGTCTCCCAAGGAAAAGCTACCTTTGGTCTTTATCGTATAGGCTCGCCGAACGTACACCTACTAAAGCCGGTCAGCCTCTCTGAAGCGCCATGTTCTGTTTATGTCGCAAAGGAACTCTCTGACCAACTCGACAATGATCAATTGGGTTTAAATGATATACCCTTTCTCGCACCTCGAGGAAACTCTATCCTTTACGCGTCTCTCAGATCGGAAATCCTGATGCGGTTGCGTACATTGTCTGAATTCTATGAACCATCTGCGATTCTTGACGTGCAACCCTTTGGTTGGTCAATGCTAGAAGAGGTTATCAACGGTCGTGGAATGGCAGTACTTCTTGACTGCCATTGTATTGACCATTTGGAAGCAGGCAAACTTATCAAACTGCCTTGGTCACTTACACCTTTTTATACGGTACTGGTAGCAAGTAAGGAATGTCCGTCAGACATTCGCGATGGTGTGGCCAGAGCATTTTCAGAACTAT
The DNA here is from genome assembly GCF_056159445.1 of Pseudomaricurvus sp. ABR4_320. Classification (NCBI taxonomy): domain Bacteria; kingdom Pseudomonadati; phylum Pseudomonadota; class Gammaproteobacteria; order Cellvibrionales; family Cellvibrionaceae; genus Pseudomaricurvus; species Pseudomaricurvus sp. ABR4_320. The sequence continues at coordinate 102,224 of NZ_JBSWVF010000009.1, read as the reverse complement.
TCAAAGACTAGTCGACATCCACCCCACTCGGCAACGCATCTAACCAACCGTAACTTCACCCTGGCCGCTATACATTGCGCTTACGTAATCGAGCCTGGGCTGCCATTCGAACTTGAGCGTTGACCTCTCCATAGTTTCCGTATTTCTCTCTTTGCACGACTTCAAAGAAAATACCGTTGATTGAACGGGTATAGAAATGCAGAAAATGGCCTGTCTCGCTCTGGTCATAAAGCACATGGTATTTGCGCATTTTTGCCATCAGCGCTTTATCGAGATCAAAACGCGCTTCCAAATCGTCGTAGTAATTCGCCGGTATCGGTAGAACGATTTGAGGATCAATATTTTGCACCAAGGCCAATAGGTCTTCACAGTGAAGCGCTATATGTTGTACTCCTGAGCCTTTATGCTCCTCTCGAAAACGCTCTGTCGATGCCCCCCAGGAACGAGACATATTAAAGGGTAAACGAATTCGTTTATCGCGGCTCGTAGCCGTACGACTAACAACAATACCGTAGGGATCAATCAAATCCTGAGGCTGCGCGATATCCAGTCCAAATAAAATTCGGTAAAACATGGACGTGGATAAAAACTCTGACTCGGCCATACCACTGGTAATGTGATCCACCGTCATGGATGACTTTACCGTCGACGACGGAGTTTGAGTCTCGTCCAACGGTATAAAGTCGACATCAATAAAGCGCTGACCATCGTGGCTGTTTTGCACAAAATAGATAAGCCCACCAGACACACTTTTTATACCGGGAATATTCAATTCACCGCTTTCGATGTCGGATTCAAATTTTCGGTACCCAAAGTATTCCGCTCGCTCTGCCATTCCGTCTGCATCCGTTGCGGAAAAAGCGACAGCACAGACAGAAACGCCGTGCAACAAATAATAATTTTGAGCAAAGCTGTCGGGTTCCTCATTGACGACAATACTGACGTCGCCCAAACGATACAGTGCGACATCCTTAGACCGGTGTTTATGTGTCTGCTCGAAACCTAAAGCGGTCATCAGTTTGATGAGCTGATCACGCGCGGTCGATTCGACAGCAAATTCAATAAATTCAACCTTTTCAACGCTGGGCTCTGGTGGAATATAGTCACCTGGGCGAGCCATAGGCCCGGCGAGATCAGGGGCGACTATCGCAATACGCTCTTGTAACCACAGCATAGAGCGCATGCCATCAATTGCCGTGGGCTTACAGGGCGATGAACGAAATTCGTCATTGAAAATCTCATGGGACAGATACCCGTCATACCCGGTGCGAATCACCGCTTCCATAAACTCATCATTGGGAAAATCTCCCTGGCCGGGAAAGCAGCGGAAGTGTCGACTCCATTGCAGCACATCCATATCCATCCAGGGGGCGTCGGCAACCTGAATCAATGCGATTTTATGACCGGGAATGTCTTCGATCGTACTCAAATCTCGACCGCGGGCAAAAATATGGAAGCTGTCGAGGATAATACCGAAATGCTTGTGATCGACCGTTTTAACAATATTCCACGCTTGCTGATAATCACGGATATAGCGTCCCCAGGCGAGCGCCTCGTAGCCAACCAAAAACCTGCGTTTTTGTGCCCGTTCCGCCAGCTCGGAGAAGTCCTCCACCGCGCGCTCAAAACTGTCGATGGCCTGCGGTGACACATTACTGCATATCAGCAGTCGATCAGTGCCCAGCTCTTCCATTAAATCAAATTTGCGTTCAGCCCGGTCAAAGTTTTTTTGCATCCGGCTACCGGACATGCACTCAAAATCGCGAAACGGTTGCAAGGCGACGATCTCCAGCCCGAGGTCTTCGGCCATACGTTTCACCACAGCCGGAGATTCGTCAAACAACATCAAATCATTTTCAAAGAGTTCGATCCCATCAAAACCCGCGGCCGCTACAGCTTCGATTTTTTGATGGAGATCGCCGGATAAGCAAACGGTAGCGATAGATCGTTTCATGGAAACACCTGGTTCAGGTCAAGTCGGTTTAGTCCAGCCAGTTCAAGGCCGTCCCGATAAGCGTCTCATCGGCATCCACATTGACGCCGGTGTAAAGAAAAAAGGCATCCAGTCCCTGAAAAATCCACAAATCAAATCCTGATACGATGGTCAGCCCTGCGGCGGTGCAATGCTGCAAAAACTCTGTCTGCAGCGGCGTGTAAACGGCGTCGAACGCCCACTCCTGCCCGCCAATCAGTGAAGCGGGAAACGCAGAGCCCGGATGATTGACCATTCCGAGCGCCGTGCAGTTAACCAAACCTTTGGCCGCTGCGGCCGCAATGGGTATTTCCTCAATCGAAATCGCACGAGCAGACACACCCCGTCCACGAAGATCTGAACATAGCGATTCAGACTGTGCAGCAACCGGATCAAAGATGTCGATATGTTCCGCCGCCAGCGTGGATAAGCCATGCGCAATGGCGCGCCCAACACCACCGGCACCACACAAAAGAATCCGGCCAGGATGCGCATCGCCACGACGATACCGATAGCCACGAATAAAGCCGCTGTAATCGGTATTGGCAGCTAACAGTTTGCTGTCGACAAACTTGAGTGTGTTAAATGAGCCTATATTGGGATCGTCCGGACGCAAAAAATCATCGACCAAATCTATAATTTTTTGCTTATACGGATGCGTAACGTTGAGCCCTTGATACCCTCTGCTGCGAGCGTCTATAACTGCTGCAACTGGATCCTGCCCGGTGACTTCACCGTCGAGCAATCCATAAGACACATCTATACCCGTAAGTGCGCCAAGATACTCTTGAAGTTTCGGCATCCTAGAGCGGGAAATGCCTTCCCCCAACAGAGCCAGTTTAATTGCCATTTTGAACCTTACGTTGCCATTTTATTGGATGTCATGTGGCAGCTGTATCACCTAAGGGAACCTCTGATTTAATTACCTGCGTTGCCATCGCTGCGTTAAAAATGATCTCAAAATACTCATTTACAACACGTAAACTCCGCTTTTTCGGTCATTTTTGCCTTGCGCAGGCCGCCTCGCCGACATTAATCAAAAGTTCCCTAAATTACAGTTGTGCAGTCTGTTCCCAGACACTCAGCATTTAAAGACAGGGGGCGGGGTTTTGTACAATAATTAGATATCGACGTTCTATAACATCGGGTTATTCCCGAACAGACAGTTTGATATTATGCCGCCAAGCTCATTGTGTGAGCGTCTGCTTTATGACTGGCATCGCTATCGCTAACATGAATCAGAGCCCCCTAATAACTAAGATATGTCGGTAAAATTATGATTCTAAATTTGCGACAACTGGAAGTCTTTCGCGCGATCATGATCGCGAAAACAGTCAGTGGCGCTGCTGAGCTGCTGCATGTGTCTCAACCGGGTATCAGTCGGTTGCTCAAATATATGGAATATAAGCTGGGCATTAATTTGTTTGAGCGGCACAAAGGCCGATTAATTCCAACGCCGGAGGGAGAAGAGTTATTCCGGGAGTTGGAACCTATCTATCGCAGTATCGAAGATCTGGATATCGTGATTGAACGTATCACCCGCCCCGATAATCAGCAGCTGCAAATAGCCTGCACACCGAGCCTGGCAAATTACGTCTTGCCCAATCTCATCGCTCGGATTAAAAAACAGATGCCTCAATCGACGGTTAAACTGGAAAGTCTTCCCAATGAGACGATCGCGGAATATATCATTCAACGACGAGTCGATTTCGCACTTGCTTTTTATGATCCGGAACACCCACTGGTGTTGTCCGAGCCATCCATTGCGCTAGGGCTGGAATGCGTTGTTCCTAAACACCACCCTCTCGCGAGTGCCGATAAAATCTCGTTTAAACAACTCCTCGACTATCCCCTGATCAGCTACTATCCAGAAACCCTCCTCGGGAGATTGATCGTTCAGGCGTTTGAAAAGCTGGAGCAAGAACCCGATGTCGCTGTCACCATACGTTATGCGGATGAAGCCTGCGCGATGGTGGAACAAGGTCTTGGGGTTACCGTTGCTTTTGAATACACCGCAATCCCGCAACGCTTTCCGGAACTCGTCAGCGTGCCCATGCCGAATCATCGCCAACGACTGCATTTTCTGCGTCATAACGGCGTGTCTTTACCTCACGGAGCTAGACAGTTTTACGATCTGGCGCGCTCAGAAATTCGCGCAATGGACGGCGACAACTGATGTCTCATACCACCCTATGTAGCAAACTTGGTATTGCAGCCCCATAATCGCAGGTTATAGCTGTTGGCAAACTGGGTATTTGTGCCCTCAGTTCGCCAGTGCCTACCATGACAAAAAAATTTACGCCAAACATCCGCTAACATCCGGATCGATTAACTTGATAACAACACAGGCGCATTATGGCTTCAAACACCCAGGCGGGCAGTTTCCCGTCCGACCTCGACACGTCTTCCTCTCCCCCATCTGACGGACAGGCCTGCATCGATCGGCTCAATCGCCTAATTGATGATCGCCCAATGTCGCGACTGCAGATTTGGGTCATTATGATCTGTTTTAGCCTCAATATGATCGACGGCATGGACGTTGTGATGATGTCCTACGCCGCACCGGTTTTGGCCGATGATTGGAGCATTCCCGCGGCGGCGTTGGGTGCAGTCTTCAGTGCTGCACTGATCGGTATGACCATCGGCTGCCTCGCCATCGCACCCTATGCGGACGCGATTGGACGCCGCCGAATGATTCTTTTGGCGATTACGGTGATTTCGATTGGCATGTTGGTATCCGGTTTCTGTACCAGCATCCTGCAGCTGGCAGCAGCTCGAGTATTTACCGGCCTGGGCGTCGGCGCCATTTTAGCCTCGATGGCGGCCATGACATCGGAATATTCGTCGAAAAATCGACGCAATTTCTGCGTCGCGTTTTTACAGGCTGGCTACCCAATCGGCGCGGTCGTTACCGGCTTGCTATCCGCTGAATTTATGCCCATCTACGGCTGGCGAATCATGTTTTTTATCGCCGCATTCCTCAGTGCCATCATGATACCTGTGGTGTACGTTTTCTTACCGGAATCCCTGGAATTTCTCGTTAAAAAGCAACCCCGGAACGCGCTGAAAAAAATTAACCGGACATTGACGAAAATGCAGGCATCGCCACTGCAGCGTCTGCCAACCAAACAGGAAAATGGATTCGTCAAAATTCGCGTCAGCGCGCTTTTTGAAGGACCCAGAGGTTTTTCGACACTGATGTTATGGTGCGGCGTTTTTCTTGGATTTTTTACGCTCTATTTTGTCATCAGCTGGATTCCCAAAATTGCGGTTGATGCCGGCCTACCCCTCGAAAAAGGGATTTATGCCGGCACTGCCTACAATCTGGGATCCTTTGCAGGCAGTATTTTTCTGGGCTGGATCTCCATGCGATATGGTCTACAGAAAATGATCTGTTGCTTCTTCATGATCGCGGCCATATTACTGATGGTATTTGCGTCGATAAACATGGGCGTGATGCTGATTCTCTTGTGCACCTTTTGCATCGGCATCACGCTCAATGGTGGATTTAATGGCTTCTGGCCGACCGCAGCACGACTCTACCCCACTGACATTCGCACCACCGGCGTCGGCTGGGCTGTCGGGGCCGGGCGTGCAGGTGCCGTTATGGGCCCGCTGATGGGAGGCTACCTGCTACAATCCGGCGCGGGCCTGCCCGTGACCTTCGCGGTGTTCTCGATTCCGTTAGTATTGGCGGGTATCGCGGCATTGAACATTCGCTCCACAGATTTCGCCAACTGAGAGCCCTTCCAAGGCGCGACTTGCAACAAATCCAACGGGCCTGCCGGTAACAGGCCCGCTCTTTCCTGACGGATTCGCCTCTCGGTCAGTGACCGTGGCCCCGGCAGATTCGCTGGAGACCCTCACCACCTCTTGCCGCTCCGGCGCGGAACACCTATTATCTGCTCGTCGGGCAATAAACAGGAATGTCGGTTTTTCCGGGAGGTCGGCATCCCCTCCTCCTGCTGTCACGTCTGAAAACGGAATTTCACTCCAACGGTTTCACGGACTGTGTTCAGTCATTCGATACCTCTGTTGGATACCCGAGCTTTTGAATTCTCTCGACATTGCACCGTATTCAGATTCCTGCCAAAGATGTCCCCTATGCGTTTATCCCAACAACTTAGATCCATAAGCTGGATTCCCCTGCTCTTGATGCTCCTGGGATCGTCTCTTGGATCCGGTCTTATTTTCCTCAGTCAAAAATCTGTAACAGACTCGGTCAATGACTATGTCATTCGTGAATCCTATCTCAAGGATCTCTACAACAATCTGGGTTATGGCGGCGGGATTCACGCGTTTAAAAATTATGTCTTACGCCAGGAAGATGCCTATCGCCAGGCAGCTCTGGTTAAATTGAATGCAGCCAGTGCCGCGACTCAAGCCTATTGGAACCTTGAAAATGTCACAGAGGAAGAGCGACAGCATCTGGCAATTGTGCAGAGCACCATTGGCCTTTACCTCGAGCGATTGCAACTTGCCGAACGGCTTATCAGCCTGGATCAGGACTCCAGTGTTATCGATGCTCAAGTCAGAGTGGATGACGACCCCGCGATCGCGGCACTTAACGCCATCGACCTGTCCCTGCAAGAGACCAACCTTGGAATCGTACAAAGATTAACCCGCTCCAGTTGGTTGAGCATTACGATCATTTTGTCTGCAGCGGTTGCTGTGGTCTTCCTTTCCTTGCTGTTGAACCGATTACTCGCACGCCGCCTGGTTGACGCCATGGCGACCATTGTCGACACGTCAGAACAAATGGCGAGAGGGTATTTTTCGTCTAAAAAGGATTCTCCTGATTCCGAAACAACAGCCACTCCGGAATTGGGAAATGACGAACTCAACCAACTCTATCAGTACCTGCAAGATCTTGGCGCAAGACTTCAGTCGCAGGTGCTTGAGCTGCGACAGCATTCCCATCGCGACCGGGAATTGAGCACTCTCGCCTTTCTTTTAACGGACAATACCTCCAGTGCAGACGCGGCTCGCGCCGTCTTAAAACATCTCACAACCCACATGTCGATGAATGCAGGCCGTTTATCCCTGCGGGATAGCGATGGCTGGCAAGAAACCATCTCTTGGGGACTTTTGGCGGGTAGTGACCGCCAGACCTCCAGCCAGTATCAGGCGCTGTTGGACGACCTCATGGAAGAAAACCGCTGGACAGAGTTTCACCCAGTGCCAGAACATTTTTGGAAAATCAGCACCCCTTTTGGTGAGACCTTTCCGGAAACCCTGATCTTTGTACCGATACGCTATCAGGACAAGGGCCTCGGAATTATCGAGCTTGCCGGGCTGCGGCGCTTAAATGATGAGGATAAAGGCCTGCTTGACAGCTTATCGGAGATTCTCGGTACTGGCTTTAACTCTCTTTGTACCCAGGAGATAAACCAAAAACTCCTTACCGAAAGCCAAACACAAGCACGCACGCTCGAAGTGCAGCAACGTGAACTCGAAGAAGCGAACCAACAACTGGAAGTGCAAGCGCGAGATCTGGAAGTCCAAAGCTCAACACTGGATATGACCAATCGAGAGCTGCTAACCATCAAAAACGACCTGGAAGCACAGGCCGAACAGCTGGAGACAGCCAGCCGTCATAAGTCAGAATTCCTAGCCAGTATGTCCCACGAATTCCGCACTCCGCTGAATAGCCTGATGGTGCTTTCAACACTGCTCCAGGAATCCAGTCATGACAATCTTACCGATAAACAGCGAGCCTACCTCCAGTCGATCCAACAGGCTGGTGAGGATTTACAGGTATTAATCGAAGATGTCCTTGATCTGACCAAAATTGAAGCCGGCAAAGTTCAGTTGCTGTTGGATACGTTTACGCTCGGCGATCTCTTTCACGAAATCGACCAGATCTTCGCCCCCATATTCCAACAGTCTGATGTCGAGTGGATCGTCGACCTTCCCGAGGCGTTGGCAGCCTTGTCTTTACACACAGATAAGAACCGATTGAAGCAGATCTTACGTAATTTGTTAGCAAATGCTCACAAATTTACCCAGCGAGGCACAGTGACCCTCAGCGCATCTTCGGTTTCCACCCGCCAACTGTCCATCAGTGTTCAGGACACGGGAATAGGTATCGCTCAGGATAAACAGGGCCGAATTTTCGACGCCTTCGAGCAGGCAGATACGTCCATAAATCGCGAATATGGAGGTACGGGCCTCGGGCTTACCATCTCTCGACAGCTGGCCACCATGCTCGGCGGAAATATCGTACTTCAATCCAGCCTGGGCGGCGGTAGCCGCTTTACCTTGAATCTGCCTCAAACCCTCCCCGCCAGTATGGATTCACGAGTGGCGAATTCGGTGACTCACAAAGCGCCCAGAATTACCAATAATGCGGGTTTTGCCGCAGCGGACGAACCGATTCCCCAACCCGCGACAGATTCATCCAACTCAGCGAACCGCCAGATCAGTACGCTGGCCGATCAATTGCTGGAAACCCTGGACCCTGAACAGCCCTCAGTACTGATCGTTGAAGATGACAAGTCCTTCGCCACAATACTGGCGGAGCAGGTTAAACAGCGAGGACTTCAAGCCATCGTGGTCAACGATGGCCAGCTTGCCATGGAACTGGTCAACCGCTATCCCCCCAACGCAGCCATTCTGGATGTGAAATTGCCTTCGGTGAGTGGTATGGCCATTCTCGACCGACTGAAAAGCCAACCGACTACCCGGCATATTCCAGTGCATATGGTTTCAGCGATTGACTACCACGAAAATGCTCAGAAAATCGGCGCCATCGGCTACCTGAACAAACCTGTGACCATCGACAAAATTAGTGCATCGCTGGACAAACTCTTTGAGCTCATGACCAGCCAGGAACGTCAGCTGCTCATCCTCGAAGACAATCCTGAACACCAGCAACAATTAGCCACCTTGGTTGCACAGGACCAAACCCATTTATTACTGTGTAGCGATGCCAGTGAAGCCCTGCAATTAGTGCAGGAAAAGCCCATCGACGCCATTATCGTCACGCTCAATTTCCCCGATGTCACAGCACTGAGATTTCTTGAACAGCTGAATCAGCTGGAATCAAACGTACCTCCTATCATTCTCTACTCAGATCGACCTCTGGACGAACAGGAAGAGCAGACCATTCTGCAACAATCTGATCGATTGGTCTTGAAAGGGGCAAGAAGCCGCGAACAACTGCTGGATGAAGTCACCCTGTTTCTGCATCGTAGCGTACAGTCTGAGCCCGGCAATGCAATCCCAATGCACGCCATTGAGCCCCAATTTGCCGGGCATAAAGTGCTGTTGGTGGACGATGATATCCGCAACGTTTTTGCACTGACCAGCGCACTGGAAAACCGTGAACTGGACGTCATTACTGCGCGCAACGGCCAGGAAGCCTTGGAAATATTGCACAACCACCCGGACATCGAATTAATTCTGACAGACATCATGATGCCCAAAATGGACGGCTTGGAATTGATCGATCGTATTCGAGACGCTCAAGAATCCTTTAGCGATATCCCGATCATCGCCTTAACCGCGAAAGCCGGTAAAACAGATCACGAGCAGATTATTGCCGCTGGCGCTAACGACTACCTGTCAAAGCCAGTTAACCTACCCGCGTTAATGTCGGTTATTCACGTCTGGCTGCCTGAAACGGGATTAAACTTGTGATCGCACCGCCCGAGCTGGATCGATCGCGATTCTTAGACACGCTACGGCGTGACTATGGTGTTGACTACCGAGGGATCTCCCACGAGTTTCGAGAGCAACAACTGCAATCGTTGACCCGTCGTCTTGGTGTTCCATCTCTGTCGGCGGTGCTGGATGGATTGCGCTGCCACGACATATCGCTAACGGATGTCTTGAACATTCTGACCGTCGGCACAACCGAATTTTTTCGCAATCCCGATGTTTTTGCGGCACTACAGAACCAGGTGCTGCCGAAACTATCTGACGTAAAATCTTTGAAAATCTGGACACCAGGGTGCAGCCGCGGCAAAGAGCTTGTCAGCCTGTTGGTATTACTGGACGAAAAATGTTTGCTTGACCAAAGCCAGATTCTGGCAACGGACATCAATGAACACGCCTTACAGGCCGCACAGGATGGCGTATTCACTCGCCAGGAAATTCAGCAATTTACCAGCGGCTACCGAGCGGTTTCCGGACGTCAACCGGCCTCGACCTATTTCACTTATGCCTACGACCAAGCGCGAATTGCCTCAAGGCTGATGAACTCCGTAGAATTCAGGCGGCACGATCTATGCGCAGAACCCTCGCCCGGTAATTTTCACATCGTCTTATGCCGCAATGTTTTGATATATTTTTCCAGATCACAACAGAAAAAGATTCTGCAACTACTGATCAATTCTATCGCGCCGGGAGGTTATTTATTGTTGGGCAACGCGGAAAGAGCTTTTGGCTGTCAGCCAAACACCGATCTGATCACCGTGCAAGATCAACTACGTCTTTATCAGAAGCGCAGCAATGACTGATCCTATGCTCGCCAGCAATATTCTTCTGGTCGATGACAATCCCAGAAATCTTGAAGCACTGGAAGCCATTCTGGCAGATCTGGATATTGGCGTGTTCACCGCTCTGGATGCGGACCAAGCATTGAACCTGCTGACCGAACAGGAATTTTTTCTCACCATTATCGATGTTCAAATGGCTCCGGTCAGCGGTTTCGAACTTGCCAGTTTGATTCGCGGCGTCAAAAAATACCGCCACCTTCCCATTATATTTCTGACGGCTCACGCGCCCTCTGAAAGCTTTACGTTGGATGGCTATGATGCCGGCGCTATGGATGTCTTGTATAAGCCAATCAACCCGCAATTTATTCGCGCCAAAGTCGATATTTTCTTAGAACTGGATAAACAGCGTAAAGCCCTGCAACTCCAGTATCAGCGGGAAGAACGTTTACGCCTCGCCGCCGAATCGTCAAACGAGGCAAGAGCCTTATTCCTGGCCAATATTTCCCACGAGATGCGCTCTCCACTCGGCGCCATCATCGGCTACGCGGAATTAATGCGCCTGTCGGATCAACAATCTTCTCGAGAGAAAGAATTCTCGCAGGCGATCGTCCGCAGAGCCAATGACCTGACGCGCATCATCGATGGTGTTCTCGATCTCACGACCATTGAATCCAGTCAATTCCACCTGCAAATTGCCCCTTTTCACTTGCCGGAATTACTTGATGACGTTCATGCGCAAATGGAAGCCGACGCCAAACGTAAAGGCTTGAGCTTAAACATTGATATCGCCCCTCTGCCGGCAACGGATTTTGTCTCAGACGAAACCCGCATTCGCCAGGTCATCGTCAATATTCTTGGCAACGCGATCAAGTTTACGGAACAGGGAGCGATCTCCGTCGCGATTTCCATGCAACACAACCGGCTCGTTTACCAAGTGAAAGATTCCGGTATCGGTATCAGCGAGGAGCATCAAAACCGGCTGTTCCAACCCTTCAGCCAAGCGGATATATCCATCTCCCGCCGTTTCGGTGGAACGGGTTTGGGCCTTGCCCTCTCCCGGGAGCTCTGTCAGATGATGGGCGGAGATCTCGTTCTGGTTTCATCCGTGCCAAAAATTGGCAGCGTGTTTCAAGCCAGCTTTCGATTTGGCAGCCTGCTGACAGAAGAACATAATCTAGCCGATGACAGCGCTGACGCACAACGATCATCCCAAGCACGTCTGAAGCGTGTTGAGAGCGCCGCGTTAAAAGGACTTTATATTGACGACCTTCAGGACAATCGCATCGTCACGCAAACCCTCTTATCTCACTTGAACATCCACCTCGATTTAGCCGAGTCTGGCGTGAAAGGTATCGAGATGGTTGCTAATAATCGCTACGATTTTATTCTTTTAGACATTCAAATGCCGGATATGGATGGCTATGAAGTTTTTACAGAAGTGCGAGCCAAGGCCGAGACACTTCCCATAATAGCTCTCAGCGCGAGCGCTATGGATTACCATGTACAGAGTTGTCTGGATCACGGTTTTGACGCCTTTATTGCCAAACCGCTTGTGCTAGACAAATTGATTGATGGATTGACCAGCACCATACCCTCTTTGCAACCTTAACAGTCTGCTAAGAATCGCCAGCCTCCTCATCTTGCTGCTTTTGCCTGCGTGCCTCGTCGAGGTGCTTTTGGTGCTCGACAATACGATTCACTAACCGGGCAGAGTCTTCTCGAAAATAGCTGGGAATGCCGGGAAACGCGATAGGCAAACTCGGCAGTGGCTGGAAAGGGCGATCATTCGTATCTGATGTATAAACCGGCCCCTCGCCTTCTGCCTCGACCAGTACAGAAGCCACCTGCTGGTGTATCGCGGTCACGTCGCTTAGGTCCATTTGCAGAGGCATCTCATCCCAGTGGTAATTGCTACCGAAGTAGAAATACTCATGCTGTTGATTCCAGCTTTTCTTGCGGCTCATTTCAATATGACTGCCCAAAAACCACTTCACGGGATGCTGTTCGGCGAAATTCTCAAGCCGATTTAAGCTTTCTGTAAACTCTGGCCAAAGCTCAATAAACTGCAAACATGGGCAGACCATGTCACCGGTAAACATCAGTTGCTCACGGACATCATACAAAGAAATAGAGTCGCCAGTATGGCCTGGCGTCGGTAAAACGGTTATGGCGCGGGTTCCAATCTGCAATTGTCCTTGCCCACTTGGCCAGCGAGTAATGCCAGCGGCCTGTTCAAGACCATCAATATCGTATTCCGGAGGCTTAGGGTAAGGGTTATACACATTTCCCGGTTGATACCCCAGCAACCGTACCTGGGGGTTGTCCATAAAATGTCGATGGCCACCAAAATGATCCCAGTGGCTGTGAGTACTGATGATGGTTAACGGCTTGTCTGCCATCACTGACAAAATGTAGGGCTCTAGGTCTACTAGGCCGGTCCCGGAATCGATCAGCAGACCATCACTCACCTGCCCTTGATCATCACGATCCAATAACAGATATAGAAAATTGCCTTCAAAACTGTTGACCAGACTTTCTCGGATCACAAGGGTATCTCGGTTGTAAGCCCACACCAGATAATCGCGGTCCATAGCGACCCAATTGGCCGGAAAACCCTGTGTTGAATTTACCTTATCGGCAGCAAGCTGCCACTTCCTGGCGATACCGTCAACCAACTCGAGCGTCCCCGAAGAGGTGGTTCCGATACACACCAAGAATTCCCCGGAAGCGAGGTTGCGGGAATCTCCTTCGGCGATAATCGGTTCACGCAGAACAACCGTCTCACCTGGAATACAGGCTCTCGCCAGAGGTTCACCGGAATCCAGCTCAGGATTGGTGTCGAGTGGGCGCAATCGCTCCCATACCGGCTCCGCCATTGTCATTGGCAGGCAAGCCGACCACAAAAGCACTGCGGCAAAAAGGTCCCGCCAAAACAAGCGATTAGTGTGCGGCAACATCTAGATTGACTCCTGATTCCTTAAGCAACGGGGCCATGCTGTCGTTCGCGTAGCGTACACGGCCATCCATGACAGTCGCCTCCACCTTAACGGAGTGAATTTCATAACGGGGAACATCGAAGAGGTTTTTATCGAGAATCACCAGATCTGCCTGTTTGCCCACCCGCAGCGAGCCGATCTCATTTTCGCGCCGCAACATGTAAGCGCCATTAATGGTATAGCTGCGAATCAAATCCGGCAGGTTAAGGCGATTTTCTTTCGAGGGCATGACCTGGGTATCGGGAAAACCTATCGGCTGACGATTGTGGCCAATTTCAATTTGATCCAGTGGCCGGTAAATAATACCGGGATTCAGTGCCGTAAAATCGGAACCACTGGCAAGAGTAACACCTTGATCCACCGCATCCTGCAAGGGGTAGATTCCGTTAAAACGCTCTTCGCCAACAATGCGTTCGACGGTGCGATTGCGGTCATTCATGACGGCCCAGGCTGGCGTTGTCTGCCAGATTAACCCGGTTTCTCGAAAACGCGGGATATCCTCAGGCGCCACCAATATGGTGTGAGCTACCGCGTGACGTCTGTCCAGTGGTCCGTTTTTCGCCTGTGCCAGTTCGATGGCATTCAAGACAGCGTGCACCGCGCCGTCACCCACCACATGTATGTGCATGTCAAACCCAGCTTGCTCTGCTCGCCATACCACTTGATTAAGCTGGTCGATGGAGATAAGTGGTTCACCGTGATCGTCAGGCTTGTCTGAAAAGGGTTCCATCATATAAGCGGTGTGATTGGTTTCTGTACCATCTAGGAACAGCTTAATCTGACCCGTACCCAGAAATTCGGAATGGTAGCGCTTGCGCAAGTCTGCAAACTGCTCGATGGGGTCTTCATCTTGCTTCTCGGGCGCATTCGGATCGTAAACGTAAGCTCCGTAAATTCGCACCCCCAACTCACCAGACTGCTCCATAGCGTGCAGGATCGAAAAGGTCATCTCCCGATCTTTCATCCCGGCATCATAGAGCGTGGTAATACCCGCGGCACTTAACATGGGCACCCCAGCGCGGACACCTCGCTCCAAGCGCTCGCGGGTTTCAAAGGCGTATCCCGCTTCCGTCAAACGCTCTTTAAGCAGTTCCATCGCGGCGTGTTCGATGATAAAACCGGTAGGTGCATTGGTTTCTGGATCACGCGCAAACCAACTCTTACCCGGCAGCGGATCGGGAGTGTCTGCATCAATGCCGGCAATCTCCAATGCTTTTGAATTCACCCACATGTGGTGACCATCGATGGCTTTGAATACGGCCGGACGATCGGGAAGATACGAATCGATCATCGCAGCGGTTGGACCTTCTTTTCCAAAAGCTTCCATGATCCAACCACCACCGCGAACAAACGGCAGGTCTGGATGCTCTTCTGCATACTGTCGTACGGCGTCGATGACCACTTCAGGAGGCTGTTCGCGAAATGTGAGAGACGCATCGAAGAGCGTATCCGCAGAACCGATATGACCGTGAGCATCGACAAACCCCGGCATCAACATACGTCCCTTCAAATCGACAACAGACGTTTTTCGTCCGATATATGAGCGCACGTCCCGATCACTACCGACAAAAACGATTTCATCGTCTTGTACGGCCACTGCTTGCGCCCAGGGAGCATCGTTTTCAACGGTGTAGACGGCGCCATTTAAAAACACCAAATCCGCAGACCGTGCAGCGTCTGCCGGCGACGCCAGCAGACAGATGGACAACGCCGCCGCCCGTAAAGCACGCAGGACTTGCCGTGAAATGATGTTGTTTAATAATCCTTTAACCTTCCCCATAACGGACGCTCCCCCAGCGACATCACCGCAACACAAATTCTCATTACGAACTTATATTTATATCTCGAACATATCAAGAGGTTTGTTCCGATGACGGAAAGGACATTAAACAGACTGCCGGGGAGGAGCGACTTTCCAGAGGTTGGGCACACCAAGATATGCGATAAAAAACAGCAGACTGACGACGCCAGTGATACGAAAGAGCGCGAGTTCACTGTAGGAATGCATCACCAGACCACACGCTAAAGCGCCGAGCGGCGCCCCGCCCAGTAATGCCAGAAAATAGATCGAAAGCACCCGCCCCCGATAGGCCGCGTTCACCTGCTGCTGAAGAAGCGCTTTACCAAGGCTGGCAGAAACACCAGCAACCACTCCCCAACAAAATACCAGCCCCAACAATCCAACTGCCGTCGGCCGCCACGAGATGGCCAGCATAATCATTGCGGTATACACCAGACAAAAGAGCACACTGCGACCGGGCTGATCAATGGTACCTCGACGCAGCAGTGCGAGCGTGGCGATAACATTGCCCGCCACAAAACACAGCTGCAACCAGGCAAAAAACTCCGCCTCCTGGTGATACACGTCGCGCGTCAAGAGCGGCATTGCCACCATAAACGTGCCGAGATTTACAAAGCCGTTAAACGCCACCAAGATGAGTAAATGGCGAAGAACCGGATGCCGAAAACTGTAGCGAATACCCGCGCGAATGCCCGGCTTTTGACGCTGATCAGATGAGGACTGAGCGGGGACTCCTGCCCCCCCCAAAGCAATCGATGGCTGAGAAACGGACGTCACATCTCGCTGCTGGCGGCGCTGCAGTGACATCAATAGCAATGCCGCCAACAGCAAACATGCGCCCTGACCAATCAACACCCCTTGGATCCCTATTTGCGCAACCCTGCCACCGAGAATAACCCCAATCCCTTGCCCGCTGTAGATACAAGCACTCGCAAGAACTACCGCCCGCTGCAGTAAATGGCGTCTCTCGACGCCAAGTAATCCGGGCAGAATCCTGTCCCGTAAAGGCTGAATCAGCGCAAAACCACTGCCGAGAATGGCCGCATAGATGAGTACCAAAGGCAGCGACATCCATTGGCCGCTAATAACTCCGGCCATCGTCCAATGTGCAAACGGAAGTAGCATATAGACGATCGGTAAATAGCGCTCACTGCCAGCCCGGTCTGCAAAAACTCCGCTGATGGGCAGAAGCAAGGCACCGGGCAGAAGTTGGCAGAATTGCACCCAACCCAATCCCTCGGCGCTCAGGTTTAACTCTCCCATCGCCAGCCACGGGAGAGAAACCATTTGGATACCTGTCCCTATGGCGGCAAAAGCGATGGCCACATAGTACAGAGTCAAAAACTGAGGCACGCAGCTCTCCGAATCAAAACCGGCATGCTAACGGAAAATACGTGAAAATGAGAGGCGAAAACCGACGAGCCTGTGGTCACAGTGGCGAGGCGAGCACCAATTCTGGCAGCCGCATCCGACGTAAAAGTGTGGTAATGGTTTATAGTCATTATATAAGGTCGGCGTCTCGCTCGCCCCCATAACGAACGGATATAGGACTGGCGAAGCTCAGAGCGTTAACCTATACCCTGGTCACCGTGTCCTGAGCGCCGCAAGAGACACAAACCCGGGTTTGCGACCCGTATAGAGACCATACGATTACGGCCCCGGCCACGCGCAAGGCAGCCGGCGGTCCCCAGTAAAAGGCAGTAACTTATGTCATCCGTCAATGAGACGTTTCTCCGCTGGAAAGCCAGCGTCAGTGAGTACATTTTCACGTCACCCGGGTTTAACCGCAACGAACGCCAGCATCTTTCCAAAGATGAGTTTCAAACAAAAATCGACCTCTGCGTCCGGGCTCCTGTCGGAGAGACCGATGCCCGCAAACGAGCCGCAGAGTTGGGTTCCACCTGGCTGGCAAGCAGTGACACCGACAAAAAAGTATTTTTTAAACTGCTGGCGGAAGAGTTTGGCCCGGATCGCCAGCGAATCGACACTGAAATCGAAAACTATCGCACTGCTGTGGCCAGTGGTCGCGACAATGTCAGCACCTCGTACCTCCGAGACGCGCTTAAGCCCCGGCGTATGGCGCTGTTTACACGCTTTACCAGCCTTCCAGACGGATTGAAGTTCCTCGTCGATATGCGCGAAGAGTTGCTGGGCTATCTGAGAGACGACCCGGCATTGAAAAGCCTTGATAACGATCTGCGCGACCTCTTTCGGCTCTGGTTCGACCAGGGGTTTCTCGAGATTCATCGAGTCACCTGGCACTCCCCCGCAGCACTCTTAGAAAAACTGATGGAATACGAGGCCATTCACTCCATCATCAGCTGGCAGGATTTGAAAAATCGTCTCGACAGAGACCGTCGCTGCTATACCCTCTTCCATCCACGCATGCGCGAAGAGCCTTTGGGTATTCTCCATGTTGCCCTGACCGACGATCTGGCAACCAACGTGCAAACCTTACTGCAAGAGGATACCCCTCCGCTGCCGTCCACCGACGCAAATACCGCAATTTTTTATTCCGTCACCTCGACCCAACAAGGCTTAAAAGGCATCAGTTTTGGGGAATTTTTGATCAAGGAAGCCGTCGGCAAGCTCCAGAGAGAACTTCCCCATCTGGAAAAATTCGCCACACTGTCCCCCATTCCCGGCTTTCGCAACTGGCTTATGGACAATATCAGCAGTGACGACTTTAAAAAGATGCCTTTCGCTCCAGAAAGTCTGGAAGAAGCCCTGCACAAAATCGCCTCGGGCGCAGAACCCGTTTGGCGACCCGAAATCGAAAAGATTCTGCTGCGCAAATGTCTTCAGTATCTGACAACAACCAAAGACGGTAAGCCCATCAATCCGGTGGCTCGCTTTCATCTCCGCAATGGCGCGTTTATCGAGAAAATCAATTTTATGGGTGACACATCCAGTAATGGCCTGCGCAATGCAGCAGGTATGATGGTGAATTATGGCTATGACCTGAAAAACCTGGAGTCCAATCTGGTGAAAAACCAGGAGGGCAAACTGGTGGTCGAAAGCAAACTGTTGAAGTCGGCTCGCGCCGACAAGCTCCCCATAGAGCACTTGGTCAGCGCCGGTTAACCGATCGTTCGCTGCACAGTGAGCCGATCAGGGGCTCAGCCCCGATGGCACCATTCTCTGGCGCGCAACTTTTCTTTTACCAAAGCGCGCCACAATTAGCACTGGCACTTGTCAGCCAGCGACTGCATACTTTGCCGCGGCGCTCATTTGGTCCTGTTTTTTCGATGTTATTATCGAAATGACTTATTTGGATCAGGAGCTATACCGCCAAGCCGCACAGCGAGGAATAGTTATGTACATTGCCATGAACCGGTTTCGTATAGCCCCCGGCAGAGAAGCGGAATTTATTGAGATCTGGAAGCAGCGGGATACTTTCTTAAGCGAAGTTCCGGGTTTCAAATCCTTTAACCTGCTGCAAGGGCCCTCTAACGAGGATTACACCCTGTTTGCCTCCCATTCGATCTGGGAGTCTGAGGCCGCTTTTATCGACTGGACTAAGTCCGAAGCTTTTCGTAAAGCCCACGCCAATGCCGGCGGCCCCAAAAAAGACATCTATCTGGGCCCGCCACAGCTAGAGTGCTTTTCTGCGGTCATTTAAAGCCCCTACTTTACTAACAGCATAAAAAACCCTCGGACGAGCGTCAGAGGTTTTTTTTGTAACACCAAGATTCTTGGCCAACATCCTTAAACCGGGACATCCCTGTGCCAGTGCGCCACCGATCCATGGGATCTGTGGCGCATCAGAAGGATCAACTAGTCCTCGTCACTGACTTCTACCGTCGTCAGGCCAATTTCTTCACTGCCCTCACGATGAGAAACCGCTCCCAGATACTTGCGACCAAAGGCTGTTTCATCCTCGCTGACATCCCAACTGATACCAACACTGTCGGTTGCACTGGAAGTCGCTGAGGTCGGAGCATAATCCAACTGCAGAGGTAAACTGGCGTCTTCGCTGTTTGCAGGGACGGACCAATCGAACAGCGCGTAAAGCGCATCTTCGCCGTCAGTCTGCCAACCGTGAACAACCACGTAGTAGGTACCAGCCTCTGGGTTCACAACATCGTATGACTCGTTGGACGTTCCATTACCGCTACCACCCAAATAGTTGAAATATGGATCGAAGACATAGAGATCCAGATCATCATCACCGTCGGTATACTCATCGAACAACGCAAAGCGCGTCAGAGCGGTTCCGGCAGGAACATCTACAGCATGAAGGAAATAGCCAACGCCGGTCGACAGTGCCGTGTCGATATCGTTAGATGGATCATCCTGCACAATCGCCAATTCAGTATGCGCCGGTTCAAGCCCCAAGGTAACCGCAGCATAGTCACCGGTGTAACCGAATTGCAGATCAATGCTCAAACTTCCACTTGGACCACTGCCCGACACGGATTCGGCAACGGCCAATTGCAACGGCTGAACGATCATTGTTGAGGTGGCTCTATGCCCCTTACCATCAGTCCACACCAGTTTGCCGAATGCGTACTGATCCAGGCAGATTTTTTCATTGGCCGTAAAGGTCACGTCAAAACTCGCGGTTTCGCCTGGCTCCAAAGTGAGAGAGGCTGGCGATACCTGTACTTCCATACCTTTCGGCGCTTTCAACTTTGAATAAAAGGTCGCCGTACGCTCCAGAACGTTGGTTACCCGACGAGTTACCGTCTGGGAACCCGCCATGGCGCCAATAGCAATATTTGGCGTGTTCATATCGCTCGGATCAATACTCAGCACAGGACACAGCTCAGAATCCAGCTGACCCGTACCACAAAGGAAACCGAACCAGTCGAGAATGTCTGAGTCGTAAACCAGCCCCGGGTTGAGCGCTTTGCGAGGATTCACATGACCTGAACCTTCTGCAAATGGATGGGCTTGCGTGTCTTTCGCTGTCGTCATCAACGCAGATTTAATGGCCATAGGCGACCAATCTGGATGCGCTTCCTTCATCAGGGCGGCAATACCGGCAATGTGCGGACTGGCCATCGATGTTCCGCTGAGGAAGTCGAAATTGCGACCACTCTCGTAGGGCGAAACCGCCGCCAAAATGTCCACGCCGGGAGCCATGATATCGGGCTTCAAGACATCACCAGACGCCAACAAAGGCCCGCGCGACGAGAAGTCGGCAACTTGTGGTGCAGATTCATCATCGATTGCGACACGAGGAGTCAGCCAAGCCGTCGGCGCATCGGCTGAAGCGACATAGGTCCGAATCACTTCACCATCGACATCAGAGACATGAACAGTCGGCACCGAGTGCAAATCTGCGTTGACGGAATTGGGATCCGTGTTCGCCAGCACCATGGCAGCCCCACCCGCCTCGGCAACGGCCTCGCTCTTATCGGTCCGGGCGATGTCGCCGCGATCACACAAAACCATCATGCCTGACACTTGAGCGGGATCCAGGGTACCTGGGTAACAGAGACGAACTTCTTCAGGATCTGCGTCGGCCAACCCAACCGTCGCCGAATACACCAATGGCAGCTCGCTGGTACCCGTCTCCTGAAGAGATGCACCGGTGAAAGTTTCACCATTGCCCAAAATGACTTCAGCTTCAAAAAGACGATTGTGAGAACCCGCCGCAACGGTGGTAATCCAAGGGCTTGGGTGCGCAACGCTGGACTCGGTCGGTCCACTGTTACCGGCAGATGCCGCAACAAAGATACCGGCGTTTGCAGCGATCAAAAAGGCAACTTCCACTGGGTCCATAAAGTTGGTACTCGTACCCGATATGGAGAAGTTGATGACGTCGACTCCATCGATAATCGCCTGATCAATCGCGGCGACAGAGTCTGAGGAGAAGCATCCACCTTCAGGAGAGATGCCCCAACACACTTTATAAGATGCAATTCGAGCACGTGGCGCCATACCACTGGCAACACCAAGATCCACACCGTCGACACTGACTTCAACACCATCATTACCGCCAGCGGTCGCTGCAGTATGAACACCGTGGCCATCGACGGCCCGAGGGGAAATCAACTCGTAGGGCAGTTCAGCTTTGATGGCTTCCGGGCCACCGTAACCGGCGCCATACCAACGAGCACCGATCAATTTATTGTTACAGTCGGTGGCTTCAAATTCTTCACCGGCAGTACATTCACCGTTCCAATCTTCCAGTGGCTCATACGCCAAATTTGAATAGGGGCCTTTTTTCTTTTTTTTCTTTCCAGATGAAACACTTAACTGATCCGAGAAACTGGGGTTCTCTGGCCAGGCACCGCTGTCAAGAACGCCAATGACGACGTCTTCACCTTTAAAGCCGTATCCATCCCAAACACCTTTCTTGCCACGTAACCCAAGAAACTCCGGTGTACTGACGGTGTCCATTTTCAATTTTTTATCTCGGGTAACCCGCAGCACTCCGGACATCTGCTCCAGGTCCTGGGCTTGAGCTTCCGTCATTTTGGCGGCGAACCCGTTAAACGAAACCGTGTAATGATAGAGACTGTCGCTAACGCCCGCCGCACTCATAACATCCAGCTGTCGGTTTTTGAGGTAATTACGATAGCTCTTTACGGAATCGCTCGACGAATCCAGCTTTTTACCGGCACTTGGCCGAGTGGCAGACAAACCGGAGATTTCACCCTGATACGATAACAGGGGTTCTTCGACCAAACGCACGATATAGGTATATTCCTGTGCTTTCTGGTCTTGTATTTCCGCGACCGCAGATTCAGGAATACGCAGCTTACTGGCTATATCAGCTGCTTGAAGTGGGGTTACATAGGACAAACTGAACGCTAGGCCGCCAAGCCAGGCTATTCCTTTCCAGGGCAGATCCATCATGCCTCCTTTCCATCGGTAAAAAACTTGAGCCGGAAAACGGGAAAATCGATTCCAGGCGAGAGTGTAGGAGCGACTACGCTTACTGCTCCGCCTCTAGCTGGCGACAGCAGACAAGACCCCTCATCAAAAGACGAACGGGTGAGAGAACTCCGCAAGTTTTTTTGCGAATTACTTATCCCTATTTGGTTTTTCCTTAAGCAAAAGCAACAACTCCTGTAAAACAGGCACACATTATTTGTTTTTTATCGACGTTGAGCAACTCTTCTTTCTTATCCGCCCTGAATCGGCGCGACAATATCGACGCGGCACCCCACTGCCAACACCCTGTCACCCCGCTCTTCCCGAGGAACAAAAATTCCATCCACAGCGGTTGCCACCGACTCCCTCCCCTGATCCAGCTCATCCAACAATTCAGCGACAGTTCTTGCCTGAACATCATGAACTACACCGTTAATGTTAATTTTCATGGACAGCTCGCCTCAACTACCCCACTCTGCAGGTGGGGGTCAGCGGACCTATTCGTACCAACAGGCAGCGCTTGAGCCACACGCTCTAATAAATGACGCGTTGCCGCGATGGGATCCGCAGCCTGGGTAATCGCTCTGACAACAGCAACACTCGGAACCCCTGTCGACAAGACGCTGTTAATGTTATCGCCATCAATGCCGCCTATAGCCGTTATCGGATAGCCTTGCTTCAATAAACTCGCCCATTCAGATAACTGCTCTAAGCCCAGGGGGTCAAACGCCATGGTCTTTGTGGTCGTCGCAAAGACAGGTCCCAACGCCATGTACGAAGGCCGCAAACTGTGGCTGCGTGCAATCTCATACCAAGCATGATTACTCGTGCCCAACTTGCAGCCAGACTGAGCGATTAGAGGTAAATCGGCAGTATCCAAATCTTCCTGGCCGAGATGTACGCCGTAGGCACGACACTCCAGCGCCAAACGCCAGTAATCGTTAATGAAAACCCGCGCCTGATACCGACGTTGCAATTCGACAGCCTGTAAAATTTGCTGGCGCAGTTCTGCCTCATTCGCATTTTTTATTCGCAATTGGATCGTTCTTACACCAGATGCCAACAGCGGCTGTAGCCAATTAACATGATCAACCACCGGGTAAAGACCAAGCGACTGAGTATCGCAGGCACCAAATGTAAGGACTGGCGAAAACGGATCCCGAAGTAACATAGGGACATCCTGGAGTGTTGCTGGCCACCCACACCGAGCTAGAGTGCCCGCGCCCTGCCCCATAGCGTAACTCAATCGGAGCCCCTGATTGACATACATTTTGGCCAGCACCAGACTGTCCGCCACCCCCATGCCACGCCCCAACAATGCAGCAGTGGCAGCTGACAGTGTACAGCCACTACCGTGACTGTGAGGCGTGGCTTGACGCGGTGACCGCAGCCAAAACGACTGAGCTCCATTAAAGAAATAATCATCCGCATGACCTCCGTCCTCCTGAAAGTGACCGCCGGTGATCAGCACACCTGCACCTGTTCGCTCATGTAAATAAGAAGCGACAGACATCAGTTCACCCGCATCACGAATGGGGCGCTGAGAAAGCCATTCGGCTTCCTGCCGATTTGGGGTTATAAGATCGACACAACCTAGCAGGGCCCAAAGATGCTTTCTGTCTCCCATATTCAACATCGCCCCTGTGCTTGAACGCAAAACAGGATCGAGAACTTTCGGCACCGTTTGCTGTTGCAAAAACTGACAGACCCGTTCCGCGATTTCAGCCGTTGCCAGCATGCCGATTTTGATCGCAGCGGGCGGCATATCTTCGACCACTGCACGCAGTTGTGCATCGAGGTGATTCGGATCCGTTGGCACTATTCGCTGAACACCAACACTGTTTTGTGCCGTCAGGGCGGTTATCGCGGAGCAGCCGTGCATGCGAAAATCCCGAAACGTCAGTAGATCAGCCTGAATACCGGCACCACCGCCGGAGTCCGATCCTGCGATGGTCAATACCGAAGCGCTGATGCGCTGTTTATCTGCAATCATCAGTTCGGCGCCTCCTGATGCCAAAAAGGCACACCGGCAACAGGAGTACTGGGCTTTGCCATCGATCTTGCGGTTAGCATCTCCCCCAGAAATCCATGTCGACCGGCCGTTACTGCGGCAGCAAATCCTCTGGCCATCCTTACCGGATCACCCGCTTCGGCAACAGCCGTATTGAGGAGCACTGCTGCAGCACCGGCCTCCATAACCTGACAAGCATGGGAAGGTCGTCCAAGTCCGGCATCTATAATTTTTGGAATGCCCGGTAGACGTTGCTGTAAAACCTCAAAAGCATAAGGGTTAATCGGCCCCAGTGCCGTACCGATAGGCGCGGCCCAAGGCATCAAGAGTTCGCACCCGACATCGACCAAGCGCTGACATAAAATGAGGTCATCCGTGCAATAGGGAAAGACAGCAAACCCTTCTGCAATCAATTCTCGTGCGGCATCAACCAGCTCGAACGGGTCTGGCTGTAAATTATAATCGTCGCCGATGACTTCCAGCTTGATCCAATCTGTGGCAAACAATTCACGGGACATTTTGGCAAGAGTAACGGCTTCCTGTGCTGTTCGGCAGCCTGCTGTATTTGGCAATAACCGACACCCTAGTTCACGGATACCCTGCCAATAGTTGTGCCCCCCTTGCGACTCTGGTGATTGACGTCGCAGCGACACGGTAACCACTTCGACTTCGGCAGCATCAATAGCGGCAGCCATAATTTCTGGCGACGGGTACAACGCCGTCCCCAGTATCAAACGCTTTTTTAAGGTGACACCGTAAGCCACCCAAGAATCATTGGAATTGGACATGAGGCCAGTAGCTCCCATTAAATAGTCGGCATGAGTTCGGAATGCACTGCCGCTGATGATGACTCACCTTTAAGACACAAAGGCAGATATTGATCTGGCGTAAAACCCTGCTGAAACAACGACAAGCTCTTGGCCACCAATGCTGGCCCCAACAAATAGCCATGGCGGTAAAGCCCATTTAAAGAGAGCCGATCTATGGCGGTACGAATCCAAGGTAAATTATCGGGATAGGCAGGACGGCAATGAGCGCTCGCCTCAATAACATGAGCCTCTGCAAAACCGGAATGCAAGGTGTACAACGCCGATTGCAACTCAAGGGAAGACCTTACCGTTACCGGAGCCATGGAATCACTTTCGATTTCGGTAGCCCCTATCACATAGTGGTGATCTGGTCGCGGCGCAACATAGAGGGTATAGCGAGGATGCATCAATCGAACCGGTCTGGACAAATTAACTTCCGGTGCAAAGACCCTCAACACTTCTCCCCGCACCCCCCGCAATCGATCATCACAGGCAGCAGCCCCGACGCCACGGCAGTCGAAGATAAAGTCCGCATCCAGCAACAGCTGGGTGTCTTGAGACTGGGCAAGTAGCTGCCGCCCCTCAATCGATTCAACAGTGCACCCTGGATACCAATCCACTGCGAGATCAGATAGGGCTTGAGCGAGGGCCAGGTAGAGAGCACGGTTATCAATACAACCTTCGCAGGGAAAATACAAAGCCGCCTCAAACCCTTTAAGTTCAGCTTCAAGTCTGTACAAACCGTCACGATCAATCATGCGCCCATGACCTTGCCAGCTATGGGGTAACGAGGCCAACCGTCTCTCGGCATCGCGCAACAAGGATCGATCTTGGCGGTGCGCCACCAACAGGCTCCCCGACTCATAAAATGCGATGTCTTGACCCGTCTGCCGCGACAGTTCGGGTATCCAATCACGCCACAGATCACGGGCAACCACCGACTGTGCCAGCAATGCATTGCCACAACCGATGGCCTCAGTTAAGGGCGCTAACATAGCTGCAGCGACATAGCCAGCAGACTGTCCGCCACACCCATCATCGCGGTCCACCAGCGTCACCGTGTAGCCAGCCAGCGCCAGGCGCCAGGCTAACAAGCGGCCACAGAGCCCTGCTCCTACGACGATGAGCTTCATGACTTAGAGGCTGTGTCTGCAAGACCGCGAAACTCTTGAGCCTTATCGGCCATGCCTGCGTTAACATCCTCCAGTGTCAAAGTTTGTAGCTCGTCGCTGCCACCCGATTCGGCTTGACGGTCAGCGAGCTGGCGAACTTCACGACTGATTTCCATAGAACAAAATTTGGGACCACACATAGAACAAAAATGGGCTTCTTTGGCGGCCTGCTTGGGTAATGTTTGGTCGTGGAAAGAGCGAGCGGTATCTGGGTCAAGACTAAGGTTAAACTGGTCCTCCCAGCGAAACTCAAAACGAGCACGACTGAGGGTATTATCCCGCAGTTGCGCAGCCGGATGCCCCTTTGCTAAATCCGCCGCATGGGCGGCAAGTTTATAAGTGATGATGCCGGTTTTGACGTCATCTTTGTCGGGTAGCCCCAAGTGCTCTTTCGGTGTGACATAACACAGCATCGCGGTGCCATACCAGCCAATGGTCGCAGCACCGATGGCCGATGTAATATGGTCGTAGCCGGGAGCAATGTCCGTGGTCAATGGGCCAAGTGTGTAAAACGGCGCCTCATCGCAAAGCGTTAACTGCTCATCCATATTTTCGCGAATCATGTGCAGTGGGACATGGCCAGGACCTTCAACCATGGTTTGCACATCGTATTCCCAGGCGATGCGAGTCAATTCGCCCAGCGTCTTTAACTCTCCAAACTGAGCTTGATCGTTTGCATCGGCAATCGATCCGGGACGCAATCCATCTCCGAGAGAAAAGCTGACATCGTACTGTCGCATAATCTGACAGATTTCCCGAAAATGAGTGTATAGGAAATTTTCACGATGATGAGCCAAACACCATTTGGCCATGATCGAACCGCCTCGAGAGACGATACCCGTAACCCGGTTGGCAGTCAGAGGAATGTAACGCAACAAAACACCGGCATGAATGGTGAAATAATCCACGCCCTGCTCGGCTTGCTCAATCAGCGTATCCCGAAAGATATCCCACGTTAAATCCTCCGCAACGCCACCGACTTTCTCCAACGCTTGGTAGATGGGGACGGTACCAACGGGCACCGGAGAATTGCGGATGATCCACTCCCGGGTTTCATGGATATTTTTACCGGTGGACAAATCCATTATGGTGTCTGATCCCCAGCGAATTGCCCAAATGAGCTTTTCAACCTCATCGTGAATTGATGAACCCAGCGCGGAATTTCCGATATTACCGTTGACCTTTACGAGAAAATTACGACCGATAATCATCGGTTCAATTTCTGGGTGGTTGATGTTGGCAGGAATAATTGCTCGACCTGCGGCAATTTCCTGGCGAACAAATTCAGGCGTTATGGCGGAAGGAATCTGAGCTCCCAAAGGATGGCCTGCGTGCAATTTGCCAGCACCCTGAAGCTTATCAAGATTCATGTTTTCACGAATGGCGACATACTCCATTTCCGCCGTGATGATGCCTTGCCGCGCATAGTGCATCTGGGTAACACACTGCCCCGAACGCGCCCGACGAGGCGCGCGACTGAGCTGAAATCTCAGAGCATCCAGTGACGCATCCGCGCGGCGTTCAAGAGTATATTTAGAGTTAACCGCGGGTAAAATTTCGCTGTCGTCGCGAGCGGCAATCCAAGACTGACGCATCTGCGGCAATCCTCGCTGGACATCGATTCCAACATCGGGATCTGTGTAAGGGCCAGAGGTATCGTATACCCGTAATGACGCGTTCGGCTGAAATGACTCCCTGCCCTTTGAGTCCCGGATTAATGTGTCCGACAAGGCTATTTCCCGCATAGCAACACGAACATCATGCTCATGACCAGGAATATAGATTTTACGGGATCCGCTTAAGGGTTCACGGGTGGTCGAATCTAATTGTGGTTTTGATTTTGGTTGTGCTGTTGCAACTGAGCTCATTGTATCCCCCAACGGTGGCTAAGTCGGGGGTAGAACTGATCGGAGGGAAATTTGACATACAGAGAACAGCCTTCTGTCGCTAAAAACAACAGACACAGCCGACAAGAGCGGTAGCACTCTTCTTGTTCCCTACGCAGGTCCTAGCCCGTTCAGGTTCTACGGGTAAAATCTCAGCCAATGTGGCACCCCGACAAGTGGCGACGAGTCTAGGCCAGTTGCCTTGATAATGGCAAGACATTTTATTTGGCGCCGCCGATTTACGATCTGCTAAGACCGCGAACCTAGAGACGCATATTCACGGAAAAGCCATACAAAACCTGATCAAGCGATCAACTTTCTTCGTAACAAGTTTGAACTAACGGTTTGCCGTTAAGCCGCGGCACCTAGCCACAAAGCCCGCAACTTAATCGGTTAAGTTATCAGCGTAATATGCGATAAAACCATTCAACGCCACTCAGGAAAAAAATGTGCATTATTTCCTTGATTTTTTCTTAAATTAGGCTTGTTTGCACCTTCACAAAACTGTCAAAGTGCGCTCTACTAACGACCAGCGAAAAGTCACTATCCCGCCAGCAAATTCCCATTGTAGGGAGCTGGCGACAGACTTTCGGTGCCTTAGGTTCAGGTATACGTACGCCAATAAAAATAACGGGAACAACAATAACAATCCCCCGCAGAGATACCGACCAGAGCGCCGCCGCGAGCATATGTTGTGCTCGCAGATGTATGGCTAACTCTATGGGGGAAGTAAAACAATGGGCAGTGCAGAAAAGACCAGTGCCACCACAATCACCTCGACAAACAACCGCCTAGAGGCAACGGGATCCTCACAAGCGGAACGCCGACATACGGTACACCTTGAAGACACCGTAGACTGGTATGACGCACATAATCAAATTGTCTTCGAAGACCATTTCGCCAAGAACGACGACGAAGAATCGGTATTTGTTCGAACGTATTTTTTAGGGTCTGGCAATCCTTGGGCTGCCGACAATGATAAGCACCAAGTCAGCTTTATTACTCGAATTATCGATGGTAGCCGACACCATGGTACCGGCAGTTTTACCTGGCGCCAGGCCCAGCAAGCTCACCGTAAAGCTTGCCAGGCAATCTTAAAAAGTAATTGCGACATTATGCCAGCACTGTAGCGCCCGATGGTTTCCCCGGCCGTCGATCATAAGTCCGGGGATCACCAGGCTCGAAACGGATGTTTAATGAGATTCGCATTGTAATAGCGAGGATCGCCTGTTACCTCTTTGCCAATCCAGTCTGGAAGACTGATCTTTTGCTGTTCACTGGTCAGCTCCACTTCTGCGATAACCAGGCCTGAGTTTTCCTCTCGAAACTCGTCAACTTCCCACGTTAACCCACAGTATTCGAGCGTAAACCTAACTTTACTGATCAGCGGGCGTTCGCACAGAGCATCCAGCATGTTGTTCGCGTCAGCGACTGGAACGTTGTATTCAAATTCTGCTCGGGTAGCGCCCTCGGTCTTGCCCTTAATTGTAAGAAATGCTTGATCTCCAGCTACCCGGAGCCTCACCGTTCGAGCGGGATCTGTCGACAAATACCCCTGCCGAAACTCGCATGCGACACCACGCTTCCAACCGTCGCCAACAACCAAGAATTTTCGTTCGATTTCTATACCCATAACATATTCCAATGCATACCATTTACCTCTTTTTGAAGACGGCGCCCATGGAGAACAACACACTAACGCAAAATCAACACCTGCAGAATGCCACCAGACATTCACTCCGGTGAAAAGATCTCTTCGATGGACAGATTAAAATACCGTGCAATTTTAAATGCCAACGGCAAACTCGGATCGTATTTGCCATTTTCAATAGAAATGACCGTTTGTCGAGAAACCTCGAGAACTTTTCCCAGTTCAACCTGGGAAATACCCTGCTCTACGCGTAATTCACGAAGACAATTTTTCATTGAAAACGACGTGCAATAATCGGGGTACAAATACCCCACACGGTGATCATAAAGGGAAAGATCCACACATAAGGTATGTGTGGGAAGCCTACGTTTTCCAAAAAACCATAGGAAAACGTCGATAAGCCAACAATGGCAAAACTGGTTGCAAAGCTGCGCAACTGAATTTGCTGCTGCAACTCATCCAATCGCGACAACCCCCTTAACACGGCTATCACCGCCATACTAGCAGGTACTACCGGCATCAATGATATCCAGACCTTGCCACTAGCATCCGGGTTTCTTATAAGAAATGACACACTCCCTATCACCGCCACCGAGTAAAGAAACATACAGCTACCAAATTCAACCAGGTATTTTTTGGAATTCAGCATACAACCCTCCCATGTCAAGCTCGCTTTACATGCACTCTATGATCGACACGCAGAAACGTCAAGCATGCTTTACATGTCTAGGCGAGCCCCAAAGCCCTTTTCGGAATACCGTTAAAATAAAGGTCGAAGGGAGAAAAAGTCGTTTCAGAATTCTTTAGGCAAAAAAAAGCCGCCGAGGTTAACCCTCAGCGGCTCAGAAAATCCGAATAAACTTTATCCTTGAGCTTTGCGCTGCAAGCGATAGGCGTGCAAAAGAGGCTCCGTATAACCAGATGGCTGCTCTTTGCCTTTAAAGACCAGATCACAAGCAGCTTTAAAAGCAACACCCTCAAATGCAGGAGCCAATTCAGAGTCTTTAGCCATTGGTACATACTCCGAATCGCCAGCATTCTGCTCATCGACAATGGCAGCCATGCGCTTCATGGCTTCCATAACCTGCTCTTGAGTACAGATACCATGCTCAAGCCAATTGGCGAGGTGCTGAGACGAAATTCGCAGAGTCGCTCGGTCTTCCATCAATCCAACGTTATTGATGTCCGGTACTTTTGAACACCCGATTCCCTGATCAATCCAACGTACCACATAACCAAGAATGCCTTGGGCGTTGTTATCCAATTCAAAGCGAACTTGTTCAGCGCTGAGGCTCGCTGCGTCAGACAACAGAGGGATGGTGAGAATCTTGTCCAGACTTGCTGGGGCCCTGTCCTTCAACTCGGTCTGCCGCTCAATCACATTAATTTGATGGTAGTGCATACTGTGCAAAGCAGCCGCAGTCGGCGAAGGAACCCACGCAGTATTAGCACCGGCCTTCGGGTGCCCTATTTTTTGTTCCAACATGGCCGCCATTTCATCGGGCATTGCCCACATACCTTTACCAATTTGAGCATGCCCCGGAAGTCCACACGCAAGGCCGCAATCGACATTCCAATCCTCATAGGCGTTAATCCAATCCTGCTGCTTCATTGCAGTTTTTGGTACAAATGGGCCGGCCAGCATTGAGGTATGGATTTCGTCACCGGTACGATCCAGGAACCCGGTATTGATAAACACCACGCGTTCACGAGCCTCACCAATGCAGGCTTTCAAGTTCACAGTGGTGCGGCGCTCCTCATCCATGATACCGATTTTTAAGGTATTAACAGTCATCCCCAGAGCTTTTTCGACTTTGCTGAATAGCTCACAACTGAAAGCCACTTCCGCGGGACCGTGCATCTTGGGTTTTACAATATAGACGCTGCCGGTGCGGGAATTACTGTGACGACCACGGCCCAGTAAATCGTGTTTCGCCGCCAGACTGGTGACCATCGCATCCATAATGCCTTCGAAGACTTCATCGCCATTGCTGTCTAAAATCGCAGGATTGGTCATCAGCAAGCCAACGTTACGAACCAACATTAAACTGCGACCGTGCAACGTTATTTCACCACCATCAATGGCGGTATAAGTGCGATCGGCGTTAAGTGCACGGGTTACCTTTCTGCCACCTTTTTCAAAGGTGTCTTCCAGCGTACCCTGCATAAGTCCTAACCAGTTACTGTAGACTTCAACTTTGTCCTCAGCGTCGACAGCAGCAACGGAATCTTCACAATCAATAATCGTAGTAACAGCAGCTTCAACCAAAAGATCTTTTACGTTGGCAGCATCGGTTTTTCCAATCGGATGCTCCGCATCGATTTGAATTTCCAAGTGCAGGCCGTTGTTTACCAAAAGAATCGCTGTAGGTGCATCAGCAGCACCCTGATAGCCTTTCAACGCAGCAGGATTCGCCAGTTGACTGGTAGAGCCGTCACTGAGGCTGACGTCCAACTTACCCGCATTTATCTGGTAGCCGGTGGCATCTGCGTGACTTCCCTGAACCAATGGCGCCGCCTGATCCAAATGAGCCTTTGCCGCAGCAATAACCTTAGATCCACGCACAGGATTATAGGCGCCGGCTTTCTCGGCGCCATCGTCTTCAGAGATGGCGTCTGTACCATAAAGAGCATCGTACAAGCTTCCCCAGCGGGCATTGGCGGCATTCAGGGCAAAGCGTGCGTTTTTAACTGGAACCACTAATTGCGGGCCAGCCTGCTCAGCAATTTCCGTGTCGACGTTTGTCGTGGAAACCGTAAAATCTTCTGGCTCGGGCAGAAGGTAGCCAATCTTTTGAAGAAACGCTTTATACGCTGCAGAGTCTTGAGGTTGCCCCACCCGCTCGCGATGCCATTGATCAATTTGCAGCTGCAAATCATCGCGGCGCTTTAAAAGAGAACGATTGATTGGCGTAAATTCCTCCACCACATCGGCGAATGACTGCCAGAAAGTCTCAGCAGAGACCTCTGTTCCAGGCAGAATCTTTTGCTCAATAAGGTCTGCTAAAGATGCAGTAACTTGCAGTCCTGCACGGTCGATTCGTTGGGTCATTTTATTCGCCTCTTTTATTGGGGTTATGGGATGTGACGCGAAAAACGTCCATACAATCCACTAACAGCTCGCATTCTAGAAGCAGGGCTTGACGCTGAACAGCACCCGCTGATTATTCTCAATATTCATGGATCAAATAGTACCCTCTGGCACTATCATAAAAAGTTATTAACCGATCCTTTAAGAATACCTTCGCGCCGGATAGTTCATGATTTAAGCGAATAAAACAATGCTCTTAAAGAAGGAAGTTACCCGTTTCGTACACAGTTTTTGACAGTGTATATGGCACAAACATTTCTTGTTAAAAATGACGATAATTTTATGACGCCGACAGGCCCTTCCTGCAAAAGCCACCTTACTTCTATATCTCATAAACAGTGTCCAGCGCTGTCATAGTTCCGCGCTTAATTAACGCTTATAAAATTCTTAGCTCACCTCGATACGCCAATAACCGAAAAATGTACTATCACCGAAGGTCATTCGTCGATGAATGTCCCAAGAAAAAAACAAAGCGTTTAAATTCCTGCAGCAGTGTCGATTTTTATTGGGATCAATTGATTCGCTTTTGCTTCTTCGATTTTTCATCTTTTTTTGCAGATATCCTATTCGGCGAAAAACATTACCAGCAATAACAATCTTTTCATAAACCCCTCTAATTTGATCAAACATGAGCAGACCCGGATAAAGGTAATGCGTCAAACGCAGACGAACAAGACGCTCGAAAGAACTATAACCATCTGTTTTTAATGGAATATTTAAACCGTTAAAACCACTATTCATCTAATTGATGATGAAAATAAAAACTTAGTATTAGTTTTATTTTGGTCAGTAAAAGTACACTGCGTCTGCGCATCGGGGATCGAGAAAAGCAAATTGGAAGCACCCTCATACCTGCGAAGGAAAAGCATCCTACGCAAGAATGAATAACATTCGGAACTCGAGCAATAAACAGCCACGACATAGAACGCGGCCTGATAAATCCAGTTGAGTAGAGATACAAAACTATGAAAACTTATCGCGAACTCATTGACGAAAACTCCAAAACCATTCTCGCGAATGGTGAAACCTGGTCTTCAATTAACCCGGAACACGCTGCACGTATGTTCGTGCAAAACCGTTTCAAAACAGGTTTGGACGTCGCCAAATACACCGCAGGTATCATGCGCAAGGACATGGAGCGTTACGACGCTGACAGCGCGCAATACACTCAATCTCTCGGATGCTGGCACGGATTTATCGGTCAGCAAAAAATGATTTCGATCAAAAAACATTTTAACACGACCGATCGCCGTTACTTGTACCTGTCTGGCTGGATGGTTGCAGCATTGCGCTCAGAGTTCGGTCCTCTGCCTGACCAGTCCATGCACGAGAAAACCGTTGTTTCCGGATTGATCGAAGAACTGTATACATTCCTGCGTCAAGCCGATGCTCGTGAACTGGGCAATCTGTTTCGTCAACTGGACGCAGCTAACGAAGCTGGCAACGCGGCGCAAGCTCAAGAGATAGAAACTAAAATCGATAACTTCGAAACGCACGTTGTCCCCATTATTGCAGACATCGATGCCGGTTTCGGTAACGAAGAAGCCACTTATTTGTTGGCTAAGCAAATGATCGAAGCGGGTGCTTGCTGTATCCAAATCGAAAACCAGGTTTCCGATGAGAAGCAGTGTGGTCACCAAGACGGTAAAGTGACCGTGCCTCACGATGTCTTCCTGGCTAAGATTCGCGCCGTACGTTACGCCTTCCTGGAGCTGGGTATCCCCGATGGTGTTATCGTTGCTCGTACCGATTCTCTGGGTGCTGGCTTGACCAAGCAAATCGCAGTCACCAACGAGCCAGGCGATTTGGGCGACAAGTACAACTCTTTCCTCGACGGCACCTACATTGAAAGCGCTGCTGACATTGAAAACGGTGACGTCGTTGTTAAAGCCAATGGCAAGCTTCTCAAGCCTTCACGTCTGCCTAGCGGCCTGTTCCAGTTCAAGAAAGGCTCTGGTGAAGATCGCGTGGTTCTGGACTGTATCACGTCACTTCAGAACGGCGCTGACCTCCTGTGGATCGAGACTGAGAAGCCACACGTTGGCCAGATTGCCAGCATGGTTAATCGTATTCGCGAAGTGTGTCCAAACGCCAAGCTGGTTTACAACAACTCACCTTCATTCAACTGGACGCTGAACTTCCGCCAGCAAGTTTTCGATGCCTGGAGTGAAGAAGGTCGCGACATGAGCGCATTCAGCCGTGCCGATCTCATGAGCGCTGAATACGACTCTACCGAGCTGGCTCAGGAAGCCGATGTTCGTATCCAGAACTTCCAGAGAGATGCATCTCGTGAAGCGGGTATCTTCCACCACTTGATCACTCTGCCGACCTACCACACTGCGGCTCTGTCTACCGACAACCTGGCTAAGCGTTACTTCGGCGAAGAAGGCATGCTGGGCTATGTTGCTCAGGTACAGCGCCAGGAAATCCGTCAAAGCATTGCGTGTGTTAAGCACCAGGCCATGGCTGGCTCCGACATGGGTGACGATCACAAAGAGTACTTCTCCGGCGACGCGGCTCTTAAAGCCTCCGGAAAAGACAACACCATGAACCAGTTCTAAAGACCAGATAGCCACTTACAGCCCCCGGACCCACCTCCGGTGGGCTGCTTTTTTCAGTCCTCCGCTTTCCCTCCGGCAATCCGATTCAGTCGGGACCGTCTTCCCCCAAGTACGCCCATAGATCAATCACTACCATAACCGACTCGGCACCGATACCACTTGCGAGGCTCGGTGGATTCATGGCCGTAAAACACCAAATTGGGGCACTCAACACACCATATCTGTCCAAATGGTCAACTATTGGGCATAACTCCATCGCGATAGGGCAAGCATCGTAGGCAACGTCCATCTTACAAGCGGCATTAACCAACGTCCTACCGCAAACATTGGGTAAATTACCGGATATCGGCACAAGCCTTGCTCTGGCAGAGCCTGATTGAACTTAAGGAGTCCCATGGTGAAGAAGTATCCCCTCGCAAATCTCATCGAGAAAAGCTGTCTGGCGCTCGCGGCCGCCGGATCCAGCCTGACTATTCAGTCAGCTCTGGCTCAGACCGAAAGTACAGCCAAGCCTGTTCTGGAGACGATTGTGGTGACCGCTGAACGCCGTGAGGCAAATATTCAGGACGTGCCCATTTCCATCACGATGATTGGTGGCGAATATCTGGACGCCATCGCTGTTGGTGGTGGCGACGTGCGTATGCTGGCCAATAAAGCGCCCAGCCTGAACATTGAATCTTCGAACGGCCGCACCTTCCCCCGCTTCTATATTCGCGGCTATGGCAACACCGACTTTTCCAGCTTTGCATCTCAACCAGTGTCTCTGGTCTATGATGACGTCGTTCTGGAAAACCCTGCACTTAAAGGCTTCCCTGCGTTTGATTTGGCTGGTATCGAAGTCTTACGTGGCCCCCAGGGAACCTTGTTTGGCCGCAACACACCGGCCGGCGTGGTTAAATTTAACTCCGCGAAGCCTGTTATTGGCTCCACAGAAGGTTATGTAAACCTATCACTGGCCACCTATATGACATCCAATGTCGAGGGCGCCTTTAATATGCCCATCAACGACGAATGGGCCGCACGATTTTCCCTGCTTTATAACCATCGTGACGACTGGGTCGACAATGACTACATTAATCCCGCCGGCGAAAGCATCAGCGAAAGCGATGCCCTCGGGGGCTACGATGACAGCGCTGGCCGTCTGCAGGTTCTCTACGAGCCCACCGATGGCAGTATGACCGCGCTGTTTAATCTCCACGCCCGCAACATTGACAATGGAACCGCCCGTCTCTTCCGTGCCAACCTTATTGATAAAGGCACCAACAGTACGACGGCCGACTATGATCCAGACCAAATGTACGTGGACGCGGAAAACACACAGTCTTACACCAGCGTCGGCGGTAATGCCCGAATTTCCTGGGACCTAGACCAGTACACGCTTCATTCAATCACCGGTTACGAAAGTGTCACCCACTATTTTACCCGCGGCGACATCGACGGCGGATATGGGGCGGCGTTCGCCGGTTATTCGGGTCCTGATTACATTCCCTTCCCTGTCGAAACGGCGGGCGGACTTGACGATCACGAGCAAATCAGCCAGGAATTGCGCATCGAATCTGACTATGCTGGCGCGTTGAACTGGCAGGCGGGCGTCTTCTATTTTTATGAAGATGTGACTGACGATTCTTTTACCTATGACACCCTGGGCGGCACTCCTGCCACCTGGCAGCAGAGTCGTCAGGAAAATACCGCCTGGGCGGTCTTTGGCTCCGCCACCTATGACGTTTCGGATCGCTTGCAGGTTTCCGCCGGTATCCGCTACACCCACGATGACAAGGACTTCGAATTACCCGTCGCCTCTTCGGATCCAGCGGCAATCACCTATACTCAGAGCGAGACGGCGTCCAAAGTTACCTGGGACGCCAGCGCTCACTATGCACTGACCGATGCCACAGCGCTTTATGCCCGCGTTGCCACAGGCTTCCGGGCGCCGAGTTTTGGCTCACTGTCTGCAACCGATCAAGAAATTACCGTCGCCGATTCTGAAACCATTATCTCTTACGAGACAGGGATTAAAACTGACTTTTGGGACAACCGGGCACGCTTGAATTTCAATATCTACTACTACGAAGTCAGCGATCAGCAACTGACTGCCGTAGGTGGAACGGCCAACGAAACCGCACTGATCAATGCGGACAAAACCATTGGTAAAGGGGCTGAATTCGATTTCGAAGCACTGCTGACCGACAACCTCAAAGTCACCGTTGGTGGCAGCTACAATGACACCGAAATCGATGACGATTCTCTTGCGGTCGCCGGATGTGGCACAGACAGCGATGGCTCGCAACTGTGTACCATTACCGACCCACAACTGGCCAGCGGCCTCTATTCGATCGATGGCAATAGCCTTCCACAGGCGGCTGAATGGATCGGTAATGCGACGCTGCGCTACGGCTACCCCCTTGCCGATGGCTCTGAAATGTACTTCTACTCTGACATCGCCTACACCAGCGAAGTCAGTTTTTTCCTCTATGATTCGAAGGAATTTACCAGCCAGGGATTGTTGGAAACAGGAATGCGTTTAGGCTACTCCTGGGATGGCGGTCAGTATGACGCAGCGCTCTTCTGCCGCAACTGCTCAAACACCACCCGCGTTACCGGCGCAATCGACTTTGATAACCGAACCGGCTTTATCAATGATCCGCGTATCGTCGGAGTTCAGTTTAAAGCGTCTTTCTAATGGCATAGAACGTCGATAAGCTCCCCTAACCGGGAGCTTTTTTTTGCATCAAATTCTGTCCTACCTGGGCACCCTTTTTCTCATTAACATAGACGACACAATGACTTTCAAAACACTTTTACACGCCAGCACACGAACCTTTGTTGCAGCTACCCTGGTCGCCAGCGCAACCCTTGCCTTTGCGGAAAAACGCAAAGTGATTCTCGACGATGACGGCTTCTCCATCGCGCAATACATGGTAATCAAATCGCCTGATGCTGAGGTGCTTGGCGTCACCAGTGTCAGTGGCAACCGCTGGCTGGGCGTAAACGTCGCAACTGCGCTGCGGGGGCTGGAACTGGCCGAACGTACCGATATTCCGGTGATTCCCGGCGCGACTTTTCCCCTCGTAAACACAGAAAAAGCCACAGAGCTCTGGGAAACCCTTTATGGAAGATTAGTTTGGAAAGGCGCCTGGACCAAAGCCCGAGTCGAAGATACGAAAGAAGAGCTCTTGCCCTATCACAGCTGGGACGTCGTACCGGATCTTCCAGAGGGCAACCCAAGCATCAAAGCTGCCGATGAAATCGCGGCCAACTTCCTGATTCGAAAAGTTCGCGAATTTCCTGGAGAAGTCAGCATCATCGCGACGGGTCCGCTGACAAACCTCGCACTGGCGCAAAGCTTGGATCCTGAATTTGCCAGCTTGGCAAAAGAGTTGATTTATATGGGCGGGAGCCTCAATCCACACCAACAATTGGATAGCGTATCCGCATCTCAATACGCTCGCGAATTTGAAAATTCGCCACGTCGCGAATTCAATTTCCGCTTTGATCCGGAAGGGGCTCGAATCGCCCTACGTGCCCCCTGGAAAAAAATTGTAATGGTACCCGTTGATCCATCTACCGGCACTGAACTTCGCAAAGACCTGTTACAAGCAATGGGCCAAGGCGACTCGGAACTTGCGGAAAATATACGAAATCGCGAAGCGGGATTTCCACTTTGGGATGAAATCGCCGCCGCGGTCTGGTTGGATCCTGAGTTGATCGATGAATCCAGTGAACTCTATGTCGATGCCGCCACTGAATTCGGCCCATCTTACGGTGACACCCTATCGTGGGCGCCGGGTTATCAACCGGATCTGGGCGAGCGTCTGCAGACGGTGGTTCGTACCGTTGACGTAAAGGGAATGGAAAAATTGATGATAGACGTTATGTCAGAGTCAGTTCCAAAGTAATTCTTTGGCTTAAATGTATGAGTTTGTGAGCGCAGACTCATACATGGAATTTAGGTATTCTGACCTTATAACAAGAGACGTATCTCATTCAGTCGTGCCGATAAGCTCATATTCTCGAGTAAGTTCCCACGAATACCTTGTGTTGCAAACACGCCGTCATTACATCCTTGTAGGTTCGATGCAGTATCTTTGCTGCATACGATTTGCCAAACAGCGCATTCATTAATTCCGACGGATTGGCAATAAGACAACTCAGACGCCAAGCCACAGCGAATAACCATCATTCGACCTAAACTAGAGGTGTTGGTTTGGATAACCATTCATCTCCGTTTAAAGGTCGACTGCATCAATGCAACGATTTCACCAATTGTCGCTCAGCACACAACTGGTCGTGTCCTTGGCTGTCGTCTGTATCCTCGTATTTGGCTGTTTTACCTACTCCATCTACAAAGTTTCAGCGAAGAGCGCACTCTTCAGCGTCGAAGAGCAGCTCAAGAATGACATTCACCGTCTCGCCTCAGAGTTTTCAGATACCTATAAAATTTTAGAAAGCGAAGGCAAACGGCTTAGTAAGGAATTTCAAAAATTCTTTTTATTTCGAATTATGATCGACAAGTCCGTTACCGTAGAATCCGGATCATTGTCAGCGCCATTAGCAACCAGTATGGGTTATCAGGTTAACAACAACAATCAGTT
The DNA here is from genome assembly GCF_056159445.1 of Pseudomaricurvus sp. ABR4_320. Lineage (NCBI taxonomy): Bacteria > Pseudomonadati > Pseudomonadota > Gammaproteobacteria > Cellvibrionales > Cellvibrionaceae > Pseudomaricurvus > Pseudomaricurvus sp. ABR4_320. The sequence continues at coordinate 62,413 of NZ_JBSWVF010000009.1, read as the reverse complement.
AGTCGACCAGTTCGCGCAGATTCACGGCCACGATGCTTCAATATTTGTAAGAAACCAAGATTCTTTCGTTCTTGTTAGCACGTCGTTAAAGGACAGCAAAGGTAATCCCCTGACAGATTTAGTCATATCTGAGAATAATCCGTCATACTCAGATGCGTTGAATGGCGCGGAAAGCATCAGTGTTGGAATTCCTTTCTCCGAAAATGTCATAACCTATTATCATCCCATCGTCCGTAAAGAGGAGACCATTGCACTACTAGCCACCAGCATCGACATGTCAGTGCAGTGGGCCTTTTTAAGGCAACAAATGGAAGAATATGTTACGGGTAAAACAGGCTACATTTTTATTTCTTCGCGAAATAAACATGACTATGCCCGATTTGTCTACCATCCTCGCTTCGAGGGGCAGAGTTTAATGGAAACGTTGAGCGATGAAACACGACAAGTCATTGAAAGGATGTTGGTAGAAAGCAACGGAATTCTCAACTATCCGTGGTACAAAGAAAATGGCGAAGTTGCCGACAAAATCGTAGCATTTGAAGAGCTGCCAGGTTGGGGTTGGACTATCGCCGCCGGCAGCTTCGAAGAGGAATACCTCGAACAAAGCCGCTACCTGGGAACCATAATGCTGTTCCTTTCTGGCATTTCCATATTCATTTTTATCGCTCTTGTCGGCGGGCTCGTTACTGTCCAACTTAGACCCCTTAAAAAAATGACTAAGCGGGTTGTCGCACTTGGATCGGGCGATTTGAGTATTGACGCCTCAGGCCACGAATCCAACACACCTATAGAAAGCAAAAATGAAATCCATATTTTGTCGAGAAATTTTCGATCTGCAACACAGCAGCTTCGAACCTTAATAAATTCGATATCCGACAGTTTAAGTACCATTGAGGTGACTCGTGAAACACTGACACAACTGTCTAACAGCAACAGTGAAAATGTACAAAGGCAGCACAGTAAAATCTCTGACGTTGCAGATGCCGTTGCGTTTTCCGGAAAAGGTGCCAAAGAACTGGCTCAAACTGCAGAGGCCGCTGCAAAAAATACCGCCGACACCCACCATCGCGCAGAGGAAGGTGTCGCACTGATCATGATGGTCGATAGCGCCACGAAAGAGCTGGCTATCGCGGTTGATGAAGCCTGCAACACCCTCGATCAAGTTGAAAACGATAAAGAGAATATCACCCGTGTACTTGGCGTCATACGCACAATTGCCGAACAAACTAACTTACTGGCTCTGAATGCTGCGATTGAAGCAGCGAGAGCTGGAGAGCAAGGAAGAGGTTTTGCGGTTGTCGCCGATCAAGTGAGACAATTGGCGCAAAACTCTCAAACCTCAGCAGGTGAAATCTGCGGCATGATTGACGGGCTTGAAATGAACACACAAAAAGCCGTGAATCAGATGGTGTCCAGCAAAGCCAGCGTGGCTCAAGGCGTAACGCTTACGGAAAGTATCAGTGCTCGCTTTGATCAAATTCTCTTGCTGATTCGCGATACAGAAAAAAACAATGCCAACATCGCAAATGTTGCCAACAGTCAGCTTCAGTCTGCAAATGCTATCAGCGAAAGCCTAGAAGAAATCAATCAGCTCAGTACTGAAACGGCACTAGGTGGTTCAAAATTATCTCAAGCAGGCACAGAACTGCAGCAAGCCGTCGTTCGTCTGCGAAGTGATGTCGGTCAATTCAAACTCTAAAAACTGCTCGTTTACATCAGCATTGATGCACTTTTTGTCATCTAACACTTCCCATCGCAACCCCACACCAGTATTCTTGCGCCCTGCCATCTGACGCACAGCTCAACATCCGACACGTACGACGTTATTTGCTATGCCAAAAAATAAATGGATCAGCCTGCTCATTTTAATTGCGATCGCGCTGTTCGGCGGCGAACAAGCAGGTCTGCTTGATGAAATTCGAGAAGAGCTATCCGGCGAACACAAAGCGGCTGTCGAGCATACCGCTAAAGTGCTTGAACAAGCCTTTGCAAACCGCACCAGCGATCTACAAATTCAAGGGAGTGGGACCGTAGCCAGAGTTCTCTCCGATGACAACCAAGGCAGCCGTCATCAGAGATTTATTTTGGATATCAGCCCAGACTTAACCGTATTGGTAGCGCACAATATCGACTTGGCACCGAGGTTACCGGATCTGCAAGCCGGCGACCGAGTCTCATTCTTCGGCGAGTACGAATGGAACGACCGGGGCGGCGTCATCCATTGGACTCACCACGATCCAGCCAACCGCCACGAAGACGGCTGGTTGGAACTCGATGGCAAACGCTATCAGTAATCGAACGTCTGTCGCAACGCCCGTATTACACAGCGGCGGCCGCAGGTCTTCCTGTCGGTTCGGGCTTTTCACTGCCAATAACTTTGTAGACTAATGCGCCGATGACAGCACCGATCAGTGGCGCCACCCAGAATAACCACAACTGACTGATCGCTGCACCTCCTGCGTAAACTGCGACGCCAGTGCTTCTCGCTGGGTTAACTGAGGTATTGGTCACCGGAATGCTAATCAGATGAATCAGGGTTAAACACAGACCAATCGCAATAGGCGCAAAACCCTCCGGTGCTCTTTTATCGGTCGCCCCTAGAATGACCAACAAGAACATCATCGTCATCACCACTTCGGTTACCAAGGCCGACAGTAAACTGTAACCACCTGGTGACGCCTCACCATAGCCGTTGGTTGCGAAACCTGCTGCCAGCGTAAAATCTGCTTTTCCCGTCGCGATCACAAACAGTATTCCACCAGCAACCAACCCACCGGCGACCTGCGCGCCAATATAAGGCAACAACTCTTTTGACGGAAAGCGCCCGGCAGCCCAGAGCCCTATCGATACAGCGGGGTTTAAATGGCAGCCGGAAATATGACCAATGGCGAATGCCATCGTGAGAACAGTTAAACCAAACGCCAGGGAAACACCCAGCAATCCAATCCCGACATCGGGAAACGCAGCCGCCAGAACTGCACTGCCGCAACCACCGAGAACCAACCAGAAAGTACCAAAAAACTCCGCACCGTATTTTTCCATAATGCAATCCTTTCACTGGAGGAAAAAGTCTGTTCTACGTCGCTACTTGAAAAGAAAAGTATACATTTGGAATCTGGCAATCACGAAATGAAGGGAATGCCAAAAGCATCTTCTTCGCAATTCACTCGAGCAAATAGGCGGCTGACTGAGTAGTATGGGAATGTCACCAAACGCTCCATGAGGCGTCATTGATGAGAAAGGAATCTCTGCGAAAGTATCTTAAAGCTGCCTGTCTACTGTTGGCTGTCACCTTCGTCCTTAATCTGGGGGGCTGCTCAACGCTGGATTTTCCGACAAAAACGGAACTTACCCGCCACATTGATGATAACGACCGTCGCAGTACTCGCATCTATAAGGCAACGACATCCACACTGAAGATGGATGACGACAGCTCAGCCCTGTTTCCACTGGCCAATGGATTAGATGCACTGGGCGTCAGGCTGCTGGCCCTTGAGAGGGCTGAAAAAAGCATCGACATTCAAAGTTTTCTGATGAAAGACGACGCCTCCAGCTACGCCATCGCTAACGGAATGCTGCATGCAGCCGATCGGGGTGTGCGAGTTCGCTTTTTATTAGACGATGTATTCACAACGACAACTGCAAAAGATCTCTTACTGCTGGATCAACACCCAAACATCGAAGTCAGGATGTTCAATCCCCTGTCCCGTACTGGCAGCAAATGGCTCAACTACCTTGGCGATTATCACGCCGCCAACCGCCGCATGCACAACAAGTCGTTTACCGTAGACAATACCTTGACGATTGTCGGAGGACGCAATCTGGCCGATGAATACTTCCAACTGAATCAGAACAGTCTGTTTACGGATTTTGATTTTCTCGCCTTAGGTGAAATTGCCCAAGATGTGTCTGTCGTTTTTGACGACTTCTGGAACCACCCCCGCTCACTGCCGATCAAAACGTTTCTGGAAGCAGACTTAAAATGGGATCTGAATGCAGCGCGAACGTTTTACCGGTCTGCTTTGGATGACAACAACAGCCGACTGTATCAACAGGCCAGTCAGAGCCAGCTCTTTCAACAATTCCTAGCGGGCGACATGGTACCTAAAACCGCAGATGTACAAGTGATCGCGGACGACCCCTACACTCTTTTTCGTCCATCCACGCGCAAATCTCAAGCTTCTGATATGGCCGTCACACGGGAATTTGTGCGCATGATCGATCAAGCTCAGACGGAAGTCTTTCTCATCTCCCCCTATTTTATTCCAGGCGATGCCGGTATGGAGGTTATCCGAAGCGCGAGAGATCGCGGCGTAAAAATTACGGTTGTAACGAATTCGTTGGCATCCAACAATCACCTCACCGCTCACGGCAGCTACGCTCCTTATCGCACAGAACTCTTGAAAGCCGGCGTACATCTGTTCGAAGTTCGCGCATCAGCCACCGATCAACTGCCAGGAGGCTTTACCGACAGCATCACGCTGCATACCAAAATTGCCTTCTTCGACCAAAAGCGGGTATTTGCAGGCTCATTGAATCTCGATCCCCGCTCTTACGCCATCAATACGGAAATGGGATTATTAGTGAACAGTGCCGCCATCACTGAAAAACTGCAGAGAGATGCAGAAAATCTGCTCGATAACTTTACGTATCGATTAGAGCTTCGGGATGGGCAGATTCAGTGGACGAAGAATGCAGATCAGAGGGCCGTCATCTATACAAAAGATCCGGATACCCATTGGCTAAGACGACGGCTTGCGTGCTTGGCTCGCATAGCCCCTGAAAGCCAGATGTGAACACGATCGCAAAACATGCTTATTGCGCAAAGATCGCCTCGGGAATCACCATTGACACGGTATAGTTGGGGGCATCCACCACGTTACCGATACGCAAGTCCCCTGCCACGCTGCAAATGACATACGCCTGCAATGCGGAAAAACCCCGCTCCTGTAGCAGCTCGATCATATGGGTTGCAGCATTACGACACGCCAGTAGCAGGTTCTCAGTGTCTTGTTCGCCATCCGCAGTGATGGGATATCCCATCACACCGATAAATCGATCCTGAAGCTGCTTCTGCGCTGGCGACAGAAAACTGTCATGGTAGAAAACAGGTCCCTGAAAAGATCTCTTTGCAAACGCGCCTTTGTGAATTTTAAAGCGCACCAGTGCGGTGGCACCGATTTCAATAGCGGTGACACACACCTCGCCGTCACCCTGGGAAAAATGACCGTCCCCCAGCGAAAACAGAGCACCGTCGACAAACACGGGCAACACCAAACGTGAGCCTGCTGTTAGTTGTTTGACATCAAAGTTACCACCGTTTTCTCGCGGCGGAATCGTACGCAAACCGTGCAGCGCACACGCGCCATGAGGGACGGAACTGTGAGCATCCGGCGGTGATGCAACACCGCCACGGTCGATGAGTCGTTGCTCGCGAGCCGTCCAGCGTTGCACATAGCTTATGGATGGTGCTGTGGCCGCAATCCCCATAAAAGGATCGCCCGGAATTCTGACTCCTGGGATCTGTGGCGATGATGCCCAGCCATTTTCAATGTTCCAGTGAACTAAAAAATGTTCTCGGAAATTTTCCTGCAGAAGCCCCAAACCGGGAAAAACTCCGGTCAATCCGGTGGGTTCAGAAATCACGTCAAGAAATTCGACCTCCAAGCCATCACCGGGTACTGCGCCTTCAATATGAATGGGTCCGGTCAGAGGATGCACACGCCCCACATCCAGCTGTTCCAACGCGGACGATGGATCACCAAATTGAATCTGACCATCGTAAGCGTCCAGGGTTTCGATAAGAACGTCTTCCCCAGGCTTGACCGTCAAGGTCGGTGTTAGGTCTGGGTGGAACCGGTTATGGCCCACCTCAGGTTGTTCTGCCAACGACTTTTGCCGATTTACTTTGATCCGATGCATAGCAGCTCTCTCAGGCGGCGCTAAGGTCAGAATAACGCCGCCAATCAGGCATTAATATAACGCGGGATAGTCAATGTACCCTTTCGCACCACTGCCGTAAAAGGTGCCGAAATCCGGATCGTTAAGTGCGGCCCCCGTCTGAAAGCGGTAGACAAGATCAGGATTGGCAATAAACGCTTTCCCAAAACCAATGGCATCCGCCTGACCGGATGACAACACCGCTTCAGCTTTTTCTAAATCGAAATTTTCATTGGCGATGGTCACACCACCAAACTTCTCTTTCATCATCGGCGTCAATGGCGGTTGATCAAAATTCTCACGGGTATAAATAAAGGCGACTTTGCGCTGACCCAGTTGTTGAGCCACATAGCCGAACGTCTCGGCAGGATTGGCGTCACCCATGGTATGGGTATCGCACCGGGGCGCCAGATGCACGCCGACTCGACCAGGGCCCCAGACGCCAATCACCGCATCCGTTACCTCAAGCAGCAGTCGGGCTCGATTTTCCAAACTACCACCATACTGATCGGTACGCAGATTGGTCGTCGACTGTAGAAACTGATCTAACAGATACCCATTGGCACCATGCACTTCGACGCCATCAAAACCTGCTTTTAGCGCATTTTCAGCCCCCTTTCGATAGGCTTCTACCACTCCAGGAATTTCTTCCGTGGTCAGAGCTCTCGGGATTTCATAGCCACGCATTGGTCGAACCAAAGAGACATGGCCCTGTGCGGCTATGGCGCTCGGTGCGACAGGACGCTGACCATCCAGGTAGAGACTGCTGGAAATGCGCCCAACATGCCACAATTGGAGAAAAATACGCCCTCCGACGGCATGCACCGCATCGGTAATATGACGCCATCCAGCCACTTGCTCATCGGACCAGATCCCAGGCGTATCTGGGTAACCCACGCCCATAGGATCTACCGAGGTCGCTTCCGTCACGATCAATCCTGCACTGGCTCGCTGACAATAGTAGGTCGCCATCATCGCATTTGGCACTCGCCCTGCCGATGCGCGACAGCGGGTTAACGGCGCCATGATCATACGGTTGGGTAACATCAACTCACCCAAAGGCAAGGGTTGAAACAACTTCGACATAACTTACTCCAAAAACATATTCTGACGTGTACTTAATATCCAAAACCCGTCATAACAATTTTGCCGCGGGCCTTACCCGACTCAATCAGTTGATGAGCCTTTTTTAGATTTGCAGCATTTACAGGACCAAAATCTTCCGCCAGAGTCGTCACCAACTCGCCGCGATCAACCATCGCGGAAACCTCACTGAGAATTTTATGTTGTTCTACCATGTCTTCGGTCTGAAATACTGGACGCGTAAACATAAACTCCCAGTGCACCGAAACGCTACGTCGCTTAAACGGCAAAATATCCAGAGATTCAGGATCGTCGATCAAGCCCATCGCGCCCTGAGGTGCAATACACTGTTCAATCGCTGGCAGGTGGGCGCCGGTATTCGTCAAACTCGCAATGTAACGCACACTGTCGATGCCGACTGCCTTCAACTCCTGATCTAACGGCTTGCTGTGATCAATGACCAAATCAGCGCCCATTTTGCTCACCCAGTCACGCGTCTCTGGCCGTGAGGCGGTACCGATGACACGCAGCTTCGTTAAACGTTTCGCCAACTGAATCAGTATTGAGCCAACACCACCCGCACCGCCGATGACCAACAGGTCATCGGTTCGCTCTCGAGCAACACGCATACGATCAAACAACAGTTCCCAGGCGGTCATAGACGTCAGCGGCAAGGCAGCGGCTTCTGAAAAGCTCAAGCTCTCCGGTTTGCGACCAACGATACGCTCGTCGACCAGTTGCAGCTCGGCATTACTGCCCGGCTTGTCCATGGCACCGGCGTACCAGACTTGGTCACCCGGCTGAAACAGCGTGACTTTGTCACCGACCGCCTCCACCACTCCAGCGGCGTCGTACCCCAACACCTGATACTCGCCCGCCTCAGGTTGAATACGCATACGGAGCTTGGTATCGACTGGATTGACGGCAACGGCTTCGACGCGTACCAGTATCTGATGCCCGGTTGGAGAGGGATCTGACTGTTCGATATCCAGCAACGCATCTGGATGATCAATGGGAAGCGACAATGAATAGCCAACGGCGCGCATAGTGATTTCCTTCTTAATTAAAGAGTGGCTGGACTTGCTATAAGTGACATCCGATTATAGAGTTACATCCTCAGACAACAAGTACGCACTATATTGTGCTGTAGTACCTTTTTGTATACTTAGAGCTTGCATACTTTGAGCCTGATAGGCCGAGTGTCTCGTTACTGAGTGAAACTGATACCAACACAAATGTAGAGTCGATCATGACCAAAAAAGTGTCCGACAGAGAACCTTATTGCAGTTTCGGCTGTTCCGTAGAGGCCGCCATTGAGGCCATAGGCGGCAAATGGAAAGGCGTTATCCTTCATCATTTAGCCGATGGCACCAAGCGCTTCAACGAATTGCGGCGGCTGATCCCCCATGTGACGCAACGCATGTTGACCAAACAACTGCGGGATCTGGAGAGAGATGGCATCGTTTCCCGCCATGTATACGCGCAAGTGCCACCAAAAGTTGAATATGACCTGACCCCCTTTGGCGAGACCCTGATGCCGATTTTGAAGGAACTTCAGAAATGGGGAGATACTTATCTGGAACGCTTTGCCGATATGCGACGCACCGGGCAGCGTGAGGATGAGGCTAAATCGGCAGCCAACTGAAGGCTCATTCAGGATCACACGATTACTGGGTAAATCTCAATCGATACGAGACGTCATAAACACACTGACGATTCAGCATCCCTGCCGCATCGGGTTTGCCACACGGTGTGTTCATTTAACTTGCCGGGTGAGTAAATGTGCTTCTGCTCAAAAAGAGCGCCATTGCTATGAGCACCGCAAGCACTGCGGTCATAGTAAATACTGTTGTTCGTGTTCCCGGGAGATAAGTCATAAACGATGCCAAGAATTGTCCCATAAAAATTGCCATCGATAACTTTGCTAAATTTTCTCCTCGACTATGGGCTCGGCTTAAATCAACAACTATGTGGTTAACCACCGGAATTGAGAACCCAAAACCACATCCCAGCGCTACACCACCAGGAATCATCAACGCAACAGAGCTCGCAAAACTGAAAACAAAGTGCCCCAAACCGTAACACACAAACGCAAGGACAAGAGTTTGAGGTTCGGATAAGACATTAACCACTTTCGGCATGACAAATGCCGCCCCCACCGCGACCAAAGAAATAAACGACAAGAACATTCCCGTCTGAGATGCGTTAATTTCTAGGGATGCAAAATGAAGCGGCAGTAAAATAATCGCCGTAAAGAAAATAACCATTGAGCCCAACGCGGCGGCCCAAGTGATTTGTATTGGTGCACTTGCCTGGGTTGTAGAGGAACTCTCTCGAGATGGCGTTGCCGACTCGGGATTATCATTGGGTACGAACCTATAAACGAAGACCAACAGAATCCAGGCAAAAAGGTAGAGCGTGAATGGCATAGACCAGTACAGCTCAGCCAGTAACCCTCCGACAAAAAGAAAAATCACTCCCCCCAATTCAATAGAGACCCCTTGCAGAGCAATCATTTTGAGGCGCACATTGCCCTGATAAAATTCGGAAATAAGTCCGGTTCCAGCAGTCATGACAAAAGATGTCGCCCCACCGAGCAGGAAGCGATCAATTAAAACTGGACCATATCCAGAAAGGAAAGCGCCGGTAAAACCAATTAGGCCATACAAAAAAAGCCCTAAGCAAAGTGTCTGATATAACCCAACTCTCGAGATAAGTTTTGCCGTCAATGGTCCGAAAACCACCACCCCCAACGCAGGCAAGGTCACCAGCCAGCCCGAAGCTTTCTCGACGTGAAGATTGGACGCAATTGAGGGTAGTCCGGGTACGATAACGCAGCCAACCATGATGGTAAGGCAGGCAACAGCGAGAAGCGTCGCACCACCGGCGTGAGAAATTTTATGCATGAAGTATCGTTAACTCACCAACTGCCCACACAATGGACATATATTCCGTATAGTGGTAGTAGTATCAAGCTTGACGACATTAGAGTCAATGGCGTGCTCTATGGGTAAGAAAAGGAGTAAAAATGGAAGTCGAAAAAAGTAGCAAGAAAGTCATCACTCGCGCTGCGACAATCCTAAAGGTTCTCGGTCAGTTTCAATCTGGTATCAGCATGTCAGCGCTTGCACGTGAAAGCGGACTTCCCAGAACAACAGTTCATAGAATGGTTTCGACATTAGAAGAGCAGGACCTCGTCATAACCACAAAAGATGGAATACGTCTTGGCCCAGCGCTGTTAATTCTCGCCACAGCTGCGCACACTGATTTTGTGGCCCTTGCCAGACCGTTTGTAGAAATCTTGGGCCGAAGAACAAGAGAAACCGTCGATGTCAGTGTCTTTCGAGGTGTTCACGCAATCTCAGTAGACCAGTATTCTTCCGATCAAGAACTGCGCGTGGTCTCGCCAGTGGGAACCGCATTCCCGGTCCACACGACCGCGCATGGAAAAGCAATACTCTCGCTACTCAGCGATCAGACACTTTGCCGCTTTTTAAACGATGATCTTCAACCAGCCTCGTTACCGGGTGTTAATACTGAGGCCCTTAAAAAAGACATCGATCACGCAAGAGAACATGGGTTTGCCCACGACTTAGAAGAACACGCCGAGGGGGTATGTGGACTCGGATTCGCAGTAACCTATGGAAACAATAGTGTCTATGCCATTTCGATTGCAGTACCTGTGCAGAGGTTTAAGCGAAACAAACCCCGACTGCTGACGGAACTCTTGAAAGCAAAAGCCGAAATTCAAGCGATACTCGAACCAAGTTTAGCAAGCTAAAACGGCAGCCAACGGATAGAAAGCTGCCACGCCCACTTTGCGTCGTTTGGCACGGACTAGTCTTTAAAACCTTCTCGTGCGCGTGAATTATCCAGCTCTATCGACTTGCCCGTGACGGGATGATCGTAGTGGAAAGGCACGGTATCTGTTGCGGGCCACAGACGCGGTGCCGGATCGATAAGCTCATCCGGCCCGGTGGGATCCTCGGGAAAGGTTTGCGTCGACATGGGAATAAAATCGATGGGCGTTTTAGACCAGCCATCTTGAAAGGTGCCATGCCAAAACGGGTAGTAGCGCAGCGCTTTAATTTTCCAAACGCCCCCTTCGCGCACATATTCATTTTCGTAAATACCGCCCTCCCACCAGGCTCGCTGATCGCCCTCAGCAGATTCGTGCAAACCCGCCTGCATCATCGAGCGGCCACGCACCTTAGCAGAGTTGCGATCTTCGGCAACATCAATGACCATTTGTAGCTGAGGATGATCCAGCAACCAACCGTAGCGTGGACCATTGTGGCCTTGGGTAAAACGCGTTTGAAAGCGCTCGATGTATAGACGTCGCACGCCGGCAATACCCTTGTAAATACCACCGAGAAACCACACTTCCCCATCTTCCGCAAACAGATCCACACATTCATTGTATTGTGACTTATCAATAAAATAACCGTAGGAATACTGGATTCTGCGGATTTGATGAATATCCTGTTGTATGGCGAGCTCGTGCTCAAGTTTTACGATGCGATCTTCAAGCGCCTGATAATCTGACATGTTGAATCCCTGTTATTAACATTATTTTGGTCGTGGAAAACTACCAGATGTTATTGTTTACACAAACTGAGATTCCTTAGCACCACGACATTTATTCGCCAGAAACATCAGAATAAAACAGCGAAGTCTTTGATTTTTAGGCGTTTCGTCGCGATTTACCTGTCGAAACTGGAACAGCCAGTTGCAAAATTGCACCTCTTAAGCAGCGATTTAATTTCGTTAGAATGACATGAACCGCGATGATGTGACCGCTCCGTGAAACCCGCCGCCAAACGCGTTAACCCAGTAGGTCCGCCTTAGTAAAGCGACTTTGCGCACCTCAAAACTCATACGTTGGCAGCGGCCCAAACCATAAGAAAAAAGGGAACTCAGCATGTCAGGATATCCGCAAACCATGCATTTTGTGGGCTTGAATGAGCCTGTGCGAGAAGAGTATTCACTGCAGGACTTACCGATCGAAGGCAGCATCCCCTCCGACGTAAAGGGCGTATTTTTTCGCGCGACGCCGGATCCCGCTTTCCCGCCGTTTATCCCCGACGACAATGTGCTTTCAGGGGACGGCATGATCAGCGCCTTGCGAATAAAAAACGGCAAAGCCAGCTTCGATATGGCCTATGTACAAACCGCCCGCCACCAGGCAGAAGTCGAAGCCAATAGAGCACTGTTTGGGCGCTATCGAAATCCCTATACCGACGACGACGCCGTAAGAGGCGTCGACCGCACCGTTGCCAATACCACACCGGTCTGGCACGCCGGCCGGCTGTTAATGACCAAAGAAGATGGACTGCCCTACCAAGTCGATCCCCACACACTCGAAACCCTGGGGCGCTTTGATTTCGGCGGCAAACTAAAATCGGAAACCATGACGGCACATGTGCGCATTGATCCCGAAACCGGCGAGCTGTTCTTTTACGGCTATGAAGCTGACGGTCTGGCGTCGACCAAAATTGCCTACTGCATCGTCAACGAGGCGGGTGAGCTCATCCGCGAGCAGTGGTTTGATGCCCCCTACTGCGCGATGATGCATGACTTCACCATCACTGAAAATTACGCCCTATTCCCCATCTACCCAACGACTGCGAGCATTGACCGTTTGCGTGAGGGTGGCGACCATTGGATTCATGAGATGGACACCGACAGCTGGCTGGGGGTCATGCCTCGCTATGGAGATGTCTCTGAACTCAAGTGGTTTAAAGGTCCCAAAGGCGTTTCCTGCTATCACATGATGGGTGCCTTTGAAGATGGCGAAGGCAATATCCATTTCGACCAATGCCTCTCCAATGTCAATGCATTTCCCTTTATTCAGGAGGCATCTGGTATTCACATGAATCCCCAAGATGTTCAAGGTGCTCTGACCCGTTGGACAGTAAACTACCACAGCAGTATCGACACAGTAGCCTCGTCTGAAATCGGCCCGCCGGGCGACTTCCCCGTCATACCAGCCGCCCGGCAGGGCCGCCCCTACGATCATGGCTGGATGTTGACCATGAATCCAGATATGCAGGGTCCCCCCATCATGGGAGGCCCAGTGGCGGCTATGTTCAACATGCTACTGCGCCTCAATTTTGCTGGCGGTCCTATACAAGCTCTGCCGTTACCGCCCTCCAGTTGCTACAACGAGCCAGTTCATATTCCCTCGGCACAGCCAGAACATGAGGGATGGCTACTAACTATCGTCAACCACCAGGTTGGCGATAACGAATTCACCAGCGAAGCCTGGATTATCGATGCTGGCGACCTCGGCAAGGGCCCCGTCGCGCGAATCGGTATTCCTAAACGTTTGCGCCCGCAGGTGCATGGTTGGTGGGTGCCTCAAGAAAAGTTGGATGCGGCCCAATGACCCGGATAGTCGTGACCGGCGCCTCCGGTCAATACGGGCGCAGCTTTACCGACAAACTGATTTCCCAAGGGCGTGCGGAAGATCTGATCTTAATCACCCGAACACCGGCAAAATTGGCGGAACGTGAACGTCAGGGATGTACGGTACGCTATGGAGATTTTGATCATCCCGATACACTTGTTAGCGCTGTTTCCGGTGGAGACAGCATGCTGCTTATATCAGGCACCCGCGTCGGCGCCAGAGTCCTGCAGCATCAGGCGGCGATAAACGCCGCCAGCCAAGCGGGAATCAAGCACATTGCCTACACCAGCTTTATCGGTATTGACGATCCCGCCAATCCGGCCGAAGTACGCCACGACCATATTGACACCGAAGCGCTTATTCGTGAATCGGGAATGGCCTGGACGATGCTCCGCGATGCCCACTACGCCGACGCCATGATCATCAACGCCGGGCCCAACCACATGGCCCAAGGGCAATGGTATACCAACAGCGGACAAGGCCGTGAAGCCATGGTCTGGCGAGACGACTGCGTAAACGCCGCCGTGGCGGTACTCACTACCCCAGGACATCGAAACAAGATTTATAACATCACCGGCCCGCATTTACAGACCTTCAAAGAGGTGGGCATATTGATGGAGAAAATTACCGGCTGTCCTCTAGAGGTCATCCAAGTGAATGACCAGCAAATGTATGACATCTTCGACGCAATGGGCGTGCCCCGCCGCCCCGTCGATGATCAATCCATTAAAGGGATTCCTTGGAACAGCGACGACATGGTCAGTTTCGGCCGCGCTATTCGCGAGGGTTATCTAGACATATGCACAGATGATGTCGAACGCCTTACCGGCAATCCCGCCCGCTCGGTTCAGCACATGATCGAAGAACACTGCACCTTGCTGCAAGACGCAGCGAATGCACACAGTGCGGAATCTCTATGACCTGATTTCTATTTTTTAAACCGCTCAATCCATAAGAATAACGAACAGGAGTTTACCCATGTCCGAACTGGAAAGCCGCCTCGCGCAACTGGAAAATCGCGTTACTGAACTGGAAGACATTCAGGCAATTCGTCGTATCCATTGGGCATACGGCTACTACATTGATTTTAACCGTCCGGAGGATGTCGCCGAGCTTTTTGCTGAAGATGGCGAAGTCACTTTCCTCTCCGGTGTTTACGTCGGAAAAGAGGGCGTAAAACGTCTCTACGGAACCTGGTTCAAGAATTTCTTTTTGGCACCCGGTGAAGAAGGCCCGGCCTATGGCTTTCTCCTCGACCATTTTCAAATGCAGGACATCATAACGGTTGCACCGGATGGGCAAACCGCCAAAGGCCGTTTTCGCGGCATGTTATTTGGTGGCAGTCACGAGAGCCGGGATTTTCAACCTGAGGGTTTGCCTCAACAATTTATGGAAGCCGGCATCTATGAAAATGACTATGTCAAAGAAAACGGTGTTTGGAAAATCAAGCGCCTAGATTACATGATGCAATGGCAAAGTGATTATGAGAGTGGCTGGTCAAAAACAACAGCACACTTGCAACCACTGATGCAAACCTTCCCCGAAAACCCTCTCGGCCCTGATCGCATTCTACCCACAGCCGATATTCGCAAAACCTGGCCTCATCGTCAGGATGTGCCCATGCATTTTGCCCACCCCAGGTTCGGCGCCATTTTGGCGGGTCAAGACGCCCAATGAGCTTACTGCCCGATGGCAGCGAACCGGGGCTGCGTGGCCACGCCGACGAGCGTGGCCAACGCACCCGCACGGGTCTCGCACCAGCATCCGGTGCCATTAATCGACATGCGCCCTACCGCCGCATTGCTACTGAGGAAGCCTGGACGTTTCCTGCACTGGTCAAAGCCCAACAGGATTATTTGAACGATCCCAATGCGCCGGACGATGCCTCCCTGAGGATGGCTGGCATGTTTGCCGGTATGCCCAAGCTGCAACACATGTTGCAAGATATTGGTCCAGGGCGTATCGCTCATATAGACGAGCTTGGCATCGATCATCAACTGTTGTTATTGACCGCGCCAGGTGTTCAGGTCGTCAGGGAACGAGAGGGAAACCGTTTGGCTGAAGAAGCTAATGACCTGGCGGCAGCCAGCTGCCAACGTTGGCCTGATCGATTTTCTGCACTGGCGGCGTTTGATCCACGAAACGTCACAGGTGCTGTACGGGAACTTGAACGCGCCATCACCCGCCTTGGCCTCAACGGAGCGGTACTCAACTCCCACTTTCAAGGCCGCTATCTGGATCTGCCGGAATATGAACCCATTCTGGAAGCTCTGGAATCTTTAGACGCTGCGCTCTACATCCATCCCACCGCGCCCTTTGCCGCCGCTCACTATCAGGAACGCGGCCTCACCGGTTCGCTCGGTGGATTTCCACACGACGTCTGGATACATGCCATGGGGTTAATTTTCTCAGGCGCGTTTGATCGCTACCCACGCTTACGCTTGGTACTGGGCCACCTGGGTAAATGCTTACCTTTACACCTGTATCGTTTTGACTGGATGCAAAGCAATGCCGACGGCATCCCCGGATTCAGGGGCGGGCAGCCTGCTGTCAAACTTCAGCACCCGGTTTCCTACTACTTTCACCACAATATTTGGGTAACCACCAGCGGTGTTGGCTGGGAACCGGCCATCAAATTCTGTATGGACGTTCTGGGCGCCGACCGAGTCCTCTACGCCATGGACTACCCCTATCAGCAATCCTCCGATGAAGTAGCCGTATATGACCAGCTCGACCTCTCCGACAACGACAAGCTCCGACTCATGCAAACCAATGCCGAACACGTCTTCCGGCTTAACAAACTCAACTGACCCAACGCTCGCACCCATCGGTCACGACTATGCCTTGGGCGGTAAAGCCGCTTGGTATCTGCTGATACTGATCGGTGCCTGTCAGGCAATGTCGATGGTCGACCGTCAGATTTTGACCATTTTAATGCCTAAGATAAAGGCAGATTTGCACATCGGTGATACGGAAATGGGCTTGCTGTACGGCACAGTATTCGCCCTTTTTTACGCACTTTTTTCTCTGCCCCTGGGAAAACTCGCCGACAGCTGGAACCGCACCAAACAGCTGGCGATTTCCATCATCGCCTGGTCGGGTGCAACTGCCCTCGGCGGCACGGCGAATGGGTTCGCAACACTGGCCGTTTCACGTCTCGGTGTCGGCATCGGCGAAGCCAGTACCCAGCCGGCGGGCATGTCGATCCTTTCAGACATATTTCCCAAGAAAATGCGCGGCACGGTCATGGCTCTTATGGCGGCGGCCATTGCATTGGGGCTGGGTGCCGCCATTGTGGTCGGCGGTTTCGTCGCGGATGCCTGGGATAATCGTTACATCGATGCGACTGCACCTCTGGATTTGAGAGGCTGGCAGGTCGCATTTTTTGTCGCAGCCATTCCCGGTATTCTTCTCGGTATCCTGCTGGCGTTTCAGAAGGAACCGCGTCGGGGACTGGCGGATGGAATTTTCTCACCCGCGGAGCCCCATCCCTTTCGCAAAAGCGCAACAACGCTTGGCGGTGTTCTTCCGCTCGTCGTTTGGTGGCAAATGCTGCAAGAGAAAGCGCCTCTAAGACAATGGCTGATCAATGTTGCCGGATTGCTCGCCATCATTCTTATCGCTCGCTTTATGATTGGCTGGACCGACAGTCTGCGTGCGATTAACCCTCCAGCACTGAATTTCGGCGGCGTTTTGGTCACTGGCAATCAACTGCAGTGGGGCATCATCGGCCTGGGCAGCTATGTCGTTCTCAACTGGCTACAATCACTGGGGCGCAGAGATAAGCCCGCATTCGCCCTGATCGCCACCAGCCCGTCGATGATCATCCTCATTGTCCTTATCGCACTGCAGACGGTGATCAATTATGGTGTTATGGCTTTTGCCGCACCCTTCCTGCTAACCAAATTCGAATTGAGCGCCCAAGTGGTGGGAACCCAATTTGGCATTCTTATGATTGTCACGGGAATGCTTGGCCCCATCATCGCAGGGCCGCTGTCGGACTGGGCTAACCTACGGGTAAAAAGTGGACGCCTCTACGTGACGGTGGCGTCGCTGGTGATTGGGCCATTCCTCGGACTCGCAACATTTAACGCACAAACGCCGACCGCATTTTACGCTTGGTTTGCCTGCTATAGCGTAATCCTAACCATGTGGCTACCGCCGCTCTATGCCACTTTGATGGAGCTGGTGTTGCCGAGAATGCGCGGCTCGGTCATGAGTTATTATATTTTAACCATGACCATTTTTGGCATGGGATTAGGGCCCTATGCTGTCGGATTAATGAGCGATGCCCACGGCGGAGATCTTGCCCAGGGCATCAAAAACCTCTACTGGTTATCGCCGATCATTGCACTGCTGTCGGTCGCCCTGTTACTGAGATTACACAAAGAAACGTCAACCTTAGTAGAAAAAGCAAAGGATGCTGGCGAAGATCTGTAAGGCCATAAGTTAGACCGTTTTCATCGTCGCGATAATGTCAGCCAAGCGCTCGACAGCACTGATGGACTCAGCAGGGTCGACATTGGCCAGCTCGTTGCCAAAGTCCCCGTACGCCTGCGCTTGTACCAGCAGTCCATCACGCCTCGGATACACAGAAACGTCTTTATCCCAATACCAAATACCGTAATTGACTTCCGGTTGCGGGATAAGCTTACACGTTTGACCCCGCACAGGCGTAAGACTGTCATCGTCTAACAACGCGCGAGCCCCATACCCCGTTGCGTTCACAAGGGTAGGCTGATCCAGATTAAGAAGATCCTCTTTAGAGGCGAAATCCGCCGTCACGATTCGCCCACCATTCTGGTGGAATTCGTCGAGCAAGAGTCGCGAATAAGCACTGATGTTAAACATCAGTAACGGATGACGCCTGACATAAGGCGCCGAAAAGGGGTTTTCCGATGCAGGAATCATCACCGGATCAGGAGTTAGGCCTTTGGCTAAGGTGCCGGAGAAATTCGGGTATTCTGGCTCGCCTTCGGGCCCATGATGACTTTCTGAACCAAACGGTTTGTCAGCAAGGTCATAAATGTGTGTCCACTCAACAGGCATGGTGGTCAAACCGAGCAGCGTTTGAAACTTGCGATAGGAAGACCTAGCCATGGTTTCCCAGCGATCCGCAAACGGCTGCGCGTGAGCCATTGAGACGATCCGAGAATCCGGCGACCAGATGCCGGTTGCATAGGAGGAGCGCACATACGGGGGGCGCTCTTTCGCGTAGATGGTAACTGCATACCCCGAGCGTTGTAATTCAATGGCTGCGGTCAATCCAATCGCCCCACACCCGATCACCGCAATATTCTGTGCACCTGTCCCCTCAACCAATTTGCGCGTTTCAATCGCAGAACCCCAAGAGAGCGACCAACCACTGCCGCCATGGCCATAACTGTGGACGATGGATTTTTTTCCGACCCTTTCCAATTCGATTCTAGGGCCTAACGCACGGAATGGTCGCGTGCACACATTCATCGTAACAATACGATCTGGTCGCGCATCAATCGCTGCGAGGGGAGGAACAGTAATAGACAGCGGGCTGCCATCCTCGGGAATCGTTGAATCACTCATCTGAGCATTTTTTGTACTGCTGGCACATCCACTGAGTGCAATACCACTGGCCAAAGCCGTGGCTCTGTGTAGAAAATGACGTCTTTGCATTGAGTCCTTCTGTTCTTTTGCTGTGCAAAACTGACCTGCGTGCACATACTCTGACCATGGTTATACTGGATATGACCAACACGCAGGACCAATTGATTATTAGCAAAAGAGGCGCCAGCAACGAAACCTAGGGAACCTCTGATTAGTTACCGCTTGTTAGGCAGACTACGAATAAAACGGTTTGTTTGAGGTAATCTTGGATAAACCCTTGACGATTCGATAGACAGACCAGACCCACACCAAAAACAGAAATAAATAACCGATGAAAATCAAACATAAAATAGCGCCGATAATGGTCAGAATGAGCCCCCACCAAAACGTCTTTATGATATTACTATAGTGATCTTCAAACAGACTACCGCGAGCATCTGGCTTTTTTACCATTGCCCAGACGGCACCAATTATCCAGAAAATTCCTGTAAATAGGCCAGCGACCATCAAACCATAGCCGATGAGAGCGCCAGTTTTCGCCTCGTCATCGGCCTCTGACAAATACCGTACTGTTGATCCTCGATCGTCGAAATTCGTCATACATCAACCTCTTTACGTGAAGATATTTATCCCTGTTTAGCCCTCTCGATCGCCGCAATGATGGCACGCTTTGCCTGAGGGCTATTTTTCCAACAGGTTGAGCGCAATTTAGACGCAACCATTGCGGTTATGTCGTCCGCCGTATAACCTGCCAATTTTGGGAACGAATCAATACCTAATTCTTCTAGGCGCTGTACTACTGTCGGGCCGACACCTTTAAGCGCCAACAGTGCGTCACGCTCTTTGTCCGAAAATGTCATACAACATTGCTTCTCAATGTAAACGGTAAAATTTATCTGTGAATGAGAGCCAGCATTTCCTCGCCCTCTTCATCCAGCCCTTGCTCGACGAAACCGAAGCTACCATAGAAAGGTTTCGCTACGGGGTTTTTGGGGTCGTAGCAGATCTCGATATCGACCACCTTTGGATCAGATTTAATGTCATCTAAGGCCAATTCTAAGGCGCGGCGGCCAATGCCTTTTCGCTGAAACTTTACATCTACCATAAAACGCCAGATCGAGACCTTTGTCTCTGTCTCTTGGACCCACATAAGAAATCCGACCGGCTGATCAACAAGATAAATGGCGCGAGTTTCGTAACCTTCGTTATACGCAGCTTCAACAAGCGACCAGGAGTTCGGCGCGACGTAATTCTGCTGGCTTTTAGCGACTTCCAGATCAAACACCGCCTCGTAATTGCTTTTATCGACTGCCTTTAAAGAGACTTGCATAGATTTACTGCTTCTAAAATTTCACGCTTAATCGAACGAACGTCAAAAAACTGGGTAAGCGCTGTACTGATTATGCATCACCCAAAATGACGCAGCTCTCATAAAATACATCGTCATCCCTCGACGCATGTTTTCATTTGACGGATCTAACGTCTCTCGCGATAAGACCTCATCACACCCCCCATTAGAAATGCTCCTTAAACATTCCTGTCTCCAACCAAGTCTTGATCATTAAAAGCTCTTGCCGCTGACTGACCTTATCTTGTGTTTTCTTTAAATAAATATCAGGCGTGATTCCCGTAACGTCGACGGGCATTTCCGGCAATCTTTGACTGCGGGATGTCGCATAAAAAAGTTCTAGCGAGTCTGAAGGTAATCCATAAGCTCTTACATTGGAATAATCCAACGCCCCGGCCGTTGGGCGACCAAGGACTTTAACAGAAAAGCTCTGGCGTGCTGTCAAAACAAATTGCTCACAGGAGCTGCTGCAGCTCTTGTCAATCAAAAGCGCGATTTGCTTTGGACGCACCGACTCAGGTCTGGCGACCGCTTGTCTGGAAGAGGCATCACCAGGACTACCAACATAGCTGCCCACGTTTGCAGCGGTCATTCGATGCACCATTTGCTCAGTCCATTCGGCGCAATTTGATGACGTATCACCGTAGCGCTCACAAACCGTCTTCTGCGCGTTGATATTGACGGGCGTCACCAAAAACTCAGCACCAATATCAATTCTCTCTGCCGCCAATATCCACGGCAGAAGTGGATAGTAAGTGCTGTCAAAGCCCCCAGCATTGTTGCGAACATCGATTATCCAATTAGGGTGCGACATCAGTAGATCTCGATGATCCTGCAACAGTTTTTCCAACCATTTTTTATACGCAGGTTTAAAACTGGGTAAGGTTACGGCCAGGGTAGTCTCTGATAATTCTTCAAGAAAGGGCCTCAAAGCAGGTTCCGATAGATCGGGCTTTGCTGTGCCTTCCTCATCACCGTGCGGTTGATCCCGCTCTTCAATCCACAAATGCCCCTGACGCCATGCGGACAGGTAATCATTTAACACAGCGCGACAATCACTGACATCCCTAACATTAGCGATTTTTTCTGAAGCGATACTGAATGCTTTATCGAAATAGGATTGCCCCCGTCGTTCAAGTTGGTCGCGAGCACCGGCATCATTTTCTAAAAGAAAATTAGGTAAAATGGCCAAACTTTCGCGGCACTCTGCGTCGAGACTGTCTGCTTTCACGGAAAGCCAAGGCGCCAAAATCATTAAAGACAATAAGAGGCAAAATCGGCTTTTTAACATCAAAAAGGGTATCAGCCTTCGCTCTATGATCGCGCTATCCATGAGATCCCTATAACACCCAGCGGTAGTTTTAGAGATCTACCGACACACAATTTTAGCTCTTTGAGAGCTCACACAGCACTGTCAGCGCCGTTTCTGCATCCGCAGATTTCACAAAGATATGGTCGTGATAATACCCCGCCATCATATTGGCGCTAATGCCGTGCTCAGCGAGTTTCGTCGAAACCACAGCCGTCAAGCCAACTGCCTCCAAACTGGAATGGACCTGGAGCGTGATACGCCGAAAGACCTGCTCGTAGGTTAACCCCGCAAAACGAGCTCGAGAAGCCTCCAAAATCAAGGTTAAGCCTTCGCGTTCAACGAGGGTTGCCACTGGATCCAATGATACATAGTCGGCAATACTGCCCGAAACCGAACAAAAGACGAATTCGGCGTGCGACAGTTCCGGGCTCATAGTCGCGAGTATCGCTTGAATATTTGTCAGTCCCGTCATTCGACTTTCCTACTTATTTGCTCAAGTCCTTTATCGGCACAAGGCTTTTGATCCGCGAAAGGTCCTTTATCTGCTCAGAATTGTTTACCTGATTCGTTTAGGACTGTTCTTCCGCTCAGGACTGTTCACCTCATCCGCTCAAGGCTGCTTCCCCGCTCAGGGCTGTTCACCTCCCTCGCTCAGGGCTGTTCACCTCCCTCGCTCAAGGCTGTTTCTCAAAAGTTTTAACGCCCTCAGGGATCTCGTACCAATCCTGCTTTTCGCTCACCCAAACATGTGCGGTTGGCTTTAGAATAGAGGTATCGTCCAGAGACGCAGCTTTAAGCTTGACCTTGTCTGGCTCTGCTGGATTGAAATGATAGATGCGATTGCCGCAGGTTGGACAGAACTTAGCCGCACTCACATTACCGCTATCCGCCACCCTAGACCATTCTTGCAGATCACCTTTAAAGTGAACCTGATCTGCATTGACCATTGCAGTAATGCTGAAAGCGCTGGTCGATAGCTTTTGACACTCTTTGCAGTGACAGGCGACCACCATGGCAGGCTCAGATAACAGTTTGTACGTTACACCACCACACTGACAAGCGCCCGATAACGGAAAATTCATGGTCATACCCTCAAGAAAATCCAAGTTTGAGATATTTTAGAAATCGTGAATTCACGACAAGATGTTAGAAGAGTCTACTCAGCTAATCGCGTCAAAGAGACTTAGACGTTAGTTTAATCCAAGCCTCTCTAACTGCCTCGAACGCTTTCACACATCGCTTTGGATGCCTTTTCACAACCACCGTAGCACTTGACATCGCCCTGTCGATTAAGGGCTGCAGCCCCACCTTCTATCGACGAGCACATCACTTGATCAAGGCTGTTGCGAAGACATTGTCCTTTACCACACATGACATCGCCGAGGCTGTTTTTGACCGCACCACCGTCTCGGTGTTTTGAGCACTTGATATCCCCCAGACTGTTGATCGCACACTGACCGTAACCACAGATGACGTCTCCGGTGGCGTTTTGCAAGCAATCAGCTGTGGCCACCAGAGACAGCAGTATGCAACAGACAAAGAGGCAATATTTCATCGAATCCTTCCTATCAATTCCTTAAATAAAGACAGAAATCTAAGGTGCCAGACGATATTCAAAGGTATAAATGTGTTTTCCATCCTCGATATCAATGGCCATCGTACCCGCGAGGCCGGTAAGCTCCCCCGTGCCTGAATCCGGAACCACCTCTAGAATGAGACGGTCAGATCCCTTATCCATAATGCCAAAATGTTGCAGAACGAAACTGCCAGCCTTGCCACAGAGTTTGCCAGTAACCTGTTCAATGGCCACATAACCAGCGGAGCCTTGAACCTGAGTCATAATGCTCAGCATTTCTCCTTCACTGCTGGCGTTCAATTCGCCATGGAAGGTTTTGCGCAACGACATAGCCGCCATTGTCATGCCGTCTTTCCCCTGAAACTCTGATGACTTTGGCGCCATTTTCACATCAAAGATGCCTGTAATTTCCATGTGGTCTCCCTGCTAATCTTATCCCAAGGTTCTTTGACCGAATAATACAGCGATTTCTCCGGTCAAATTGTGACGATAACGACTCGACCGGTGCGGGTTTTGGTCTTCAAAAGGCTGTCTCGAAAAAAGTAAATCGCAATTTTGTTCAATATTTTACGCCACTGATCAGACATGCTTGAGGGCCTTGATCACGGTATAAATCCCCGCAGCGCCCGAATAATGACCACTTCACTCCTGCTCTCCATGTCAGCCTTCGCTCTCGTAGCATCCATTTCACCCGGACCAGTAAACATTCTGTGCCTCAGTTGTGGTAGCCGCTACCCACTCTTCGTAGGACTTCGCTTTGTCACCGGAGCAACTCTGGGCTTTATCGTGTTATTTCTGGCTATCGGTGCTGGGCTCTATTCCCTTCTGGAACAATTTCCGACACTAAACCTATTATTGCACTGGGCCGGTGTTGGATTTTTGCTGTATTTGAGCGCACGAATATTTTTTGATGATGGAAGGCTACCAGAGACTGATAATAATAAGAGGCCGGGATTTATGACCGGGGCCACCATGCAGTGGCTGAACCCTAAGGCCTGGTTAGCATCTGTCTCTGGGATTGGTGCCTATACATCCGGTGGAGATATCACAGAGCTACTCTGGTTTGCTGGCTTATATTTGCCAATATGCTGGTTATCACTGGGTTGCTGGGTGTATGCCGGAGGTTTCCTGCGTCGCTACGTTTCCAGATCCAATCTGTTGGTACCAATTAATCGTGTACTGGCGGTTTTACTGGCCGTCAGTTGCCTGTTCCTTTTGAGTGATTAACGGTCGCTGGTATTGACGTGGCGTCGCAGCAAACATGCGCTTAAAGGTCCGCTGAAAATGAGGTTGATCGGCAAATCCAACCGATAGAGCCGTATCGGCAATTGAGGCCCCACCTCGTAATGCTCGTTGTCCCTGCTGAACACGAGCATTTATTCGGTAGGCGTGAGGCGTCAGCCCATAGGCGTCCTTAAATGACTTAATCAGATGGCCATGACTGTAACCCCAACGATCACATAGGGCTTCGATTGCAACGTCCTCGGTACAATGGGTTTTTAAATAATTTGCCAAATCCTCTATGTGACTGGGAGTCCCCTGGTCTAAACCTGGCGCCACAGTAGTCAGCGTTTTCATCAGATCACTGAGGTAGTACACCACACTGGACTGTTTTTCCCCAATACTAACGTCATCAGACATGAGACGCTGAGCCATCTGCAGATAACTTTTAAAGAAAACGGGACTGGAAACCACCGATGTGTTGAAATCTAACCAGTAGGGTTCACTCAATAGCCCGATGTCACACCTGAGCTGAGCCAACCAAAGTGTATCGACATAGAGCATCCAGTAAGACCAGCTCCCTTTATCCATGGGGTTACAGGCGTGGACCCAATTTGGATTAATCACCACCAAGTCACCGTTACAAACCTCTGTATTTTGGTCTCGGTAGTGAAAATAACTGCGACCGCCAGCAATAGCTCCTAAGGACCACTGAGTGTGGCTATGAGGTGCGTAACATACTTCGCGGCCGTCTTCGACATATCGCAACTCAATATGAGGGATACGGTTATCTCGCCAAAATTGGGGGCGCGCGGAATTTCTCACGTTTTCCTCACTAACAAACTGAGCAACTAAAATTATCGAAGAATCAGAAAAATTTCAAATTGACACGACAGCTGTTAACAATATCGTCACTCCAACCCGCCAGCTCCATTAATGTTTAGATTTTTTTTCATAATTTCGCACAAATCGCTGAACTAGAATCGCGTTATCGTGTCTCTGTACTACCCCATCTTTGCAAGAGTTTGCCGTTCTTTATTCAACAGTATGCTGCAAAGTGAATTTGGCGCCATTAATAAAGCCCAATTCAATTATTTTACTATCTGACCTGGCGAATTTTCGCTCGCCCCATTCATTTCTTGGCATCTTCTTTAGGGTTTTATTGTGCGTATTCAGGTAATCGACGGTTTCCGTGGTTTTTTTCTGATAAACATGATGATTGTGCATCTGAATGCGTTTGTTCACGCACGCATTTGGGAGACCAATCATCACAAGTTTGGTTGGGTGGAGGATGCACAAGGATTCGTTTTCCTATCTGGTCTGGTAATCGGAATTGTTTATGGTAAATCGGCAATCAGACACTCGTTGGCTGCAAGTTCCCAAAAATTATGGGCTAGAATCACAAAAATTTTCTACTACCACGCCGGCCTAATCATTTTCATCACGCTGTGCGCACTTAATATGCCCACGGAAGCTATTGCATTAGGAGAAGAGTGGAACTCTCCCTGGGCCACTGCAATATTATCCCTTGGGCTTTTTTTAGGGCCTAAATTTATCGATATTCTGCCTATGTATATCGTCTTTATGGCCATAACTCCCATAGCTCTTCGGATGTTGGTCGCAGGTAAAGCAACTCAGGTAGCAGTGATATCTATAATTGTTTGGTGTTTTTCACAAACAGGCCTCTTCGGAGCGGGTCTGGATTACTTGTCTGCAGTGTCCGGGCTCGCTGATTCCAGTATCCAATTGGGTCTCTCATTTGATCGTTTAGCCTGGCAGGTATTTTACTTTTTCGGGTTAATCGGTGGCTTTTACATGGCAGCTGACCGACTCGACCTTAGTATTCTAAAAACTCGCCTAGGTGAAAGGCTGTTCTTTCTTTCGCTGGCTTTAGTTATTTTGTTTTTCGCGTCCAAAGCATTTGCTTCTACCAGCTACCTCAAACAGAGCGAATTTGTAGGATTTTATAGATCATTGTTTGATCGAGAATCCATCTCGTTTCTTAGAGTATTAAATTTCGCGGCAGATGCTTACGCGGTCATCTGGTTACTGCACTGTGGTGAACGTTGGAAAATCACCCACTTGGTTGCACGAGGAATCAGCGCAGTAATGAACTGGAAACCACTTGTCTTCCTCGGCCAGCATTCACTCCAGGTTTATGCTTTCCATGTGTTTCTTTTCTACGGAGCCTACTTTATGCTCGGTGAACAATTCGCAGAAATGTCACAATTGGTAAGGTCACTTTTGGTACTCAGCGCAGCTTTATTGCTCTTTCTTCCGGCTTATGTGCATGCAGAATATTACAAAAATAAGCGCCACAGAGCACTGGCAACCCGCTGAGAGCACCGTTAGAAATTCTCTTTTACTCATAACCTCCAGACTGGGTTTATAGCTTGTGAACCCAGTCGTTTAAACGGCCATAGATACACGTCTCTACGCAGGAAAAATGCCTCGCAGAATACAGCGGCAAGCCCCAAACTTATTCACCCAGCTTCTTAACGGCTGGAGGAAACCACCGCCCCTGTTTGACCGCATCCTTGGGAACGTAAGTCCGCAGGGTCAACGAAAAATTCTTATCTTCGGGGGCAGGTAGCCAATTGGATTCAGGTAGAGATTCGCTTGGTTTACTGGCAATCAGCAGCGATAAAGCCCCATCACTATTAGCCTCCAGACCAGAATAACTGTTGAAATTAAAGCGGTTCAAGGAATTTGGTACGACCCGATAATTGGGAACATCCACTAAAATGATGGACCAATAAGCCGAGACAACAGAATCCGGTAGCTCGCTGGCAGGAAAATCAATCACATAGTCGTTGGCGCCATTCAAAGGCTGACCATCTTCATCACAAAATAGACAACCTCGTCATTGGTATTCGCCCAGAGCCCCACCAGATTCGCGGAAGTACGCATCCAATAATCTTTGCCGTAGTTGCCGGTACCCAAGGTCCCCAACCAGTTGTTTTTAAAAACGCCGGATTTTGTTACGGCGTACTGTAAAAATGCCGGGACAACTGTTGAGGTCAATAGAGTGTCGAGCTGCGCTCGATAGTGGTCGTCAGCGGCCAACCGTTGTATCGATCTGACTTGTGCTTGCATTCCGGGGGCAATAGGAGAAATATCCAGAGCACTGTTGATGATGTCATCCGCCCGGTCAAAGAGCTCGACGCCAGGTAGATCCTGGTTGCCAAATTCAGGAATTTCTACGGCCGGCTCAATCACCGGCTCGCCAAGCGCCTTCAAAGTAAACTCATGCTGACGCTTAACCGCTGACGCGACATCGGTTTTCAACTCCACTCGCGCTAACATTTTCGCCTTATACGACGGTAGCTCTATTCGACGTGCGCCTTTTGGAATCTCGACATCAGAGCCCGGCGCAACAAACACGAACTGACCACTGCCCTCATTAGGAAAATTCCGCTCATTAATATTGACGATGACGTCTCCCCATTCATTACAAATTTGAGCGACATAGTATCTATCCCGAATATCCGGCACCTCTAAAAGCAACGGTGTCTTTTGATCAACGGCAATCCAGGCTTCCAGATAAGCCACGTCGAGATTAGGATTTACAAAATCTGCTGATCCCAAGGGGTTGTATTTAATCACGTTGTAGTAGACACCTGGCTCACGGATATCGGTATGCTCCTGTCGTATCACAATCGCTCGACCGAGAAGATAGACATAGGCATCTTTGACCGCCTGTTCATCAGACGCATCGCCTGCGTATCCTACAGTGGCAAACATCCCCAAGGTGAACGCCAGAATAATCGCAACGCGACCTTGTATTTATGATTTACCGAGTGATAACCACATAGGATATTCCTCAATTTAGCGGTTCGATATCCGGCAGCGGCTAACTCTGATCAAAGTATCCCTGCAACGGAGCATAGAGACGGAAGTAGGTAAACCAAGCGTGGTTCGCAACGGTCGGAATCCAATTCGATTCATATCCCTCAGGTGCAGTCGGACCAAAGTAGATATCAACCGAACCATCGTCATTGCGCACCAAATTCTGCCGGGAAGACCTGTCCGCAATCTCCTCGCTATTTTGGTACACGCCTCGTGTTTCCACATCGTATAAGGTCACCGACCAAAACTGCCGCGCTGGAGGATTGGCGGGAACCCGCAGCCGGTAATGCTTACCACCATCAAAGGCGTGTCCATTCGCATCGTGATAACTGGCCAAATATGCCTGCCCTACCCCAGGCTGACGGGTTACCATGCCTTTGGACAACGCCACCGCTTCATAAAAATATGCCGCGCCCTCATCCAATTGACTGTAATCGTCAAGATCCTGATCCGGGTCCGCCATAATGAGATAATCCCAGTTCGCATCCGGGCGATACTGGGATCCTTCGAAGCGTTTGTAGAAGGAGTTTGTTTTCGCCATCAGCTCACCCACCTGAGCACCTTCAAGAAGCAGCGCCCGCTGCCGAGCATCTGGCTTGAAAGGTTTGCCACGCTCAATACCCAGCGGTCTGAGCATAGCGACAAAAAAGCGATCCCGATCATCGACCGGTTCACGTTCAATGACAGCAGCCAGCTGCTCCCAAAACGCCATCCCCTGTGGCAGAGTTTCTGTCCGCACGACACTGGGGATAATGTGCTGCGTTGCCCCAGAATGCTTCCGTTCCGACCAGGGGTAGGTCTGTATGGCCTTTTCCATCGCCGCTGATTTTTTGGGATCCTCATCCAAGGCCCGATAAAAGAAGCCAACGCCAAAGGTCGGGGATTCAACGACGCGTGTATTCTCAGGTAAATCTGTTGGTATGCTCTGCTCTGGTCCCAGTAGCAGAAATTTGCCGCCTTTGCCTTTATCCGGACCGGTGAGGCCGAAGTCCGTTAGCGGCCGCTGCCAAAAATCCATAGCGGATCCAGCGATCGCTCCGGCGGGAACTTCCAATACCATCGGCCCCGACTGAGCAAGGTCCATAAACCCAATAATGTAGGGCGTTGTGACATTTGCGGTTAAAAACCGGCTGACGCCTTGATAGCCTTTGTAAATGACAACATCACCGTTCTTTGCGCCCAATTGATTCCTCTGTTCTCGCAAAACATATTCAAACCCCACCGTGGGCAGTGCCCACAGATAAGCCTGGGACGCCCGTTGAAAATCCAGGGTATCAAACAGTTGTTACGCACTTTTTTCTACGGGCACGCCAAGATCCAACTCTATCGGCCCAATTCGGGTATCGAGAGTATCGGCCGTTGTTTGAACGACCATTACGGCGTAAAGGCTAACGAGACAACACAGAAGAAAGGAATGAAAAACTCTTGATCTGGTCATAACAACTCCAAGGGTTGCCCGCAGGAACACATTGCCTGTTTAGAATAGAGTGTGACCAATTGATAAATAATCAGTATTCTCATCGATTCGAGGAATCACCATACAGATCCGGCTTGTATATAAAACACGGTTTCTTCAGGGCCCGCCGCCACATCCACCCCCATCGTAAAGCCGTAACGTCGCGCCAGCAGATAGCGAAAGCCGGTGCCAAACGTTTCAGAGGAATCACCATCCACTAAATCTGAAGTATGTGCAGCGGTCTTACCTGAACCGGAAAAAACACTCACTTTCCAGCGGGGTGTCACCCGCCAGTCGAGTTGCGCCTCGACAACTGCGACTCGCTCATCCTGATAGCGAGCCTTGGGGATCCCTCTAAGATCAACAAAAGGGAGAACATATGGTGGCAGCACACTGTCTCCGTTGTCGATAACACCATCCATCTGCAGTCTTAATCCCAACAGCCATGTCGACGAGAGAGCCCAATGATTGATAGACGTCAGATTGAAATCCGCGTAATCGAGGTCACTGTCCAAAGCGTCGTCAAACCATTGATAACGAGCCCGTAAAAAATGGCCGCGCTCAGGATTGAATGGATTATTGCGGCTATCGTATTCCAATAACGCACCAATGCCAGAGGTTGTGATATCGGCCTGGGCAGTCTGATGCAAAAATTCCTGCAGTTGCTGATTTTCCTGCTCGGATTCAAAGGGAGCAAAGCTCTCGGCGTTAGCCAGGGACAAATCCACCTTGCGATGGATTTGTCGAGCGCCAATAAAGACATTACTGTTCGAAGCGATGCGTGCTTTAAGTTCCTGTAAAACAACCGGCCCCTTTAAACTGAATTCAATTCCCTGATCACCGGGAAGTGCCTGACCGTTCAGTGAGTAGAAATCTAAGTTGGCATCGGGATACAGTAAAAACCCTTTGTAACGCACACGATCCTGCTGCCAAAACCCAATGTGTCCCAATCCACCGGCAACCGTACCATTGTCGGTAGCGGCTAAACCGATGAAACTGATGCTGTTGGGCAAGATCGCTTTGTGGGTTTCCTGTATGGATTCCAGTCGAATACGCTTTTGTTCATCGCTTTCATGAAAGAAGATACCGGCAACCCCCAACCCTGTCCCAACAGCCGGCTCTGTGATCAGCGCGGGGACGGGCAAAAATCCCATGGGAATCTCACTGAGGTAGCGACTGGCATCCAGTTTTCCATCCTGGGGGTCAATCAGGTACTCACGAAAAAATGATTCTGCCAGCGAGACATCATTTAAAAACGTACTCAGTATAATGACGGATATTAAGCGCATACATGTCCATGCTCTATCCGCCATAGGTATCGTGAATCCTTCGTCTAATGCAGGATAAATAACCTAAGTGCCGGAAACCGCTTCATCCAGTCCCTCTTTGAGCAGGCTCGTCCAATGATTAAAAATACGATTCGCAGTCTGACTGTTGGTAGCGCTATTGGTCCATTCCAAATTGAAGTCATCGGGATCCTGCTGTCGATCCGCCACCCTCGCGAGAATCGCTCCGGTAGTGGCATCATAGACCTCAAGAATTAACGTCATTTCTCCCGCCGACGTTGTGTAAGAACGACGCATGCCGGCCGATAATGTGTCGGGCGCGGTTATATCTAAATTCACTATCGAGGGTTTAACTTTTAATGTTGTCAGTTCGGATTCGGTCGAGCTATCTACCAAGGTGAAATGACTGTCACCATCAAAGGCTTTCGCAAAGTGTTCATCGCAAGACGTTACCAACTTGGTCTGGATTCGCTCCATATCCTTTTTGGTGACCATGCTGGTCAAATCCAGCCGGTAGTCGTTTTGGTCTCTCATCCAGTTCTTTCGGAAAGCAACGGTACAAGAGTCCAATTCAATCGCCTTATAGTCGGAAAAGTCCGCCGCAGGTAAGCGATAAACGGCATCCATCTTGGTATCGTGCACCAATTGCAAACCGTCTGGAGACGTCTCAGGCAGGGGCTCGCTCATACTGGCGCATCCGGCAACAACCCCTATGCAGAGGACAAAAGATAATATTGAAGCGGGTTTTAATGCGGTTATTAAGAATGTCATTCCTTGATTTTCCTTTCTGATAAGGCCTCAATAGGTTCTAGGCTCTCAAAACGAATTATTTTCCTGTTCTCGTTTTTTAAAACAGAGACCAAATAAATTCCAACTTTCCGGACAGCATGTCTGGCGTATCACCTGCTGCATCAAGATCGACCCAACGTTGATTAATGCTCGCCTTCATCAAAAAGTTACCGGATATTTCCCAGCGCACACCGGCTCCTACCCCATAGCTGAATGACGTATCTTCATAAGAAGAAAAATAATCGTTACAAATATATCCCCACCAGGGATCCCACCAGCAAGCGACGCTGATATCGCCATCGGAAACGTTACTATCAAGGTAGTTCCAGCCCAAGGTTCCAACCACAAACGGGGTAAACGTTTTTGGTAAAATGTTGTACGTAAAGTTGAACGAATAAAAATCATTGGTAAGTTCATGGCTGATTTCTTCAGGTATGGCCAATACCGTGTCGGGAATCACCAGAGCGTCGTACGATTGCTCGTTATGAGCAAACTCAAATCCAATATTGAAGTACTCATTGACGTTATAAGCGATACTAAATCCCCATCCAGTATCGCTATCGACATCGATGGAAGAACCATTCCTCGCATTCGTATCCCAGCTGTCAACCTGATTGATCAAAAACCCCATCTCCCAGGCATGCGCCCGCTTTGACGGCTGACTAAACTCCTGAGCGCCCACCGAAGCGGCGAAACCGCCAGCCAATAAGAGACATAAATAAAAACGAATCATGGATTTTCCCTCTTACACGTAACGGTTTAACCGTCGCTTCACTATTGAGTAAACTGCATGTTAAAGCCCAAGAATACCTGCCACTCCGGCAAGCCAGGGCCATCATCGAATACGGAAAATTGAGGCTCTATGAACACGTTATAGACGGTTCTGTCTTTTTTAAATACCTGTCCAACACCAAGCCCCAAGGGAAGGCTGTAAGCATCGTTTTCAAAATTGTACGTCCAAATGGGTGCTGCTCTGAGGTAGGTGCCTCCACCGAGTTGAAAAAAAGTAAATGGCTGAAATGCGGCGGCATTGACCGTATCTCGATCATCGTCACCGGCAAAACTGTGCTGCCACGTCAGAAGATATCCATACTGAAGAACCGGAGATGACGCATTGAACAGTACGTTGGCAAAGCCCGCCGACCATTTTTCACTACCGAGCGCGTCATCAGTCGCGGTAGGCAACGTCAATTGGGGGCCAATACCAAAGCTGACCGCAGGATTCCCCGTATTCAATGTATAAGCAGCAAATACGTTGAGATCGCCTAGCCCTGTTTCCTTATCACCATTAGCGGACGTCGGGAAGGTGTTGATAGGCAGAGAAATTCGCATCAGCCAATCCGAGTCAGCAACAGTGACGGGCCGAGCGAAACGAAACCAGACTTGATTGGCGGACTCATCAGATTCCGTCAATTCGCCTATGGCGTAGTTTTGGATATTGAACGCCGTCATATTTGCCAATGGATTATTGGCTTGGGAACTGGCGTCTGAACGTCCCTCTTGTGCGCAGGCCTGCTGAACAACCAGTACCAGTAGAGAGAAACTATGCCACCGAAGGGAAAATCTGAGACTACCAACGTTCATCATTACGCGTTCCCTGCGATCTCTTGATTCTTATGCAAAGCCACCCTGCTTTAGTAGAACGCAAAAACTTGGGTTCTAAGCACTTATTGTATGAGGCTCAAATGACAAGCCTGCGACATTTTGTCGTTAGCCTGGTATTAAAACCTAGCTTACATATTAACTTAAAAGGTCTCCCATTCGACGTCTATGCATATTACGCCAACGGCGACGCCATTTGACGCCTATTTTCCTCTTTTGCGGATTGCCAAACGTCCATAATTAACTTTCTGGTTTGTATCGGTGATTCGCCAAACAGATCTTTGTAATAGCCAGAAAACCTTCCGGGCTCAGACATCCCCCAACGTCCGGCAACCAACGATATGGTGCTAAAAATCTCTCGTTCAGAAATAAGATCGTTTCTGATTCTATGCAACCGAAGGCGCAGGATATATTCGATGGGTGTACTGTCCAGAATTTTCTCAAACGCCCGCTGAAGTGTACGAACGGACGTATTCGCAGCAAGGGCAATTTCCTGTAACGACATTTTATTGTGTAGGTTGTCAGCAATATACTCCCTGGCACGAAAAACAACTCTTGCGTGACCACTGTAATTAAAACGGCGAACCTGGACCTGAGGATTGCGAGAAAAGAAATTCAGAATTTCACGTAGAAAAATAGCATGAAACTGAGACGTTAATACCGGTATATGGCCTTGATGGAGGCACCTTACATAAGAGATTAAACAGCGTTGTACCTCGGTCGATAAGCGATCAATACTGACGGTTGAGCGGCTAAGGCAATGACGATCGGTAACCTTCTCATAGAGCGACGCGAACCTTTCATACACATCGACCTCAAGTGACGCGGCAATAAATTGGGTTCCAGGCATATAAATCGCATCAAGCTCATCCTCAGTTGCCCAAAAAGCCACATTGCCCGCCAATCTGTTTTCCCCCCTTAATCGACACCCTTCAGGAAAACAAACGCCGGTGCTAAAGCAAACCCGATTCTCACGTTGAGAGCCACTAAAGGTTAGCTTGGCCCCAAGAACACCAGAGAAATAGAGCACGTCCGCGTATTCGGAGCGCGCAAAAAAGCTGTTCAGCTCTCCCTGAGAATGCTGCAGTGCCTGTAACCCCAATGTTTGGATGACACTGTTGAGTTGCTCGATACGTTTGGCGTGGACTCTATCCCATTGACTGCCGAGCGCCATGCCAGTCACGTAAACCTCCCTGTTATACATTCAAACTGTAAATCACCGTGGCAGTGATATCGACAACAAAAGCTATCTTAAAATATCGGCATTGTCTGCAAACCTGCGTGCCAACCGACAGCTTTTTGATTTTAAAATTCCCGTTTTCTTATTGTCGTGATCTGCA
This sequence comes from Pseudomaricurvus sp. ABR4_320, assembly GCF_056159445.1. Classification (NCBI taxonomy): domain Bacteria; kingdom Pseudomonadati; phylum Pseudomonadota; class Gammaproteobacteria; order Cellvibrionales; family Cellvibrionaceae; genus Pseudomaricurvus; species Pseudomaricurvus sp. ABR4_320. Next base: position 27,619 of record NZ_JBSWVF010000009.1, on the reverse strand, counting down.
TAGGCGATTCGCCATGATGCAGGTACTCTTTCCGACAGCGACCTACTTGCAAACCAGATATGGAGGAAATGCAAGGCGTAACAACAATGACTAACGCTCGTCTAAGTTACGCCGGTACGCGCATACTCAGTGGCAAACTTAACAGAGATTGCCTTTCAATAGAGCATTCAAATCGACAAGACCTTTTTGTCGCAGACATCGGAAACACGAAAACCTTTTCATAGAACCTTGTCTGCTTTTTTAAAAGGTTAAAGGAGAGCTAACGTGAAAACGCGTTGTCGATCACCCAAATGGATACTTAATTTTGTTTCTGCCACCCTTCTATTCACAATTCTTTGTAGCCATGGCACGCATGCACAGCCAACTCAGCCCAACATACTTGTAATTTGGGGCGACGATATTGGAATTCCTCAAATCAGTGCTTATTCCAGAGGAATGATGGGATATCAAACTCCGAATATCGACCGAATTGCCAATGAAGGCATGATGTTTACAGACGCCTACGGTCAGCAAAGCTGCACTGCGGGTAGGGCCAGCTTCGTGCTCGGCCAAGAGCCATTTCGGACAGGGCTACTCACCATTGGTATGCCCGGTGATCCTCATGGCATCGCAGATTGGATGCCAACCATTGCAGAGGCCCTGAAAGAGCAAGGCTATGCCACCGGTCAATTCGGCAAGAATCATCTTGGCGATCAAGATGAACATCTGCCCACACAACATGGCTTTGATGAATTCTTTGGCAACTTATATCACCTAAACGCCGAAGAGGAACCCGAAGGTTATTTTTACCCCAAAGACCCTGAATTTAGAGAAAAATACGGCCCGCGTGGCGTGATAAAGTCTGCAGCTGATGGCGATATTGAAGATACGGGTCCACTCAACACCAAGCGGATGGAAACTGTCGATGAAGAATTCCTGGCCGCCGCCAAAGATTTTATTGAACGAAAGGTCGATGAAGGAAAGCCCCTTTTTTACTTGGTTCAATGCGACACGCATGCACGTCTTTACGCACCTAAAACCCGAGTCTCTTGGCGTGACAGGAAAAGGCATGCACGCCGACGGCATTGTTGAACACGACGGCCATGTTGGAGAGCTTTTAGATCTTCTCGATGAATTAAAGATCGCGGACAACACTATCGTTATTTACAGCACAGATATCGGGGCGGAACTGGCTCTCTGGCCAGATGGCGCCATGCCCCAGTTTAACGGCGAAAAAGGCTCCACGTGGGAAGGTGGCTTCCGCATCCCCATGATGATTCGCTGGCCGGACAAAATTAAGCCTAACAGTGTGTCCAATGAGATCATCTCAAACCTCGATTGGTTTCCAACACTCTTGGCGGCGAGCGGCAATGAGACAATCAAAGAAGATCTCGCATCGGGAACACGGCTGGGTGGCAAAAAGTACAACGTAAAGCTCGACGGATATAATTTCATGCCCTACATGACGGGCAAAGCGGAGCAAGGTCCTAGAGAGAGAATTTTTTATTTCGATCAATCTGGCAATTTAAATGCCGTGCGCTGGAACGATTGGAAGGTTAGCTTCGCGGTGCAAAAAGGGAATATCGCGACAGGTAGTCGGGAGGTTACCAACTGGGCTGGCATCACCAACCTACGTATGGATCCTTATGAAAAAGCCATGGAGGAAGGTGGAGGCTATTGGACTTGGTACGCACAGCAAATGTGGTTGTTGGTCCCCATTCAACAGCAGATTAAAGATTTCTTTTCGGATTTCAGCGAATACCCTTATCAGGCCGGTTCATCGTTGAATGCAGGAAATATTAACTATGGACTCATCGAGCAAAAGGCAGCCATGAAGCGCCTAACCGAGTTGGAATCACTTAAGCCACGCTAATGGTCGGGATTGCGTACGACGTGGGGCGCCTACCCCACGTCGAACCACATTTACTCTTTGCGTCCCAAAATGCTATAAACCAAAGGGACATCCTGACCTTTGTGGGTTAGATAATAATGCCCCGCTTCACGCTCGACCAGGCCGTCAAAACAGTTGTAGGGGCTAAAGGGAAATTCATTCACCTGCTCAATACGAATTCCCGCCCGAATCAGAGCATTTACCACGCTGGACAGCGGATGTGCCCAGGTTGCCAAATCTACAAGCACATCGTTTCCATTTTCGGTATAGGTACCTTCTTTGGTTATGTCTGGCTTAGCTTGAGTAAAATAGGAGTAGCCTGCCAAGATATCGTAGATTGGGTGAAATTCAACGATATAAAACCTCCCTCCCTTTGCCAGGTTACTGGCAATGACATTTGCCCAACGGGTTAGATCTGGCAACCAGCACAAGGCACCATAAGACGTAAAGACAATGTCATACTTAAATGGTGCTGACGCCTGATAAGAATAGACATCCGCACAGACAAATTCCGCATTACTGTCGACCTGTGCAGCGAGTGCCTGCGCCTTCTGAATGGCAACAGGGGAAATATCAACGCCAGTACACTGTGCTCCAAGCCTTTCCCAAGACAAGGTATCCAAACCAAAATGACACTGGAGATGTAACAATCGTTTACCTTCTACAGGTCCCAGCTCGGCCAACTCAAGATTATTCAAAGAGGACTTGCCAGCCAAGAAACCTTCAACATCATAGAAGGCGGAATCGGCATGAACTCTCGCACGCAGATCCCATCCCTGTCGGTTCATGTCAAAAAACGAGTTTTCAGTAGGCACCTTAGGCTCCAGCGGTTAGAAATGAAGCTACAAAGAGGGTATCGGAAGCCCATGCTGTCTTAAAAACGACAGCTTGTCCCAGTAACCTCGCTGAAAAACGATTTTACCGTCGCGAATCTGAAAAAAACCACACCCCCTGAGTCCTAGGGGATCTTTCCACTCTAAAATGGCCCATTCGCCATCTTGAAGCAACTGTTCGACAATACAGACCATCTCTGCCTCGGCAAATTCATCCAGAAACATCGAGCGAATCGCTTCTCGTCCCTTCACTTCTCGATTGGCGACTTGATGGTTTATGGCGTCGTCTGCATAAAAACTGGCTATCAAATCGGCATCGGCCCGATTAAACGCATCGACCCAGGCCTCAACAACCGCTTTTGGTTCCATGACAGTCTCCTGTATTCAGGCTGGAGAACCTCTGATTAACCCTCGTTCAGGCTTTAATCATAACGCGCTGTCAACGCCAGGCAATACTGTCTTGATATCCTGATCCGCCGCCCAGGTTTGAATATCTTCTCGCTTTAAGGACGTCGCCATTAAGTCAGGAAACTGATCTGGCGTACAGGCGAAGACGGGTGAACCAATCGCTGCAAAATCTGCCGCCAACTCTGCACTAAAGCTGGGCTTTCCATCATCGTTTAACGCTAACAGCGTAATGACGTTAACATCCTGTCGAATCAGGTTGGCGATGCGCCTCTTCAGCTCGCTTTCATCCCCACCTTCATACAGATCGGTAATTAAAATCAAATGGGTCTTCGAAGGCCGTTCGATCTTAGACTCGCAATAGGCAACCGCCTGATTGATATCGGTTCCTCCGCCCAGTTGAATACCGAACAATACCGACACCGGATCCGCCAAATCTTCCGTGAAATCCACCACGGCCGTATCGAAGCAAATCAACTTGGTTTTCACCGCTGGGATCGATGCCATCACGGCGGCGAAAATCGAACTATAAACCACCGAAGACGCCATGGAGCCACTTTGGTCAACACACAGAATGACCTCATCCAGATCGACCAGTCGGCGCTGCTGTCGCATAAACCCGATGAGCTTTTCCGGTACAACGGTTTTCAACTCAGGTTGATAATGACGCAAATTCGCTGTAATGGTGCGATGCCAGTCGATATCATTAAAACGTGGTCGGTAAGTGCGTTTACTTTTGTTGATCGCTCCGCGTATCGCCTCGCTGGTTTTGGATTCAAGACGAGCCATCAACTCTGCCACGACTTTTTGAATCACTTCCCGTGCGGTATCGAGCGTTTTTTCAGGCATGGCCGCACGCAGGCTGACCAAATCCGCCACCAGATGCACATCGGCCTCGATCGCTGCGAGAAACTCCGGCTCCATCAACATTTGCTTTAGTCCCAGGCGGTCAAAGGCATCACGCTGTACCACCTGTACCACCGAGCTCGGGAAAAATTCTCGAATGTCCGCCAACCATTGCGATAGCTTGGGCGAAGAACCTCCCAAACCTCCCCGTCTCTGGGTCTGCCGGACATCCGTGTTATACAAAGCCTGTAGACACGCGTTTAAGCGCCGATCTCGGTCAGACGCCAGCTGCTCGCTGTCCTCGCCTAAAACCAAGCGCCAACGGCGATCACTTTCCATCGGGTCGATAGGTGTTGAGGTGCCGTCGGCTGCCGCCGTATCGGCATCGGAATTTACAGGTTCCACGTCTTTTCTCTATTCAATAGCTTGGCCAAGCGCTGCAGTTGGCTCTGCCAGTCATCAATCGCCTGCGTGTTGATAATCGGGGTAGAATCGTCATGTAAAGTAGACCGCCCACGGGCCACCGCATCCATCAAACGTTTACGCTCCATGGCATCCAGTGACGCAAACGTACGGCGCAACAATGGCAGGAACTGACTAAAGTCTTCGTCGTCGATGGCAACCAACCAGTCCTCCACTGCATGGCGAAGAATGTCATCATAAAGCAATCGATCCACAGCCCCATCAAAGAAGCCCTCGAAAAAGGCCGCTGCAGACACAGCCGGAATTGCCGGGGACAACATTTTTTGTAACAGTGTCTGCAGCTGTTCCGCGTCTATGCGTTCCGCCTGATACAGACATCGCGCACAAATACCCGCACACTGTTGGGCGGATAACGGACTATCAACCACATCCATAAACGCTTGCCACCAGCCCTCCATAAAGCTGTCGTCAAGCTCCGCCAATAATATGGCCTGATGAGCATCAGCCAGGGCAAGACGATGCCGGGTCGCCTCCTCCTCATTGAGACTGCGACAACCGTAAGGCAGCGCAATCGCCGCCTGAATACCCAGACGCTGAACGAGCGTGGCAACCTGCTGTCGAGAGACTGCACGCGCAGTGCCGTAACGGCTAATCGCAACCAGCGGTGCAATCGCATTCAATAGTGATAGACAATCCGCTGTTTCTGCCGCCACGGTTTCTAAACGCGACAGGCCAACATCAATGGCCTCATCGAGACAGGCATCGAATCCCTGTTGCACACCCAGTGCGAGCTCGCCCAACTGAGTTTCCGTGCGCAGCCTTTCGCACAACTTGGCCGCGGACGCCAGAGCGATGGTGCCGCCATACACCAGATTATCCACCAGGGCGACGGCGTATTCCGGCTCCCAGGATAGGGACCAACGCTCCCGAAAAGTACCGCGACTGCTGCCACTATCCTGCAGTTTTCCCCAGGGAACACCTAATAGATTTAAGCGATGCAAGAGCTCAGATTTGGCCGTCCCCGCTTGACTGCGTAAATCGACAGCTAACTCTTTTGGTAGAGCCTCCGGTTTCATCTTAAGCGTTTTCTGCAACTTCTGAAGGTCTTCTAGCAGCGGCATAAGAGGAGAATCCGGTGGAATCTCCCCGACTTCATTGCCCAGCAATATTGTGTTTTCCAGCTGCTCCCAAAGCAGCGTTTCACCAAAACACAAACAGGCGACGATCGCCTCGCGAAGTTCTTCATACCCCACCGCTGGCCGTCCTCGCAAAGCGGCAAGGCTTTGACTTAAGCGTACAGCTTCAATGATGGACGCCGTCGATACAATGTGTCCTGCCGATCGTAACGCCCAGGCAACCGCCGCCAACCAGTGTTCCAACCCGTTGTGTTGACCTCGGTATTGCCAGAGGTGTTGATACCACTTGGGCGCATCCACACCGGCACCATAACCAGACCGACTGGCCAATCGGGGAAACGTCCAGGGCACCCAGGTATTACGTAACTTTTTGGGCGGTAATTTTTTCGGCAAGGTCGCCAATAGCGCGCGATCACTTTTCGCTGTATGCTTTTCCTTCAGAGCGGGAAGGTGCCAGGCGCCACACACCACGGCGATGGGCCCGTCAATATCTTTGGCAGCCTTCGCAATCGCCAACCGCATGTGGGCTTCGCGGGGAAGGTCTCGCTGCATTGCAGGATGACTTTCGTAACCGGGTTGCTGCTGAACTTCGTCTCGCAACGCCGACATGACCATGGCGACCGTCTCAAACAGATTCGCGTCGTCATCGCGATTCTGTTCAATAACATCATTCCACCAGGACTCACCATCGTCGTACCCCGCTAATTGAGCAATAGCGCCAATGGGATCATTAATGATTGCGGTCATTTTTGGATCCGCAGACTCCGCCGCGAGAGTCTCGGCTTGCTTAGCACCCTCTTCGGTATCCTCTTCTGCGTCGAGGGAGAGGGTCGCATCCGCCTGATCCGCGGCGAGTCGAATGGCGACGGGCAGATCGATTAACTCCAGATGAGCGTTGTTGCTCTGACTCCAAACACACGCCTGATATTCCGGAGAGAATTCCGCAAACGGGAAATAGCTGCACAGGCTGGCGTCATCAGCGACGTAGGACAACAGCGCCACAGGCGGCACCATATGCGGGTTCGCCAGCTCAGCAAACAGCTCCGTACAATCGGCAGGGCCCTCAATCAGCACCGCCGCCGGTTGCAGTCGATTTAACGCGGCGACCAGACGCTCTGCCGAGCCGGGTCCGTGGTGGCGAATTCCGAAATAGTGAATCTGATCAGCGGACATGCGACAGGTACCGATTAGAGCGCATCATTCAGAGATCGATAATAGGCAGCGAATTCCGGACGCTTTTTCAGCACGGTTTCGAGATACTCTTCCAGCACCGCCTTATCTTGTACGGGGTCTTTCACAACCGCGCCGACAATATTTGCAGACAAATCCTCGGCTGCCAGCGTGCCGCCACCGAACCAATTGGCCTGACTGATGCCACCAACCATCACCGCAATGGCTTCTGCAGTGGATAAGTTTCCGGACGGGCTTTTCAGAACCACTTTGCCATCCTGGGTTTCGCCACCGCGCAACTCCCGAAATATGGTGACAACTTTTTCAATTTCTTCACGCGTGTTGGTGGGCACCGGCAACTCGAGAGAATCGCCCATTTGCTCGACCCGACGACTGATAATACTCACCTCTTCATCGCGATCATCCGGTAGCGGCAGCACCACCACATTGAAGCGACGTTTTAGCGCAGACGACAGCTCGTTAACGCCTTTGTCGCGATTGTTGGCCGTCGCGATAATGTTGAAACCACGCTGGGCAAAAACCGCCTCGTTGAGTTCGGGGATCGGTAACATTTTCTCCGACAAAACAGTAATCAGCGTGTCCTGCACATCGGAACCCATGCGGGTTAACTCTTCCAGTCGACACAGAGTTCCCGCTTCCATCGCGCGGAACAACGGCGTCGCCACCAAAGCCTCTTTGCTGGGGCCGTTCGCCAACAGCTGTGCATAGTTCCAACCGTACCGGATCTGGTTCTCGTCGGTACCCGCAGTACATTGAATCACCTGGGTACTGTTGTTACTGATCGCCGCGGCGAGGTGTTCACTTACCCAGGATTTCGCCGTTCCGGGAACACCCAAAAGTAACAGAGCGCGATCCGTTGCGAGAGTCGCTACCGCCGTTTCAATCAAACGACGATTACCCACGTATTTGGCGGATATCTCAACGCCATTTACCGTGGCACCGCCCATCAAATAGGTCACAACCGACTGCGGCGACAGATACCAATTAGTGGGCTTGTTGCCGCTGTCATTTTCCTTGAGCGCATCCAATTCCGCGCGATAGCTCACCTCTGCCGGCTGGCGAAGTATCTCTTGCATTTATGAGGTCCTTAATTCACACGTTGATAACTGACTGTTGAGCCGTAGCGTTTCCAGTGCTGGATCTGCCAGCAGCATGCCCAGCTCCTGCAGCGGCGCCAACAGCGCCTCCGCCAACTCCCTGGTCGCCAACACGCCAAGCGACACCAGTTGTTTTTCAGAAAAGCTGTTATTGACATAGCCGCCTTCCGACAAGTCGATTCGCAATTGGTCAGAAAGAATTTGCCAGGCGTAGGTTGACTGTAGTGTCACGAGATCCAAATCCGGCAATTCACCCTGAGCCATACGCAGGCACTGAAAGAAATCAAATTCCGCGGACGCCTGTAAAAGCAACCGCTGAGCGGCCTGCGTGTTATGACTGACGTCGAGACGTTCTAACAGCGGCAGGCTCCACATCAGCAAATGGGTACCAGGCACGTCTTGTTGCAGCAGCGACGCCAGTAGACGGGCGATCAGGTCATCGTTCAGCGTTTGACTGGCGTTCTGCACAAACGCACTGTTATCCGCAGCTGAGTTGGCGGTAAAGCTCCAGCCGACCACCAGTGCGTCCAACGGCAGCTTTAATTCTGCAGCAACCATGGTTAGAGGCAACAGCTCTAGTAGCTCCGCGCGCTGGCTGCGTTGTTTGCCACTTTTGAGTTTGACGGATTCCACAGCGCCCGCCGCGGAAATTGAGAGCCACCCTGCCAAAGTTGCCGCAGCCTCAGTATTCGACGGGTTTTGTAGAACTGATGTCGGCTGGCCCAATCGGGCGAGAAAGCTCCCGGCCAACCCGGCAATCTTTTTCGAACGATCACCCTGTAGCCCTTGCAGAAATTCAACATCCGCTTCAGACAATCGAATCGATAGCACATCGATAATTTTGAGGCGTTTGTCGGCAGACTCTCTTGCAGCACACACAGAGATAAGCTCCCGAGCGAGATCGGGTTCTCGCAAGCGCATCTGGCGCAATAAAAATAACCGCTCAGCCGGGTAAAAATCATCCCAATTCTCTTCTGTCAGCGACACATCCTGGGAGCGCGACAAGGTCGCTTTGCTCTGCTGCCAACTGCTCCAGGGCAAATAGATTTCTGGAAAATTGGTTTGCATACCCGTCGGCATCCAATCTGCTGGATGCGCCACCACGCCTCGGCGCTCTAACATTGCCAACAAATAGCGAACATCCACCCCATACTCACCGCCGGTAAAGCCACTCAGCGCACGTCGAAAGGCACCTCGCAGAGAATCGGGTAGTGTCGGTAATGGCAGCGATGGTAATTCGGTAAACTCCGTCAAACCCGCTGGTTGTGTGAGGGATTCTAAAAAGGCCGACTGCTGACTGGCCAGCGCCAAACTCACCAGCAGCGCACGCTCCGCATCCGCCCCTGTCAACAGAGGTTGCCAACTGGCGGGATACTGGTCGATCGGCAAGGCGTCGGCAGCGCCGACCATCCAACGTCGCTGTAGAATGGCGATTTGCCGCGCTTCTTTTTCCAATTCGGAGACATCTACAGGTGTTAACATTGCAGCATCCCCCATGGATTGGCCAGAACACTCAACAATTCGCCCTGGTGACCATTCCATAACACCACCGCTCCCGTCAGTTGACTGCCAAGGATTAACGGCATCAACTCCTGGTTTGCGAGGGGAATTGTCTGGAACGCATCACGCCACCAATAGCGCCCCTCCCCGTCACCAAGCACCCGCCCGGCACCCAACAGGCAGGGCAGCTGACGAATCCAAGGTAACGTCGACAGGGCACTGGTCAACGCCTTTGCTACCGACTGCTGGCCCGGCGGCCATTCAAGTTGGGATTCAGAGAGTATCGATTGCTGTATCGGCAGGGCTCTCAAGGGTACACGACTGGGATAAAACAGCAGGTCTGCTTGCAAGCATTGCCCGATGCCCCCGGCCGATTCTCTACGCCCCGCAGAGGCAGGATAAAAATCGAGCAATTGCGCAAATACGGGCGCCTCGCCTGGCTTGTTGTCCAACTTCAGAAACCAGCTTTCATGACTGATTAAACCATCGCGTCGAGTTTGTATTTTCTCACCAACCTTTTGCCACACACCGGCAACCGGCGTTGCGCCCTCAGCCTCAATAAGTTGATCTTTTGGCTCAGTGGCACCCACACCACGACGGGCATCAGCATCCTCACGATTGGCCAACCAAGCTTCCGCGAGCAACACCAATTGGCCCAGCTCCTTCATCACAAAGCTGGCTTGCCGTTGGCTCTCTAGAGACAGCGCCTGAGCGGGCAATTCATCCAGCCGCGATGCCAAATTGATGGCCTTCGCATCGACCAGGCGAGCAGCAATCTGGCGACATTTGGAGGACACCTCTTTTAACAGAGCGCCAATACCGACACGCAATTGGTCACACACCCAACGCTGAAGTTCAACCAACCCTTCGGCAATCTGTGCATCGGTTTCCGCTCGTGTTTTTTCTGCGCGACGTTGGCGAGCCAGGTCTTTCTTTGCTTGCTCCTCAGCAGAAAGCTCCGGTGTTTGTGGCTCCACTGCCCGTGCGATACTGGCTCCCCGGATCGACTTAGCGGGTTCGGTATCACTATTGGTCGACTTTTTCTTGCGACGTCCCAACCATTCATGAACCCATTCTGGCGGCTCGCCCTCACCAAAATCGTCGGGCCGGTCGGCGAATTGCCACAATAACGCCAAGACATGTTTGCACGGAAATTTACGGGAGGGGCAGGTACATTTGTATCCCCGATCCACGACATCCGCCATGGTCAAATAAGGGTTGGAGCCAGATCCCTGACACTGGCCCCATATTGACGTGACGGTTTTAGACTGGCCTAACACCGGCCACTTGCCTGGCTTCAACAGTTTTTTTGCGGCATTTAGTGAAGCCTGATCAGGAGCGAGATCCTGTACGGCTTCCAGAGAAAACTCCATGATTGTTTTTCTACCTCAATCCTTTCAAAACAGGGCGCTCGCCCCATCGCAGGCGCAACTGTAGAGCTTCTTAAAACGAATATACAGGCTGTTTTAGATGCCAGATTTATGGTACGACGGACAGAATCCAAAAAGGATCGAGAGATCGGACGAAGAGTTGCAACATTCGTCGTGAACGCAAGCCCTACTCGTTCTTTGAACCCTTGCGTTCGCTGCTGATACGACTGCGTTATTACAGAGCCATAAGAAACGTCCGATAACGCGCAGCCTGTAAGGGATTTAACGTGGGTTGACGATACAGCTGCCCCCCTAGGGAACCAGCTTACGTAATATGCCTTTTAATACGGCGTGTTCTCTGTTTCTCTTCGACATGTACAAGCCAATCGACGATATAAAAACAATCAGTGATCCAACAATCGCCGTAGGAACCAAAATAAACGTCAACGACTCTTGATGAAAGTTTTGAAGGGTAAGGATGATCCCCGCTATCGAGACGAGTCCGCCAAATACGAGAAACGTCGAATACAGGCGCATTTGTATCCGTATTTGATTGTTGGAAGGTAAGCGGTCCATAACTCGCTCTAGAGTCTGACGCTCACGAGCACTTAATTTTCCCATAATATGGCACCTCCCTTTCACCAATAGAACGACTATAAAATCAAAACTAAGGAACCTCTCTCCATCGAATTCCCGAGCGATTGGTTCTTGTCAGGGAATTCAACAGAACGAAAGGTCATTGCAGTTTATTATACTTTCTTACTCGATTCATCCGCCGAAGTATCTTTTTAGAGTGATTGAAATGGTGTTCTTCCACCTCAATAGACATATCATCACTGGGCGTGAAAACCTGCTGTAGAGCAACGAGGCGTCCATTGCCTTCGAATGCGATGTAGCTACCATCACGATCTTTAACCACTTTCACGCCAGAAACAGAAGGGATGTAGTGAAACAACACCTCTCTGGTCAACACCTTTTTTCGCAATAGTTCTGATTTTGACTGGCGTAAAATATGGGCTCTATGCTCTGTTGCACGGATAGCGTTTTCACGGTCAATCGCATGAATCTGTTTTATAGAAAATAACGGAATAATACTGTAGGAAGAGGACATCTTCGTTCGATGAATGTCGAGCACCGTTTTCGCTAACAAAAGATCCTTTTTTTCGAGATCTTTGACTTCCGACCTTTTACCCAGTAGGTAAGTGAAAAATTGACCCAATTTACTGAACATATTGCACATCAAAGAGAAACTGGAAAATTCGGCGATCCTCAACCTTCAGGCTACCATGAATGATTTTCAACCCATTCCTTAAAACCAGGATAAGATAAGTTCGCGCGTCGAATCGTTTCCTCCGCCGTTTCCGGCAACTGAAAATTGTAGATCTTTTGAACAAAACACCGAAAGGGTTCTGTCTCATCATAATCCTCCCCCACCTCGGTATGATCCTCCAGCCCAAGTTCGGTATACCCAAGGCATAACAGCATACAAAATTCCCGGGCATTGAGTGCCAGAACCGTCAATTGACCTTCGGATCCGAACATGACAATTGGAGCCTCTTCCGGATCCAAGTCGTCAACGAGCCAGATCGCATAGACATCACCGCACGCTCCCCTTCCAAACGGCATGAAGCGATCAACACAATCAGGATGCTTTTTAAACCAGAGACGCAAATCACTCATCCCGAAGTCAGATAGCTCGAAACAGCCGCTGATCGGATAGCCATGAATGTCCAGATACTCACAAATATGCACGATTGCCTTTGGCAATCGCTGGCCAAGATGGAAGGTTCTTTCAATAGTGTCTTTGATCATGGCTATTTTATTCGTTGATAGTCAATTTTATGCGCATAAACGCGTATCCAAGAAAGTAGCTAGGTTCGCTTATTTTTTGATGGAATGATTGTCGCCGATTGATGCAGCTAGGATAAACGAATACGCAAATTGCCAAACCCAATGCAGTAGGGCTAGCGCCCCAAGTCTACATGAATGTCGTTACGGCGTGCTCATGACACAATATATTCATTACAACACGCTCGCGCCTAACAATCATACTGGTATTCACCGAGTTCATACGGACAATTTAGCGCTTTGGCAAGGGTTTCAGCAATGGTATTGAAACCATCTGGATGGCTACAACTCGCGATAGTGCAGGTCTGACCCTCACTCAAATCCGGCTTGAGCTTTAGGTAGAGATAGCTGCCTCCACCTCCCTTGGCTGGCAAAATTCGGCCAACGGCAACCTTCTCAATGCGATTAACGTCGCATCGTTGAAAGCCACAATCCTGTAATAAAAAGAGGCTCTCCTTATCGCGGCTTATATACAATTGTATCGGCGAATCAGGCTGGACCACATGTATATCTCGCTCCCGGTCTTGATCACGAAAGCTTCGCCAGAAGGGACTTTGCCGGATATAGGCAGACGCCCTCGCCTGGTAATTAGCCCCAATGACATAAGGCAGCTCAAGAGCGGAGGATCCTGCAAATTCTGCTAAGTCCTGTGGACTGGCAAAACTCGTCAAGCCCGTTTCGATTTTTACATGACATGCCTCTTCCCGCTTGCGATCAATCCAAGCGTATGTTGTGTTTTTGTCTTGTAGAATTTTAGGCCAAATGATCAACTGAAGACGAGCCGGCGGATAATGCCATTCACACCTAAACACATTGGTATTTATGGTATCAATATCAGCCCCAGATGAATGAGTTGGCGGGCCAAGTATTTTACTCACCTGTGCTTGCCAGTAATCGAATTCTTCAGAAGCTGTCGGTTTGATTTTCTTAAAAATCCCATCGAATTCACTGGGAGGCAAATACAACAGCGCTGCCGAATCAGTAAAGCTCAAATCCAGATACATTTTCTTGAAGACATTCGCTGAATGGGCGATGGTTATTTTACGTCGCTTCGATACCCTTTCTTCAGACACACCGAAGCGCTCAATCAGAGATTGCTTGGTTTCTAACCAGGGAATCTCCGAAGCCTCCAAATAAGCCCATATAGGGTTATTTTCTATCTCTAATTGGTTTGGGCGATAGGTCATATATCTGTGGCTTTCAACAATGGAACGAAAAAGGATGAGCGTTCCGCCATGTGGTACGGCAGGTTATGTCGGCAGTCAAACCTTAGAGTACAACATGCTAAAATATATCCGTTTTAGAAAGCGTCAATAAACGAAGGTTATCGGCGATTTGGACTGTTTCAGCGAAATCTTTCGTCAAAGAATAGGCGCCTATCGTGAAACATGTTTAAAATACCTGCCACGTAAAAGTACGTTCAGACTATTATTGTATAGAGTAAATGTTTAAGACAGCAGTGAGTTTTCTCTTCAACATGAAGACCCAGATTCAACCATCCCACCTCAGTACTAAAGGTCGTTCATATTAACAGCCGCGAGTTGAAGCGAGCAGAGTAATGAATGGGCCTACACTGCAGCAAAGTTAGAGATACGAATAAGGCAGCAAACCATGGGTGACTTCTTTCAGACCATCGTTGACTGTGATGCTTCGGAAAGCGAAGCTGCAATGTTGAGCCAGCGCGTGTGCCATTGGCTTCTTGACCAACAGATCATGGGCAAGCATAAAATGGACAATATCCTCAGCGAAACAGAACTGGGCTACCCGCCCGGCCAAGCTTACCATCTGGCAACCACCGGCCAAGATTCACACTTCCTATCACTTCTCACAAATGGACTTGCCGTCATTACAACGCGTAGCCTGTTTCATCCTGGTCAGGGTGGTGGTGACGCTGTTTGTTCCACCTGTGGTACTCGATTTGAAGTGGGAACTAAAAGCTGGGATTACGCCGTGGATGAATGGTACAGCAACCGAGGCCCAGGAATTTTGCCATGCCCTCACTGCGGCGCAGATAAACCCATAGATCACTGGTAACACGATCCGGCCTGGGGGTTTGGTTGTCTTGGTTTCGAATTCTGGAATTGGCCGCCCCTGAGTGAAGGCTTTATTGAACAAATCACCTCACTCCTGAATCACCGCACAGTTTTCGTCTCTGGAAAACTGTAAACAGATCAACTGCACGTTTATTGAAAGGTTATAAATGAAACAACTGATCGTCCTACTTTTAATTATCGTTACGGCGTCCTGCTCAAAGGAGCCAAGCCGAACGTTTACACCCGCGGAACCCACACCACCAGCCGCAACCACGGATCTTGCAGCATTTCTACGGAACGCCCCCTTTGCCAATGAATGGCGACCAGATGAAGGCGACAAAGACAGAATCGTCATCACTAACATCGAGAATGTTTTTCCAAACCTGGGCAAATTTCGCAACGCCTCAGATACCTTCAATTCTGAGTCAAAACATGATAAACCAAACGACTATTACGAAAAGGAAACGGTTGTTTACCAAGATCCCACCTGAGGGGAACTCTTCGTTCACGGTATGCTGTTGTATGACTATGAACCCCTTTTTCTTCGCGAAAGTGAAACTGTTTCTGGAAACGTTGTTTTTAGTGGAGCAAATAGCATCTATCAGCGGGATTCATCCTATCTGACAGAAACCCAACTAGTCACGAAAGCCGACAGTAGCAATTCAGCCGTTTATATCAATCAAACTACTCAGAAGTACCTACAGTATTTTTTTCAGCGCGGCCAATTCGTTGGCCAGATCGGCATCCCTTTTGGAGAACACAGTGAAGACGAAGTACTCAACAAGCTGAAAGACGTTGTCAAAGTCATGAATCCGAATGACAAGGTCATTCTGGAATCAACCGTTGAGTCTCTCGCCCCCGCCACAAATCCCGCTAGTCTATGGCGGGACCCGTACATTGACGTCTACGCAGGCGGTAGAGGATTTTTGCCCCTATTTAGTATGCGTCTTAAAGACACTCCGTTTCAAGAAGAAGCCGGCGAACAAACCAACGCAAGAAGTGCTGATATTTCCTACGCCTACGAGGGGTCAATGGGCAATGTATGGCTGTCAGTCACCAGCGACGTCGTTGAACGAGAAGCAGAAGAAAGCGCTTCCGCATGACCTGGAGCTGACCAACGAGGTACATTTGACGGGCCCCTCCCCTATTTATATTACGGTTAGCCAGCAAGGGGCTAAGCAAATTGAGGCCAGCGCCCTGGCTTTCAAATATTCCTATACTGACTCAGAGTATTTTCGCATCACCTTTCGATACAGCTACCCTGCTGAGGATACAGCGGCGAAAGAGATGATTGAAGGTATTTTGGCCAGTTTGAGATAAACAGTGGCGTAAAAATAGCCAGCAAAGTGCTAACCATGAAGGATTCAACTGTTTAGCGCTTTGTGGTCAGCCGCTGAAAAGGCACTCTGGAATTTATACCTGAAAATTTTACGCAGAGAGAAAATCCAAGCCGGTTTTACTGACTGCAAGATACATGACTAAGAAGACTGATGTCGGGATCGCAACTAAGGCAGCTTTCGTAAAGGCTCCGTGGTAGATGTTTAACCAATATCGCTCTCAATTGCTTACCGGCTTTCCTGCGTATATTTTTTTGTAAACGGTGCTTGCAATCATCCAAGCCAACGGCGCCCGAACAAACACTTTTCATTGAATAGACTACCAAAAGCGCCACCACTTCTTAAATGACAAAGCCGTTTTTACAGGCACCGGTTCGCTACCGGCCAACAGGGCCTCACAGTAAGCTCTCGGCAGATACTGCCACAGCTTGAACAGCTCTTGCTTCGTCATTTCAACGACTGCATTTTTCGAAATAATGCCGGCATCAAGTAAAGGCACTCTGTCTTGTGATAGGACGGACAAGATCCTCTCTCGTAACCAATCGGGACTAAACCCCGCCCATTCACCAGCGATGCTGCGTAAATTGTCGCCGCAGGCGGGAAACACTTCATTCCAAAACAGATCACTGATCTCTTCGGGTGAGTAGCCTGATGCCACTATAGTGCGGCCGATATGTTGATAGTCGATATCGCTCAGCTCTGTATCCAATAACAGGTCAGAAAGCGCCTCCCAAACCGGCAGCCTTTTTTCAATATCATCATCAGAAAGCACTGCTCTATTCCGGACCGATGTAAATATACGAGATCTCATAACCACTGTGGAGAGTGTCCTTAGCCCCATGATATGCCTTCAGGTAACGTAAAACTGCTGTATTCGATGTGCAGTACTCAACGCCGTGATGCTAGGGCTGAAAAACAATAACGTTAAGCTAAAGATTTTAGTAATAAGGTGATAAAGGGACTATGGAACATTAAGACTCAGACGATTCTCTCTTCAGTGTGCTGTCTGATCGATGCTGTAAGGCATCCTGCTTCGGCGATCTTTGATAGAGCCGTCGATATTCTCGAGTATACTGAGATACACTTTCATAGCCTACATCAAAAGCCGCGTTGCTGGCCGAAACGCCCTCCTCAAACATTAAGCGACGAGCTTCCACCAGACGCAATCTTTTTGAAATTGCCCAGGCGTCAGCGATGTCATTTTTTTGAAGTTCTTATGGAAAGCGGTCACTCCCATAGTCGCCGCCTCTGCGAGTTCATCCACGGAGAGGCGGGAGCGGTAGTTTTCACGCAGCATCAAAACCGCAGCGGCAAGACGACCAGAATAACTAGCGGGGTCAGAAAGATCCCTTAACGCTGAACCATGCTGACCCGCCAGCAGCCAATAGTGCAATTCACGCATGATGGACGGTTGCAGGATCGGCGCCGCAGAAGGACGATCCAATAGATTTATCAGCCGTAACAGACAATCTAACACTTCGTTTTCTGTCGGCTCAGAGAATAGCGTATCGACACCAAATGACGTGTCTACATCCTTGTGAGCTTGCACATCCATGACAATGTCACGCAGTAACGTCATTTGCAACTCCACGGCCACCGCGAGATAAGGAAGATCGACACTCGCCTCAACAATACGACCAACAACCGGCATATCCGCACCGACGATGACCGTTTGACCACCGTGAAAAACCCGCTCCTCGTTACCGACAACCATATGTTTCGCGCCTTGCAAGACACAACAGATTAGAGGCCGATAGACAGAATGCATGCTCTTGCCCGGCGCATCCACAACCATCATTCTCAAGCCTGACACGGGCGTAAACGTCAACCCATCCCGATTCCGGTGACGACGTCCATAGCGGCTGACTTTGTGTTTTAGCATCTTCATGGCGATCTCTTTAAAACTTCAGAATGACATTCGCAGTCTCGCATAGGCCGCCTCTCAAAGCCGCAGAAAAAGGCAAGTTTTACGCAGTCTCTGGCAAGCTTTTCACCACCAGAAGGATAAAAATGCTCTTAAGAGCTCACCGGCCAGAATGTCATAAATCGCTCAGTGTTACCGATGCGAGCGCGCGATGAGCGATTATATTTCTTTGGTATTGGGCGAGTTCACGCCATGGCAAAACCAAACGTAGAGAGGAATCTACCATGACCAAAAACGAGAATGAACCCAAAACGAACGGACTGTCGCGTCGAAATGTTCTAGCAGGTGCAAGCGCCATTGCGACAACAGCTGCAATGGCACGTACTGCGGGAGCGGACGCTAGCACGAAGCAAGGAACCAATACATCCGCAGACAGCGGACAAGATAAGGTCGCACTCGTCACCGGATCCTCCCGTGGCATCGGTGCGGCTACCGCGAAGCATCTGGGTCGCATGGGCTATCGGGTCGTGGTTAACTGCGAAGTTAACAAGGATCTGGCGGCACAGGTGGTTGAGGAGATTAAAGCCAGTGGAAGTCACGCCATCTGGCGACAAGCCGATGTGCGAGATCCCGAGGCAGTAAAGGCGCTCTTTGATGCAGGAGAGGAAGCCTTTGGCGGAATCGATGTCGTCGTCGCCAATGCCGGCGTCATGCACTTAGCGCCCTTCGCAGAGATGACCGATAAAGAATTCCACCACATGATGGATGTCAATATTCTGGGCAGCTTTCAAACTCTGAGAGAAGCTGCCAGACGAACTCGTGATGGCGGCAGAATCATTACCCTCTCGTCGGCCATCAATAAATTTCGTACCGCAAACTACGGCCCCTATGCCGCGTCCAAAATGGCTCAGGAGATCTACGCAACCGTGTTGGCCAAGGAGCTCGCCGGACGGAATATCTCCGTCAATGCGGTAGCGCCGGGGGTGGTAGTGTTCAAATTTCTGTGTCATCCCTTAGACTGGACTCCAAAGGAGACGACACATGCCCAACACAGACCAGCCCTTCGACCTTGAAGAAGCCATCGCCCATATCAAAGCTGGAAAGCCACTCAACGGCAAGGATGGCTTACTCACCCCTCTGATCAAGCAGATCACCGAGGCTGCGCTACAAGCCGAACAAGAGCAGCCTATCGCCAACGATGATACGCCCAATCGTAAAATTTGAACGCCCTCCCGGGGGTTGTTAATACCACCTTGTTTACGGATGGCAAAACTCAGGAGCAGATAGCGCCCCTTATCCAGCGCACCCCACATGGCCACTTGGGTGAACCCGAGGACATCGCCCAGGTGATTGCTCAACTTTGCGACAAAGAGTCTTATCGGGTGAACGGACAAGCCATTTACGCAAACGGCGGCATTGCATGAGTATGTCCTCCACAGTTTAAAGCTTTTACATTGAACAATCCCTTTAGTCTATGGCGGACCTTTTACATTGGACTGGCCCCTCTCCAGTTTATATTACGGTTAGCCAGCAGGGGGCTAAACAGATTGAGGCCAGCGCCCTGGCTTTCAAATATTCCTATACTGACTCAGAGTATTTTCGCATCACCTTTCGATACAGCTACCCTGCTGAGGATACAGCGGCGAAAGAGATGATTGAAGGTATTTTGGCCAGTTTGAGATAAGGTATCGAATACCTTCCCCTTTAGATTGCTGACGACTAAGGGCTGCGCTTGCTCAGCCTTTAGTTGCCTGAATGCTAAAATCTCAATAATTTACTCAACGCTCTTCTTTCCTACTAGGAATTAAGCTCCTTTCTTACGATATCAGCGCCGGCACTTAGGGCATTAAGCTTGGCAGATGCTACCCTGCGAGACAATGGTGTCATTCCGCAGTTGGTACATGGATAGAGCTTTTCCGCATCGACAAACTCAAGCGCATGCCGCAGCGTATTGGCAACCTCCTCTGGAGTCTCAATAGAACTGTTTGCCACGTCGATAGCTCCAACCATCACCTTTTTACCACGAATAAGGTTAATGAGTTCCATCGGTACACGGGAGTTATGACATTCCAGAGAGATCAGGTCGATATGAGAACTTTGTAGTTTCGGAAATATTTCTTCGTATTGCCGCCACTCTGACCCCAGAGTTTTTTTCCATTCTGTATTAGCCTTGATACCATAGCCGTAGCAAATATGTACCGCTGTTTCACATTCCAAACCTTCAATAGCTTTCTCTAATGCAGCAATACCCCAGTCATTCACATCATCAAAAAAGACATTAAAAGCAGGCTCGTCGAATTGAATAATATCAACACCAGCCGCTGCGAGCTCTCTGGCCTCCTCATTGAGGATTTTTGCAAATTCCCAAGCTAACTCTTCACGGCTTTTATAATGATCATCATAAAGCGTGTCTATCATAGTCATTGGCCCAGGAAGTGCCCATTTAATAGGTTGCTCAGTTTGCTGGCGTAAAAAAGTAGCATCGTTGACAAAAACTGGTCTTTGACGAGAAACAGCGTCAACAACTACCGGCACGCTCGCGTCATAGCGATCGCGAATTTTAACGGTTTTACGCCTGTCAAAATCTACGCCGTTGAGGTGTTCGATGAACGTTGTAACAAAGTGTTGCCGTATTTGTTCGCCATCACTAACAATATCGATACCCGACCTTTGCTGATCCTGCAATGCCAAAATGAGCGCATCCTTTTTGCCGTCGATCAACTCATCGCCCTGTAATTTCCAGGGCGACCAAAGTGTTTCGGGTTGAGCAAGCCAAGACGGCTTAGGCAGGCTACCTGCCGTCGATGTCGGTAATAGTTTTTTCATAGTAGATGCTGTTGCAAAATGAAGTGAATGGAAGATAGTACCCAAGACGCCCTAACCTAGAAACTGGTGAGATTTGATTGCAAAAAGTGGATATTTAAAGTGATAACCAGAACTAAAGAACGTAATTTTCAGACCAACTTTCCAATATTCTTTGGTATGGTTTGATAAAGTTCTCTTCGGCAAAACGTCCCTGCTTTAGAGCCAGAGTGCTCCTTTCTTCTCGATCATATATTATTTGAGTTAACGAATGATCCCGATTATTTAAACTGGGTTGATATCGATGTCCAGCAACAGAATTCGCGTTGTAAATCTCAGGGCGATAGATTTTTTGAAAAGTCTCCATAGTACTGATGGTGCTAATCAACTCTAGATTTGCGTAATCATTGAGTAGATCACCAAAGAAATAAAACGCTAAAGGTGCAGCGGTATCGGGCGGCATAAAATAACGAACCTGCAACCCCATTTTTTAAAATACTGTTCAGTTAACGAAGATTCATTTGGCTGATATTCAAAACCCAACACTGGATTCTGATTTTCAATACGATGATAAATTTTATTATCCGAAACACTCAAACATATTACCGGTGGCTTATTAAAATGCTGGTTATAAACTTCGGAACTCACAAAAGACTTAAAGAGCTTTCCATGGAGATCACCAAAGTTATCTGGAACACTAAATTTTGATTTACCCCTATTATGCTCTAGCAACAATACGCTAAAATCATAATCCCGCACGTAAGATGAAAAATTATTGCCTAAGATGCCTTCTATACGATCATTGGTTTTGCGATCAACAATAGTGGTTTTAAGTAATTCGATTGATGGGAAGGTATAGCCCCTGCCCTCAACATCCATATCAACGGAAATAATTTCTAACTGGAGAGAATAGCGATCACCTTTAGGATTATCCCAAGCTGCCAAAGCGTTAAAACGATTGTCGATCATCCTCAAGGTATTGCGCAGATTCTCTTTCCGCATATCACCCCGGGCTAGATTAGCAAAGTTCGTCGTAATGCGTGTACTGTTCGATGGCTGATAGTTTTCATCGAAAACATTTTTTTTATGGAAAACACAAAGTCTTTTTTCATAGTGATCACGTATACTGTGTCTAAGAAAATATGAATGTCGTAATGGCTTTTTCTGGATCTGCTATTCCTTCGATTTCACCTTATCCACAACGTTTGACTTCGTGGCGACCAAAGCAACCGAAGAACAATCGTATCCAGTTAAAAGCGGCAGATGCTTTATACTGGGACTGAACCATGAAAAAAAGTGGTATTAATTCATCAAAGCATTAGCGGGACTCATATTTATAGGGAAATCGCCTAAATCGCCAAGATGACAGACCCGTTTTTATAGATACCGGTTTGCCTTCATGAAACACAGCCTCACTATAGGCTTTCGGCAAATTACTGGCACAGGTTAACCAGCTCTTGCATCATCATTTCGACAATTACGTCTTTTGAAATAATTCCAGCATCAAGTAAAGGCGTACTCTTTCGCGATAGGATGGACAAGATGCTTTCTCTCAGCTAAACGGGTCGGAGCCCAGTCCATTCGCCAGCGATAATCTGCAGATTGTCGCCACAGACGGGAAACGGCTCATTCCTAAAGGGATCATTGATGTCTTCGAGTGAGTAGCCGGATGCCCCTGTAATACGGTCAACATAATAATCGTCGATATCGTCCAGCTCTGCATCCATGAACAGGTCAGAAACCGCGCCCTAAACTGGCAATCTTTTTATTTCATCATCAGAAGGCACTGGTACTTCCCAGTTCAATTTAAATAGCCTCTTATTTTCGAAGCAAACCCCTCTTCAAATTTAATGCTAATGAGAGACATTTGCATTAAGTGGCGTAATGTTATAATGTTTCATTTTTACGGTCAGAGATTAACTCATGAAACCTAATATTCATCCGGAGTATCGAGATGTTTTATTCCACGACACTACGTCTGATAGTTACTTTGTTATAGGTTCCACCTTAAAAACGTCACACACTGCGGAGTTCGAGGGTAAAACCTACCCCTATATGACGCTTGATGTTTCAAGCGAATCACATCCGTTTTACACAGGGAAACAGCGGATTGCTCAAAACGATGGCCGAATCGCCAAATTCAAAAAACGATTTAATCGAGGGATGAAACGGTAATGCAAGTTTTAAGCTCGCTCAAAAGCGCCAAATCAAGGCATCCAGATTGTCAGGTGGTAAAGCGCAGAGGTCGCATATACGTTATCTGTAAATCCAATCCCCGCTTCAAATCAGTGCAAGGTAAAACGAAAAAGCGGAGTTAAGCAATGGTCAGTATATCCATGCAAAATTTGTCGTTATTCTTGCCATTAGCTTAGACTTTCGGCTCGAACGCACGTTTTACACCTCCAAGACATCGTGGAACAAGCAGTTCAACATCGACATTTCTTGGTCTCGTGAGCCGGGATGCTCACGGTAGTCGTCTAGGCGAGCCAGTTCGCCTTCGATAAATTCGTTAAGCTCCACAATCGGAGGTGCAGTTTCTTTTTCAAGGCTGCGCTTCTTCCGCAGTAGCAGCTCGTCGATTCGCGCGCTAAGGCTTTTATCATCCGATAGCAGGGCTTTTAAGCGATGAAACTCAATCGGTGCAGGTGAGCCGTACCGCTCAATCCACAGGATCGAGAGCAGCGGACGAAGCACGTAAAAGTATTTCTTCAAGGGCACCATATCGCCTTTTAAATAGCCACGATAATTCGTCTTAGCCATACTTCGATAATGGTAAATTCCCTTTTCCGTGGAATAGGTCGCAGGAACCAGACTACGAGCCATTTGCGCAAAACGCCCCTCCTCAACATACACAATCGGTGACTGCAGCCATTCTATGAACGCAGGGTTGGATTTCCAAAATAATCTGAGAGCCTTTCTAACATCCCAACCACTGATATCTATTTCGTCGATAATCTCATATTCAATAACGTCTCGCTTTTCCTCAAGATCAACAGCGACATACCAATCCTTTGGATGCGCGTAAATAAATCGGACATCATAATCGCTGTTCGGAGACTCAAAACCCCACGCCCGACTGCCGGATTCCACTGCGTATAGAACCCGAACTCCATGCTCCATTTCTGCAGCGCGGATTCGCGCCATAATGTCTTTTTTGATACGTTCTTCGATCATAATTTTCTATGGTTTTGCAAATGGTGACTTTCAATCAATACAGTAGACGGACAATCTATTGACTCATGCAAATGGGTATTAGAGAAATGCTGAAAGATAGTGTCGACAAGGAGCGACTGCGTACAGTGAGCAAACCATATACTGAAATAAGAGTCTTCGCGTGTACCACCTCGCCAGAGCCAAAATCCAAAAGGCTTACATTAAGAGGTGTTCATCGGTTAATCACATAAGTTGTGGCAAGCCTGACTTGTAACAACGCCCATCAAACGGCCCGAGCGTTTCGAGACTCCAACAGCAAAAAGCACCACCCCGCTGCTGAAGCCTAAACGTTCATTGGACCGCGCCCCAACAGACCGCTCGTATTTCACCAGATCGTGAATCAGCACATAATACAAATGTTCGTCAATAACACAGTCCTTTAATTTCTGGTGCAAACGAAAGCTGTATTCCTCAGGGTTTTCGTAATTAAAAATATACTGATTAACACTATCCGTATGGATTTCATCGTTCTCGGTATTTGGCTGATATCCGGGATAATCAATATTTACCTGAGCTAGGTGTGAAATATGCTGACTTTTAAAATGAGTAACCGACAGGGAATGCAACACCTGTTCACAGGTCGGCAAATTCCTCTCGAGGGCATGAGCTAACCCGCATGTAAACGGGAGAATGCTGCTATCCATAGCACCATAAGCACAATAGCAGTCACGAATACTACCCAGAAATTCGAGATCACGTTGAGATATATCGTCGATTTGATCCTCAAACGTGACTATACCGTCACATTCGACCAATTTAACGCTTAGTGGATAATGCTCTTCGCTTATCAGAGGCTCAAACATGGGAACTTCCAATGAATCGTTTTGTGACGTTAAGTTACTAGCAAACGCTAAGCGTTGAATCACAGTGGCTGCAGGGTTCTTCTCTGCATTCGATAGGCCCGCAGAGAATCAGCGCTAAACAAGATTAGGGCGCACCACACAAAGCCAAAGGTTACCAACCGAGACTCATCCAGCGGCTCCCCGTAAAGAAAGACCGCTAACATAAACATCAATGACGGACCTATGTACTGAAAGAATCCCAAAGTGGAATACAAGATTCGTCGCGCGGCGATCGTAAAGCACAGCAACGGGGCCGTCGTCACAATACCAGCAGCGAAGATCCAGGCGTTGAAGGACATCGTATTCGCCAACATGTTACTCTGCTCGCTGGCAAATCCAGCCCAATAAATCAGCGCAACGGGTAATAATATCAGGCTCTCAATAAACAACCCTGGCATAGCCTCAACCGCCACACGCTTTCTTAATAGGCCGTAGATACTAAACGTAAACGCCAGTACCAGTGCAATCCAGGGTACTTCGCCGTACGACAGGATTAGAATCGCCACGCCAATGAGCGCCAACCCTACCGCAATCTGTTGCAAAGGCCGAAGCCTTTCACCAAGAAAAACCCGACCAAAAAACACATTAATGAGCGGATTGATGTAATAACCTAAGCTGGCGTCCAGGATATGGTCGTTGTTTATCGCCCAGATAAACAAGAGCCAATTTGACGCCAACAATAACCCGGCAAAGAAAAGCACCTTCATGACCTGGAACGACGCCAGCGCCGCCCTGACCTTTAGCCATTGTCCAAGCGCGATCACCAAAACAAAAAGCACCACGGCCGACCACACAATGCGGTGCATCAGGACATCCATTGCCGGCATTGCTCCCAGCTGCTTGAAATACAGCGGTGCGAGCCCCCACATTAAGTAGGCAGCAATAGCACTGATTACGCCAATCTGGGTAGCGCGGTTATCGGTAGCGTTCGTCAAGGATAACTCCAGGAAAAGCGACGTTTTGACAATAAGCGGAGCCGCATTGTCACGGCAGGCACATAAAAATACAACGTATCGATGAAAGTATGCCTACCTATCACCCTTGAGACACCGGACGGCGAGCCAGTCAATCGCTTTTCACCGGGGAAAAGCGCAGCCCCTAGAGCTCCGGCTGATAATGAAACATCCGAAGTTGATGCTTTCCCAGCGACAAGCGAACGTGATTCTTGCAGCCCCGGCAGTGGCGTCCTCATTGGAACGAAGCTCTAGAGCGGCAATTCCACCACCAACGTCAGATGACCATGGGTAGCTACCTTATGCCACCAAACCTCTCGCAGAAATCAAACAGCGCCGGATGACCTACCATCTCTATTGCTCAGTACTCCCCTTTTCACATTGGGCCACACCGATGGTGGCGGGAGCTAAGGGAATTTTACAATGACCGAGAAAACTTGGGCCCCTATTTAGGAATACTTCAAACCTGACAATTAACGAATCGTCCCTAAAGTAAGTCCCCTCCTCATAAAAGCCTGCATAGTCATCTGTAATGACTAAGTCTTTTCCCTCAAAATAATAATCTGCGATCTGTATATCGGTAGGACATAGCTGAGCAAACGCAATCCGTTTACCCTCTAATAGACTGAGTGATTCGATCACAATGCACGGATTGATCTCAGAATTACTCACGATGGCACGAAAAAAGCCGCCCCCTTCTGGCCATGATGTTGAGATTACCTCATCAATTTCAATCGGGATAACCGGCTGATTGCTGTCATTCGCCATACAACAGAACGACATCACCATCAGCACAAGAGCGTTTACATTTCTCAATCAGTTGCCTCCTTGCTTAAGAAGTTTTTCAGACCATTGCTACTAAAGACATTAGTAATGTTGGACCAGACTACTTTTTTGCTGGCAAATCAAAACCCCTTACCCAGGCCTTCAACTTTCATACCCGCCTTTGGGATAAACACGTCGCCCTCATTTGAGCCAAATTTAAATGGCGTGGAGATACTTTTAAAATTCGAATTCTTGCGAATGACGAAATGAAGATGAGGGCCAGTCGAATATCCGGATGAGCCCGATCTCGCCAAGAGATCACCAGTCTCGACCACTCCTCCGGCACTTACTTTAGCCGTACCACTGAGAATATGTGCATAAGTGGCGTAGGTGCCATCATCATGAAGTACTTTGACAAAATTGGCTTTATCGAGAAAAAAGTCATTTCTGCCACCCATGTGATAATCATCCTTCACCCAAATAACAGTGCCGCCTCTGGCTGCGCTAATATCCGTACCAACCGGTAATGCGATATCGACAGCATATTGATTTGGCGGTTCAGAATGTGAAAAACGCCCGTTGAACGATTGGGTGATTTTATGAGAAGCCATCGATGAAATCGGCACCTTGTAGATATATTCATCCTCGACCGCGCTGGGATCTCCGAGACACCAACCATAGCGAAATCCGTCAATTCTACTCTGGCTTTCAAATAGGACTTTTTGGCTTGCTGAAGGCACAACGAAGCCTTTAAAGCCTTCAGAAAATTCCTTTGATTTTACTTTAAACTCGACGGGAGCATAGAGTGGATTATCTGCGACAATCGTGTATTTACCCTTTGAATAGCGATGAAAGACTCGCGGACTTGGCTTTCGCTTTGCTCTTTCGTATTCAATACTCTCAAAAGTATCGTCTTCAAGATGTACAGGCCGCTTGTCGGTAAATACCCACTTGCCATTTTCGTTCTTATACTTATAGATCTCTTGGCCGAAAGCGTCATAGGACAAGAAAAGTAATAAAATAAGTACTTTCTGGAACACTCTTGACCCGTACACCCAACACCCGCTTAGCACGTTACTATTCTATCATCCGAGGAATGCCACGATTCTCATCTCAAACAATCCTCCGATGGCATTTTTTCATCATACGCCCCGCCCAAATCGCCTCCAGAGCCCTGTAACTATCGGCGCCTCAATCAGCGGGAAGCTCAAACCTCCCTCTGTTTCTACCCTGCTACTATCGACTTAACGATGTAAGTGTATTAACTATAGACTGACTCTAAGGAGAATTC